>CAWDQK010000126.1:0-31947 GCA_963804395.1 uncultured Verrucomicrobiae bacterium | reverse complement strand
CTTTGCTAGCGCCTCCACGCGGTAGGGCTTTTCAACAAAGCCGGCCAGCCCCGCGCTGCGGAATCGCTCCGCGATTTCCTGGTCGCTGTAGCCGCTGGCCAGAACCACGCGCACGTCCGGCTTGATGCGGCGCAACTCTCCGAATGTCTCTTCGCCGTCCATCCGCGGCATCGCCAGGTCGAGCAGGACGCAGGCGATCTCGGCCGCGTGGACGCGAAACAACTCGACCGCCTCCCGGCCGTCGTCGGCGCAAAGCACCCTGAAGCCGCAGCGTTCCAACATCCGGCCCGCGACGTTGCGGACCGACTCCTCGTCGTCGACGAGGAGGATGGTGCCAGTACCGCGCCACGGCGGACTCCCGCCGGACTCTGCGGCGACCACGCTCCTGGCCGCGGCCGGAAACAATACCCGGAACGTTGTACCGCGGCCCGGCTCGCTCTCCACCTTCAGCAGACCCCGGTGGCTGCGGACAATGCCGAGAACCGCGGCCAGACCGAGACCCCGGCCGGCGAACTTCGTCGTAAAGAACGGGTCGAAGATCCTGCTTCGCGTCTCCGCGTCCATCCCGCAACCGGTGTCCGTCACCTCCAAGAAGACATATTGGCCGGGAGCCAGTTCCTCGCGCAGGGGGTTGCCACGAAGATCCTCCTCGTCGCATTGCCTGACGCCGGTGGTAATCGCAATGATTCCCTCGGTGTCGCCGATTGCCTCCGCCGCGTTGATGACCAGATTCATCGCCACCTGCCGCAATTGTGCCGGGTCGGCCTCGATCGCGGGCAGGCCTTCCGCCAGCTGGCAACGAAGCAGAACCTTCTTTGAAATGGATACCCGTAACAGGTGGGCCAGTTCCTCGATCAGGCGTGACAGGTTGATCGGCTCGACCACGAACCGTCCCTTGCCGGCGTAGGCGAGCATCTGCCGGCACAACTCGGCGGCCCGGCCGGACGCCTTGTCGATCTCGCGCAGGCTGTCGCGGACCGGCGACTCCGGCGCCAGATCCATCAGTGCGAGGTTGGCGTGCCCGAGGATCGCCGTGAGCAGATTGTTGAAGTCGTGGGCAATGCCGCCGGCGAGAATTCCGAGGCTCTCCAACTTCTGCGTCTGCTGCATCTGCACCTCAAGTTCGCGCTGTTTCTGTTCCGAACGCTTGCGTTCCGTGAGATCCCGCACGGTCGTCACGGCGAGCAGCTTCTCCTCGTAATCGAACAAGTTGGTGCTGATCTCCACCGGGATCTTGTGGCCGTCCTTGTGGACGTGCACCCCCTCCCACACCGCCCGGCGGTCGCGGCGCAGCCGCGGAATCACCTGCTCCCGGAAAGTCACCCATGTCTCCGGTCCCTCGACGTCGACCGGGCGCATCGCCAGCAACTCCTCTCGCGTATAGCCCAGCCGCTGGCACGCGATATCGTTCACCTCCATGAAACGACTCGGCAGGCGATCCTCCCCCACCCCACAGACGAACACCGCGTCGTTGATGCTGCGGAAGAGCAAACGATATCGCTCCTCGCTCCGGTGCAGCGACTCCTCTGCCTCCTTCTGCTCGTTGGTATCCCGGACGACCGTCAGGAAATAGAGGGGCTGACCGGCAGCATCCCGCACCAACCGGATGGAAACCTCGCCCCAGACCGCCCGGCCGCTTCGGTGCTGATAGCGCTTCTGCAGCCGGGCTGCTTCAAGCCGGCCGGCAAGGATCGCCCTGGCTTCCGCGACTCCGATCTCGCGATTGTCTGGATAGGTCACATCCGGAAAGGTCTTCTGCTGGAGTTCGCTCTCCGTGTAGCCCAGGAAACGGCAAAACGACTCGTTGCACCGGAGGAAACGAAAATCCGTTCCAACAATCACGGCCCCCACTGGCGACAGGTCAAAGGTCTGCCGGAATCGCGCTTCACTCGTTCGCAGCAATTCCTCGACCTGCCTCCGGGCCGCGTCAACCGCCTCCAGTTCGGCGACACGCCGCCGCAGCGAGGTCAACTCGTCGGCAGGCCCGGCCGCGGGGGTTTGCTGCTCGTCCATGACAGGTTCGTCAGGTTGCGAAACGATCACACTAGCACGCGGCGCGGACTCGTCGCAATCCGTATTTTCCCCTAGCGATGCGCCGAGGACGAAAGTCCGACACCCTGTCAGAAAAAAGGCGCTCCGGAAACCGGAGCGCCTTGAAGTTGTGCGGTATGATTCCGACCGCGGCAGGGTTTAGTAGTCCATGCCGCCCATACCACCGCCCGGAGGAGCCGCCGGCGGCTCTTTCTTCTCAGGAATCTCGGTGATCATGCACTCGGTGGTCAGCAGCAGACCGGCGATCGAGGCCGCGTTCTGGAGCGCGGTGCGGGTGACCTTGGTCGGGTCAACCACGCCGGCCTTCACGAGGTCCTCGTACTTGTCAGTCGCCACGTTGTAGCCGTAGTTGCCCTTGTACTCGACCACCTTCTGCGTCACCACGCCGGGTTCGACGCCGGCATTGGCGCAGAGCATGCGGATCGGATACTCGATGGCGCGGCGGACGATTTGCGAACCGAGCTTCTCGTCGCCGGCGAGTTCGAGGTCATCGATCACCTTGGCGCAGCGCAACAGGGCCACGCCGCCACCGGCCACGATGCCTTCCTCAACCGCGGCGCGCGTGGCATGGAGAGCATCCTCCACGCGGGCCTTCTTCTCCTTCATCTCGGTCTCGGTGGAGGCGCCGACGTTGATCACGGCGACACCGCCGGCGAGCTTGGCCAGGCGTTCCTGGAGCTTCTCGCGGTCATAGTCCGAAGTGGTCTCGTCAATCTGACGACGGATCTGCTTCACGCGACCCTGGATGTCGGACGACTTGCCCGAACCCTCGACAATGGTCGTGTTTTCCTTGTCGATGGTGATGCGCTTCGCCTTGCCGAGGTCACTGACCGTGACGTTCTCGAGCTTCGATGCCAAGATCCTCGGTGAGGCAGCGGCCGCCGGTGAGGATCGCGATGTCCTCGAGCATGGCCTTGCGGCGATCGCCGAAGCCGGGGGCCTTGACGGCGCACACATTGAGCGTGCCGCGAATCTTGTTCACGACGAGGGCGGCAAGCGCCTCGCCTTCCACTTCCTCGGCAATGACGAGGAGGGGCTTGCCACTCTTGGCGACCGTCTGCAGCAGCGGGAGGAAATCCTGCAGGCTTGTGATCTTCTTCTCATGGATCAGCACATAGGCGTCCTCGAGGACCACTTCCATCGCCTCGGCGTTGGTCACGAAATACGGCGAGAGATAGCCCTTGTCGAACTGCATGCCCTCGACGACATCGAGGGTTGTCTCGATCGTCTTGGCCTCTTCGACCGTGATCGTGCCGTCCTTGCCCACCTTGTCCATGGCGTCGGCAATGATCTTGCCAATGGTCTCGTCCCAGTTGGCCGAGACGGTAGCGACCTGGCGGATTTCCTCGCGGTCATTCACCTTCTTGGAAATTCTGACCAGCTCGGCGACGGTGGCCTCCACGGCCCGATCGATGCCGCGCTTCAGGTAAATCGGATTCGCGCCGGCCGTAACGCTCTTCAGGCCCTCGCGGTAGATGCTCTCGGCGAGCAAGGTGGCGGTGGTGGTGCCGTCGCCGGCGGCATCCGAAGTCTTGGAGGCGACTTCCTTCACCATCTGGGCGCCCATGTTTTCATAGGGGTCCGGAAGTTCGATCTCCTTGGCGACGGTCACGCCGTCCTTGGTGACGGTCGGCGAACCGAATTTCTTGTCGATCACGACATTGCGGCCCTTCGGCCCGAGGGTCACCTTGACCGCACGCGAGAGAAGCTCCACGCCGCGCAGAATCTTCTGGCGGGCGACTTCGTCAAAAACGAGTTGTTTGGCTGGCATAGTAGGAAAATATTGGTTGCGAGTTTTGGTTCAGATTGGTCCCGGCGCGATTCACTCCAGGACGCCGAGAATGTCGTCTTCACGCACGAGGGTATACTTCTTCTCCTCGATCTTCACCTCCGTGCCGCCGTATTTGCTGATGAGCACGCGGTCTCCGACTTTGACTTCGAAGGCAAGGACCTTTCCATCCTCCCCTTTCTTGCCGGTGCCAAGGGCGATAACCTTGGCCTCCTGGGGCTTTTCCTTGGCACTGTCCGGGATGATGATTCCTCCGCGGACCTGCTCTTTTTCTTCGAGGTGTTCGACCAGAACACGATCGCCGATGGGCTTGATTTTGACGTTGGCCATATGGATTGAGTTTGGGTTTGAGTTGAGAGGTTTGTTCTCGGTGGTGAAAATGCGGACCTCCGCGCCAACTGGGGCGGAGGCACCTGATCCGTGGCGGGTCAGGACTTCTTGTTGTTCTCGTCGACGACCTCGAAATCGGCGTCAACGACATCGGATTTCTTGTCGGCTGTCTTCTTCTCGCCCTCCGCGGATGGCCCGCGGTCCGGGTTGCCGGCCGCGGCGTTGGCTCCAGCTGCCGCCGCCTGCTGCGCCTGGGCGTAGAACTCGCCTCCAAGCTTGGTGAGGTTTTCAACGGCCGCCCGCATCCGAGCCGCATCGTTGCTCTCCAGGTCCTTCTTCGCGCTGGCCAGACCCGCCTCGATCTTCGACTTCACGTCCGCTGGCAGTTTGCCCCCGGATTCCTTGACGGTCTTTTCGAGCTGATAAAGGACCGAATCAAGTTGATTCTTCGCTTCGATTTGTTCGCGACGGTTCTTGTCGGCCTCGGCGTTGACCTCCGCCTCTTTGGTCATCTTTTCGACCTCGTCCTTGGAGAGTCCGGAGGAGCCCTGGATCGTAATCTTCTGCTCGCGGCCGGTCCCGAGGTCCTTGGCGGACACATGGAGAATGCCGTTCGCATCAATGTCGAAAGTGACTTCAATCTGGGGCGCGCCACGCGGCGCCGGCAGAATTCCGTCGAGCCGGAAGGTCCCCAGCACCTTGTTGTCCCGCGACATCGGCCGCTCGCCCTGGGTGACAACAATCTCCACCGAAGGCTGGCTGTCGCTGGCGGTGGAGAACACTTGCGATTTCTTGGTCGGAATCGTGGTATTGCGTGGAATCATCGGCGTCGCCACTCCGCCATAGGTCTCAATGGCCAGTGTGAGCGGAGTGACGTCGAGCAGGAGAACGTCGCGCACTTCGCCCTTGAGCACGCCGCCCTGGATGGCCGCGCCGACGGCGACCACTTCATCGGGGTTGACCCCTTGGTGCGGTTGCTTCCCGCCGAGGTTCTTGGCGATGTCGACCACTTTCGGCATGCGAGTCATGCCTCCGACGAGCACGAGTTCGTCGATCTCAGAAACCGTCAGGCCGGCGTCCTTCATGCAGTTCTTGAACGGCTGCAGGCATCGCTCGAAGAGCGAATCGCAGATCTGCTCCATCTTGGCCCGCGTGAGGGTGACATTGAGATGCTTCGGCCCGGAGGCATCGGCCGTGATGAAAGGCAGGTTGATGTTGACCGACTGGGCGGACGACAGGGCAATCTTCGCCTTCTCCGCCTCTTCCTTCAGCCGCTGAAGCGCCATCGGATCCTTGCGGAGATCGACTCCGTTTTCCTTCTTAAAATTGTCGACCAGCCACATGATGATGGCGTCGTCCCAATTGTCTCCGCCGAGGTGCGTGTCGCCATTCGTGGCCTTCACTTCGAACACGCCGTCGCCAATCTCAAGGATGGACACGTCAAAGGTGCCGCCACCGAGGTCGAAGACGGCGATCTTCTCGTCCTTTTTCTTGTCCAGACCGTAGGCGAGCGACGAGGCAGTCGGTTCGTTGATGATGCGGAGCACTTCGAGGCCGGCAATCTTCCCGGCGTCCTTGGTGGCCTGACGCTGGGCATCGTTGAAATAGGCCGGCACCGTGATGACCGCCTGGGTGATCTTCTCGCCCAGATACGCCTCTGCATCGGCCTTCATCTTTGCCAGAACCATCGCGGAAATCTGTTGCGGCGCGAATTGCTCCGTCTTCCCTTCCGCCTGCACTTCAATGTACGCGTCCCCGTTCTTGCCTTCGACCACCTTGAACGGAAAGTTCTTTGCCTCCTCCCGCACTTCGGAATGTTTCCGGCCGATAAGGCGCTTGGCGGAGAATACCGTGTTCTTCGGGTTGGTGACCGCCTGCCGTTTGGCCGCCTGTCCCACAAGACGCTCGCCGGTCTTGGTGAATGCCACGACAGACGGAGTCGTTCGGGCGCCTTCAGCGTTGGGAACCACCACCGGTTCGCCGCCTTCCATGACGGCCATGCAGGAGTTAGTCGTACCGAGATCGATGCCAAGAATATGGCTCATGGCGGATCTATAGCAACGAGCATGCCCCAACCATCATCGAATTCTTAAGTAACTGTTAATGAATATCTAAAAAGATTACCTCTCAGTTATCGGATTCACCGGAAGTTAATCCACCACGCCACGGTGTCACACCTCTGTCTCACCTTTGAAAGGCGCACCTTGTTGATGTCTCACCCATGGCGCACCTCGCTGGGAGCCTGGAAATCTGGCCGAGCATTTCACGGAGAGATGCAACGCTCTGATGTCTTCCTGGGCACAGCAAAGCTGGCACGTAGCGCCAGTCTTTGACTGGCGAAATCGCCGGTCACAGACCGGCGCTGCGTTTGATTGCGGGAGGGGCCCCTTTGGGAGATGTTTTGATCGGTGCTCTACCACAAAATCGCTCTCTGCAAAAACAAAGCTTGCCTCCCGGCGGCCGAAATCCGAAATCCCTCGCCACTCTTGGGCCGAGCTAGCTCAGCTGGTTAGAGCGGCTGTTTCGTAAACAGCAGGTCGCTGGTTCAAATCCAGTGCTCGGCTCCAGTTTTCTTCCTTTGCTATGGGCAGGAGCGCCATCGGATGATCGATGTAGGAGCCTGCTTGCCCGCGCCGCGGCGGCGGGGCTTGCAGGCGATTCCTTGCCTGGTATCGCGAGCAAGCTCGCTCCTACAATCGGCATCGGTCCAGCCGATCCAATCGTGAGTCTCCCCACCGAGCTTTTCGACTATGCGCTGCCAGAGCGCCTGATTGCCCAGTCGCCGACGGCGCGCCGCGATCAGTCGCGCCTGCTCGTGGTTGACCGGACCTCGCACCGGCTGTCACACCATCGGTTCGCAGACTTGCCGGGCTTTCTGAACTCCGGCGACATCCTCTTTCGGAACAATGCCGCCGTCCTCCCGGCCCGTCTCCTGGCGCAGCGCCCGACCGGCGGGCGGGTCGAGTGCTTCCTGCTCCGTCCTTCCTCAGACACCGCGCCTGGTCCGGCGTCGGCCGCAGAGTGGTGGTGTCTGCTGCGACCGGCGCGGCGCCTGCCGGTGGGCGCCACGTTTGCCCGAGATGACGCCTTTCTCGCCACCGTCCGCGCGCAGGAGGGCGATGGCGTCGCGCGGGTCTCCTTTTCCACCGCCGCCGGCGAATCAATCGCTGCGATTGCGAACCGTCTCGGCGAAGTGCCGCTGCCGCCCTATATCCACCGGCGCCACACGGCAGCCCAGCGCCAGCAGGATCTTGAACGCTACCAGACGGTCTACGCCGACCGGTCGCGCCAGGTTGCGGTGGCAGCGCCCACCGCCGGACTTCACTTCACGCCTGAACTGCTCAGCCGCCTTGCGGCCAACGGTGTGCGATTCGCCGACTTCACCCTCCATGTCGGGCTCGGCACCTTCCGGCCGATTGAGGCTGCCAGCATCGAACAGCACAGGATTCATCGCGAAACCTACGAGATCCCGGCGGCGGCGCAGCGGCTCCTTTCCCAGCATTCCGGACGGCGCATCGCTGTCGGCACCACCTCCGTCCGGACGATCGAGGATTTTCTCCGCCGCGAAGCCCTTCCGGGAGGAGCCGACTTTGGGGGTGAAGCCGGGCTCTTTGTTTTTCCGCCGTTTTCGTTCCAGGGCGTTGACGCTCTGATCACCAATTTCCATCAACCGCGCTCCACCCTGCTTTGCCTGGTCGCGGCCTTTCTATCCCCTCGATCGACCGACGGCATCGCCTGGATCAAGGAGATTTACGCCGAGGCGATCGCCCGGCAGTACCGGTTCTTCAGCTACGGCGATGCGATGCTGATCGTCTAGCAGGAACCTGTCGGGCTTCGCCCTCCGGGTTCCTGCTAAGCAAATGGCTGGCGCCATTTGGGACGGACTTGTGCGTAGCCGTGCGTGAGACCCAAAAAATGGTTTTGCGGGGGCGGAGGCTGGACAAGAATCCATTTGGGTATTGCTCGCTGCCTCTCCCCTGTTCGTTGACCCGAAAATCTGTGGCGGGCAACTGCTCCACGGCATCGAGGATGAAGTGCACGATATGACCGGCCGGTACTCCTTCGACTCCGCTCAGGGCCCAGACCACTCGCGCAAATCATACGGCAGAAACATCGGCGTCTGGCGGTCTCAGTCTACAAAGCGTGCGGGCATACCAGTAGGACGCACCCTTCCGTCCAATGTTCGGAAGTTTCTTTCAAATATTCGCTCGCCAGCCAAACGGCGTCCGCCGTTTGTTTAGCAGAATGGAGGGCGAAGCCCGACAGGCTGCTAGCGACCCCGTTTGCTTTTGCGCAATTCCCGCTTATTAAATCCATCTACCATGAAACACTTCTCCCGAATCGTTTTCGCCACGTCCTTTGCCCTCGGCCTGGCCACCTTAACGCGGGCTGCCGTCGAGACCTACAAGATCGACCCGGTCCATTCCTCCGTCGGATTCAGCATCCGCCATTTCTTTTCCAATGTGCCGGGAGTATTCACCAAGTTCAGCGGCACCATCGTCGTGGATCGCGACAATCTGGAGAACAGCACGGTCGAGGCCGCCATCGAGGTACCCAGCATCGACACCCGGAACGGGATGCGGGATAAGGACCTCCAGAGCGACAAGTTCTTCTCCGCCGACAAGTTTCCGGCGATCGCCTTCAAGAGCAAATCGTGGAAGAAAGCCGGCGACGACACCTACGACGTCACCGGAGACCTAACGATCCATGGCGTAACCAAGGAAGTCGTGCTGAAGACGAAGGCACTGGGATTCGGGCCTGGGATGAAAGGGGCGATGCTCTCCGGCTGGGAGGCGACGACGACCCTCAATCGAAACGATTTTGGCATCACGACCTATCCAAAGATGTTGGGAGACGACGTCGCGGTCACGATCAGCATTGAGGCCGACCAGCAGAAATAGCCCCCCGCCGGTTGACACCCGCTCCAGGCGCCGGGTAGCCTTTTCGCATGGCCAAACCCGTTTACACGCTGGAGTTCGAACGGCCGCTGCGTGATTTGCAGAAGCGGATCGACCAACTTGCCCAGCAGTCCCTCGAAGACAACCTCGATCGTTCCAGCGAGATCGCCGCCCTGGAGAAGGAGATCGAAAAGGTCCGGCGGACGGTCTATTCTTCGCTCACTTCATGGCAGCGCGTGCAGATTGCCCGCCATCCCCGGCGGCCCTACGCGCTCGATTACGTCCAGGCGCTTTTCACAGGATTCCAGGAGTTTCACGGCGACCGGCATTTCCACGACGACCAGGCGCTCATCGGCGGAACCGCATTCTTTGAAGGTCAGGCCGTTGTGATCGTCGCCCAGCAGAAGGGCCGGGAAATCAAGGAGAAGATCTCGCGGAATTTTGGCATGGCCCAGCCCGAGGGCTACCGGAAGGCGCTGCGCCTGATGAAAATGGCCGAGAAATTCGGTCTGCCGGTGCTTTCATTCATCGACACCCCTGGAGCCTACCCGGGGGTCGGCGCGGAAGAGCGTCACGTTGCCGAGGCCATCGCCGTCAACCTGCGCGAGATGGCCATGCTCCGCGTTCCGACACTTGCGGTCGTCATCGGCGAAGGCGGCTCCGGCGGCGCCCTGGGAATCGGGGTGACCGACCGCGTGCTGATCCTTGAAAACAGCTACTACTCGGTCATCACCCCGGAAGGCTGCGCCGCAATCCTCTGGAAGGACGCGAGCGCCGCGGGCCGGGCGGCCGAGGCTCTGCGGCTTGACGCCCAATTTCTCGGAGAAAGCAAGATCGTCGAGGAAGTCATCGCCGAGCCTTTGGGCGGCGCACACAACGATCCCGAACAGATCTTTGCATCTGTCGGGACGGCCCTCCGGAGGCACCTCGGCGAACTGCAGTCGCTCCCGGTGGAGGACCTGCTCAATCAACGCTACGAGCGCTATCGGCACCTGGGCGTCTACGAAGAGGCCGGCGTCGCCAAGAGCTAGCGAGGCGCCGCAAAAAGTGTGGCCGCGAGCGTGAGCGAGTGGAGGTCCCTTCCGCTCGCCCGTTCGACAAGCTCAGGGCTCCGAGCAAGGTCGAGAGGCTCACGCTCGCGGCTACGTCTGCGTTCCCGGCTACCTTTCAGGTTGAAACGCCTGACCCGCCGTCTTCCGCACGGTCAGCAATTCGCACCGGACGGAGCGTTTGGCCGCCGGATCGTATTCCACAATCACCCCCGACAGCCGGACGTCGCCCTCGGCCACCGGAAACCGCCGGGGCATCCCATCAAGGAACTTGGCGACGACCGGCTCGATAACGCGCCCAAGCACGCTCAGATACGGACCCGTCATCCCGGCGTCGCACAGGAATGCGGTGCCCTTTGGGAGCACACTGGCATCAGCGGTCGGCACGTGCGTGTGGGTTCCGATCACGGCGACAGCCCGTCCATCGAGATACCAGCCCAAAGCCTGCTTTTCCGAGGTGGCCTCAGCGTGAATCTCGACGAAAACCCCGTCGGCCCGGCCCGCGAGCTGCCCGAGCATCCGGTCGCTCGTGAGAAACGGACACTCCGATTTCGCTGCCAGATATTGCCGGCCCAGGACGGTGAAGAGCGCGAGCCGGAACCCGTCCTTCTCCAGGATGAGATGGTCGCGGCCCGGGCAGGCGGCGGGCAGGTTGGCCGGACGGCAGACGCGCTCCAGTCCAGCAATTTCGGTTTCGAATCCTTTCTGATCCCAAATATGGTCGCCCAGCGTGAGGGCGTCGATCCCGGCATCGAGCATGGTCTTGGCCACGGCGCCCGTGAGTCCTGCGCCGGCGGCAGCGTTCTCTCCGTTGGCGATCACGAAATCCAGCCCGAGTTCATTTCGCAACCGCCGCAGGCGTTCACCTACGATCTCACGCCCCGGCCGGCCCACCACATCACCAATAAACAGCAATTTCAGCATCCGCGGACTGTTGGTCATTGCCCGGCGCAGGTCGAGTGGGATTTGGGTTGAAATGTTCCGGCAGTTGCCGCGCAGTACCGTCTTAGCCGAATCCATTCAATTAATCCTGCACTCGCTCATGGACATGATTCAGTCAGGTGACCGGTGTAGGAGCCTGCTTGCCCGCGCCGCGGCGGCGGGGCTTGCAGGCGGTTCATACCTCGGAATCCTCCTTCGCCGGGCCTACGGAGGACAGGTCGCGAGCACCTGTTCGCCGTAGCTTCAGCGAAGGCGGAAGCTCGCTCCTACAATTTGCATAGATACGCCTTAGATGTCCGACGAAATCGCGCTTTCCACCGGCACTGAAATCCTGGTGCTCGAAGACGACGCACCCCTCCGCAAGCGGCTGGCGGCGTATTTGCGGACCCTCGGCGCTGAAGTCAGCGAAGCAACCCGCCTCGCGGAGGCCCGCCACCTGTTGCGCGAGCTGCGCTTTGCCTTCGCCCTGGTGGACCTGCATCTCCCCGACGGCGAAGCGCTCGAGTTGCTGCGCGAAGGCGCCTTCTCTGAAAACACCGGCGTGGTTGTGATGACGGCGTTCGGCGGCGTGCGCCAGGCCGTCGAGGCAATGCGCCTCGGCGCCGGCGATTACCTGGCGAAACCCTTTGAGCCGGAGGAACTGCCGCTGGTGTTCCAGCGTTGCCGCAACCTTCGCAACGCGGCGCGGCGCGACGAACACCGCGCGACCGAGACGGCCGTAGAGGCGGACCAGTTCTTCTTTGGCCAAAGCCTTGCCGCCATCCAGGCCCAGCTCGACACGATCGTGGCGACCGACCGCCGGCTGGAGCACCGTCTGCCACCGACGCTGATTGAAGGCGAGACCGGCACCGGCAAGAGCATGCTCGCGCGCTGGCTGCACCAGCACGGACCGCGGACCGGCCGGCCGCTGGTCACCATCAATTGCGCGGCTCTGCCCGAGAATCTGGCCGAGTCGGAACTGTTCGGCCACGAGCGCGGGGCCTTTACCGACGCGAAGCACGCCCGCATCGGACTCTTCGAGGCCGCCGACGGCGGCACGTTGTTTTTGGATGAGATCGGGTCGCTCTCGCCAGCCACCCAGGCCAAGGTTTTGACGGCAGTCAACGAGGGCGTCATACGGCGCCTGGGCGGCACCCGCGAGATCACGGTTGACGTGCGGCTCATCGCCGCCAGCAACCGGTTGTTGAACGACCTGGTGCGCGCCGGAGTCTTCAGGGAAGATCTTTACCACCGGCTCGACCTTCTGCACATCGCCCTGCCCCCGCTGCGCGAACGCGGCACCGACCTCGTGCCGCTCGCGCGCCATCTCCTGGCGCGCATCGCCCTCCGCCACCACCGGACCGGGCTCTCGATCTCGCCGGCCGGCGAATCGCGCCTGCTGGCGCAACCCTGGCGCGGCAACGTGCGGGAACTCGCCCATGAACTCGAGCGGGCCGTGATCTTCGGGCCCGATGCGCCGCTCGACTTTGTCCATCTCGGAGGCTCCGCCCCGGCCGCGGGAAGCTGGCGCAATCCCGCGTGGCGAATGCCGGAGAGCGGCTTCTCACTCGATGCCGTCACCAACGAACTCGTCGCCGAGGCGCTGCGGGAAACGGGTGACAACGTCTCCGCCGCCGCGCGCCGGCTTGGCGTCACGCGCGAATTTGTCCGTTACCGGGTCGCAGAGCAGAACCAGCCGGGCGCCTAGCGAGATGGTGGTGAAGGCCCGCCGGGCCGGATCGATCGGATGATCGCATGATCGGCGCTCTCACCGCCGGGGTTGGAACCATGGATAACACGACGGGGGCGCCGCGTCCCCATGCATCACTCACTATCTGGGCCGGCCTCAACGCGGCCGGCTACAAAGTCCGGATTCACTCCAGCGGGATGCTCGGCACGCTGAGCGACAGCCCGTTGTCCTTGGCCCCAAGGCTCAGAATGAACGGCGCGGCCTGCCTGGCCCACTCCGCCGCCGCTGGATAACGGTCCGCCCCGGCGCCAAAGCATTTCTGCAGCATCGCCGTGTTGATGACACCGGGATTGAGCGGCACTGCCGCCATCCCCTCCGGCAGCTCCTGGGCAAGAGCCTTGGTCAATCCCTCGATCGCCCATTTCGAGGCGCAATAAGGCGCCACCTCCGGCGAAGTCGACCGACCCCAGCCGGAGCTGAAGTTCACGATCACGCCCCGCTTCGTCTCGATCATCGCAGGAACAAAAGCCCGGATCACGTTGACGACACCCTTGAGGTTGACGTCGATCAGCCTTGAGACTTCCGGCGCCGGCACCTGCCACAACGGCGCGGGTTGGGTCATCAGCGCCGCGTTGTTGATCAAGAAATCCGGCGGTCCGCTGGCACCCAGCACCCGTTCAGCCCACATTCCGACCTTCACCACTTCGGTGACGTCGACGGCATCGAAATGGTGCGTCTCGGGGTAGACAGACCGGAGCTCAAAGATCTCCATTCCGCTCCGCCCGCACCCGCTGACCGTGTGCCCCTGCGCAACGTACCACTCTGCAAGCGCTCGCCCCAGCCCGCGGGTGACTCCGGTGATGACAATATGCATTCTACCGCGCCTGCAGGCTGAACTTATTGAGTCCGATCTTCCGGCAGGTATCCATTACGAACGCCAGCCGTTTGAGCGGCGTGTTCTCGTCGGCCTGAATGAGCACTGGAATGTTCCGGTCGATCTTGCGCACCTCACCCAGCAGGGTCTCCAGTTGGTCATCGGTCGTGGCCCGGCCGTTGAAATCCATCTTGCCCTCCTTGTCGATGGCGATGGTGACCGAGCCCTTGAACTCGTTCTTTCCGGCGGTATCGACCTTCGGCAGCGTGATGTTCAGCGTGGTGCCCGACTTGAACTGCATGGTCACGAAGGCGAAGAAAATCAGCATCGTGAGCACGTCGATCAGCGGCACCAGCATCAGGACCGGCTTCTGCCGGCGTTTCTCGTAAAGAGCCATGGTCGGGACAGCGGGAACGCGTCTCGGCGCTGATCAGCGGACGGCGGCCCCCGTGGATTCTCGCGTCGTTTCCGCCAGACCGCGGTTCGAGCGGCGACTGTTGATTCGTTCCAGCAGCGAATCGATCCGTACCGCATAAGTCTCAACCTTGCGCTGCAGGTAGCCGCCGCCCAGGAGCGCCGGGATCGCCACGCCGAGGCCAAACAGCGTGGCGGACAACGCCAGCGACACGCCCTTCGTAAACGCCACCGGGTCCGGCAAGCCGGTGTCCGGCGAGATCTGCGAGAACACGCGAAGCAATCCCCAGATGGTGCCGGTAAGTCCGAAGAGAGGCCCGGCGGCATAGATAACATCGAGATACGGCAGACCGCGCTCCATCCGGTTGATTTCCAGCCGGGCGAAGGCCTTGACCGCATCCGCATCATGCTGGGTCTCCTCCGCAAAATCCAGGATGCGGGCCAGCACCGAGTACTTCCCGCCCGAATAAGGCTTGTTTTCGATGATGGCGTCGACCAGGTCCTGTGGCATTACCGCGGTCGTGCGCAGGGCATACGTCCGTTCGCCGATGATAAAGACCAGGACGAGCGAACAGACGAGCAGAGGGTAGAACAGCAGGCCCGCGCCGTGGATGAGATCGATAAAAGACATATGGAGAGCTTCTTCGAATAGACGCCTGCAACGCAAAAAGGATTCAATAATTCTTACGATTGCGTCCGTCGGCGGAAATCAGGCTGCCAGATACGGCAGCCGGGCGGCGAGCCTTTTGACGTCTCCGATCCCTTCCAGCAAGTCCCCGATGGCATCCCACCGGCCGTTGACCAGGGCATCGCGGGCGCTCTCCCGGATCGAGGCCTTAACGGTCTGGCCACCGAAGTGAATCTCGCTTCCATCGACGTCGGCCACGAGGTCGAGCCGCGGGTTCCGCTCAACCGCCGCAGCGATTCCCTGGATATCCGCCCGGCTGGCGCTGAAGCAGGGGATCCCGAGGGTCGTGCAATTGCCAAAGAAGATCTCAGCGTAGCTCTCGGCGACAATCGCACGAAAGCCATGCTTCTGGATCGCCTGGGGCGCATGCTCGCGGGAACTTCCGCAGCCGAAATTCGCGCCGGAAAGCAGGATTGTCGCCCCCGCGAATCGCGGATCGTTGAGCGGGTGCGGGCGGTCTGTGCCGTCGGCGTTCTTGCGGACGTCGTGGAACAGGTAGGCGCCCAGGCCGTCGAAGGTGACGCATTTCATGAACCGCGCCGGAATAATCCGGTCGGTGTCGATGTCGTTGCCCGGCACATGAACGGCGCGTCCGGCAACCGAGGTGATTTTTTCGAGGGACATGGGAGGAAAATCGGGGCTCTGGAATCTTGGGATTCGAGCTCAGGTTCTTGAGCCTAAGACCTGCCTTTGGAATTTGGCGATTGGCGATCTGCGACTGGCGAATTGCGATCTGCGATCTGGAACTTGAACTCCGGTTTCTGGATTCATTAACCATCAACCATGATTCATGATTCATGGTTAATGGTTAATGGTTAATGGTTAATGGTTCATGGTTATGGTCATGGTCCATGTTCTGGCTGGATTCAGGAGCGCACGCCGAACACTTCCCGGGCGTCGGACACCCGGCCGGTGACCGCCGCCGCGGCCACCATGAGCGGGCTCATGAGGATGGTGCGGCCGGTGGGACTGCCCTGGCGTCCCTTGAAATTGCGGTTGGAGGAACTGGCGCAGAGCTGGTCGCCGACGAGCTTGTCTGGATTCATTGCGAGGCACATCGAGCACCCGGCCTCGCGCCACTCGAAGCCGGCGTCGCGGAAAACCCGGTCGATGCCGAGCGACGCGCACAGGACGCCCACCCCCTGGGATCCCGGCACGGCGATCGCCTTCACGCCAGGCGCAACGCGGTGCCCAGGGAGGAATTTCGCCACCTCCTGGAAATCGCTCAGGCGCCCGTTGGTGCAGGACCCCAGGAACGCGACGTCGATCTTCGTGCCCTTGATGGACGCGCCGGGCTGGAGCTTCATGTACGCCAGCGCTTCCTCAATCGAGGATTTCTCATCGGCGGCGGCGATCTTCGCCGGATCGGGAATTGAACCGTCGATGTCAACGCCCTGCCCGGGGTTGATGCCCCAGGTGACGGTCGGCGGGATTTCCTCGCCGCGGAACGTGACAACATCGTCGTACGCGCAACCGGGGTCGCTGGCGACCGCCTTCCACTCCGCCACGGCGGCGGCCCAGGCCGCGCCCTTGGGCGCATACGGCCGGCCCTTGAGGTAGGCAAAGGTCGTCTCGTCCGGATTGACGTAACCGACGCGCGCCCCGCCCTCGATCGACATGTTGCAGACGGTCATCCGCTCCTCCATCGAGAAACGGTCGAAGACCTCCCCGCCATATTCGTAGGCAAAACCGGTTCCGCCGTTGACCCCGAGGGTGCGGATCAGGTGGAGAATGACATCCTTGGCGTAGACGCCCGGCTGCAGCCGGCCGGTGACATTGATGCGGCGTACCTTGAGCGGGCTCAGCGCCATCGTCTGCGTGGCGAGCACGTCGCGGATCTGGGTCGTGCCGATCCCAAGCGCGATCGCGCCGAACGCCCCGTGCGTACTCGTGTGCGAATCGCCGCAGGCAATGGTGGTGCCGGGCTGGGTGATGCCCTGTTCGGGGCCGACGATGTGGACGACGCCCTGCTTGCCGGTCGCCCGGTCGAAGAACGTGATGCCGAAATCCCGGCAGCTCGCGCGGAGCGCCTTGATCATCGCATCGGCCAGCGGATCGCGCATACGGCTCGGCCACCTGGTCGGTCGGCACGATGTGGTCCACCGTGGCAAACGTGCGGTGCGGCATCAGCACCGTCAGGCCGAGGTCGCGCAGCATCCCGAACGCCTGCGGGCTGGTCACCTCGTGGATGAGATGGGTGCCGATGAGCAGCTGGGTCTGGCCGTTGGCCAGCGTGCGCACCGCGTGCGCCGCCCAAACTTTTTGGAAGAGGGACTTGGACATGAGTGATCAGAAGTTCAGGAAAACCGCCCCGCCGTCAATGGCGTTGATGGCGGGGATTTGCGGGGGGAAGTGGGTTTTTTCGCGAATCATGGCTTGTGGGCCAGCAGGCGCCAGCCGGCCGACCGCTGCACGACGGCGGCGGGTTCATAGACGGCAGAGACGGAATCGATGGTTTTCATGGGAGGGGCAGGACCCCGCGGCTGCGGGGCCCCGGACGCCGCCATCATAACCCGGTGTTGCAATGCCTCAAAATACTTGTTTCGTCGTAATTGATGCCCAGAGAGTATCAATTTGCCTTTGAATTGCGCCACCTGGTCTATTTCCGCGAGGTGGCGCGCCAGCTGCATTTCCGCCGGGCCGCCGACGCGCTGGCGGTCGCCCAGCCGGCGCTCAGCCGGCAGATCGCCCAGCTGGAGGCGGCGCTTGGCACCCCGCTCTTCGTGCGTTCCCACCGCCGGGTCGAGCTGACCGCCGCCGGCCACGCCCTGGCGGAGCGGGTGGAGCCGCTGCTGCGCACCCTCGCGGGCGTCCCGGCGGAACTGGAGGCCCTCGCCCAGGGCCGGATCGGCAGCATCCGGATCGCGTTCACCGGCCTTGCCATGGCTACGGTCCTGCCGGGCATCCTCCGGGAGTTCCACCGGCGTTTTCCCGGGATCCGGGTGGAGCTCAACGAGTCGCCGACCTCCGCCCAGCTGGCTGCGCTGCAGGCGGGCGACCTGGCGTGCGGCTTCTTCCATCCGGACACCCGCACTCCAGGCTTGCAGACGCGCCTGCTGCTCCACGAAAAGAACGGCCTCCTGCTGCCGGCCGATCATCCGCTGGCGCGCCGTTCCAGCCTCCGGCTGCGCGCGCTCGCCGCCACGCCGTTCATTCTTTTCCCGCGTTCCCACAACCCGGGATTCTACGACCGGATTCTCGCCGCCTTCGCCCGCGCGGGCGTCACGCCGCGGATCGCCGAGGAAGTCTGGCCCCGCGCCAACGGGATCGGACTGGTGCGGGCCGGCCTGGGGGCGACCTTCATGTGCCCCTCCGAGGCGCAGCACCTTCCGCCCGAGGTGACCTTCCGCCCGCTCGATGGGCCGGCACCGGAAAGCCGGCTGGTCATCGGTTGGAAGGAGCCGCCCGCGCCCCCGCCCGCGCTGGCCGCATTCCTCACGGTAGCCGGGCGCGCGTGAGGCCGTGGCGCTCTTCCGGCGCTCTGATGGCCAGTCAGGCATCCGTCCGTGTAGGAGGGTGCGCCGTCACCGCCATTGACGCGTCCGGCGCTGACGAAGCAGCGCCCTGCTCCACGCCAGCGGCTCACTTCGTCTGGAAAACACCAGCCCGCGGACTGGCTGCAGGCCGGCCGCCGACCGGCCCTAAGCCGTCTCCATTCAATTAACCCTGCACTCACTCGTGGACATGATTCAGTCAGGTGATCGGTGTAGGAGCCTGCTTGCCCGCGCCGCGGCGGCGGGGCTTGCAGGCGATTCATACCTCGGAATCGCGAGCAAGCTCGCTCCTACAATCTGCATGGATACGGCTGCTACGTGGCGCCATTCCGGGGCGCCGCGGGCGCCGTGCGGCGCATCACCTCGAGGCAGGACCGGGCGTTATGATACGGGCATTTCCAGGGGCCAATCTTGCAGCTCCCGTCGTGGCGCGGGTAGTCGGGCAGCGGCCGGCCGGAGCGGTCCAGCTCCGCAAACCACTCGCCATGCTCCCGGTCGATCACCTGCGCTTCGATGAACTGCCAGGTCCGTTCCGCCGCCTGCCGGTAGATTTCGTCACCGCCCAATGAATACGCGTTGAGGAACCCGACCACCGCCTCCGCCTGCGGCCACCAGTGCTTGTCGGTTTTCACCACCCCCCCGGCGTTGCCTTCGTAAAAGACCGACCCGTCGGTGTCGCAGCCGTGGCGCAGGACGCCCGCGGCGAGGTCGAGCGCCACGGGACGCGTCCGGGCCAGCAGCGCGCCGTCGCCCAGCGCTTCGGCCGCATCCCAGAATAGCCAGCTGGCCTCGATGTCATGTCCGTAGGAGATCGTGGGCGACAACGATTTCCATGCCAGATCGAAAAACAGCTGGCAGTGGGGGTACGGCTGCGCGGTCACCACGTGGTCGAGCATTCCGCCGAGCAAGGCCTGCAAGCGCGCATGCAGGCTGGCGTCGGGCCAAACGCGAAGGAGCGCCGTGTACGCCTCCAGCACATGCAGCAGCGTGTTCATGGACTTCGGCGCATTGAGGTCCTTCTCGCTCAGCCGGAGGTCGGCCAGCTCGCCCCAGCCGCCGCTCCGGGCCTCGAGATAGCCGCCGAACACCGGCTCAGCGGCGTGGCGCTCGATGAGCCCAAACAACGCCTTGGCGCGCGCCAGGGCTTCCGGGTCGCCCGTGGCGGCATGCCATTCCGCCAGACCGTAGATCGCAAAAGCCTCGGCGTAGATCTGCTTCCGGTCCGAATGAACCCGTCCGTCGCCCTCCACGCTCCAGTACACTCCGCCGTTGGTTTGATCCCAGAAAGGTCCGGTGAGCAGCGCGTAGGCTCTTCGCCCGACCTCCCGCCACTCCGGGCGGGGTTCCAGGCGCACGGCGGCCGCGAAGGTCCAGAGGATGCGGGCGCAGAGCACCACATGCCGCGGCACCTCGTCGAACCGGCGGAGATCATTCGTAACCACGCCGGACAGCCTTCCGGTCAGCGGGTCAAACGCGTGACGGACCCAGAATGGCAGGATGTCCTCGGTCAGCTCGGCGCGTGCCCGGCGGTGGAGTTCGGCCAGAGAAGAATTGGATTGCACCATACGCGGTTACCATAGGGCCGCCGGCATCTTTGGCGAGCCTCGGAATCCACCCGCCGGCGGACCAGAAACATCTTGCCCGCGCCCGGCCGTGCCCTCACAAGGTCTGCAAACGAGGGCGTGTTTCGATCCGTCCGTGCGACTCTGCCAGCCGGCAGAGGGCCATGGCAGGACCCGGAGGCAACCCAGCTGGAACATTTCCCTTAACCCACCGGTCGGTAATCCACATCGCTATTCATTGCCCGGATCAAATCGGAAGAGACGGCCTCCACCGCGCAGGCCGAGATCATCGAGTCTAACCGAAAATATGAGATTCAATTTAACGCCCGCCATCGCCGTTCTCTTCGCAATCGGCCTTTCCGCCCACGCGCAGGACATGTTCCTCCGGCCCGAGATCTCAACGGGCTCGCTGTCGGGGCATAGTCTGTCGTTCTACGGGACCAACGACCCGCTCTCGCTGCACGGGGTTGGCTTTGCCCTTGAGGGCGGCAAAATCTATGGGGCACAGGACTCGCATGTGGTCAGCCTTTCCGTCGGACTGGACAATTTCACGAGCTCCGAGTCGGCGACGACGCTGTTCTACTGGAACAACGTGCTCTACAGTTCAGACCATGATTCAGCAAAGGTCCGGGCGATCCCCGTCCTGTTCAACTATCGCTACAACACCGGTGCCAAGGGCAGCCCCATGCGCTTCTATTTTGGTTTCTCGTTCGGTCTGACGGTCCTGAAGCGAGATGAGACGCTGACCGCCGTCAATGCGGTGGGCGGGGCCATCGAAACCGTGGGAATCTCCGATTCCAAGTATCCCCTGAACTGGGCGTTGCCCCTCGGCGTGGCCTACAGGCTGAACAATAACTGGAGCCTGGATGCCGGATATCGGTTCCAGGAGACCTGCAGCAGCATCTGGCGCTCGCATTTGAAGGAGAAAGTCTTCTACTTCGGCGTCAGCAAGAAGCTCTGACCGTTTCCAGGCGAAGCCCGACAGGCTCGTGACACCGCAGCTCACCCAAGAGCCCGTTCGGCTTCCGCCAGCGTCTGGCAGGTGACCACCCGCACCTTGCCCCGATAATGGGTGACGGAAAGGATGTTGAAACCGATGTCCTTGTCCGGTTCCGGGGTCACCCGAACCACCAGGCCAACGCCCCGCGCTTTGCACAGATCCATGATCTTCGCGAGATGCGGCACGCAATCGAGGTCCATGGCATCGAGTCCGCTGAGATCCACCAACACCGAAAACCCCGCCCGCATTTGGGGCAGGAGCCTCGCCACTTCCTGGGCCCCGGCTTTCATCTGCGCCGCCGACACGTGGCCATGAAAGCGTTTGACCAGGATATTGCGGGTTACATCGACCGCGATCTCGATCGCCGGCTTTGCGTTCTCAGGAGAAATGGGTTGGCTGGCCATTGATTGATCCGGAGTCTAGCCGGGCCGGGAGATTAGGTCAACTGCCGGACCCCGGGCGGCGCGCCGCTACGCCACGCCCCAGATCTTGAAGTCCTTCAGGATCGAGCCACCGACAAATTCGCGCAGAATCGAGTTGTCCGGGACCCATTCGGGCTCGACGGGCAGAAACCAGTCAAGCAACGCCAGCAGCCGCCGGGCTTCCACGAACTCCGGCGTGCCGAAAGGCACCTGCCGGAGGAGCGGCTCCGCCAGCGGACCCAGCACCGAGAGTTCGTAGACGAGCGCGGAGTTGAACATCGCGTCGGCGTTTTCCTGATACGGAAAGATGTGGATCTTCTCGCCGCGCCGCACCGACTCCCACCGGCCAATGGTGTCGGCGGCCGAGTAGCCGCGGTCGCGCGCGTCCCGGACGATGCGCCGGATCAGCCGGGTGTCGGTCGTGGCAACGCGGTTGTGGCGGTCGAGATTGAGCTGAGTGAGGGCCGAAGCGTAGATCTTGAAGGACTGCGCCGCGAGGGCCGGCGGGATGAGCCGCGGGTTCAGCCCATGAATCCCCTCCAGGATGATCAACTGCTCCGGTCGCAGGCGGACCACATCGCCCGGATCCTGGTGACCCTCCCGGAAATTGAAGCGCGGCAGCTGCACCTCCTCGCCGGCGAGCAGGCGTTGCAGGTGGTCGCCCAGCTGATCGAGCTTGAGCGCCTCGATTGTCTCGTAGTCGATCTGTCCGCCGGCATCCCGGGGCGTGCGCTCCCGCTCGGTGAAGTAGTTGTCCAGCTCCAGGGCAAAGGGCGACAGCCCGAGCGCCAGCAGCTGCACGGCGAGCCGCCGGGAAAACGTGGTCTTGCCGGACGACGACGGGCCGGCAATCAGCACCAGCCGCGCCTGCTGCCGGCGGTCGGAGATCTGGCGGGCAATTCCCGCAATGTGCTGTTCGTGCAGGGCCTCCGACACGAGGATGATCTCCCGGCTCCGGCTTGCCTTGATGGCGTCGTCGAGCGCGCCAACGCTCGAAATCCCCAGCCGTTCGAGCCAGGCGCCGTACTGGCTGAATGCTGCGAGCAGCTTCGGATAGTCGACCGCCTGCGCCATCTGGGTCGGCGTGTGCTGGCGGGGATAACGCAGCGCGAAACCGCCATCCATCGCCGACAGTTCAAACCAGCGGAGATACCCCGTGGCCGGCACCATGAAGCCATGATGGTAATCGAAACAGTCGCCCACCCGATAAAACCTGACCGTCGGCTTTCGCCGGTGCCGGATCAACCGGGCCTTGTCGAGATCCTGCCGGCCCTCGAACCAGGCGATGGCTTCCGCCACCGGGACCTCGCGACAGCAGAACGGCAGGTTCTGCTCCACGAGCCGCCGCATTTCCGCCTCAAGGCCGGCCAGCTCGTCCGGAGTCAGCGGCTCCCGCCCGCGCACATTGCAGAAGTAGCCGCCCGACGGGAAGGAATGTTCCACCAGCAACAACGTTCCGGGAAACAGGTGGCGGAAGGCCGCTTCCAGCAGGAAGGTCAGCGACCGGCGGTAGATCCGCGCGCCATCGGCGTCCGCCATCGTCACCGGCCGGATCTGGGCCTCCATGGCGATGGGATGAGCCAGTTCGAACAGTTCACCGTTGACAATGACGCCGACGAGCGGCGCGGGTAGTTCGGCACTGATCGGCTGGAGCAGGCTCTCGGCTGTCGCCCCGCGCGGGCCGCGCAGGGTGCGACTGTCAGGCAGGTGGATCTCGATCTGGTCGCAGGGGGTGACGAATTGGCTGCTGGTCATCGGAGCACTTAGATCGTCACACACCGGCATGGACCTGAGCAAATCGTTTGTTGTCAAACGCACGTCGACCGATTGCCGTCCGCAGAAACGCGACGAGGGCGTCGCGTCTCCAACCACCCCACCTGGGGCGGCGGCGCCCTCGCCGCCGGAACCGGTCCGCAGCGACGCCGCGAGTGCGGCGGGTGAATGCCGCTCCTGGGAGGAAGCGGCCCGGGCCGCTACCCCGGGAAAAGCCACGGCAGCGCATCCCATCGTCCCGTGTTTTCATCTCCTCTAAATTGCTTGCCTCGGATAAGCCGCGGGCTAGAACCGACTCCATGGCCTCCCCAAATCGAATGATTGCCTGGTACGGTTGGATCCCGGACCTGCCCGATCAACGTGACAAATTGTATGCCGCCATCGCGGCGCCCCCGCCGAGGCTTCCGCGCTCGACCGACCTGCGACCGGGTTGCTCGCCGGTCGAGGACCAGGGCCGGCTGGGCAGCTGCACGGCCAACGCCCTCGCCGGCAGCCTCGAGTTTCTCGAGATCAAAGCGGCCAGGCCGGCCACCGATCTCAGCCGCCTGTTCATCTATTACAACGAGCGAAGCATCGAACGCTCGATCGCCACCGATTCCGGGGCGATGCTCCGCGACGGCATCAAGACACTTGCCCGGCAGGGAGTCTGTGCCGAGACCGAGTGGCCCTACGTGATCTCCAAGTTCGCGGTGCGACCGCCGCCATCCTGCTATCGGGATGGACTCAATCATCAGATCACCTCGTACCAGCGCATCCGGAACCTGCCGGAAATGAAGATGTGCCTGGCGGAAGGCTATCCCTTTGTCTTTGGCTTTACGGTGTACGAAAGCTTCGAATCGCCCGCCGTGGCCAGGTCCGGCGTGCTCGACCTGCCCATGCCGAACGAGAAGGCCATTGGCGGCCATGCCGTGCTGGCAGTGGGCTACGATGATTCGACGGAACGATTCCTGGTCCGCAATTCCTGGGGCAAAGATTGGGGGATGCAGGGCTATTTCACCATACCCTACGACTACCTCGACAGTCGCGGCCTGGCGGACGATTTCTGGACGATTCGCCTGATGGAGGAATGACCGGCCGCGGCGGATGAGGCGTGCCAGCCCGAAGCCCCGGCGGAGGTTGGCGGTCCACCCTCCACGCAAGCGCGGCGCTCCTTTGGAGGGCGCCAGGCTGTCGCCGTTGACCAGAACGTTTTGACCTAAACTGCAGCCGAGAACGCAAACGTAGCTGCGAGCGTGAGCGAGCGGAAGGGGCGTCCACTCTCTCGTCCCGAGCGAAGTCGAGAGGCTCACGCTCGCGGCCACACTGCTCACGTGACCGCTCTAGCTGATCGACGGTGCTGGGCAAATCCCCTTCCTCGCATTCACAAACCGCTCGATGCGGATGCAGGCCTCGACCAGCTGTTCATAGCCCGTGGCAAAGCTGGCGCGGACGAATCCCGCCCCGTTCTCGCCAAAGGCCGTGCCCGGCACCATGGCCACGCGTTCCTTATCGAGCAGGCTAAAGGAGAACTCGCGGTCGTTCAGGCCGGTGCCCCCGACGTAAGGAAAGGCGTAGAACGATCCGCGCGGCAGGTGGCAGGTCAGGCCGATCTCGTTGAAGCGGCGCACCACGAAATCGCGCCGGCGGTGGTATTGCTCGCGCATCCGCTTCATTCCGTCTTCGCCCCGCAGCAACGCCTCGATCGCGCCTTCCTGGCTCATGATCGACGCGCACATCATGGAGTATTGATGCACTTTCATCATCGCATCGATCAGCGGCGCGGGTCCGCACGCGTAGCCGATCCGCCAGCCGGTCATGGCAAATGCCTTGGAGAATCCGTGCAGGAAAACCGTCCGCTCCTGCATCCCCGGCAGGCTGGCAATGCTGATGTGACCGCCCTCGAACGTGAGCTCGGAGTAGATCTCGTCGCTGATGACGAGCAGGTCCTTCTCGATGCAGAACCGTGCGATCTGCTCCAGCTGCTCCCGGCTGCACGTGCCGCCGGTCGGATTGCAGGGCAGATTCAACATCAGCACCTTGCAACCCGGTTCCCAGGCCGCGTCGAGCGCAGCGGCGGTCAGGGCGAAGTTGTCCGCCGCCCGGGTCGGCACCGGCACACCAAGGCCGTGCGTCAGTGTGACCGACGGATGATAGGACACGTAGCACGGCTGGTGAAACATCACCTTGTCACCGGGGTTGACCAGCGCGCGCAGGGCGATGTCGATCGCCTCCGACACGCCGACCGTGACCAGAACCTCATTTTCGGGCTGGTAGGCCATCCCGAAATTCCGGCCAACGTAGGTGCAGATGGCCCGGCGCAGCTCGATCAGCCCGAGGTTTGACGTGTAATGGGTCTTCCCCTTCTCCAGGGCGTAGATCGCAGCTTCGCGAATATGCCAGGGAGTGGTGAAGTCCGGCTCGCCGATGCCCAGCGAGACCACGTCCTTCATCTTGGCCACGATCTCGAAGAAATCACGGATGCCGGATTTCGGCAGGGTGACGACGTGGCGGGCGACAAAACGGTTGGGATCCATGGTGGAAGTGGCGGCGATGCCGGGCATCCCTCTCCAACGGGAAGCGGGAAAACGCTTCGGGGAAAAGAACGGCGCGCGTCGCCGCATGCGGGATTACGGCGTTACGGTCAGGCGCCCGTTCTCCTCGGCCGGCGCATCCATCAGATATCCCTGCTCCTTGTAGGAACGGAGCATGAAATGGGTCGAGGTCGAGAGCACACCCTCGATCGTCGAAAGTCTCTCGGACACGAATGCGGCGACCTTCTGCAGGCTCGAACCGTTCACAAACACCAGCAGGTCATAGCCCCCGGACATCAGATAGCAGGACTCCACCTCGTCAAACCGGCTGATCCGCTCGGCAAACCGGTTGAACCCGCCGCCGCGCTCGGGTGTAATCCGCACCTCGATCACGGCCCGCACGGCACCGGCAGCTTCCTTGGACAGGTTAAGCACCGGGCGCCAGCCCAGAAAGATGCGCTCTTTCCTGAGCTGTTCCAGATGCCCGTTGATCTCGTCCTCGGTCAGATTCAGCACCTGCGCCATCTGCGCCGTGCTGAGGCTGCCGCCTTCAAGCAGAAGTTTGAGTACCGGGTTCATAAGGAACCGCGATGTTTGCGAAAACCGCCCGCAAATCCACTCTAATCGTCTGGCCAAAGTTTTGTCACGATCGTATCAAAACTTTGGCCATTGCATTGGAACGCCGGAACCAATGACCTTGCTGCGATCTGGAGCCTTGCGCATTTTTTTGTCGTTTCTCCGGCGGTTCAGCGTCATCGTGCCCTTGAGCATGAAAATCTTGATAGCGGAGGACGATCGCATCTCCCGGCTCCTGATTCAGCGGATCCTGGAAGCAGACGGCGGCCATTCGCTCACGATTGCCAACGATGGGGAGGAAGCCTGGGAGCAGCTCAACTCCGCCTCCGAACCGTTCGACGTGTGCCTGCTCGACATCATGATGCCGCGCCTTGACGGGCTCGGCTTGATCACCCGGATGCGCAACACGTTTCGCTTCAAGATGACTCCGATCATCCTGTGCACCGCGCTCAATGACCGAACCACGGTGCAAAAGGCCGCACTGCTTTCGGTGAGCCAGTATATCGTGAAGCCCTACACCCGGGCGAACGTGGTGGAGAAGATCCACCTGGTCCACAGCAACCTCACCGGCGCCAGGTCGATCGAGGAAACCGGCGTCGTCTGCGCCCGGCTCGGCGTGGATCTCGCAATGTACCGGATGCTGTTGGAAAGCATGGTGCAGGACGCAACCGAGTGGACGGAACTCCTCCAGACCACGCGCAGCCTTTCCGGCCAGCAGACGCTCCTGGTGAAACTGAACGGATTGAAAGGCTCCGCCCTCAGCCTCGGGGCCCGCACGCTCGCCGCCCAACTGCGGACGACGGAGGAGATTCTCGAAAAGACCGATCCGAAGGAACGCGAACGGTTCGGGCCGCCGGATAATCTCGCCCCCGCAATCAAACACGAGATCGATCTGCTGCAGAAACACCTGGAGGAACTGCCCCATGTTTGAATCCGTCGAGCTGGGGCACCAGCTGACCAAGGAGCGGTACAATGCCGAGCTGCCGAAGCTCCGTTCCCAGCTGCTGCAGGCCCATTTTGAGCTACGGGGCCGGGATTTTCCGGTGATCCTGATCGTCTCGGGTGCGGATGGGGCCGGAAAAGGGGCCGTCGTGCACCGCCTGAACGAATGGCTGGATCCGCACGGCGTTGACACGTACGCCTTCTGGGAACCGAGCGACGAAGAGCGCGAACGGCCGCCGTACTGGCGGTTCTGGCGCGCGATGCCCGGCCGCGGACGCGTGGGAATCTTCTTCGGCTCCTGGTACAGCCGGCCGCTCGTGCGCCGGGCCTACGGCGAGATCAAGCCCGGTCGCTTTGACACCGAACTGGACCGCATTGCGGCGTTCGAGCAGATGCTGGTCGACGACGGCGCCGTGCTGGTGAAAGTGTGGCTGCACCTCTCCAAGGCGGAGCAGAAGAAGGCCCTGAAGAAGCTGGACCGGGCGGGGCGCGTCACGCCGCTCGACTGGAAGCATCTCAAGCTGTACGACCGCTTCATCCAGGCGTCGGAGCACGCCATCCGCCGGACCGACTCCGGGGCCGCGCCCTGGCATCTGGTCGAGGCCACCGACCGGCGGTACCGCGAATTCACGGTTGGCAGCATCTTGCTCAAGACGCTCCAGCAGCGATTGCAGGCGGGGCCGGCGAAGGCTGCCGCCCCGGCGGTCGCCCCGGCAGCCCAGGCGAAGGCCCGGTCCGGGCGGACCGCGCGAACCGCGTCTGAAACCGTGCTCGACCAGGTTGATCTGACGCAGAAACTGGGCGACAACGCCTACACCGAGTCGCTCGAAACCTTCCAGACCCGCCTGGCCAGGCTGTCCTGGGCGGCCAGCCGGGCCAAGCGTTCGATGGTGCTGGTCTTCGAGGGCTGGGACGCCGCCGGCAAGGGCAGCGCCATCCGGCGGGTGACGCAGGCGATGGATCCGCGCCTGTACCGCGTCGTCGGCATCGCCGCGCCCACCGACGAGGAGCGGGCCCAGCACTACCTGTGGCGTTTCTGGCGGCATCTGCCGCGGGCGGGCTTCGCCACCCTCTTCGACCGCTCCTGGTACGGCCGCGTCCTCGTGGAGCGGGTCGAGGGCTTCGCCCCGGAGGCGGCCTGGAGCCGCGCCTACCACGAGATCAACGAGTTTGAGGGGCAGCTCGCGGAACACGGGATCATCGTATCCAAGTTCTGGATTCATATCAGTCCGGAGGAGCAGCTGCGCCGGTTCAGGGAGCGCGCAACGGTCGCGTACAAGCAGTACAAGATCACCGATGAGGACTGGCGGAACCGGAAGAAATGGCCTGACTACCAGGCGGCGGTGAACGACATGGTGACGCACTGCAGCACCGAGTATGCCCCGTGGACGCTGGTGGCGGGCAACGACAAGAAGTTTGCCCGCATCCAAATTTTGCGGACGATCGTTGACCGCCTCGAAGAGGCCCTTTGAGGGGGATCGTTGCGGACAACGGTGGACGGCCCGGCGCCGGGTCCGGCTCGCATCGGCCGGATCAATACCGGTAATGCTCCGGCTTGTACGGGCCTTCGATCGTTACCCCGAGATAGTCGGCCTGCCTCTGGGTCAGCCGCGTGAGCTTCACGCCGATTTTCTCGAGATGCAGCCGGGCGACCTCCTCGTCGAGGTACTTCGGCAAACGATACACGCCGGGCTTGTAAACCTCGCGATTCGCCCAGAGGTCGAGCTGCGCCAGCGTCTGGTTCGTGAAGCTGTTCGACATGACAAACGACGGATGGCCGTGCGCACAGCCGAGGTTGACCAGCCGGCCCTCCGCCAGCACGTAGATGGCGTGGCCGTCCGGAAAGACGTACTTGTCCACCTGCGGCCGGATGTTGATCTTCCGCACGCCCGGCGCCTCGTTCAGGCGCGCCATCTGGATCTCATTGTCGAAATGACCGATGTTGCAGACGATGGCCTGGTCCTTCATCCGCTGCATCTGTTCGAACGTGATGACGTCGCAGTTCCCGGTGCAGGTGACGTAAAGGTCCGCCCGCCCCAGGGTGTCCTCGATCGGCGCGACTTCGAACCCCTCCATCGCCGCCTGCAGCGCATTGATCGGATCGATCTCCGTGACGATGACCCGCGCGCCGAAGCCGCGGAGCGAATGGGATGAGCCCTTGCCGACATCGCCGTAGCCGCAGACCACCGCGACCTTGCCGGCGATCATCACGTCCGTGGCCCGCTTGAGTCCGTCCGCCAGCGACTCGCGGCAGCCGTAGAGGTTGTCGAACTTGGACTTCGTCACCGAGTCGTTGACATTGATGGCGGGCACCAGCAGCCGCCCGGCCTCGTGCAATTGATAGAGGCGGTGCACCCCCGTCGTCGTCTCCTCGGAAACGCCGCGCCACTCCCGGACGATTCCGTGCCACCGCCGCGGATCGTTGCAGTACACGCGCTGGAGGAGATCCTTGATCACCTGCTCCTCATGGGAGGCGGACGCCGACCGGATCCAGTCGCTGCCCTCCTCCAGTTCATAGCCCTTGTGGATCAGCAGCGTGACGTCGCCGCCATCGTCCACCACGAGCTGCGGTCCGAGCCCGCCGGGGAACGAAAGCGCCGCGTAGGTGCAATCCCAATACTCCTCGAGCGTCTCCCCCTTCCAGGCGAAGACCGGCACTCCGGTCCGGGCCATGGCGGCGGCCGCCTCATCCTGGGTGGAAAAGATGTTGCAGGAGGCCCAGCGGACGGAGGCTCCGAGCCCGATCAGCGTCTCGATCAGCACCGCGGTCTGCACCGTCATGTGCAGCGAACCCGTGATCCGCACGCCGGCGAGCGGCTGTTGCACGGCGTATTTTCCGCGGACCGAGATGAGGCCGGGCATTTCCTTCTCGGCGACCTCGATGGCGCGGCGGCCCAGGTCCGCCAGCGACAGGTCGCGAACCTTGAAGTCTTGCGTTGCCGTGGTGGGTGATAAAGTGGGCATGGGGAAAGTGATCGGGTGGTTGGCGGCCGGCGGAGCCTGGGGCAGCCGTCCGCTCAGCGGGCGGCCGCGGCCAGTTCCGCCGTGCGGTTGATTTGTTCCCAGGGAAGATCCGGCTTTCCGAAGTGTCCGTAGTTGGTGGTCTGCCGGTAGATTGGACGAAGCAGGTCGAGCTGCTTGATGATGTTGGCCGGCTTGAAGCTGAACACCGTCTCCACCGCGCGGGCGATGACATCGTCGGGCACCGTGCCCGTGCCCATCGAGTCGACCCAGATGCTGACCGGTTCGGGATGGCCGATCGCGTAGGCCACCTGCAGCTCGCAGATTTCGGCCAGGCCTGAGGCGACCACATTCTTCGCCACCCAGCGGCACATGTACGCGGCCGAGCGATCGACCTTCGACGGATCCTTGCCGGAAAAGGCGCCGCCGCCATGGCGCCCCCAGCCGCCGTAGGTGTCGACGATGATTTTGCGGCCCGTCAGCCCGGAGTCGCCTTCGGGCCCGCCCACCACGAAACGCCCGGTCGGGTTGATCAGGTATTTGGTGCTCGCGTCGAGCATGGCCGCGGGAATGACCTTCTTGATCACATACTCGATGAGGAATTCGCTGATGTCGGCGTGTTTGACCTCATCGGTGTGCTGCGTGGAGATGACGACGTTTTCGACCTTCACCGGCTTGTCGTTCTCATAGCGGATCGAGACCTGCGACTTGGCGTCCGGCCGGAGCCAGCTCACCAGCCCCGCCTTGCGCACCTTGGTCAGCTCCCGGCCGAGCCGGTGGGCATACATGATCGCCGTCGGCATCATCTCCGGAGTCTCGTTGCAGGCGTAGCCAAACATCAACCCCTGGTCGCCGGCCCCCTGCTCGGCCGTTTCCTTGCCATCCGCCGCACGCGCATCCACCCCCTGGGCGATGTCGGGCGACTGCCGCGTGAGATAGTTGTTGATGAAGACCCGGTCGGCATGAAACACGTCGTCATCGTGGACGTAGCCGACATCGCGGATGGCCCCCCGCACCACCTGTTCGTAGTTCAATTGCGCCTGGGTCGTGATCTCGCCGGCGATGATCACCATGTTCGATTTGACCATCGTCTCGCACGCCACGCGGCTGCGCGGGTCCTGCTCAAGGCACGCGTCCAGCACGCTGTCGGAAATAAGATCAGCCACCTTGTCAGGATGACCTTCGCCCACGGACTCCGAGGAGAAAACAAATGAGTTGGCCATAGATTTCCTCCAAGCAAAGTGCAGCTTCGCTCCGGGGCAAGTAAAATATCAACATATCTGTATTTGATGATATGAAATCTGGTCAAAGGCACCGCGAGCGATTCCAGAAGCAGTGCAGCCACGAGCGCCAGCGAGTGGACAAGCCTTCCGCTCGCTGGCGCTCGCAGCTACATCCGCGCTTTCGGCCACCAGCCAACTTGAACCGCCTAAACTGCGCGCTGAATGTGCCGTTTGATTCTTCAGCCATCAGCCCCCGCGCTCGCTGCGAAACCAATGCCCTCATCCATCAAAGTCGCCTCCGCCCTCCGTGTTGAGCGGCCGGAGGATCCAGGTTGCCAACGATGATCGCCATTTCCGGTTTGCGAGGACGATTGGAGGTGGCCAGCCTATTGATTCCCAGCCCTCCATCCGGCCACCTCGCGGCAACTTTCCGGAGAACCCACCACCGTGTCCACACTTGATCCACAAGCCATCGAGGAGTTGCGGTCCTTGAATCCTGACGACGACTCCTTTCTTCGGGACCTCGTCCAGGTCTATCTCGACGACTCGCCCCAACGCATCGCTGAAATTGAGCTGGCGTTGGCCCAGGGCGACACCGAGCGCTTGACCCGGGCTGCGCACAGCCTCAAGGGCAGCTGTGCCAACTTCGGCGCCAGCCAGCTGCGCGCCGTCAGCGAGCGGATTGAAAAACTGGGCCGCCAGGGGGCGCTGCCGGATGTTCCGGCCCTGCTTCCGGAGCTGAAGGTGGAGTTTGCGAAGGTGAAGGCGGACCTCGAGGC
>CAWDQK010000125.1:0-13890 GCA_963804395.1 uncultured Verrucomicrobiae bacterium | reverse complement strand
TGCTCCACCTCCATTAACTTCCCGCCGTTTTCCACTGGCGAAACCGGCCGGACCAGCGGGCCGGGACGCCGCGAAATCGGTCACGGTGCGCTGGCCGAGCGCTCGCTGCTCCCCGTGATTCCGCCCGAGGACATCTTCCCCTACTCGATCCGCGTGACGTCGGAAATCATGGCGTCCAACGGCTCGACCTCGATGGCCTCGATCTGCGGCGGCTGCCTGTCGTTGATGGATGCCGGCGTTCCGATCGTCGCCCCCGTCGCAGGAATTTCCTGCGGGCTCATCACCGAGAACGACGCCACCGGCGCCATCTCCCGCTGGGTCACCATCACCGACATCCTCGGCGAGGAAGACCACTTCGGCGACATGGACTTCAAGCTCGCCGGCACGACCGAGGGCATCACCGGCTTCCAGCTCGACCTCAAGATCAACGGCCTGCCCATTGAGATTGCCAAGAAGGCCATCTTCCAGGCCCGCGAAGCCCGGATCGAGATCCTGCGCAAGATGCTCGCGGCCCTGCCCGAACCCCGCAAGCAGCTCAGCCAGTACGCGCCCCGCATCCAAACGATCCAGATCGATCCCGAAAAGATCGGCCTGCTCATCGGCCCCGGCGGCAAGACGATCCGCCGCATCACGGAGACCACCGGCGCGCAGATCGACATCGCCGAGGATGATTCCGGCAAGGTCTACATCTACTCGAACAATGCGGACGCGATGGCCCGCGCCGTCCAAGAAATCGACGCCCTCTGCGGCGGCGGCGCCCAGATCGAGATGGGCAAGACCTACCAGGGCCGCGTGACCGGCACCAAGGAATTCGGCGCCTTCGTCGAGTGCCTGCCAGGCAAGGAAGGCCTCGTCCACATCTCCGAGCTGGCTGATTTCCGGGTCCGCCGTACCGAAGACGTCGTCAAGGAAGGCGACATGATCTGGGTAAAATGCATCGGCATCGACGAGCGCAGCGGCAAGGTCCGTCTGTCCCGCCGGGCCGCCATGAAGGAGCGCGAACAGGCTGCCCAGCAAACTGCGCAGCCGGCCCAGCCCGCCGCCCCGGCCCAGACGCCGCAGCCGTGAGCGATGAGCTTTAGGCTATCAGCGATAAGCCTTAGGCTATAAGCAGTAAGCTTCATCCAATACACAGAGAGCGGCTCTCCGGGGCCGCTCTTTTTCTTGGTGCATCTCCCGATCGACGGTAGCGGCGCGGCGTTCCGCGCCGCCGGAGCCGGACGCGGCTCCGCTACGGAATCGCCAAGCTTGCTGCACCACCGTCAATCGGCAGATGCAACCCCTTCTTCTTGGCAGGATACTCCGGCATTGCGCTGGCTGAGCGCGGGCTGCGACAATCCGCGCCGCGCCTGCCAGAGGCCTTGGCAGTGTCTATACAATATAGCCCGTTTCGCTCGTGAAAAACAACGCCGCCCGGTGACCGATGTAGGAGCCTGCTTGCAGGCGACCTCCTCCTCGGAATCGCCTGCAAGCAGGCTCCTACAATTTGCATGAATACGGCCTAATTCGGTCAGCCGCCAACCCTCGCTCACAACCAACCTTCCATGTACCCTCCATCGACTCTGCTTCGCCGCATGCTCTTGAGTTGCGGTCTGCTTTCCTTCCTTGTTTTCGCCGGGACCGCCGTCCGCTCCAATCCGTCGGCAGTCGAGCCGTCCCCGCCAGCCAAAATGCAACCGCATCCGTTCAAGCGCGGCGTCAACGTTGACAACTGGCTCTCGCAGAATGAGCCGTCCATGCCGTACGCCGCCCCCTGGTTCACCGAAGAGGATGTCGCCTGGATTGCGGCCCACGGATTTGATCATCTCCGTTTCCCCATCGATTCCCGCATCTGGCTGAAAGCGGATGGCACGCTCGATGAAGCCAAAGTGGCTCCATTCGACCGGGCGCTGGCGTGGGTGCGCCTGCATGGCCTCGGCGCCATCCTCGACGTGCATTTTCTCGAGGGCGCGGACTTCAACACCGGCGCCGCCTCCGATGTTCGCGTATTCACCGATCCTGCGCTGATGGAAAAGGCCGCGAGCCTCTGGCGGACGCTGGCCAGGCGCTATGCGAAGGAAGGTGACTACCTCCGCTTCGAATTGCTCAACGAGCCGAAGGCCGAGAAGAACTCACAGCTCAATGTGTTTAATCTGCGCATGCTCTCGGCCATCCGGGAGAGCAACCCAACCCGCGTCGTCTTCTTCCCCTGCAACAAATGGAACACCATTCCGAATGTGGTGGACCTCGAACTGCCCGCGAACGACCCCAACGTCGCCGTGACCGTGCATTTCTACGAGCCGCTCGTCTTCACCCACCAGAAGGCCTCCTGGGCGTTTCCAGCGGCGGACCAGATGCCGGCCGTGCCGTTTCCCGGGAAGGTCCCCAATCTCACCGGCATCATTCCCGCGGACAGGCCGGTGCCCGCCACGCTCTCCGCCGAACAGGACATCGACCCGATGTTCGAGCGGCTCGCCGAATGGGCCCGGACCAAGGCGGCCGGGCGGGAGATTCATCTCGGTGAATTCGGCGTGTTCTACCAGGCCGATGCGCAGTCCACGATCAACTGGACGCGCGCCGTCCGGCAGGCCTGCGAGCGCCATGGATTCGGCTGGGCGGTCTGGGGCTACCGCAGCGTTTTCCCGGTGCGCCGGAAGGACGGGTCACCCGCCCCGATGCTCGAAGGGCTGATGCACGACTGAATCTTTCACCGAAGAATCCCATGCGACTCCTGGTCACCAACGACGACGGCATCGACTGCGTCTTCCTCCACGAACTGGTTCTCGGCCTGCGCAACGCCGGCCACGAGCTCGCCGTCGTCGCGCCGCGGACAGAGCAAAGCTGGATCAGCGCCGCCAAGTCGCGCAGCCGCCCCGTGCGGTCGGAAATGGCCGATCGCGGCTTCGGGTGTCCAACGTGGATCGTCGACGGAACTCCCGCGGACTGCGTCAACATCGCCCTTGCCCATCTGGTCAACACGCGTCCCGATGCCGTGGTCAGCGGCATGAACGTGGGTCTGAACGCCTCGCTCGGTTTCATCTTTGCGAGCGGCACGGTTGCCGGCGCGTTCGAGGGGGTGCTTCACGGTCTGCCGGGCCTGGCTTTTTCCCAGGATCTCAGCGTCGAGCTCTACACCGATCTGAAGGACCGGGGCGGCCAGCCGGATGACGAACTGCGGGCCACGCTCAAGATTTCGGCGGTCCACGCGGCCCGGCTCGTCGGCGAACTCGTCGCCGCCACGCCCACCGCCAGCTTTATCGCGCACAACATCAATTTTCCGTACCCCTGCCGGCCCGACTCGGAATGCCGCCGCACCGTGCCCGCGCGCATGATCATCCCCGGACTCTTCGGCCCGGCGCGGGACGACGGCACGCACCGGTTCGTCTTCCACCTCGGCCGGGACCTTTCTCCTGCCGAGCCGCTGACCGATCACGCCGCCCTCGCCCGGGGCTTCATCAGCCACACGGTCCTGGACTACACGCTCCTGGGAAGCGGCGCCGGGTTCTAAAGCAGCTTAAACTGAACCATAGCCGAAAACGCGAACGTAGCTGCGAGCGTGAGCGAGCGGAACGTTTGTCCACTCGCTCACGCTCGCGGCCACCCTTTTTTCTGAAACTGCTCAGGCTAGCCGCGCTCAGATCGACGCAGGGGAGGGCAATCCGGCCACATGAAACGCTTTGTTGTCACTTACCCGGAAAGAACATCCTAGCAATTGAGAGGGGAGGGCAATCCGGCCACATGAAACGCTTTGTTGTAGCCGTCCGCGTTGAAGCCGGCTGCAGCCGTGCCAAGTTCCCGGTCACTTGAGCAACCGCTGGATCTCCGGCGTGTCCAGGTTCTCCTTGGTGACCAATTGCGCCTCGGTGGCCACCTCTTTGTCCACCAGCTTGCCCTGCAGCGCGGACACCGCGGTGCGGACGCCGGTGTAGCCCATCATGAACGGCTGCTGTACGACCACGCCCTGCAGGTCTCCTTTTCGCAACGCCGCAATGTGTTCCTCGCTCGCATCAAATCCCACAAAGGCCACCTTCCCGGCGAGGCCGGTTTCCCGCAGGGCCTTCAGCATTCCCGCCGTCGAGATCAAATTCGGGGTGAAGACTCCCTTCAGGTTGGCGCCAAACCGGTCCAGCAACGCCCGGGCTGCCTTCTCGCCGGTTTCCGCGGTCGCGCCGGCGTATTGGTCGGCTGACACAACTTCGATGCCGGGCTGTTTCTTGAGCGTGTCAAGAAAGCCGCTCTCGCGCGGCGTGGTGCTGGAATGCCCGGGCTGGAAGCGCAGCATGATCACCTTCCCCTGTCCGCCGAGGGCCTTCACGAGGCAGCGCGCCGCGAGCATGCCGGCCCGGTAGTTGTCGGTGGCCACGGTGCTGACCACCATCGTCGTGTTCACCGATGAATCGATGAGGATCACCGGGATCTTCGCCCGGGCCGCCGCCTCCACCGAGGCGACCATCTGCTGGGCGTGCATCGGGGCCAGCACGAGAGCGTTGACCTTCTGCGCCACAAAATCGGCAATGATCTGTTTCTGCTGGTCAATCTGATCCTCCCGTTCAGTGCCCTTCCACAGGATCTCCACCGCCACGCCTTCCCGGGCGAGATCATCTCGCGCCTTCAGCGCACCTGCCTGCACGGCCGACCAATATTCGTTGCCCACGGATTTGGGCACCACCGCGATCCTCAGCGGATCAGCGGCAGCTGCCGTCGAAGCCAGCAAACAGACCAAAGATCCTAACCATAGAATTCGTTTCATGAGCGGAGTGGTAATCAGGTGTTCAAATGTGCCGCCAGCCCGGGGGCGGCAAATCCGCCGGCGGAGGCGATGTTCAGGGATTGGGCGAATGGGAAACTGCAACCAGCCGCAGCCAAAGCGACCGCTAACCGGCTGCCCGGTTTTAGAAATCGACACAATGTGGAACGACTTGAACCGGAAACCCGGGTCCTGCCGGTCCCGCGCTCTCCTTGTCCTTTGGGGTCTTTTGTGACTACTCTGCCCTGATGATCGAAGTCGAGCACCTCACGCGCATCTTCCGCACCTATAAGAAGCAGCCCGGCCTCTGGGGCGGCGTGAAGGGCCTGTTCCGGCGCGAATTCGAGGAGATCCGCGCGGCCGACAACATCAGTTTCACCATCGCCGAGGGCGAACTCGTCGGTTTTCTCGGGCCCAACGGCGCGGGCAAGACGACCACGCTGAAGATGCTTTCCGGCCTGATCTATCCGACCTCGGGCTGGGCGCGCGTCGCCGGCTTTGACCCGACCAAGCGGGAAAACGCCTACCGGCGCATCTTCGCGCTGGTGCTCGGCCAGAAGAACCAGCTCTGGTGGGACCTGCCCGCCATCGAGTCCTTCCTGCTTTTGCGGCACATTTACGGGCTCGATGCCGCCCAGTATAAACAGACGCTCGACGAACTCGTCACCCTGCTCGATGTCGGCCCCAAGCTGAACGTCATGGTGCGGGAACTTTCCCTCGGCGAGCGGATGAAGATGGAACTCATCGCGGCGCTGCTGCACCGGCCGCGGGTCCTCTTCCTCGACGAGCCCACCATCGGCCTGGATGTGGTTTCCCAGAAGGCGGTGCGCTCATTCCTGCGCGACTACAACCGGCGCTATCGCACCACGATCCTGCTCACCAGCCATTACATGGCCGACATCAAGGCGCTGTGCGAGCGCGTCATCGTCATTCACAAGGGCCACAAGATCCATGACGGTGACCTTGACCGGCTCGACGCCACCGGCAGCCGCCAAAAGATCATCAAATTCCGCCCCGTCGACGGCCTGCTCTCGCCCGGGGCGCTCCAGCCGCAGTTCGGCCACGCCAGGCCCGCGGAGAACGGCGAATACGTGCTGAATGTACCGGGCGACCAGGCCGTGGCCGTCTCGCAGCAGATCCTCGCGGCCGGCCCGGTGGCCGACATCACGATCGAGGATGTGCCGCTGGAAGACATCATCGCCGAGCTCTTCGGGCGGCAGAAGTGACGGGGCCGGGTGCCGGTTCCATTAGAGAGATTGGCTCCAGCGGAGCCCGTCTGCCCCTGCGATCTTTGTCATCTATTAAATGACAAATCAGGCGGGCGGCTGCGGGCTTTGTCATTTAATCGATGACATCGGGACATTGGCTCCGCCCCGCCCTGGCCCGCTGGTTGCGCTCGCCAGACGCCTGGCAATCGCTAGCCTGTTCTCCCGCCGTGTCTACCACCCTTCCCGCCATCCTCGTCACCGCGGTTGTCGCCGGCCTGTTCGTCTGGCTCTGGATGCAGTCCCGCTCGGCCGCGCTCAGCGCCACGCTCACCGAACGCGATGACCAGCTCGTCAAGACCTTGGCAGAACTGACCGCCCTGCGGGCCGAACGCGACGACCTGGCCAGGCAAGTCGCCCGCCTCGACAACGCCCTCCAGGCAGAGAAGGACGCTCACGTCCGGTTCACCAACGAGTTCAAGGCGCTCTCCGGCGAGGCCCTCAGCAAGAACTCCGACGAATTCCTCAAGCTGGCGCGGGAGTCCTTCGACCGGCTCCACCAGCAGTCCGCCGGCGAGCTGGACAAACGCCAGCAGGCCATCGACTCCCTCGTCAAGCCGCTCAAGGAGTCGCTCGAAAAAGTGGATGCCAAGGTGGCCGAGATTGAGAAGGCCCGCGCCGGCGCCTACGGCCAGCTCTCTGAGCAGCTCAAGAGCCTGGCGATCGCGCAAGCGCAACTGCAGACGCAGACCACCCAGCTGTCCACCGCGCTCAGTGCAACCCGCTCCGCCGGGACCTGGGGTGAACTCCAGCTCCGCCGCGTCGTCGAACTCGCCGGCATGACTGCCTATTGCGATTTCGCCGAACAGGTCACGCCAGAGGGCGGCGGGCGGGACCGCGCCGACATGGTTGTGCGCCTGCCGGGCGGACAACAAATCGTCGTGGATGCCAAGGCGCCCAATGACGCCTACCGCGAGGCCGCCGCCGCCACCGACGAGGCGACGCGGGCGATGAAGCTCGCCGAGCATGCCACCAAGGTGCGCAATCACATCGACGCGCTCGGCTCCAAAGGCTACTGGGAGCAATATCAGCCTTCCCCTGAATTCGTCGTGCTGTTCCTGCCCGGCGACCAGTTCCTCTCCGGGGCGCTTCAGTCCGACCCGACGCTGATCGAGCGCGCCATCGGCAAGCGGATCTTGCTGACGACGCCCGCCTCGCTCATCGCGTTGCTCAAGGCGGCCGCCTACGGCTGGCGCCAGGAAGCGGTGTCGAAGAACGCGGAAGCAATTGCAGACCTTGGGCGGCAGCTCCACGACCGCATCGCCACCTACCTCGACCATTTTGACAAGGTCGGGCATGCGCTGGAAGCCGCCACCAAATCCTACAACGCCGCGGTCGGTTCCCTGGAGGGCTCGCTGGTCCCCGGAGCGCGCAAGTTGGCCGAATTGGGCGCCAAAGGGGCAAAGAACCTGCCCGAAGTCGGCCCGGTCGAGATCAACCCCCGCGAACTCTCGAAACGCGCGTGAAGGGCCGGCCAGGCCCGCCGGGGGCGCCTGCCCTGGGCCGTTTCGACGGATTCGACAGGCTCCCATTCGACGGGCTCAGGGCCTGTGGCACCGCAGGCAAGCTCAAGGCCCCGAGCCTGTCGAGGGCCTGTCGAACGGGCCGACCCAAGCGGGTACAGCCGGCCTCAGCGCGGCCGGCTACAATGCGGCGCTTTTTCTGTCAGTGCGCGGAGACCGCAGTCGCCAAGGTGGCCTCTGCGCTCTGCGAACTCCTGTAGAACGAACTCCAGCGGTCTTCCGTCCTGCTCAGTACGCCGCCAGACGCCGGTACTGGTGGCTGGTCGCCCACTCGGCAAACTGGCGGACCTCATCGAGGCAGCGCTGGACGGCCTTCATGCTGACGGGGCTCGGCGTGCTCCGGACGCCCGCCGCCGCCTGGGCATCCCGGATCGGGCTGACCGTGCAGGCCGCGATCTTGTCCTGCGTCACGGCCGCAATGCGCTGCAGAACGTCGTCCGCGGCAAATTCGTAGCGGCCGTTGACCGCCTGGTAGCCAAGCAGGTCGCGCAGGACCACCGTGCCGCGGGTCGTGCTCATGTTCACCTCGGGCGGCTGGAGCAGCGCCGTCGGGTTCTCAACCACCTGGATCCTCATCACATTCGCCGAGGGAACGGTCGGATGCTCCTCGTGAATGACCGCGCCAGTCTTGATCTTGAGCTTCGCGAGCTCCTCCCCGATCGCGGCCTCGAGGGACGCGGCGCAGCCCGCAAACAGCGGCGGCACCGTGAAGATGATCGTGCCCGTTGGCTGCAGCGGATCGCACGTGTTGTCGAAGGTGAAGAAATCCATGAACTCGTGCTTCCACTTTGAACCGCTGGCTGCAAATTTCGGCACCAGCATCTTCTCAGTGAGATAGTCGCACAGATCCATAATGGTCCTGGTGCGAAGCGGATTGACCTGCTCGGTCAGGGTGAAAGTCAGTTTCTTGTTCATGGCGTTTGGCCCACTATCGTCCTTCCGGAAGGATTTCGCTAGTGTTTCTAATGCCCATTGGGCCTGAAACGCATTCTGCTAATGAGTGCGATCAGCAGGCTCTGACGGGCCGGTTGAGGCTCCATCCACTCGAGCCGAACAGCCGTCGCCCGGCGTCGGATCTTGCGTAACCCGGTCTCCTGCTACATCGTCAAGAGCATGATGCGCATCGCCTTCGCCGCCCTCGCCTTGTTGCTTCTCGGCTCCTGCCAGACCGCAGTCGATACTAGTATTCCGAAAGACTACGGCCCGCGCGCCGACGCGGAGATTGCCAGATACACGATCACCAACAACGACGTCTATGGCTTTGAACCGGAGAGCAGGTTCGACCCGGGCACCGTTTCGATCATGGAGAGCCGGAAAGATCAGGACTGGACGATCTACAAGGTGCCGGACAAGAAATTTGGATTCGACAGCGTGGAACTGACCGTCGACGACCCCGGCACCATCATCCGTCTCCGGTTCTTCAAGTTGACCCATACTTCCGTGGGGCGCCGCGAGATTGTCGACACTGCCTTCGAGGATCTGAAGGCAAAATACAGGGCGGTGCAACGCATGGGGGATCTCGACACCACGGATCTGACGGTTTACGTGGCGGACAACGAGGCCGCGTGGAAGGAACGGTACATCGCCTACCTTCAGTTGATGGACGAGCCGAACAAGACCTCTCCGAGGGCGCGGGAAGATTTCCACCTCGGGGCGCAACTCTGCTGGATCCTCCAGCCCCACCTCAGCCAGATTCAGGCCACGGTCAGGAGAGCCGGCGATGGCGCCACGCTGGTGATCGATTTCCAGACGAAAGCGTACGCCCGCGCCATGCAACTCCGGGCGGCGGCAGTCAAGCCGAGCCCGCAGGAGAATTGACCGCCGGTGAGAATCGGCCCGGACGCCAGCTGCGGAGCCGGTGCCCGATCCGGTTCCAAGCCCCCAGACTGATCCCATGCTAACTCGTCGGATAATCCCCTGCCTGGATGTCACCGCCGGTCGCGTCGTGAAAGGTGTGAGGTTCCAGGAATTGCGCGACGCCGGGGATCCGGTGGCTTGTGCCCGGGCCTATGACCTCCAGGGTGCGGACGAACTGACGTTTCTCGACATCACCGCCTCAAGTGACCAGCGGGCCATCATGCGCGATGTCGTGGCGGCGACCGCCGATCAGTGCTTCATGCCTCTGACCGTCGGCGGCGGGTTGCGCTCGATCGACGACATCCGCGCCATGTTGAATGCCGGCGCCGACAAGGTCAGCCTCAACACCGCGGCCATCCTGAATCGCGACCTCGTGCTGCAGTCAGCGCGGCGATTCGGGAATCAGTGCATCGTGGTGGCGATCGACGCCAAACGCGATCCCGGACCCGAACCCCGCTGGCGGGTCTACACGCATGGCGGCCGGAATCCGACAGAGCTGGATGCGGTGGACTGGGCCCGGACCGTTGTTTCCCTTGGCGCCGGGGAAATCCTGCTCACCTCCATGGACCGCGATGGCACCCAGGCGGGCTACGATCTTGAACTGACGCGCCGCGTGTCCGACGCCGTCGAGGTGCCGGTGATTGCCTCAGGCGGCGCCGGCGAATTAGAGCATTTCGCAGCCGTCCTGGACCAGGCGCATGCCAGCGCGGTACTCGCCGCCAGCCTCTTCCATTTCGGCACGTTTACGATTGCCCAAGTCAAGGCCTACCTCGCTTTCCGCGGCCTGCCGGTGCGGAATTGACCATCACATCTCCCCATACGGGGAAAAGCCGCCTCGATCCCCACTCGCTGGCGCTCGTGGCCACGGATTCAATCGAGCGGCCCGGGGCGCCCGATTGACACGTGGCGGCTAGGCCAGAAAATCCCGCGACGAAGGCCGTGGTGCCGCGACTGGAATCGCCGTCGGCGTAGACCCGTCCGACCGCGCGGAGGTTGCCGGCTCGGCGCCGGCCGGCGTCTTCTTCGCTGATCCCACCAGCACGCCGAGCTGTTCCTGGATCTTTGCGAAGAACTCCGGCGTCAGGTCGCCGGCGGCTATCTCGTACACCTGGTGGGTCTTCACGTGCTCGAGCAAATTGCGTTCGCCGTCCGCGGAAAGGCCGCGGGGCCGGAGCAGACGCTTTCGCTCCAGCATGAGCGCGAGGAACTGCAGCAGCGGCGTGTTGGCCGGATTCGGCTCGTTTCCCGGATCGGCCAGGGTGAGGAAAAGATTCTCCGCCGTCAGCTTCAGGGTCCGCTCGGGATTCTCGTCGGCCTTCCGCGGCTTGTACAGCTGGGCCCACCGGCAAAACACAAAACCCGCCGGGCGGTAGCCGTTATCTTCCGCCGCCAGCAGGTCATGGCGCTCGATTTCGTTGGTGACCGACCGGACAAGATAGCTGACCACCCGGTCGCCCTCCGCAAACGGACGTTGCGAAATCCGCGAGACCACCGCCAACGGCTGAAGACTCAATTCCATGGGATTTGTGTTTACTTGGCCGCAGGCGTGACGCTAGCAAATTCCCGCTAGGCTCCGTGAGTTCCGAAACATGCTGCAATCAGGTCGAGTTTTCAGGCAACGGCTTCTTCGATGCAGTGAGGTTCGCGCCCCGTCGATCGCCTGGTCCGCGCATCGGGCCTTTAGCGAGGCGCTGGCTCCGGCTTTGATGAGCCTTCAACCTCATGGTCGCGTCAAGATTCAAGCTGCGCCTGAGGCCGCGCCTCGCTGAGATGAACGGACGCGTAATCGCCATCGGTGACATCCACGGCTGCCACGTTGAGTTTGCCGAATTGCTCACCCGGCTTTCCCCGACCCGGGATGACCGCCTGATTCTGCTGGGCGACCTGATCAATCGCGGACCGGACAGCACGAAAGTGATTGACCTCGCCCGGGCCAACAACGCGATTCCGCTGCTGGGCAATCATGAGTTTCGGTTGCTGAATTACCGGCGGACGAGAAACCCTGCTTTTCGGAAGGAGAATGACCAGGAGACTTTCAATCAACTGCGCCCTGAGGACTGGACCTATCTCGAGTCGATGCTGCTCACCTACCACGTCGAGGAACTGAACACCGTCTTTGTCCACGGTGGTTTCGTGCCGGGGGAACCATGGCAGAAGCAGCCGGCATCGGTCGTCACGCGGGTGCAGGTAATCGACCGGGAAGGCCGGCCGCGCAAGCGCGCCGATTGTCCCGAGGCCCCCTGTTGGGCGGATCTGTGGAACGGGCCGCCATTCGTCGTCTACGGCCACACGCCCCGCCCCGACGTCTACCGCCTCAAGTGGTCGGTCTGCATCGACACCGCGTGCGTCATGGGCGGCTGTCTTACCGCCTACATTCTGCCAGAGGACCGCTTTGTGCAGGTTAGGGCGCGGCGGCGGTATTGCACTCCGGCAGGCGGGTGAACGGTCCGCGCCGGCCTTGGCAGGGTCCTTCCGCCCCGAGAAGGATCCTTTCTGACTCCTTGTCCCTTGTAGATGCGACGTGCCTGGGGACGCGACGCCCCCGTCGCGTCTCCGCCCGGTCGTGCACAACATGGGCGTCCCGTCTCCACCCGTTGCCGGCCCAGCCTCATGGTTTGGCTCTGGAAACTCTGCTGCGGTAAAGCGACGTGGCCAAAAAAATGTTACGATCGTAACACAGAAATGGCCATGGCTTGAAGTCACAGCCTTTGGTTCTGCCGCGAGATCTCCATGATGATCAGGCGAGGCTGGCCAAATTGTTGATACGATCGTATCACGGAAATGGCCAGTGGTTTGGGCGCCAAATCAGAAAACCGTGGGTTTGAAGTGCCCACGGAAAAGACTGGATTGCTGGCCAGAGCCTTTGGATTAGGTTTCCAAACCCCGGCCGATTGGCCTACGAATTCCGGCATGCCCGACTCCCCTGCCTTGATGACGGTCCGCGATCTGAAGGCGCTCGAAGCACGCACCGGCCGCGCATTCACGAGCGTGCTGCTCGTCCGCAAAGTGACCTCGAAAACCTCGAAGAACGAAAGCTCGTATCTCTCCGTCGAACTTGGCGACCGGACCGGCGCGTTCAGTTTCACCTGTTTTGGCGATTCACCGTTATTCGATTTCTTCAAGAATCTGCCGGAAAGCGCCGTCGTCCGGATCGAGGCCAAGACCGACTACTACCAGAACCGTCTCTCCCCGCGAATCAGCCGGGCCGACCAGCTCACCGACGAGGAACTCGCTGCGCCAGGCATGCTCGAAAACCTCATTGAAACGGCTCCGGAGAACCCGGAGCTTCTCTGGGAGGAGTTGCAGGGTTTCGTCGCCGGCCTCGGCCACGCCGAATTGCGTGCGACCGCACAGGCGGTTTTTGAAGACATCGGAGTGGCCTTCAAAGCGTCCCCGGCCGCCGTCGCGATGCACCATGCCTACCGGCACGGCCTGCTCGAACACACGGTGCATATGGCGCGCGCCGGCCGCGCCCTGCTCCCGCTCTACCCGGAAGTGGACCCAGACCTCGCCCTGACCGGCATCCTGCTGCACGACATCGGCAAGACCATCGAATACGAGGGCACCCTGGTCACCCAGCGCAGCCGCAGGGGCCTGCTGCAAGGGCACGTCGTCCTCGGCTACCAGCTCGTGCGCCGGGCCGGTCTCAAGGCCAAGCTCGCCGCCGACCGGCTGGAACGCCTTGAGCACATCATCCTCAGCCACCAGGGAGAACTCGAATACGGCGCCGCAGTCATGGCAGCGACGCCCGAGGCCGTGTTCGTGTCGATGATTGACAATCTCGACGCCCGCATGGGCATGGTCCAGCGCGCGCTGCGCCAGGCCGGCCCGGGCGACGAATTCTCGGAGCGGCTTCCCGGACTCAACGCCCAGTTGCTGACCACGAAACCTGCGAATTGATCGCGGCGAAAGATCTGCTGCTCGCAGCCACGAGCGCCAGCGAGTGGATCCAGACAAATCGGGTGAAGTCACAATTGCAAAATCGGAAAACTAATTCCGCCGCCGCGTTCCAGCGCCTCCCGCTTTCTCGATTTCCCGGCTTACCGATTATAGCCGGGGCCGCTCGCTGGCGCTCGCAGCTACATTTCAATCCCCGCTCGCAATTACCCATCGGCAAGTCTCCTTCCGTCGTTGGCAGATCCGCCTTTTACGCGTTTACCTCGTGTTAAATGGTTTGGTTTTGGCCGTCGCTCCGCCACGTTGGGAGACATGTCGGACAACATCCTCGTCTCCGATTTCGACGGCACCATGACGCGCCACGATTTCTACGACTTGGTGCGCAAGCAATGGCCGCCCGCGCCAGGCGATGATCCCTGGGAGCAATACGTGGCCGGCCGGCTCACCCATTTTGAAGCGCTCGCCGAGATCTTTTCCCGCATCCGGACCGACGAGGCCACGTTGCTCAACCTGGTTGACCGGATGGAGCTGGACCCCGCCTTGCCGGACGCCGTGCGCCGCCTGGGCGAACATGACTGGAGTGTCGTCGTCGCCTCTGCCGGATGCGAATGGTACCTCCGCC
>CAWDQK010000124.1:0-8838 GCA_963804395.1 uncultured Verrucomicrobiae bacterium | reverse complement strand
ACCCGCCCGCCATAGGCTTGCGTAAGGACCGGAGCCAGACCGTAAAATCGGATTCCCGCTGCTTGGCAGAGCGGGCCAGACCTGCTTTTGTCCGGTTCATGCGATGGGGATTCTGGTTGTTCGCGGTGTTCGTGCTCACCGGCTGTGGACGTCGCGAGACGCCGGTCCAGACGGGGATCCGCGATCAGGTGCTGCACGTTGGGAACGGGTCCGAGCCGCGTGACCTCGATCCGCACGTGGTGGTTTCCTTCAACGATTTCAACATCGTCGTCGCGCTGTTCGAAGGACTGACCAACATCGACGAGGGCACGTCGCGCCCGGTTCCCGCCGTCGCGGAGCGATGGGAGACTTCGGCCGACGGCCTGGTCTGGCGGTTTCACCTGAGGTCCGACGCCCGGTGGAGCAATGGCGATCCGGTCACCGCGCACGATTTCGTCTTCGGCGTCCATCGCACCCTCTCTCCCCGGCTGGCCTCCGAATACGCCTACGCGCTTTACCCGATCCGGAACGCCCGGGCGTTCAACACCGGCCAGCTGACCGACTTCTCGCAGGTCGGAGTGCACGCGCCCGACGACCTCACGCTAGAAATTGCGCTCGCCCAACCCACACCCTGGCTGGCGGCGGCGGCCACCCTGCCCGTCTGGTTTCCGGCGCACCAGGCATCGATCGAGCGCCTCGGGGCTTTTGACGACCGCAATGTGCCGTGGACCCGGCCGGAAAAGATGGTCGGCAACGGTCCGTTTCTCTTGAAGGAATGGTCGCCGGGCAGCCGCGTGGTGGTCGACCGCAACCCTGACTACTGGGACGCCCGCAATGTCCGGCTGCAACGAATCGTGTTCTATCCGATCGAAAACGCCTCCACGCAGGAGGCCGCCTTCCGGGCCGGTCAGCTGCACCTGACGTCCGATGTGCCGCTCTCAAAGATCGCCGCCTACCGCCGGGACCATCCGACAGCCCTGCGCATCGATCCGTTCATGGACACCGCCTTCCTGCGCTTCAATGTCAGCCGAAAACCGTTCACCGACGTCCGCGTGCGCGAGGCCCTAGCCCGCGCGTTTGACCGGGCGGCGCTCGTTCGCGACGTCACACTGGGCGGCCAGCAGCCGGCGCATTGCCTGACTCCTCCCGGCATCCCAGGCTACACGCCCCGCGCCGCGGTGCCGGACGATTTTGCGGCCGCCCGGCGGCTGCTCGCCGAGGCCGGTTACCCGGGCGGACGCGGCTTTCCGCACGTGGAGATTCAGTTCGCCACACTCGAGTTGAACCAGCGACTGCTGGAAGCCGTGCAACAGATGTGGCGCCGGGAACTCGGAATCGAGGTGGGCCTGGCCAACAAGGAGCAGCGGGTCTGGCTCAGCGACGAACGCCAGCTGAATTACGACCTCTCGTACGCTCACTGGATCGGCGATTACGTTGACCCAAGCACGTATCTCGAACTCTTCACTTCGGACAGCGGCAACAACTCAACCGGGTGGTCCAATGGCAGCTACGACCGGCTCGTCGCCGCGGCCGGGGCCGAGCTCGATGCCAGCCGGCGGAGCGAACTCTACCAGCAGGCCGAAGCCCTGCTCATTGACGAAGCACCGATAACTCCGATCTTCTTCGGCACCCGGGTCTTTCTCTGCCACCCCTCGGTGAGGAACTGGCGCCCGGCGCTGCTCGGGATCCACCAGTACAAGGACGTCTATTTAGAAGTCGGCGGTTTTCGCCCACCAGGCTTCTAAATCCGCTCCGCCCTTGTGCTGCCGGGATTTGCCGATATTCATTCCGCGCATGCCACCGTCTTTCCGCTCCCTGGTGACGTTGTTCCTGCTGGCACTCGTCCCGGCTGCTCCAATGTCAGCAGCGGACCTGGAGATGGTCCGGGTGTTCACCGGCTGGCGCAGCGCCGAATCGTTTCACCGGATCAGCGAATACCTCGGCGGGAAGGAGAACACCGGAGGCATCACGGTCCTGACCACGCAAAAAGGCGAACGGTCCGGCTACTACTGGCTGGTCCGGCTGAAGAACCAGAGTTCCCGACTGGCGGGCAGCCGGTTTGAATTGCAGGTTATCAGCCCCAGTTCGCCGGAACCAAAGACGTTCTCATTCCCCGCGGACATCCCATCGGGTGGTTCAGTCTATCAGCTGGGTCTGACCGGGCCGGACTGGCCGGGACCGAAAAGCCGCCCCGCAGCCTGGCGCCTGCGCCTGCTCGCTTCCGATGGCACCACTCTGGTCGCCAAAGAAAGCTTTCTTTGGGAGCAGCCGAAAGGGAAGTAATTCCGGCGGGGCGACACGCCCTTTCAGGATGCGCGCTGCGCCGGGGTGAACGGATGATCGCACGCTGCGATTGGCCGTGACGCGCAAACTGTGCCCGGGAGACGCGGCGCCCCCGCCGCCTCCATCGCCCCAAAACGCGACGGGGGCGTCGCGTCTCCACGATCCAGCCAGCTAGGCGGCCGGCGGCGCGATGCTGACAAACACGGCGAAGAAATGGCAGATGCTGCCGGCCAGGACGAACACATGCCACACCGCATGATGATACGGCAGGCGCTTCCACAGGTAGAACACCGTCCCCAGCGAATAGGCGAGCCCGCCGGCGAACAGCATGATCAGACCCGCGCGGGGTAGCGCCCCAATCAGCGGCTTGATTGCCACGAGGACGATCCAACCCATGAACAAGTAAATCAGCGTCGACAAAATCCGAAACCGTCCCGTGAAGAATATCTTCAGGGCAGTGCCCGCGACAGCCAGCGCCCAGATCACGCCGAACAGACTCCAGCCCCACGGGCCGCGAAGATTCACCAGCATGAACGGCGTGTAGGTCCCGGCGATGAGGAAAAAGATCGCCACGTGGTCGACCACGCGCACGAGATGCTTCAGCCGCGGAGTCCGGAGAGAATGGTAGAGCGTCGAGGACGCGTAGAGCAGGACCAGCGTCGCGCCAAACACCGCGCCAGCCGTCACCGCCCAGGCGTCACCGTGCAGCGCGGCAAATGTCACCAGCACGGCCAGTCCGCCGATGCTCAGCAGCAATCCCGCGCCATGGGTCAGGCTGTTGGCAATCTCTTCACCCCGCGTGTAGGTGGTAGTTTGCATCCCGGGAAGCGTGGACCGCCTGGCCGGCGTTATGCAAGAAATTCAATGCCGGTCGCCAAGCCCGGCACGGCCTTCTGTTTTGGCGCAAGATCTCCATGATGATCAGGCGAGACTGGCCAAATTGTTGATACGATCGTATCACAGAAATGGCCAGTGGTTTGGGGTGCCAAAACAGAAAGCCCGCCAAGCCCGGCGAGAGGTTGATGTTTTGCTTTTGCAGTCCCGGCAGATTATTTGATCCTTGCGTCGTTCTCATGGACACCTCTCCGATCATCTGGTCCGACTGGCAGCTGCTCGAGCTTCCGGAACCTTTGTCATCCGCCGCCCTGGCCGAGATGGTGGACGGCGGACAGACGTTTCGCTGGAACCGCTCGCCGGACGGTGTGTGGCAGGGCGTCTGGGGGGGCTGCGTTGCGCAGCTGAAGCTGTCCGAGAGCGGCGGCCTGCTGTGGTCGGCCCCGCAGGACCTGGCGGCAACTGTGGCTGGAGCCCTGCCGTCCGATTTTGGAACTGCGGTCCGGTTTGACCGCATGATCGACGACCTGCCGTGGCGGAGCGATTCGCATCTGGCGCGCTGCCTCAAGGCTTTCCCCGGCTTGCGACTGCTGCGGCAGCCGGTGGAGGAGACCCTGCTCTGCTTCGTTTGCAGCTCGAGCAAACAGATCGTGCAGATCAAACAGATGGTCGAGTTGCTGGCCCGGCGGCACGGTCGCGAAATCACCGCCGGCATCTACCGCCTGCCCACCTGGTCAGAGCTCGCCAGCGTCAGCGAGGAAGATCTCCGGGCCTGCCTCCTCGGATTTCGCGCCCGCTATGTCAAGCAGACCGCCCAGCTTCTCGCGGCTGAATCCGACTGGCTGCCCTTGATCGCAAATCTGCCCTACGGCGAATCCAAGGAACGGCTCCGCAAGCTCCCGGGGGTGGGCGAGAAGGTTGCTGATTGTGTGTTGTTGTTTGGCGCCGGACGCTTCGAGGCGTTCCCGGTTGACGTCTGGATTACCAAGACGATGGAGCTGCGCTACGGGCTGGAGGGATGGACGCCGCAGCAGATCGCCCACTTCGGGCGGATGCATTTCGGGCCGCACGCCGGCCTCGCCCAGCAATACCTGTTTGCGTGGGAGCGGGCCCAGGGCCGCAGCTGACCCGCCCGCGGTGCGCCCGCATCGTTCCGCCCGCCTGATCATGCAAGCGCTCGTCCGGACTCCCGGTTACGCGCTGCTACAGCGCCTTCAGCCGGCCGATGAACGGGACCGGGCCACCCGGCATGTAGCTCAGCTGCCCAATCACTTCTCCGGAACTATTCAGCACGATCACCGTGGGGAAAACCGTGACGCCATACTGCTTTTGCAGGTTTTGGTTTTGCTGAATGGTCCCCGGGCGCTGGCGAAGTGCGTGGGGAAAGTCGAGTTTCACGAGCACCAGCCGATTCTGAACGTACGCCTGAAACGCCGGGGTGGAGAGAACTTCCTTGGCGAGGCTCTTGCTCTCAGGGCTCCAGTCCGAACCGGTAAACAGCAGGAACACCCGGCGATGCTCCGCCTTCGCCTGCTCCAACGCCGCCGCGTAGTCAATGGTCCACTGAACCGGCGCGGCCACGGTCGCCTCCGCCGTCGTTGCCGGTGCCGGAGTCGCCTCCACGGGGGCACTTTGGTGCTGGACCGCCTGGATCGAAGCCACGGTGCCTGCCTGCAGTTTGATGACCATGTCGGGGTAGGTCAGGATGACCAGGTCGCCATGCTCCAGCTTGCTCGCCGGCTGCCCCTTTTCCGCGATCACGGCCGCGTAGGTGCTGCCCACGCCCACCGCCGCCCGGAGGAACGCGCAGGATAGGACCAACAGGGCGAGAATCGAAATGAAATGCGATCGCATGCGGTACGCGCACGGGCACGACGGTGAGTTCGAAATCATGGTAGGACAAGGTTGGCGATGCCTGATGAACTGATGACCGAAGAGACGGGTTGAACGCCGGCAGACGAGCGAAGCACGTCCGCTTTTCGTCCGAATCGTCATGATCCATTGCGACAAAGGAGACGCACCTCTCGCTCCCTGTGATACCGGCAAACCATGCCCGATCAATCAGAATTGCGGGCCTCCCCGGCCGGATTCATCACGAGGCGCGATCCCACCGTCTCGTGGCCCGCCGCCGCCGGGTGGCTGGCCGCCGCCGCGCTTGCCACGTGGTTCTATTGGCGACTGCTCTTGCGCCGGTATTCGACCAGCGATCTGAACCAGCCCATCGGCATAGTCGCGGGCACACCGTCTCGATGAGTCGAAACGGCCGCGGCGCACCCAGAGTTCACGCGCTGGCAGGCAAAACGTCGGCGGTAATGCAGCACACCATGGAGGTGGATCAGACCTTCAGCCGGTATCCGGCGCGCGCGATCCAGCCGGTCGCCTGCACCACGACAAGAGCCATCGCGAGCGAGCCGGCCACCGCCACTCCGGCCGGCAGGCGGGGATCGTGATAAAAGAAAACGATCGCAAGCGCTCTCTCGCCCGCAAGGCCGGCCAGCAGACCAATGAACGGATGCAACAGGTAGGCCAGAAGCGGGTTGGCACCGGCCGGTTGGAAAAGGCGGCTCCACCCGTGGACGCCGCGCACGTCCATGAGCCAGAAGAGTGCCGCCCAGGCGACAGTCGTGATCGCCGCACAGTACAGGCACCATGACGGCGTCCCACGGATCTTGTTGATGCCGTATGGGGCGTCCAGCAGCACACCGGCCAGGAACAAACCACCGGCAAACACGAGGGCCCAACGCAGCCGTTGCACCGGCTGCCGCACCTCCGAGCCGACGACAAGAACCGAGCCCAGGCAGCATCCCGCCATGGTGATCGCCGCCTGCGAGCCGAGCGTTCCGCCAATGCCGACCTGGCCGTTGACCCAGCCGAGAACCGTCTCCAGCGCCGACAGCGCCGGCATTGCCCACGCCAGCCACGACCGCGAGGCGAGCTGCGCCGGCAGGTTCGCTGTGTCGGCCACATAGAGCAGCATCAGGCACGCGGTCGCACCGACCAGCCATTCCCTACGGTATCCGATGGCCAGATACAATACGGAGGCGACGAGATACGCCCAGGCGATCAGCCCGAGAATCCCCCACCACGAGTGCCGCAGCCAGATCGTGTCGGCCGGATCGAACAGCGGGCCGAAACACCATCGCGTGGCCGTCCGCGGTGCGATAGGCCAGCATCAGCACGCCCAGAGCGGCAACTCCCGCCAGGCGGCCAGCGCGGAACAGGGTTCGGGCCCGCCCCGGTTCCCCGGGCACCACCGCGAAGGCCAGGAACATCGCGCCGTAGGCCAGCACGCCCCACCAACCCCGCGCCCACGGTTCATGTTCCTCCATGTTTACCATCACCACCCCCATGATCAGCAGTGCCAGTGTGCGTCCGAGAATCTTCTCCAGCAGCTGCCGGCGGGTCTGTCCCCGGGCGAGCGCCCGGCTGAAGGCAAGGGGAATCGACACGCCCGCGATGAACAGGAATGCCGGAAAGACCAAGTCTGGCAGATGCATGGCGTCGGCGTCGATTCCCACGTGCCTGAGCCAAACGGGCGCGCGGGGCGCGCCCGCCAGGTCATTCACGAAGATCATCAAGGTAATGACCAGCCCGCGCAGGGCGTCGACCGAGTCAACTCGCGCCGGGTCGCCGCCGGGGGCTGAACTCGGAACCGTTTCGGAAACAGGCGTCGGGGCCATGATTCACTCAACACTTCGCGCACCGGTGCCGCAAGGCATTCGTCGATGACCCAGGGCTTTCCGTCTTGGCGCGCCAAAGCCTGGCCACTTTCTTGTCACGATCGTGACAAAAAAATGGCCACTCCTGTTCGATCGTCAATGGGGTCACACGCCAAAGACAAACGTCGTGGTCGTCGATGTGCTCCACCAAATCCTCACTTTACACGGATCAACCTATCTGCACCTGTTGATGCGTTGATAACCGCAGACCCACCGATCTCCGACCTCTTTACGCAGGGACGTCCGCTGCGCTCCATCGAATTCTTTCCGCCGAAGGACGATGCCGGCGTCGAGGCCTTGCGCCAGACCGCCGCCGCGTTGCGGCGGATCGCGCCCGATTTCGTGTCGGTCACCTACGGCGCTGGCGGCAGCACGCGCGAACGCACCGCGCAGGTGTCGGTCATGCTGCGGCGGGATTTCGCTTTCACCGTGATGCCCCACCTGACGGCGGTAAATCACACCCGCGCGGAGATCAGTGCCATCGCCGAACGGCATTATGCGGGCGGCATTCGCAACATCATGGCCCTCCGGGGCGACGTTCCGAAAGAGTTGACGGCTGCGACCGCCTTCAAGGACTTTCTTCGCCACGGAAGCGACGTGGTCTCTTTGCTGAAGAAGCTGCACGCCGACGTCTGTCTCGGCGTCGCCGGCTACCCCGAAAAGCACCCCGAAGCACCCTCGTTCGACGCCGACCTTGCCCATCTCCGGCAAAAGGTCGGCGCCGGAGCATCGTTTATCACGACCCAGTTGTTCTTCGACAACGACGTCTACCACCGTTTTGTCGATCGCTGCCGGGGCGCCGGTATTGTCGTTCCGATCGTGCCCGGCATCATGCCGGTGCTTTCCCTGAAGCAGATCAAACGGATCACCGGACTGTGCGGAGCAACCCTTCCGCCCAGGCTCGTCGAGCGCCTTGATGCCGCTGGTGAGAATCCTGACCTCATCGAGACGATCGGCATCGACTGGTCGCTGATGCAAATCCGCGACCTGCTGGCACGCGGTGCGCCCGGCTATCACCTTTACATTCTGAATCGCGCCAAAGGCGCGCTCGCGCTCGCCGACGGCCTAGGATCCCTTCGGACCTCGGGTCCTCTGGGATCCTGATGAAAAATGGCCGCGGCCATTTTTCGTTCGCCGGGAGCGGGTTCAGAGAAAGTGTAGCCGCGGGCGCCAACGAGTGGACGACCGTTCCGCTCGCACGTCCGTTCGAAATCCCAGCCACAGATCAGGTTTTGGAGCAGCCAAAGCCTCCGCCGGCGAACACCGGCCGGAAGCCCGCCTCAGTCAAAATCTTCGCCACCAGATCGCGCTTGTCGCCCTGGATCTCGATGCAGCCGTCCTTGACGGTACCACCCGCCCCGCACGACCTTTGCATCCTCTTCGCCAGCTGTTCTTTTTCCTGCAGCCCGATTCCGACAAAACCGCTGATCACCGTCACGGTCTTTCCGCCCCGCCCCGCGGTCTGCCGCGTGATATCCACCCGTCCGCGATTTCTTGCCACCGGGGGCCGATGGGCAGCAGCCGCCACCGGTTGAGGTGCGCGCGCCGCCCCGGGACCCGAGGGCTGCCCTGCACTGCTCAGCCCGCCAAACGGATTCTGCGCCAGCGGCGCACCCCCATCAGTCGGAATTCTGTCCCCGGCACTCATCGGCCAGCCAGCATCGAAAACAGCGCGCCCGATGCAAGCCCGTTGGCCGCCATGACCTCGCGCCACCCATGAGCCGGATTGATGGCGCTGCGAAGTCCGATAAGCCGCGCTTCGATCCATCGTTTCGTCCTGAGCCGGTGGCTAATCCGGATATTATGGGACAGATTCTTTCACTGTTGCGGTCATCTCGCCCATGCTACCATCGTTCAATGTCCGGCCAGACACGCGCCTGCATCCGCCCTGTCGTTGGCCGGCGGCACTGCGTCTCGTGTCCCACTTCCCATGATTGTCGCCACTCTCCCCACCCGCGCGAACGCCGATTTGATTGAGGAGTATTACCGCCGGTGGGTCGAAAACCCCGACTCCGTTGACCCG
>CAWDQK010000123.1:0-54946 GCA_963804395.1 uncultured Verrucomicrobiae bacterium | reverse complement strand
CTGCCCGCCACACCTGGACCGAGTACGTATTGCTGTTCGCCCCGCACATCTCCAGCATGGGGCGGAGGCTGACGCACACGGCTGGCCGCCCGGGCTGGCCGAAGAGCGCACAACGGTAGTCCGGCAGGAGTTGCGCACAGGGGATGCCCGCCGGCTTGCCTCCCGGCATGCCTGGAATTGGCGAGGAGATCGAAGGCGCGATGCAGCACGCCCCGCATTGCGGCCGGCATTCCATTCCCGGATATGGAACCTGTCCCGGCTTTTGCTCAAGCTTTGCCGATTCCCGACCCGCGCCGGACGACAATCCCGGAACCCTTTCGCGTGGCCCATGACAAAATGCATTGCTGCTAGGGCACAATTTCCCATCCGATTTGCGTCGCCTGGATTTCCATTCTAGCTAGCGCTGTCACAGATGTCTCGCCTTTCCGCCCCCACCAGCGCCACCGGTGCTCATGACTGGAGATTCTTCCGCGCGAGCGGACTCGACCAGGCGTGCATCGATACTGCGGAAGACTTTCGCAATCTGGCATCGCTCGACCAGAAGCTTTGGGTGGCGCTGAGCTGCCCGACGCGCGGTCTGAATCTCGATGAACGCACCCTCGCGTTCATCGATGGCGACGCCGACGGCCGCATCCGGGCTCCTGAACTGATCGCCGCCGTGCAATGGACCTGCCGGCTCCTCAAAGACCCGGCCGTACTGGCCGATGGCTCCGCGGTCCTGTCGTTGAGTGCGATCGACGACACCTCCGGAACCGGGGCGCAGATTCTGGCTTCGGCCCGACGGGTGCTGAAGGCGGCCGGGCGGCCGGACGCAACCGCCATATCGATCGAGGATCTGGCGGACCGGGCGAAGATTCTTGGGCAGCTCGGGTTCAATGGCGATGGCGTCCTGGATTCCCTGTCGCTCGGTGGCGACGCGGCTTTGCAGCAGGTGTTCGTTGAGATCGCCGCCACGGTCGGCGTCGTCAAGGACCTCAGCGGCCGGGACGGAGTGGACGAACCTCTCGTCGCACGGTTCTTCGAGCAGCTTCAGGCGTACGAAGCATGGGCAGTGCAGGCGGAGCAAGTGCCCCTTCCGCTCGGCCTGGAAACGCCGGCCGCTCTTACCGCGTTGCAGGCGGTGTCGGCAAAGATCACCGATTACTTCGCGCGTTGCCAGCTCGCAGCCTTTGACCCGCGGGCCGCCGCACCGCTCAGCCGTACCGAGTCCGAGTTTGCCGCTGTTGCCGGCCTGGACCTCTCCAAAGCAAACGATGCCGTGTCTGCCCTCCCGCTGGCCCGCATCGAAGCCGGGCGTGGCCTGCCGCTGGCGGATGGGGTCAACCCGGCCTGGATCCCTGCGTTGGCCGGGTTCCGCCGCCAGGTCGTGGAACCGCTGCTGGGGCCAGGGTGCGCGACGCTGACCCATGCAGAGTGGATCGATTTGCTGGCACGATTCGCGCCTTTCGCCACCCATGCGGCCGCGAAACCGGCCGGGGCGGTCGACAAGCTAGGTCGCAAGCGGTGCCACGAACTGCTCGCCAGCAATCTGCGTGCCCGGCTGGTGTCCCTCATCCAGGAGGACCGGTCCGCCGCCCCGGACATCGCCGCGATCGATTCGGTGGACCGGCTGGTCCGCTATCACCGCGATCTCGGCCGGTTGCTGAACAATTTTGTTTCATTCCGCGACTTCTATTCGGCCGACCGCCAGGCCTCCTTTCAGGCCGGCACCCTTTACCTCGACGGTCGCAGCTGCGAACTGTGCGTGCAGGTGGGCGACCCCGACGCGCATGCCGCCCTCGCTTCAAACAGCAACCTCTGCATCGCCTACTGCGCCTGCCGCCGGGCGGACGGAGCAACCATGAAGATTGCCGCGTGCTTCACCCAGGGCGACAGCGACTACCTGATGGTGGGCCGCAACGGCATTTTCTACGACTGCCAGGGACGCGATTGGGATGCCACGATTGTCAAGATGCTCGAAAACTCCATTTCGCTGCGCCAGGCCTTCTGGCTCCCGTACAAGAAACTGGCCCGATTTATCGAGGGACAGGCTGAGCGTTTCGCCGCCGCAAAAGACAAGTCCGCGGCCCAGCTGGCATCCGGAGCCGTGCCCACGGTCCCGGACGCCGGCCCGCCGGCCAAAGCCGAGGCCTTCGATATCGGCAAGTTCGCCGCCATTTTTGCCGCTGTCGGCCTCGCCCTCGGCTACATCGGGGGCGCGTTGGCGTCGATCGCCGTCGGCTTTGTCAAGCTCGCGCCGTGGCAGATGCCGCTGGCGGTCCTCGGTGCCGTTCTCCTGGTCTCGGTCCCGTCAGTATTGCTCGCCTGGCTCAAGCTCCGCCAGCGCACGCTTGGCCCCGTGCTCGATGGCACCGGCTGGGCCGTCAACGGTCGCGTGAGAATCAATGTTCCGCTGGGAACAGCGCTGACCCACCTGGCCCGCGTTCCGACCCATGCCCGGCTGTCGTTGAAGGATCCCTTTGAAGACAAAGCCGCCGCCCGGCGTCAGCGCTGGATGCTGATATTCCTGATCTTCGCCGTGCTGGTGACGGCGGCGTGGAACTGGCGCGACTCCTGGTGGTGGCGGGTGGCTGGAGATCCTCCGCCCGCGCGTGATTCAGTAACTGCGCCGGCAATCCAGGCGTCACCGGCAGGCAAACCCGCCCCCGCAACTGCAGCGCCATAAGGCCGAAACCCCCTCTCAAACCATGACATCAAGCATCCGCCTCACCGCCGGAATCTTCATCCTGTTGCTTCTTGGAGCCGGCCCATGGCCCGCCCGGGCCGACTCCCTCACCCTCAAGGACGGCACGGTCATCCGCGGCAAGAACGTGCACGTCGCCGACGGCAAGGTGACCATCACGACCGCCTTTGCCGGCGACATGTCGATCAAGCAGGACTTGGTCGCCTCCTTCGAGACCGATGAACCGGTGTTCGTGAAAACGAAGGACAGCTCGACCGTGAACGGCAAAGTTGCGCCGAAGGATTCCGGTGTGGTCGTCTCCGGCGCCAGCAGCAATCTCCCGACCAGGGTTGAAAACATCAAGTCGTCGTGGAAGCAGGGAGCCGAGGACCCGGACGTCGTGGCCGCGCGACACCATTGGGTAATGGAATTTACCACGGACATCTCGGGCACGAGCGGAAACTCGACCGGCTTCGGTGGCGCCTTCGGAGCCGTCGCCACCTGGAAGGGGCCGAGCGATTCGCTCAAATTCTACGGCTCCGCCAACCACACCGTGGCAAACAGCGTGACGTCGCAGGACATGTACAAGGGTGGAGTCGAGTACAACGCCTTCTTCTCCAAGGACTGGTCGTGGTATGCGTCAACCGCGGTGATGCAGGACAATGTGCAGCACATCAAACTGCGCGGCAGCGCGCTGGCCGGCATCGGCATCAATGCCATTCGTTCCAAGAAGGAGGATCTGCAATTCCGCGCTGGTTTTTCCTACCGGTACGAAACCTACGATACCGTCCCGGCGTCTCCCAATTTCTCCTCGGCCGGCCTCGGCCTTGGAATCGTACACCGGCTCGATCTTGCGCCATGGGCCGTGATGAAGAACATCGTCAGCTATACCCCGGCATTCCAGGGCAACAACACCTACGTCCTGGATCACGATTCCAATCTGACCATGCCATTCGGCGGCTCGAAGATCTGGTCGCTGCGCCTCGGTGTCACCAACGAGTACAATTCCAGACCGGTCGACGGCAACAAACGTCTCGATACAACCTATTACGTTCGCTTCGTTTACGACGTGCTTTAGCAGCCTGTCGGGCTTCGCCCTCCCCGTCTCCGCCAAGGCTCCGACGCGGCCCGTCAGGGTTCAGCAGCCACGCCGTAGCTCCCGGAGCGAAGGCGGGCATGCCGCTAAACAAACGGCGGACGCCGTTTGGTTGGAGAGCGACTATTCATCGTGCATTTTATCCTGGATGCCGTTGATAGGATAGCAAAGTGGCGTTGCAGCAAGCGCAGCAAGTCATTTGATGAGGAGCACGGAGGACGAAGTCCGGCAGGCTCCCACCGGCGCGATCTCCGCGATTGACGGACAAACCATTGGATCGTTACATCCTGCGTCATGCAGGACCAGCCAGCCGGGCAGCCGGCGATCAAATACAAGCGAGTTGTGCTCAAGCTGAGCGGCGAGGTGCTCCGCGGCGGCAAGGCGGGCGATCCGATTGACGCCCCCACGCTGGAGAAGACGTGCGCCCAGGTGAAGGAAGTGCACGAACTCGGAGTGCAGATCGGCCTCGTCATTGGCGGCGGCAACATCTTTCGCGGGCTGCCGGGCGAGCAGCGCGGGGTCGACCGCACCACCGGCGACTACATGGGCATGCTCGCCACCGTCATCAACGGCCTCGCGCTGATGGATTGCCTTGAGAAGATGGGCGTCAATGTGCGCGTGCAGAGCGCCATTCCGATGAACGAGATCGCCGAGCCGTTCATTCTCCGCCGCGCGATCCGGCATATGGAGAAGGGCCGCGTGGTGATCTTCGCCGCCGGGACCGGCAACCCGTATTTCTCCACCGACACCACCGCGGCGCTCCGCGCCAGCGAAATGCACGCCGACATCATCATGAAGGCGACCAAGGTCGACGGCATTTACGACAAGGATCCCAAGAAGAATTCCGACGCGGTGCGTTTCGACCAGATCACGTTCATCGACGCCCTCCGGCAACGGCTCAATGTCATGGATTCGACCGCCTTTTCCCTCTGCCTCGACAACAACGTGCCCATCCTGGTCTTCAACCTCGCCGAGCCGCATATCATCAAGCGGGCGGTGTTGGGCGAAAAGGTCGGTACGCTGGTGCATGGGTGAGCCGCCGCCACCCCCAGGATCGAATCCGCGCCCGTTTTCACCGCCCCACCCCACGACCATCAATCCAGCATTCTCCCCCACAAACCCCATGAACCATCCGATTCTAACCGACATGCAGGGCCGGATGAAGAAGGCCCTCGACCACACGCTCCACGAATTTGGCACTATTCACACCGGCAAGGCTTCGCCGGCGATGGTGGACAGCGTCATGGTCGAAGCCTACGGCACCACGATGCGCCTGCGGGATTGCGCGGCGATTACCACGCCGGATCCGCGCCTGATTCAGATCACGCCTTGGGACAAGTCGATCCTCCGGAGCGTGGAGAAAGCCCTGCAGACCGCCAATCTCGGGATCAATCCAATTGTCGACGGCAGCATCATTCGCATGCCCCTGCCGGAACTGAGCCGGGAGCGCCGCCAGGAGTTCGTCAAGATCGCCCACCGACTTGCTGAGGAAGGCCACGTGTCCATCCGCAGCGCCCGCCGCGACTCGATGGAGACCGCCAAGAAACAGCAGAAGGAGGGCAGGCTTTCCGAGGACGATGCCAAGCGCGTTGAGAAGGATATTCAGGTGATCACCGACAAGTTCATCAAGGACATCGATGCCCACCTCGCCGCCAAGGAAAAGGAGCTGACGACCGTCTAGGTTTCCTGCCTTCACCTGTAGGAGCCTGCTTGCAGGCGATCCTGCAGGCCATTGTTCCCCCATCGCCTGCAAGCAGGCTCCTACATCAAAGGCAGCTTGGTGCAAAAAGACGTTTCTTGTTCTTCACCAGTCGCGACCATACCCCGCCTGCGGCGCGTGGTGGTGAAACTGGGCACGGGCGTTCTGACGACCGGCTCCGGACAGCTCAACGAGGAACGCATCGCGTCCATCTGTGCCCAGATCGCCGGACTGCGGCAGCGCGGCACGGAAGTCATTGTGGTCACCTCCGGGGCCATCGGACTGGGAATGGGCCGGCTCGGTCTCGCCAAACGACCCAAGGAGGTGACGAAGAAGCAGGCCTGCGCCGCGATTGGCCAGAGCCTGCTCATGCAGACGTGGCAACGGGGCTTCGATCCCCATGGCATCGTCGCCGCCCAGGTTCTCCTCATCCACGACGATCTTCGCGTGCGCTCGCGCTACCTCGCGGCCCGCCAGACCTTCGAGCGCCTGTTTGATTATGGCGCCGTTCCGGTCGTCAATGAGAACGACACCGTGAGCGCCGCCGAGATCATGATCAAGTTCGGCGAGAACGACACCCTGTCGGCCATGGTCGCCAGTCTCGTTCAGGCGCAATACCTCGTGATTCTCTCGGTAGCGCCGGGGTTGGTCGACCTGAAGGGCACGGGAAAGGTCGTGCCGGTTATTGAGAAGATCACGCCGGAAATCGAGGCCATGGCCGGAGGCACCACCAGCGAGACTGCGGTCGGTGGCATGATCAGCAAGGTCTCCGCCGCCAAGCTGGCCACCAAATCGGGCTGCGGTGTTTTTATCGCCAGCGGTACGGAACCCGACGTCCTGAACCGGCTGTTCAGCGGTCGCTGCACTGGCACTTTCTTTGTGCCCAGCGGACTGCCCATGGAGGCGCGCAAGCGTTGGCTGGCCTACTTCCAGCGGCCGACCGGTACGATTGCCGTCAACACCTGCGCCGTGCCGGTCCTGCGCGAACAAGGCCGCAGCCTTCTCGCCGTCGGGGTGACGACGGCTGAGGGTGGATTCGCTATCGGTGACATCGTAAACATCGCCGGTCCGGATGGTACGGTCTTCTCACGCGGCGTGGCGGCGTTCGGCGCGGACGAGATTCCGCGCATCGCCGGCAAGACCACCGACGAACTCCGCCTCATCTACCCCGGCCGCAAGCACCTCGAAGTTGTCCACCGCGACAACCTGGTGCTGCTATGATTCCGCTGCGCGGAATCATGATTTTCCGGCCGCTCGCTCACGCTCGCAGCTACAGTTCTGTTCTTGGCTGCAATTCAGGTAAAGTTGTTTGGGAGGAGCAAACGCGACGAGGGCGTCGCGTCCCCATGAAACATCCGCTCCGGGCCTGCACCTTGTGGTAATCTTTTGTCTTCCCCCCGCCGGGTCCAGCCTCCTGACTCCTGCCTTTCCGCCTTCCGCCTTCCCGCTTTTCCGCCTTCCCGCCTCCCGCACACCGCCTCCAGCCTCCTGACTCGTGAGCTCTGACCTCTGACTTCTGCCTTCCCGCTTTCTCGCCTTTCCGCTTTCCCGCCTTCCCGCTTTTCCGCCTACCCTGCATGGATTTCGTCCTCAAGCCCGAGCCCGGCGCGCCGCTGTCGATTCCGCACATTGATTTCCGCGCGCGAACTCAACGACGAGCAATTCGCCGCCGTCACGGCTCCGCCCGGTCCGCTGCTCGTGCTCGCCGGCGCCGGCTCGGGCAAGACGCGCACCCTCACCTACCGCGTCGCCCACCTGCTGACTCAGGGCGTCAAACCGCACGAGATCCTGCTGCTGACCTTCACCAACAAGGCCGCGCGGCAGATGCTCGACCGCGTGCAGGACCTCACCGGGGTCGAGGCCCACCGTTTCTGGGGCGGCACCTTCCACCACATCGGGCACAAAATCCTTCGTATCTACGGCGATGCCATCGGGCTGCCACGCGCCTTCACCATCCTCGACGCCGAGGAGGCGGACAGCCTCCTGCGCGAGGCGGTTGAGGACCGCGACAAGATCTTCTTCAAGGACAAGACGCATCCGCGCCCCGGCCCGCTGTTCGAGATCATCAGCTTCGCGCGCAACACCCAGCGCGCGCTCGGCGAAACGATCAACCGCTTCTATCCGCAGCACGAGGCGATCACCGAGGAGATTGGCGGATTTGCCGCCGCCTATCGCGAGCGCAAGCGGAAGCAAAGCGTGGTCGATTACGACGATCTGCTCGAGTACTGGCTGGAACTCCTCCGCAAGGCTCCCGAGGTTGCAGCCCATCTCCAGCAGCGTTTCCACCACGTCCTCGTCGACGAATACCAGGACACCAACACCCTCCAGGCGCAGATCGTCGACATCGTCGGCGCGCACCACCGGGTGATGGCGGTGGGCGACGACGCGCAGTGCATCTACTCCTGGCGCGGCGCCAACTTCGAGAACATCATCACGTTTCCCGACCGGCATCCCGGCACGCAGATCCACCGCATCGAGACAAACTACCGCTCCACGCCGTCGATTCTGGCCTTCGCCAACGGCGTCCTGGCCGCCCAGCCCAAGGGCCGGCACTTTGAGAAGGAACTGCGGGCGGCGCGGCCCGACCACGAAAAGCCGTTCCTCGTGCAGGCGCTCGACACGCGCGAGCAGGCGTCCTTCGTCATTCAGCGCGTCAAAGGGCTCGTCGACGAGGGCCGGCCGCTGGCCGACATCGCGGTGCTTTACCGCGCGCACTTTCAGGCGCTCGATTTGCAGCTCGAACTCTCGCGCGTCGGCATGCCGTACGTTATCACGAGCGGCGTGCGGTTCTTCGAGCAGGCGCACATCCGCGACCTCGTCGCCCTGCTGCGCTTCGTCTACAATCCCGGCGACGCCATGGCCTGGCAGCGCATCGCGGTGCTGCTGCCCCGGGTCGGCGACAAGGGGGCCCAGAAGCTTTACGATGCCGCCCTCGCCTGTGCGCGCACCCAGCAGCGCAACCTCGTGGACGCGCTCGCGTCCGAGGAGGTGGCGGCGAAGGTGCCAAGAGAATCCAAGGACGAATGGCCGCGCCTCGTGGCCTCGCTCCAGCAGGTGGCCGCCACGCTTCGGCTGGACAAACCATGCAAAACCGTGGAGGTGGCGATCGATGGTTGGTACGGGGACTACCTGAAAGGAGCCTATGCCAACTATGCATCGCGCCTGGACGACCTGAAGTCGCTCATCGGCTTTGCCTATCGCTTTGACGATATGCAGGACCTGCTCGCCCAGATCCAGCTGCTCAACTCGGAGACGAGCGACCGGCAGGTCGACCCGGATGCGGATGCGCTCCGGCTCACCACGGTGCATCAGGCCAAGGGGCTCGAGTTCGGCGTCGTCTTCATCCTCGGGCTGGCCGACGGCATGTTTCCGCTCCGCCGCGCGATCGAGTCGAACGACCTCGATGAGGAGCGACGGCTCTTCTACGTCGCAGTCACCCGGGCCAAGGACGAGCTGTACCTCTGTTTTCCAAAAGTGAACGCCAAGGGCGGATCGGCCACGATGCTCTCGCCCAGCCGGTTTCTTCTCGAAGTGTCCGAGGATCTCCACCAGCCGCTCCGCATCCGCCGCAGCTGGGGCTGGTGAATAAAAGATCCGGTCGCCCGACTCCTCGTGGCTGCGAGCGTGAGCGAGTGGTCCAAGTAAGATCGGGAAGCAAACCGCCCAGCCACGCTCCATTTTCAGCCATTCAGCCTCTTCCTTCCGTGGCCGCGAGCGCCAGCGAGTGGTCCGGGCCTTGTCGGAAAGCCGGCAGACCGCAAAGCCTCCTTTCGGTTTCAGCTTTCAGCGTTTCAGCCTTTCAGCCCTTTCTTCAGTAGCTGCGAGCATGAGCGAGTGGCCTCACGGCTGAACCGGATCCATTTTCAACCACAGATTTCGCGGATGGCACAGATGGACATTCAGCTCTTCCGCTTTCTCTACCATAGCTGCGAGCGTGAGCGAGTGGCTCCACGGTTCAATCGGATCGGATTTTGGTCGCAGATTTCGCGGATGCCGCGGATGAAAACTCCCCCACAAGACACTATGACGCAAAGCGCCCCGCAGCCCGCTTTCGTGTGGTTCGTGTCTTTCGTGGCAGACCTCCTCCGCTGTCCGACCGCGGGCGCCAGAATGTGACACCGGAGGCTTTTCGCGGACCCGGATTCGCGGATGATTTGCGCCCAGCCTGTTCCGGCCTTGATTTCCTAGATTTTTCCGGAAGACCGCAGGAACTCGGTCGTGGATGAGCGGATCGGATTAGTCGATATTTGGCTGGGACATCCAATGGTCGGGAAAGGCCCCAACGCTGACGATTTCGTGCAAGAGGCTCCTTCGTGGGAACTCCGCGTGAAATACTTCGTCAACACTGGAGAGATTTTTTCATGCCAATTGGTCGCTCTGGAACGAGGAAAATGAGAGGGGGCATCTTCCGATTGACGGTAGCGGCGCGACATTCCGCGCCGTCGGAGCCGGACGCCAGCCTTCGCTAAAGCTCCGGCTAGGCACGCGGCTCCGCTACGGAATCGCCAAGCTTCCTGCTTCACCGTCAATCGGCAAATGCATCCTGCGGCCAGCCCGCCGCGAATGGTCTCCAGCCACCGAACTCGAACAGCGCGCTCAGGGGAAACCAATCCAGAACAGCGCTCGTGGGATGACGTAAAGATTGCCGAGCGCGAACCAGGTCCAGCGGTGCGGGGACGGCGTCTTTGCCAGCAGCAGATTAAACGCCAGGTGCAGCGGCAGCAGGTGCCGCGTGACCGTGTAAAACGCCTCCCACGTTGACCAGCTCAAGCAAAGCGCCAGCAAGCCCGCCAGCACGCCCCACCGCCAGGCGGCGTCCCGCCATTGCGGGTGCGCGACCAGGTAGAAGAACTGGACCAACACCGACCCGATGAGCACGCAGCTCTGCATGGGTGGAGCCAGCAGCAGGTCGCTCGCGCCTGCGAGCGGATGCGCCGAGAACTGGGCCGCGATCTCGCCCACGCGACCGGCCATTCCCGCCACCGGCAGGCCGAAATTGCCGCCGTTGACCCGTCCACCAAAGCCGAATCGCAGGTATAACGACAGCATCCACAAGGCGAGCGGTGCCACGGTGACCGTACCATCCACCGCCCAACGCCGCCAGTTTGTCCGCCAGTCGGGCAACCCGCCCAATCTCCCCGGCCAGGCCAACAGGGCCGTTTCTCGACCGAGCGCGGCCGCCGCCAGGAGCATCGCGCCCCCGAGAGCGGGCACGCCGAACGACGCGAACGCGATGACAAACGCCGGCAGGTCCGGCAACGCCCGGCTCGCCGATTCGACCGCGCCCGGACCGAGCACGATCGCCAGGAACACCACCGGCCCGGCCCGGCCATCGCGCGGCAGTATCCGCCAGGCCATGACCGCCAGCCCGGCCCACGCCACGAGATTGAGCAGCGGGTAAATCCAGAGCACCAACCGTGGACTTCCACCGCTCAGGGTCCATGTGACCGCGGGCAGGAGGATCCGGCGCGCACGCAACGTGACGCCGTCCAGGGCCGGCGCCGTCTTCGGATCCAGCAGCAGCGGATCGGCGGACAGCTGTGCGTAGAACTGCCCATCGAAGCCCGTGCCGGGATAGACAAAGTGAGGCTGGGCGCGCAGGGCCGGCACCAGGCGCGAATCGAAATCCCGCCCGAATCGGATGAGCGACGTCAGATCCCCCCGCTTGGCGATGCAGCGCCCATAAGGGACGAGGATGAATGCTGCCGCCACGACCAGCGCGATCCACCACGCCCAGTGCCGTCCGCCCGCCTCGTTCGAGCCCCGGCTCGCGGTCGCGGCAGCGCCTGATGGGTTTCCGCGACTGGTGGTGGGAAACTCCGCTGGGGTCGAACTTGGAGGATTGGGGGCCACTGGACTGTCTTCACCAGAACAGGTCTGCCGGCGTGTGTCCACTCCGCCGGGCCGCCACTGATGTTGCAGCGTGCATCTCCCGATTGACGGTAGCGGCGCGGCCAGCCTTCGCGCAAGGCTACGGCATGGCAGGCGTTTCGCGCCGTCGGAGCCGGACGCCAGCCTTCGCTAAAGCTCCGGCTAGGCACGCGGCTCCGCTACGGAATCGCCGGGCTTGCTGCATTACCGTCAATCGGGAGATGCGCCCGATGTTGCAGCGACTGCCGGGATGCAATGCAATCCCAAGCCAGCGGGCACTCAACAGCATTTGGTGCTTGCACCGGAAGCCCTCCAATCCGGCTGCGACTTTGTATCGCCGGCTCTCTTGTCTTCGCGCCGATTCCGGCTAATAGATGTAGTTCACTTATGACCAAAATCATTCTCGGCATCGTTGGCGCGTTCATTCTCCTGGCCGTGATTCTGGTGATCGCCGCGGTGAGCGCCTACAACAGCCTGGTCAACCGTTCCCAGGCAGTTGACGCCCAGTGGGCCCAGGTGCAAAATGTCTACCAGCGCCGCGCCGATCTAATCCCCAACCTGGTCAGCACGGTGTCGGGCGCGGCCAACTTCGAGAAATCGACGCTGACCGAGATCACCGAGGCGCGCGCGTCGGTCGGCAAGGTGCAGCTTAGCCAGACCGCCGCCCCGACGGACCCGGCCCAACTTGCCCAGTTTGAGCAGGCCCAGGGCCAGCTCTCGTCCGCGCTCTCCCGGCTGCTGGTGGTTGTCGAGCGTTACCCGGACCTCAAGGCCACCGCCAATTTTCAGATGCTGCAGGCCCAGCTCGAAGGCACGGAGAACCGCATCGCCGTCGAACGGGGCCGGTTCAACGATGCGGCCCTTGATTACAATTCCGCGATCAAGCGGGTGCCGGCGGTTTTCTTCGCCGCCGCCTTCGGTTTCAAGGACAAGGCGTATTTCCAGGCCACGCCCGGAGCGGAGAAGCCGCCGCCGGTGCAGTTTGACTTCGGCTCCAAACCCGCGCCGGGGAAGCCGTGAGACCTGCGTGGGAACCGTGCGTATGATGATTGCATGCGTTCGTCGGCCGGCGCAATCCGGGCCAGGGCTGGTGCCAGTCTGCGACTGGCCGTCTGGACGCCGCTCCCAGACCGGCGCTACGATTCGATCAATGCGCGGGATCGCCACCTTGCTCTTCTTCGCCTACCTGTCGGGCATCGGCGCGCTTTGCGGCGCCGAGGTCATCCCACCCAGCCCGGCACGCTATTTCAACGATGCCGCGGGCATCGTGTCCCCAACCGTTGCCGACCAGCTCAACCGCCAGCTCGAACAATTCGAGCGCGACACGTCGAATCAAATCGTCGTCGCCATCTTTCCGAAAATGCAGTCGGACTCCTCAGTTGAGGATTACACCGTGCGCGTGGCGCAAGCCTGGGGCGTCGGCCAGAAGGACAAGAAGAACGGGGCTGTGCTCTTCGCGTTCATGCAGGAGCACCAGCTTTTCATTCAGGTCGGCTATGGCTTGGAGGGTGCCCTGCCGGACGGAGTCTGCCATCTGATCATTGACAACGAGCTGAAGCCTCGCTTCCGCGCCGGAGACTATGCCGGCGGGTTAAAAGCAGCGGTCAACGCGATGATCGCTGCCACGCGAGGGGAGTATCACGGAACGGGGCGGACGAACGCAGATAAAGCCACGGGTATCGGGGGCTGGCCGATTTTCGCCGGCTTTTTCATCATCTTGATTGTGCTTTCCATGGTGAGTCGCTTTCAGCAGCGCAGCGCCGTTTACCAGCGGTCTGGTGGACGCCGGTTCTCGCCGACCGGTCCGTCGTTCTGGCTGGGTGGAGGCGGCTTTGGCGGCGGAGGATTCGGTGGGGGAAGTGGTGGCGGAGGCGGTGGCGGATTCTCCGGCGGCGGAGGCAGTTTTGGCGGCGGGGGCGCCGGCGGCAGCTGGTGAAAGGATAGCGATGAGACATCGGAAGTTCGTCAACGCGCTCGCCCACGAGCAAATCCACGCGGCCATCCATGCGGCCGAGCATAAGTCATCCGGTGAAATCAGGGTGATGGTCAGCCACAAGCTGGCGCAGGATCCCGTGGCCAGCGCGCAGCAGGCGTTCCTGCAGCTCGGCATGCAGAAGACAAAACAGCACAACGCCGTCCTGCTCTTTGTGGCCCCGCGTTCCCGGACCTTTGCCGTGATTGGCGACGAGGCCGTGCATGCGAAGTGCGGCAACCGATTCTGGAGGGAACTTGCCGCCGCGATGGCCAACAACTTCAAGCGCGGCGAATTCACGGATGGGCTGCTCAATGGGATCAATCGCGCTGGCGACCTGCTCGCCGCGCATTTCCCGCCCGGACCGGACGACAAGAATGAACTGCCGGACGAGGTGATTGAAGACGGCTAGTGGTCTGGACCCTGAGCGGAGTCGAAGGGGTGCCCGCCGGTCCCATCGCGCATTTCATCCTGGATGCCGTGGAGCAGCTTGCCACGGAAAAGAATCGGGCCACGGGTGCCTTCGCGATTTCCCGGTTTCAAGGTTTCCCGGTTTGCCATGCTTACTCTTGGTTTGCGCTGCCATCGGTCTGTGTGCTCATTCTTGGATCTCAATCCTTATGTCCTCCCCCGTTGAAAATGTCGTGATCATTGGAACTGGCGCGGCAGGCCTTACTGCGGCCGTCTACAGCGGGCGCGCCAATCTCTCTCCGCTCCTCCTCGAGGGCACACTGCCCGGCGGGCAGCTTACCACCACCTCCGAGGTGGAGAACTTCCCCGGCTTCCCCGAGGGAGTCGACGGGTTCCAGCTCATGGACAACCTGCGCAAGCAGGCGGCAAAATTCGGCGCCCGTTTCGAGCAGGCCCGCGTTGAGTCGGTCAACTTTTCCGCCCAGCCGCTGAAGATTCGCACTGGTGAGCGGGAGATCCTTGCCCGGACGGCGATCATCGCGACGGGCGCTTCGCCGCGGCTCATGGGCGTGCCGGGGGAAAAGGAGTACTTCGGCGGCAAGGGAGTGACCACCTGTGCGACTTGCGACGGAGCCTTTTACCGCGACATGGAGGTCGCTGTGGTCGGCGGCGGCGATTCGGCCTGCGAAGAAGCGCTGTTCCTCACGCGTTTTGCCAGCAAGGTCACGTTGATCCACCGGCGCGATGCGCTCCGCGCTTCGAAGATCATGGCCGAGCGCACCCTCGCCCATCCCCGGATCACCCCCGCATGGGACAGCGTTTTGGTCGAGGTCCAGGGCAACCCGCGGGAAGGAGTCAGCGGCGTCAAAGTGAGAAACGTGAAGACGGGCGCCGAAAGCGTCATCCCGTGCAAGGGCGTCTTCATGGCGATCGGCCATGTGCCGAACACGCAGCCGTTTGCCCAGGCGCTGGACGTCGACGAAAATGGCTATTTTCGCCCGGTCAATGGCAGTCAGGTGAAGACGAAAGTCCCGGGAGTCTACGTCGCCGGCGATTGCGCCGATCATGTCTATCGGCAGGCGATCACAGCGGCGGGAATGGGCTGTCAGGCCGCCATCGAGGCCGAACGCTGGCTGGCCGAACACGGCTCATAGCGGCGCGTCGGACTTTGTCCTCCCGCCGCTATGAAGAAATGGCTGCGCCATTTCGGGCCAGGATGGCAACTTCTGTTTCGATTCGGAAAGCAGGAGCCTGCTCACTGGCGATCTCTGCCTCAGAATCCCCGCTGATCACAAGTCATGGCCACGACGGCCAACGGGAACCATGACCGCGAGAGCACCTTCACCCGACGAAACCACGGCTGGGGCGTGTTTCGGTCGCACTTCCCGGACTCAATCAGCTCGGTGACCCGCTTCCCGACCGGCCTGTGTCATTACGTCTACGAAATCCGCACCGCAACTGGTCAGGCCTATGTCGTTCGAATTGCATCAGCCGCCACCCGCCACACGCTTGCAGGTGGCCTGTACTGGCATGGTTGTCGTGTACTCGGTGGTATTCTGTCTCAACTTTCTCGCGGAGCTGGGGCAGGTGTTCAATCAACCGGTTGAGTTTAGTGAGGCGCGCGCGGAGAACCTGTGCGGCATCTTTGAGCGCCTTGTTGGTGCGTTGGCCAAAACAAATTGACAGAGCCCGGGCCACTCACCCGGTTGCCAAGCACGCAATGTCGCATCGCACGCAAATCTGGGCCGAGCTCGGCATTCCCGCTGACTACGCGGTTGCGCGCGGGCTGCCGCTCCAACCCGGAACGACCGAGCTCGTTTCCATTGGACCCGACCACCAGAACCGCGACTGTCAGCTCGCGCCGGGTGCGGCGCAGGCCTGGCGCGCCATGCGGGCGGCAGCGATGGCGGAAGGGATCGCACTCCAGCCGGTCTCAGGGTTCCGGAGCATCGGGCGACAGGCTGAGCTGATCCGCCACAAGCTCGCCCGGGGCGTGCTACTTGACGAGATTCTCCGGACGAATGCGGCTCCCGGTTGCAGCGAACACCACTCCGGTCGGGCGCTGGACATCACCGATGGAGTCGCGCCGACGCTCAGCGAAGCGTTTGGGGACACCCGGGGATTCGCCTGGCTGTCACGCCACGCAACGCGCTTTGGCTTTCGCCTCAGCTATCCTCGCGACAATCCCCTGGGGGTGGTCTATGAACCCTGGCACTGGTGCTGGCAGGAGGCGCAGCGGAGCCACTCCACGGCTTCCGAGCGCCTCCGCCCAGATCAAAATGTCATCTATTAGTTGACATTGATCCCGGAGGCACGCGGCCGAAAAGTGCGCGAGAGAACGAGAAACCCTCGGTCTGCCGGAGGCTCCAGCGGAAACCCGGTCCAACCATCTGCCTCGATCGGGATCAGCGAACCGCCGCCCGCCCCACCGCGCTCACCCCGCGTTCAGCAATTCCCGCACGGTCTGGGCGAGGCTGCCGACGTCAAACGGTTTCGCGAGGAACCGGGTCCCCGGCACCTTCAGCACCGCGGGGTCGATGATGTCGGCGTTGTATCCACTGCAGAAGATGATCTTCAGATCGGGGCGCACGGCCCTCAGCCGGTCGGCAAGATCCTTGCCCGTCATTCCGCCGGGCATGACGACATCGGTGAACAATAGTCTGATCTGATCCTTGTGTTCCGCCCAGCGGGTCAGCGCTTCCAACCCGTCAGCCGCCAGGATCACCCGGTAGCCGAAGCGGGTCAGGACCGCCCGGATAATGGCCCGCACGGGATCCTTGTCCTCGACGACTAGAATTGTTTCTCCCCCGCGCGTCTGCGCCGGTGCCAACGGAACAGGTCTGAGCTCCGGCGCCCTGGCAACCATCGCAGGAAACCAGGCGGTAAACTGCGTGCCGTCCCCCGGACGTGATTCCACCTCGATCCAGCCTGAATGTTGCTCCACAATACCATACGCAGTCGCGAGCCCGAGTCCAGTGCCCTTGCCCTCCTGCTTGGTGGTGAAGAATGGATCGAAGATGCGCGGCAGAATCTCCGGGGCAATGCCAACGCCCGTGTCTCGCACCTGCATCCCCACATGGCAGCCGCGGTGCGCCTGGGGATTGCGACGCACATACCCGGCGTCCACCTCAAGCTGTTTCGTCGAGATCGTCGCCCTTCCTCCGGCCGGCATGGCATCCCGGGCGTTGAGCACCAGGTTCAGCAGGACTTGGTCCACCATTCCTGCATCGGCAATGATTTCCGGAAGGCCGGAAGCAAGATCGAGTTCCAGTCCAATGTTCTCGCCGATAACCCGTTCAAGCAGGCGCGTCACCCGGGCGACCACATCGTTGAGTGCGAGCCGACCCGGTTGCGGCATCTGTTTTCGGCCAAACAACAGCAGCTGGCGGGTCAGCTTTGCCGCAAAATCGCCGCTCTGTTCGATCTGGCGCAGTGATTCCCGCACGTCGGGCGGCAGCCGCTGATCGCCCAACAACAGGGAGGTGTGCCCCTGGATTACAGTGAGGATGTTGTTGAAATCGTGCGCCACGCCTCCGGCAAGCTGGCCGACGGATTCCATCTTCTGGGCATGCCGCAGCTGCTCCTCCAGATGTTGCTGCTCTGTCACATCACGAACGATCGAGATCAGACAGCGAGTGCCCCCGATCTCAGTGGCATCCCCCGAATAGAGGCAGTGGTGCAGGCCACCGGCGCGATCCCGCCCGACCACCGGCAGATTACGCACGGGCTTGCCGTCCTGCAGCAGCTCCAGAATCTCCCGGCGAACCGCCTGATCGCTCCACAACTGCAGCTCAAAGCTGGTCCGGCCGACCGCTTCTTCGCGCGCCCAGCCGTGCAGCCGGGTGAAACCATCGTTGACATCGATGATCCGTCCCTCGTCGAACGTCGCGATCGTGATCGAGTCAGGCGAAGCCCGGAAAGCTTTGGAGAACTTCTCCTCGGACTCACGCAAGCTTTGTTCCGCCCGGCGTTCGCGTGTGACGTCCCGCATCCGGTAAAACGTGCAGGGGCGACCGCCGATTTCGGTCCGGAATGCCGTGACGAGGCAGATGACGGTCTGGCCCGAACGCGTACGGTGATGCTGTTCCATCTCGTGCACCTCCCCGTCGCGGCTGATCATTGCGATGAAACGGTCGCGCTCCTCGAGGTCGCCCCAGAGTCCAAGATCGCTGTTGCTCCTGCCAATCGCCTCTTCGCGCGATACCTCAAATCGCCGGCAGTAGGCGTCGTTTACATCGACCATCAAGTGAGTGGTATGGTCAACAATGACGTACGGATCGGGCGAAGCATAGAATGCCTTTGAGAAACGCTCTTCCGAGTCCCGCAACGCCTTCTCGGCGAGGCGCTGAGCCGCGATATCCCGGACAATCGTGGAAAAGCCCGCGACGGCACCATCGGCGTCGCGGTGAACGAAGATCACCTGCTCGACCGGCCACTCCCTGCCAACCCGGTCGCACAGGGCCGATTCACCTCGCCATACGCCATCGCGGGCAGCAGTCGGCAGCGCCACACCCTTGATCATTGTGGCGATGGCTGGTGGATAGAACTGGATGCAAGGCAGACCTCCAGTTTCCATAACATCCTCTCCAATGCCAAGACGTTCACGGCCAACTCGATTGAGATAAGTTAGCCGCCCCTGGGCATCGCAGGCTCCCATGATATCGGGCGCAGCCTCAACCATTTGCGCCAACAATTGAATATCCTGGCGCATTACGCTATCACGCTCCGCGTTGAATCCGTGCCCATCGTGGCACACATTGGAATTGATTGAATATTCTCCAGGAACGGGGCAACTGCAACGCACTTTAGTGCAAATGATGCGGAAGATAGCGCCGGCGGTCCGCTTCCAACCTACTGGCCGCATCAAGACCCGAGCCGGTAAGAGGCGCCGCCTCGCTGGCTGGAATAATTCCAACTCTCACTTGCACTTAGATTGATTCTAATTCTCTTTACAGCTGCCGATGATTGCGGATCCACCCAATGCCACCCTGACGCAGCGCCTCTCCGACAGCGGGCTCCGCTCCACTCCACACCGTGAAGTGGTCTACGGAGTGATCCTTGCAAAACGCGACCATCCCACAGCTGAAGAGGTCTTCGATCGTGTGAAGATGCGAATGCCGACAGTCTCCCTCGCAACGGTCTACAACTGCCTCGAAACTCTCGTCCAGTGCGGTCTGATCAAGCAGGTCAACTTCGTCCGCGAATCCACGCGCTATTGCCCCAACCTTCACGAGCACGCTCACTTCCACGACGACGCGACCGGAGAGATCCACGATGTGGAGATCCCTTCTGATCTCATGGAGCGCCTCCGCTGCGTGCTGCCCCCGGATCATGTCGCCGTACACATCGACCTGAGTTTTCGCGGCTCGATCAAACCGTAAGCCACTCCCTTCATCGGCCCCTTCCAGCAATGAGCGAACTCGTCATTCAAGATCTGCACGTGAGCATCGGCGACAAGCCGGTCGTCAAAGGCGTCTCCCTGACCATCAAACAGGGCGAGGTCCACGCCATCATGGGGCCAAACGGCACCGGCAAATCGACCCTCGCCAAGGCACTCGCTGGGCATTCCGACTATACCGTCACGAGCGGCGCCGTCTTTCTCGACGAGCAGCCGGTGCTTCCCATGGAGCCCGATGAACGTGCGCGAGCCGGGCTTTTCCTCGCCTTTCAGTACCCGAGCGAGATTCCGGGAGTGTCGATCGCCAATTTCGTGCGCGCCGCCTTGCAGGCGCGCCTCGGAGAGAATGCCGACCTCGATGCGACCTCGTTCTACAAGAAATTGTACGAGAAAATGGATCTGCTGAAGATCGACCGCAAGTTCACGTCCCGTGCGGTCAACGACGGATTCTCCGGCGGCGAGAAGAAACGCTGCGAAATCCTGCAAATGGCGATGCTTGAGCCGAAATTCGCCCTGATGGATGAGACCGACTCGGGCCTCGACATCGATGCCCTTCGCATCGTCGCCGACGGCGTCAACAAGCTCCGCACGGGCCAGTTGGGAATCGGCCTGATCACCCATTACCAGCGCCTGCTCAACTACATCGTCCCCGATTTCGTCCATGTCATGTACGACGGCCGCATCGTCCGCAGCGGCGGCAAGGACCTTGCGCTCGAGCTCGAAGCCAAGGGCTACTCGTGGGTCAAGAAGGAACTCGTCCAGGCCAGCGCCTAATCCACCATGATCGATTCCAACGGCCCAGCTACTCTCGTTGCCCCGAACGACCCCGGTGTTGCTGACTCGAGCGCACCCAGTCCCGTCGCCGGCATTGACCAGACCGCGGGCGACTTCAAGTACGACGTCAAATACGATTTCGACGCGGGCACCGGCCTGACGGAACGCACGGTCCAATACATCAGCGAGGTCAAGAAGGAAGCTCCGTGGCTGCGTGAGTTCCGCCTCAATGCCCTGAAGACCTTCTTCGCCAAGCCACTCCCGACGCATTGGGCCACGCGCGATCTCGAGAACATCAATTTCGACAAGATCCGGTATTATCTTTCCCAGGGCACCAAGCCCAAGCGAACCTGGGCCGAGGTGCCCGCGGACATCAAGATGACCTTTGAACGCCTTGGCATTCCGGAGCAGGAGCGCAAGTTCCTCGCGGGCGTCGAGGCGCAGTTCGACAGCGAGGCCGCCTATTCGAACATCAAGGAGGTGGTGGCGAAACAAGGCGTCATCTTCCTCAACTCCGGCGAAGCGCTGCGCACGCATCCCGAGATCTTCCGCAAATGGTTCGGCAAGGTCATCCCCACTGGCGACAACAAATTCTCCGCGCTCAACAGTGCGGTCTTCTCCGGCGGCTCGTTCATCTATGTGCCGCCCGGCATCAAGGTCTCGCACCCGCTGCAGGCCTATTTCCGCATCAACGCCGAGAACTTCGGCCAGTTTGAACGCACCCTCATCATCGTCGACGAGGGCAGCGAAGTCACCTACATGGAGGGCTGCACGGCCCCCAAGTTTTCCACGTCGACGCTGCACAGCGCCGTGGTCGAGCTGGTCGCGCTCAAGGGCGCCAAGATCCAGTACATCACGGTCCAGAACTGGGCGCCCAACGTCTACAATCTCGTCACCAAGCGCGGCCTCGCCCACGAGGAGGCCGAGATCAAGTGGATCGACTGCAACATCGGCAGCCGCCTGACAATGAAATACCCGGGAGTGGTGCTGAAGGGCCGCAAGTCGCGGGGCGAGGTCATCTCCATCGCCCTCGCCAACGACGGGCAGCACCAGGATACGGGAGCCAAGATGGTCCACGCCGCGGACGAAACCACCTCGACCATCACCTCAAAATCGATCTCCGTTGGCCAGGGCCGCGCGACCTACCGTGGCCTCGTCCATATCCCGCGCCATCTCAAGGGCTGCAAGAACAACACCGAATGCGACGCCCTCCTGATCAACACCAATTCCCGCACCGACACGTATCCGGCCATCACCGTCCGCGGCCAAAAGCACGCCGTGCAGCACGAGGCTAGCGTGTCCAAGGTCAGCGAGGAGATGATTTTCTACATGCAGTCCCGCGGCCTGACCCAGGCGCAGGCGATGAGCCTCGCCGTCAATGGATTCGTCAACGACCTCGTGAGCCAGTTCCCGATGGAGTATTCCGTCGAACTCAAGCGCCTCATCGAACTCGAAATGGAAGGCTCCGTCGGCTGACCCGAAGAAAGGCTGAAAGACTGAAGGCTGAATGCTTTCCACCGCTTTGTTCTTCGAAACTCCAGCCGGCCTTTCAGTTCTTCCACCGTTCCGCCGCCTGTCTTCCGCCTTCCTCCTTTCCGCTTTCCGCTTTCAGCTTTTCCGCTTTCAGCCTTTCCGCTTTTTCCGACATGCCCGCCCTGCCCGCCGTCCAACCAACCTCCGTCAACGGCGCGTTCACGCCTGAAGCCTTCGCCGCCCATCTCGCCGGCCTCGGCCATCTGCCTGCGTGGTGGATCGCCCTGAAACGCGAGGCCTGGCGCCGCTTTGAAGACCTGCCGCTGCCCGCCAGGACCGACGAACTCTGGCGTTTCAGCAGCGTCGCCGGCCTGAAACTCGATCGTTATGCGCCGGACCGCCCGGCCGATGCGGGATCGACGCTTCCAAAGACGGAAGTCCCGCACGGGGCCGCTCTCGCGTTTATCAACAACCGCTTTGTCCCGGGCGACGGCCTGCCGGCCGACCTGAAAGCTCAGGGAGTCATTTTCTGTTCGCTCGAGGAGGCCGTGGTCGCGCATGCCGGCCTCTTCCGGAAATACTTCATGGCTCATCCGGTGGACCTGGGCTCGGAGAAGTTTGCCGCGCTCAACGCCGCGTTCACCACCAGCGGCGCCTTTCTCTATGTCCCGCGCGGAGTCGAGCCCGCCGCCCCGTTCTTCGTCACTCACACCGCCTCGGGCGACGGCACCACGGTGTTTCCGCACACCCTTGCCATTCTTGAAGACAACGCCCGGGCCACCCTCGTCGAGTTCTTCGTCAGTCAGGACCTTTCGCCAGCCTCGGGCCTGCCCTCCGAAGCTTCAGCAAAGGAGGGCCATTTCGCCGCCGGGCAGAACGATCTCCATGCCGGCCCGGGCGCCCAGCTCACCTACGTTGGCGCGCAGCAATGGTCGAACGAGACGCTGGCGTTCCAGCTCAATTCCACGATCGCACAACGCGACGCCCGCGTCGTGTCGCTCAATCTTCATCTCGGAGGCCGCCAGGTTCGCCACGAGTCCCACAGCCGCCTGCTCGGTCCGGGATCCTTCAGCGAAATGCTTTCGCTCAGTGTTGCCCAAGGTGCGCAGGAGATCGACCAACGCACGCTGCAAAGCCACCAGGCCCCGAACACGGGATCGAATCTTCTGTACAAGAATGCCTTGCTTGACCGGGCCCGCACGATCTTCTCGGGTCTGATCATCGTCAACCCGGACGCCCAGAAGACCGACGCCTACCAGAGCAACCGCAATCTCATGCTCAGCGACGAGGCCGAGGCGAATTCCCTGCCCGGGCTTGAGATTCATGCGAACGACGTTCGCTGCACCCATGGCGCCACCACCGCCCATGTCGACGCCGAGCAGATGTTCTACCTCGAATCCCGCGGCATCCCGCCGGCAACCGCCCGGCAATTGCTGGTCTTCGGCTTCTTCGAGGAGGTGTTGGCCAAGATTGAGAACGAGGAACTCCGCTCGCATCTCCGCGATCTGATCAAGGCCCGGTTTCGCCCCTAACTTTCCACCGGATTCATGCAACTGAACCACCGACCTCGAAGCCGCATCTGCAATTTGTAGGAGCCTGCTTGCAGGCGATTCTTGCCTCGGAATCGCGAGCAAGCTCGCTCCTACAACCTTTTGGAACCCGCCTTTCGCCTTTCCGCCTTCCGCCTTTCAGTTTTCCGCCTTTCAGCCTTTCTTCTCCCCCACCATGTCCAAGGAACGCATTCTCGTCCGCGACGTCGCCGCAACTCAAATTCCGAGCGGCGAACAGCTCAACCTGGCCGCCGGCACCAAGGTTCACATTACCCAGACCCTGGGCGGCAGCTACACGGTCATCATCGACTTCGGCCTCGCACGCATCGACGGGCGGGATGCGGACGCACTCGGCGAGGAGGTGGCGGAATCAGCGTCCCAGGCGTCGCACCCGGCCGGCGCAGCTCCTGACCCGGAGGCCATCTGGGACCAGCTCAAGCGGGTTTTTGATCCTGAGATCCCGGTGAACATCGTCGATCTCGGACTGGTCTATTCGATGGAGGTCGAGGAGCTCCCGGAGGCCGGCGGCCACCGGGTGAATGTGGCCATGACGCTGACCGCGCCCGGCTGCGGCATGGGACCTGCCATTGCCGAGGACGCCCGCAGCAAGGTCATGCTCGTGCCGGGAGTCAGCTCAGCCGACGTGCGCCTTGTGTGGGAGCCACCCTGGAATCAATCGATGATTTCCGAGGAAGGGAAGATGCGCCTGGGCCTGGTTTGACCGCCCCCAGGCTTTACCACTGAAACTCGTCTTCGGTGGTAATCAGGTTCAGGATCGCGTTCTTGTCGGCCAGATAAAACTCGAGGTGGTCGCGCGGGCCCTTGACCTCGATCCAGACGCCAAAGACCTTGCCCCGCAGATACAACTCCGTATCCGCGAAAACATAGTCGAATTTGTTGACCGTCAGCGTGATCGGGCCATCCAGGAATGCATCCTTCAGGTGGGCGCCCTTCGCGCCGAGACTGAAGGAATCGATTCGAAACTCCTTGAACGGGATGGTGATCTTGACCGGCTGTTTGGCGAGCGCGGCGATCGAAGAGAGAAACGGAATCTCGGTGCGCAGCCGCAAGTCGCCGACCTGCAAATGGCCTTCCACCATGTGACTGGCGTCGTCGAAATTCAGTGTCCCGTCCGCTGTCACCCGCCCTCCGATGAACCGCTCCGGAAGCCCCATCAACCCGCCGATGGGGGTGTCGGCCGCCGTCATCGGTGCCGGCAATTCGTGAAACAGCGCCGTGCCAACGGTGAGCAGATCCGCGAAGTCGTCAATCTTCACCGACCAGTTCGAGCGGACCGGACCGGGCTGCAGGCTGGCTCGTACTCCGTGATTCATTGAACTGAATGCCAGATCGCCCGACACCGGCCGCGCCCCCTGCAACTGGCCGGTCAATGCAAACGAAGCGATCGTGCGGCCACCGCCCAGCACAATCTCCTGGAGATTCACGTCAACCTTTGTCGCTGCGGGAAGAAGCGATGCCGTTGTATCAGCCGGCCCGGATGCCACTGTGGCGGTGACCGTCCCCACCCCGGAGCCCTTCAGAGGCGTGGCAGGCATTGCGCCCGCAGCCGCCGGATTTGCGCGATCCTTCAGGGTTTCCGGCTTCGCCGTCGCGCCTCCGGCATTTGCCGCTTCCGGACCCGCCGGAGCATTCAGAGCGGCAAACTGCAGAGCCGTCAGATGAACCAGCGGGCGCAGATCCAGCCGCGCGCCCGTAAGCCGGGCGTCCAACGACTGCGGCCAAACCCCATCCGCCTCGAGACGAAGCGATGTGTCGTCGGCTTTGATCGAGTCACAAGCCAGCTTGAACGCCCCCGGCATCCCCTCCGGATTGAGCTTGGCATCGACGTGGCCAGTGAGCCCCAGCTGGCCATAGACCAACCCCTTCCCCGCGAGATCAAACGTGGCGGACGCCGCCCCGCCTGCAAGATGGTAATCGGGCACGGCCACGTTCACCTGTAACGAGGCCTCGGGTCCCGGAGTCTTCTGCCACGCCAACCCTCCGGGCAGGTGGAGGCTCGCGTTCTTGAAATCCAACCCCAGCGACACCTCAGCCTTGCCGCCGAGTTCCGCCCGCAGCGCGTATCGTGCCTTCACCGGCCCATCAACAATCTCAAATCCCTTCCGCAGACTGGTCGCGAGCATCCCTTCCAACACCAGCACGCTGTCCTTGAAAATCACGTTGCCTTCGCAGGAACCGGGAGCCGTTTCAAGGCGGCCGGGGAGCGCCGGAATCGCAAAACCCTCCACCCTGAACTTCATCCCTCCGGACAAAGCCGCCGGGTCTGACAAACGCGTGAGGTCGGCCGCGTAATTGATCTCTGCCGCCAGGTTCCCATCAAGTTTCGACCAGTCGAGACTGTCCGGCAAAACCACCGGTTCCGGCAGGGACCGCAGGAATCCCGGAAGCTCAGCCAGGTGCGCCGAAGCGATCAGTGTGCCCGAAACGGCGGGTTTCGCGCCCAGAATCTGTTTCGCCGTGACCGCCAATTTGGACGCCTGCAACGGGCCGGTCTGCAGGTCGGTCGCGTCAACTTGGATTGCTTGCAGGTCGCCCGCAATCTGGATGCGCCCGACCGCCACCGCCGGCCAGTCCTTCAAATGCACGAACGGCTTCTCCAACTCGCCGTTGACGCGCAGCGCCGTCAGCTCCGGTCCGGCTGCTTTTCCCGTCGGCCCTCGCGCCTCGGCCCCGACCCGCAGGCTGCGCACCACCCCGCCGACCGCGAGCTTTGGCAGCAGAGCGAGCGCGTCCGGCGAAAGCTGGGCGCGGGGCATGCGCGCGAGCAACCAGTCCAGCGGCAGGTCTGCCACATTCGCCACCACCTCGGCAGTCAATGCGTCGCCAAGCCTGGCGTGCAACGAATCGATGCTGACCACCGGGCCGCCCAGATCGGCCCGGGCCCGGAAGGATTTCAAGGTCTGATCGCCGACCGAGGCGACGGCTTCGACTTCCAGACTCTGGAGCGGAGTGTCGGCCTCCAGATAGCTGCAGCGATGAATCGTGCCCGGGCCGCCGCGGATCGTCACGGCCACCTCGGGCGGCGCAGGCTGGGTATTGGGAAAATCCGCCGGCACCGCCGACCGGGCTTCAAGCCGCAGGTCCAGCGGGAAATCCAAAACCGAAAGCGCCACGGGCAGATCGTGGGCAAGCTTCGGCTGGAATTGTGCGGGCCTAAGACCGGCAATCTCCGCCCGGACGAAGACCTGGTGCGCCACAAGGTCGAAGCCGGCCGCCGTCTTCAACGGCAGGGGCTGATCGCCCACCCGGAGCACACAGCTGCCATCGTGCTTCATCGATTCGATAATCACTTTGCCCGACGGATCAATGGCGATGTCAGCGTCCAGCGAGGCTGTGAACGTCTGCAATCCCAGGTCCAGCAGCGTCGCTCCCTGGCCGGGCAGGCCGGCACGCGCCGGAAGCGTCAACAACGGAATAAAATCCTCGGCAAACCAGTTCTCGAACACGAGCCGGCCGCCAACATGCAGGCGGCGGCGATTCGCCTCGGATGCGAGGTTGACCGCAAACTGGTCGAACCGGCAGTTGGCCCGACCCGACTCCAGCAAGAATTCATCGATCTCGAAGCGCGAGAAACCGGCGCCAACCGATCCACCCACCGCCAGCCGGGTCAATGGCAACGGTTCGGCGAGCCAATTCGCCAGCAGGCGGCGCGGCAGAATCCGGCCAGCTCCGGCTTCGACCCGCCAGCGGGCCGATTTTAGCGAGGCGGGGAACTCCCAGTCGGCCGTGAACCGCGCCCGGGCCGGTGCGTCCAGCAACGGCACCGGCAACCGGTCAAGCAAGGGCAGGTGCCAGCGCGCCTGCACAAAATCGGGAATCGTCACCTCAATGTGAGCCGACCGGGGCGGCACCGGCATCTCCAGGTGTAGCAGCAGGCTGAGCGGCTCGGTTCCCATGGCAAGGTTGAGCCGCCCGTCCGCCACCGTCTTGTCAAACACCGCCTGCCCGTCTTTCCACGCTCCGGTAAGTCGTTCCTGCCATTCAAACCCGGCGACCGCGAGATCGCCGATCTCCGCCAGTTCCGCGGGCAACTGCGCCCGGAGTTTCTGTGACAACAATGCGATGGCGTCCGCGATTTTCACCCGGCCCAACCCGAGGGAGAAGCCGCCTTCGATCCGGTCGCCGGTGCGCGCCCAGCCTCCGCCGTCACTGTGAAGGCACAATGGCCCAACCTTCCAGTCGTACGGTGCAATCTTTCCGGTGGCGCCCTGGTCCTGGATCTCGACCGCAAACCGGCACGGGTCAATCGCCAGGGGAGCGCACAGGTACTCCGGCATCGTGAGCCGCCCCGCCCCGAGCTCGAGCGCAGCTTTGGCCTGCCGTACCAAACCGGCCTTCGTGTTGACGTCCGCTTCAATCTTCCAGGAGACCGGCAATGAAAGCGCGGTTCCGGCCGGCAGTCTCGGCACATACTCCAGAAAAAGCCCGGCATCGAACGGCGTGCTGTGGGAATTCACCCGAAACCGGCCCGATTTCCCGTCCCAGCTGGCCTCCGAATCCATCGCGATGGTCGCCTGCGGGAAGGCCGCATTCACGCTCACCGCGATTTGAGCTTCACTCTCTGGAAAACCGGCGGCGGCGCGACCCTTGAGCGCCACTCCCAGCCTGGGCAGATCAAGCTCCCGACTGCCAACGGCGACATGCCCGGGATCCAGATCCAGCTTGAATCGCACGTTCTCCGCCGCCCTCGAAGGCCAGTCGACCTCCGCGTTCGCCTCGAACTTCAACGCGGTCGCCGCTGAAAAGGAAACTCCAGCTTGCGGCACCATGGCGGCCAGCCGCGCCAGATCGATGCCCGGCGACTGGACGCGGAAGGATCCTTTGAGGGACTGCAGGTTCACCGCCGCCTCCAACTCGACGTCGGCCCACGGTGCGCTCCCGCCGCCTACCAGCCGCAGGGAGGTTTCAAGATCGGCGCCCTTCAGCGACATCTTGCCAGCGACTCTGGTGTCCGGGAGGTCCATCGGTTTGGCCTGTCCAGGGAGCGTCAGCCGCCCGGGGCTGAGATGCGCCTCCCAATTCGCGGTGATCTCCTTGGTCAGCGGCAGCTTCATCCGCGCATTCAGCCGGAGGTCCACCGCACTCTCCGCCGTCAACCCTGGCGGGACCAGCCCGGGAGGCACCATGGCGAGCGCATCGCGAATCCCGAGCTGCGGGATGGTAAGGGCCGACACGACCGTTTCGGCGTCCGGCCGCAACTCCGAGCTGTCCTCAACCAATGTCGCTCCGCGGGCGTTTCGCAGGGAAAGTTGCGCCGTCATGCCCGGATTCCGGCCGGCCAGTCCGCCCTCCAACGCAAGCACCGGAGAACTCCAGGCAGCCGTCGCACGGGTCGCAGGCAGAACGTGCAGCTGAAACCCCGTGACGGCCAGCCGCGTTTCTTCGCCCGCCAGCAGCCAGCAGGATGCAGGAATGGCGGAAAGCGTGAAAGGCGGAGACGGTTTGGCCGCGCTGACACCTGCCGCCGCCGGAATGGTCAACGCCATCCCTCCTTCCGGCTTGGCGCGCATCCACAATTCCACTCCGGACGCGGTCAGCCGGGAAGGCAGGATGCGCCTCCCCATGAGGCGCCCGATCGAAAGATCAACGGCCGCATCTTCCACCGCCGCCACCGGATCGGCGTCGCGCACCTCCACCCGGACGCCGCGCACCGTGAGATGAAGCGTTCCCGGGAGCCGCCAGCGCAGATGGAGGGACTTGACGGACACCTCCAGCGGCGCCAGTTGCGCCCGCTTCAAGGCTATTCGCGCCACCGGCGTCAGCGGCAACCCCGTCGTCGCCAGGATGGTCAGCAGGAGTACGGCCAGCAGCACTGGCGCGGCGAGAACCCAAAGCAAAACTCGCTTCCAGCCGCCACCCTTCGTCGTATTCTTTGGCAACACCGGATTCTCATCCGCCATCTTTTGTTTAGTGGTTTCAATCGACTGAACTGGCAACTCATTTAAGGCGCGGTTGCTGACTCAGGACGCATCTCCTCATTGGCGGCGATCTTGAACGTAGCGCAGCCATCCCTGGCTGCATCGGTTGCAGGCTGGCTCGCGCCGCGGCGGCGGAGCTGGAAGCCTGGGCTACGTCCGGAAATCGCCCTCAACAACCGTCAATCGGCGGATGCACCGCCCAAATCAGCCGACCGGACTTGAACCAGCCCGGACCACGGAGCATGTTTCCAGCCTATGTTTTCCTCCGAACGCTGCGCTGCCATCCTGGCTGAAATCCGCGCCCGGCAGCCGCTGGTCCATAACATCACCAATTATGTCGTGATGAACAACACCGCGAACGCGCTGCTCGCGCTCGGCGCATCGCCGGCGATGGTTCACGCCATCGAGGAGGTCGAGGAGTTCGTCGCGATTTCGGCCGCGCTGGTGGTGAACATCGGCACGCTTTCCCCCGCCTGGGTCAGCGCGATGGAGAAGGCGGTAGGTGCCGCTGCCAACCGCGGTATCCCCTGGGTCCTTGACCCGGTCGGCGCCGGCGCCACGACGTACCGAACCAAGACCTCCGCCACCCTGGCCCTTGGCCGGCCGGCGTGCATCCGCGGCAACGCGAGCGAAATCATGGTGCTCGCCGGCGCCACGGCCGAGCGGACAAAAGGGGTTGACTCCACCCGGGGCTCCGCCGATGCGCTCACGCCGGCCCGGCGGCTGGCAACCGTGACGGGGTCGGTGGTGGCGTTGACCGGTGCGGTCGACTACGTCACCGATGGCACCGAGATCATCTCCCTCGCCAACGGTCATCCGCTGATGGCCCGGGTCACCGGCCTTGGCTGCACCGCCACCGCCCTGGTCGGAGCCGCGCTCGCGGTGGAGAAGGATCGGCTGGCTGCGACCGCCGCCGGTCTGTCGTTCCTGGCGATTGCGGGCGAGATCGCCGCCGAGAAGAGTCCCGGGCCCGGGTCGTTGCAGCTCCATCTGCTCGATGCCCTCTATCAGCTCGACGCCGCGACGATTCAGCATCGTTTGAAGATCGTCGGGTGAGGCAATCCCTCGCCGCGCCTTCAGATCCTTTTCAACAGGAGGCCGCGGAGGCGGCAGAGGATGTCTGGCCACATAATGCTCAAGAATCACAAAATGGAGCTGACGTTGCGGTCTCCTCATCCGAAACGATGCTGTCGGATGTAGGGCCGCCGCTTGTCGGCGGGCCGTTTATCCAGTGAGCTCCCTCTGCGCATTTCTAGGAACCAGCCCACGTTGTAGCCGGCCGCGTTGAGGCCGGCCACACCCCGCCGGGGTCGGCGCACCCGGCTACAGGTTTCGTCCCGTCGCCGGCAACATTGGGTTTTGCGTTCTTGGCTCCTCTGCAAATGGCTTTGATCCGACCGTAGAACCTGGTTCCATTCCTCCCGATGCCCCCCCGCTTCGATCTTTCGCTCTACCTCGTCACCGATCCGGCGATGACCGCCCGTCTCGGTCTGCTGGCAACGGTGGCGGCGGCCGTCGAGGGCGGCGTCACCCTGGTGCAGTTGCGGGACAAGGAGGCACCAGCCCGGGACTTGATCGAGACCGGCCGCGCCCTCAAGGCCTTGCTCGCCCTGCGCGGGATTCCGCTGATCGTCAATGACCGCGTCAACGTCGCCCAGGCAATCGGCGCCGATGGGGTGCACGTCGGCCAGGGCGACCAGCCGCCCGCCATCGTCCGCTCCCTGCTGGGACCGCACGCGATCATTGGCCTTTCCGTCACGCAAGAGCAGGAACTCAGCACCTTCAACGCCGCCGCGGCTGACTACGTCGGCCTCGGTCCGCTTTTTCCCACCGGGACGAAATCGGACGCGGCACCCGCGATCGGCGCCGCCGGTTTCTCCAATTTACGTCACCGGCTGCGCTGCCCGGTTGTGGCCATCGGCGGCATCACCGCAGGCAATGCAGCCGAGGCGATCGAGTGCGGCGCCGATGGCATCGCGGTGGTCTCGGCGATCTGCGCCGCGACGGATCCCCGGGCCGCAGCCCGCAGTCTTCGCAGCGCGGTCAACGCCGCGCTGAAGTCCCGCGGCGCCAGCTATTGACGATTCTCGAAAATCCTCTGATGATCATGAATCTTTCTGACGTCGTTGGACGGACCCGGCAGCTGGAATTTGTCTTTCCGATTCAAGTTCCACCGCCGCGGACCGAATAACCTTTCAAGAGATTTACTGCGCCTGCCAAGATATTTTTCCCGATGATTCCGCCCAAGACCGACCCCAGATGGATTCCGCTCCTGAAAGGAACCACCAACTATCGGTTCTCCAGTGCCGCGGCTTCCATGTTGTTTTTTTGCCTGCGATCAAAGCTGAAGAACGACGGCTCGGCTGCCGCCATGCAACAGGCCACTGACGAAGCCCACGCGTTTTTCACGAAATACGAGCGAACCCTCCAGCCCGACATCCGGGCCATCTTTAACTGAGGAGTGAACCATGCTGGCCACCTTACAGGAAGCGAACGAACTTATCCGACGCGGCACCTGCCTCATGATCGCAGGTTCCCGGGAATCACTGGGCTTGCTCCAGCCCGGGAACTGGATCGGAGGCAGCATCCCGTATTTCATGACCGAGACGGGCGGGCTCTGCGATCGGACGAAGGTTTACATCGACGAGGTGCGCCTCCCGGTCATGGGCTGGAAGATCGAGACCTATACGGCTGCCACGCTTCGAACCATCGCCATCGACGCCTTCGACAACGGTTTTTCCTACCTCATCATTCCCGCCAACAGTCAGGCGCACCTGGAGTATGCCGTCCATGCGCCGGAGTATTCGGAGATCTTTCTCAAGCCAGTCATCGGCTGGATCGCCGGCGTTCACCTCGACGACCTCCAGAAGGCGGTTCCTGTGGTCTACGACGGCCGCACCGGCACGTGCCTGACCGATGGTGCGGTTGTGCTGCATGTTGAGCTGGCCGCCGAGTACCAGCCCATGGTTCACACTGTGAATCTTTTCCGCCCGGGCACCGGGCCAACGATCCAGTTTCCGCAGGCTGGATTCGATGCGGGCGAGGCCACGGTTGACGGCCGGAAAGTCAATTTCGCCGCCTATTTGCGGGAAGGCCGGTTCGACGCGAGCCTTCCCCTGGTGGCCGACTACGCCGGCACCGATGTCAACGTCAGCATCAAGGCGATCGACGAAGCTGCTGGCCGGGTCAGTTTCTACGCGCCGGTCTTTCCTGACGTTGACTATCGGCTCGCCGCACCGGTGGCAAACTACGCAGAAGCCTTCGCCGCGCAGGTTCCGCAGCACGCCCATCCGCTGCTTTCCTGCAATTGCATTCTGAACTACGTCTTCGGCGGGCTCGAAGGCAAGCGTACCGCCCCGTTCGTCGGCCCCATCACCTTCGGGGAGATCGCCCACCAGCTCGTCAACCAGACGCTGGTCTACCTGGCTTGCGAGGATCCTGCCGGAAATGGCCCTGCCTGACGGGCGCTCGCGCGATTGTCGGCCATCTCCTGGGGACGCGGCGCCCTCGCCGCGTGTTCGCTCCGGTCGGCCCAATGCTGACCCGGCCATGTCCTGGAGCCGCGGCGCCCCCGCCGCGTTCATTCCTCGGTGGTTTGTAACGCAATACGTTACATACTGGCTCGTCACAGCGATGGATGGCTTCAGCCCGCATGATTCAACCTGCTGCACGATGGACAGCAAACCCGGCGCACTTCACGGATTGGATCGCCGTCGGAACGGCACGAAGCATCCGTCGGCTCGCAGTGCTACGGCTTTAGCACTGCCAACTCCGAGAAGTGTGTCGCCTGCAGTCGCGTGAACTCGGTTTGCAACACCTTGAGGTATTCCCACGGTTTCCCAGTGAGTTTCGTCGCGTTTTCGCACCAAAGCCTCGCCGCCCGGTCCTTGTTCGCCACGTTCACATCTTCCAGCCCTTTTGTTTCCACGATGTGGTGGGTACCGTCGCCAGCTAGCACAACAAAGTCCGGTTCGTAATAGCGAAGGTTTCCGGCGCCATCCGTGTATTCAATCGCGAAGCCAAACTGCTCCGGCAGCTTGGCAAACCGTTGCACGTCCTCGGCGCGCTCCAGGAATCGGGCGAACTCCTTCTCAAATTCATTGTCGCACGGCACCAGGTTGAAAATGCATTTCACTGCCGCCAGCGTCGCGCGCGACCACGGAAACGGCGGGGTTTCCGTCAGCGCCCGCCCGGCATGGAGCAACTGCGGCTCCAGCTCGGAGACCGCGATTCTCTTCAACACCTCGGTGAATGCCTTCATCGTAACGTATTGCGTTACATTGCTCGCAATGGCCTTGACCATCGCCGGCTGGCTCAGATCGACACGCTCGCCGAATGCGCGCGTTTCCAGGAACTCGCGGACCTTTGGCGCGAGTACTGCAAACTGCGTCGGCAGTTTTACCTCCTGTGCGATCCGCCGGGCGTAGTAGCCGATCACCTCCTCGGCCGTCTGCGGCTCGGGAATCGTGTATTCGCGCTCCACCATCTTCTGGAGCGTGATGAGATCGAATCCCTCGTACCGAAACTGCTTCGCCGCCCGGTCGTCGGCCTTTCGCGGCAGCACCGGACATGCGAGCGCTGCCACGTCAAGAGCGGCAATCTCCTCAGCCAGCGACTTCTTTCGGGTCAGTATCGGACTGAGCACCGGGATCAGCATGTCGCGCTCCTTTTTCGCCGGGTCGGGCGCAATCGTGACGATGACGACCTTGTCCTTGCCGACCTCGAACGTGTCGAGCTGCAGGTCCTCCTCGCGCTCCAGTTGCTCGACGAACTCAATGAACGTCTTGTTGCCGATGACGTCCACCCGCTCGATATAGCCGCTGCCCTGTCCGCGAAACATCAGCCGCAACCCGCGTCCGACCGTTTGTTCGGGCAGGATGTTTGCCTTTGCCGAATACGGCCTCAGACCGACGATCACCGTCACGTTCTGCACATCCCAGCCTTCGCGCAACATGAGCACGCTCACGATGCAGTTCACCGGACTGCCCTCGGTGTCCACCTGACGCGCCAGCCCGCGCGCGAGATCGACATCTTTCTTCGACACTTCGCCGGAGCGGTCGGTGTGGATGATCAACAGCTTTTCGCCGCCAAATTCCGCCGGGTATTTCCGCTTCAGCCAGTCGCCAACCTCGTCGGCGTCCTCGGTGCTGTTGAGCATCACGAAGAGCACCGGCTTCTTCTTGTGCGGTTCGAGCTGCGCGCGGTATTCCTTCCAGCGCTCGACGCCTGCGGCTAGGTAGGCCTGGTATTTGGTGCTGGCGACTGCCGACCGCTGCTCGGAAATCCCCTTGGCAATGCCCTTGAGCGGACGCTTCACCACGTTGTCGAGAATCGCCTGCTTGAGCGGATAATCGAACACCGCCCACGAGAACAGTTCGCCCTTCGTGTGCCGGGGCGTGGCGGAAAAATCGAACTGCGCCGCCAGCCCGCCGGGCGCCGCCGCGTGCAGGCCGCGGATGAATTTGTTCCACTCGCTCTCCTCATCGTGCGTGTGATGCGCCTCGTCGTTGACCACAACAACCGGCCCCTCCCGCGCAGCGATGCGTTTGTCGAAATCCTCCACCGTCAGATTCTCCGCCGGCGGCTTCGCGCCCATCACGCCAGCCATGGCATCGGGCTCGTCGCCGCCATTGCCGCCGCGCTCGTGGAACTGCTGGATGTTCGTCAGGTAGAGTGCGCCGAGCGCTCCCGCCCGCTCGCCCTCGCCGCGCATGTAGCACTGAAAATCCCAAAACACCCGCAGCTCTTCCGGGATCATCGGATCGTTCCGGAAGATCCATCCGTTCGCGAAATCCGTCCTTAAACGTTCAAACACAATGACGTTCGGCGCAATCACCAGAAACGTCTTCGCATAGTCCTCCCGCGCCTCGGCGACCGCATTGAAATACTGCCACACGATCGCCAAAGCCATGACCTTGGTCTTCCCGCTGCCGGTGGCCATTTTCACGCAATAGCGGGCGAATTCGTCGTGCTGGAGCAACCGCAGATCCTGCCGCGTGGCGAACGCCTCGACCATCGCCTTGTGCCGCCGCACGCCGGCCACTTCGTACAGCCAGATCAACGTCTCCACCGCCTCGCGCTGGAAATAGTGGTAGGCGAACTTCCGCCCGTCCGGCAACCGGTGCTCCGCCTGAAACCAGTGGTTCAGCAATGTCCGCGTCGTGGAGGTGGCACCCTTGTATCCACCCTCGCGCCATGTCTGCACCTTCGCGCGGATGGCGGGCACGCACGGCGCAGTGCGCACCTGGGCTTCGAGCAAGGCGAGCTGGGCGGCGTCGGCAGGAGTTTTCTTTTTTGGGGGCATGCTCATCGCACTTTCACCCGAACGCTCTTGGTCGTGTCGTTGCCGAGGATGTCGATGACCTTCACCACCACGGTGTACTCACCGGGCTCGGCGTAGGTGTGTTCGGTCTCCAGTGCGAGCGTGGATTCCTGCCGGGTGCGGAACGTTTGCCATTCGTTGTGGAACGTGTCGCTCTTGTTGTCCCAATCCACCGCCCAGTAGTCGATCCACTGGCTCCAATGCTTCACCGCGCGGCGCGCCTCTTCCGGCACGTCGTCGGGCGGGATCACGAAATCGGTGAGCTTAAGCGTCACATCTCGCTTTACTGTCTTCACCTCGACCGCCAGCGCGGCGAGCTCGAAGAAATGGATGTCGCCCTGCTCGACGGCGCGCTTGTCCATCACGTCGCGGGGAATTCGCAGAAAGCGCATCTTCAGGTTGGCCTTCGCCGCCTGCTGCTTGGCGACCTCGTTGATCTCAAAGGCAAAATCCCAACCGAGCACATCGACGCCGTTGGTTTCCGGGGCGTCCACTCCGGTGCCAACCGCCTTGCGGAACTCCACGGCGAGGTTCGTCACGTCGCCCGTGCTCACCGGCGCATCGACCGCCCCGACGTGCACCATTTTCCCGCCCTTGACGCCATGCAGCCAGGTGAAGCCCTTCACCGGCTTCGCATGGTAGAGTTCGAGGATGAAACGGACGTAGGACTGCATCACGCGCGACGACGCCAAGGCTGCTTCCTCGTTTTCTTCGCGGCTTTGCGCCTGTGCGTGAGAATCAAATTCTGCCGTCTGCCACAATTGCCGCTCGTATTTCCCCAGATTCTGGACCACGAACGGCCGCACGCCTTCGATGGACAGCAGCCGCTTGCGAGCCGTGTGGATCGCAAACCGGCCGAGATCGCAGGTGACCCATCGCCGCTTCATCTTCTCCGCCACCGCCGCCGTCGTGCCCGATCCGCAGAAGCAATCGAGCACCAAGTCGCCCTCCTTTGAACACGCGCGCAAACATCGTTTCAAAAGCTCCTCTGAATTCTCAGTAGGATAACCCGTTGTGAATGAGTATCCTGAGATGTCTGTCCAGTTAGAAGTGAGTGGTTTCTTGTCTGTGGGTTCTACCCAATATTCAGGACGTCCCCGGTCGTTGATACGGATCTTCTTGTCCTTCCTCATTTGATCCATTTTGTCCTGACCGAACTTGAAATGTTTTCCCGGAGGCGGATAATAAGTTTTACCAAATATCGCTCTCTGTGGCGGATTCCGAACTCCTGAAGAGTCATCAATTCTCCGCCAGTAGCCTGCCCGCTCTTCTTCTAGAGTCAGCGATATGTCGTAGAATCTAGTTTTGTCGGACTTGAAATATAGAAACAGAGAATCAGTCGCCAATTGAATGGAGACCTTGCCTTGGTTGGTGAAGTTTTTATAGATTCGCTTAACGGCGATATCGTTCTGAAAATTCTCCTTACCAAACACCTCATCGCCGATGATTTTCACGTAGTGTGACCAATATTGGTCAAAGCGTATAAAAATCGCTCCGTCCTCCGCTAGCAGTTCATTCAATATGCAGAGCGTCTCGCATATCCACGCACAGAATGAGCCACTACCCTGCCGCCAGACATTTCGGTAGGCTGCTTCTTCGATGATTGATGGCTTCTTGAGAAGGAACTCACCAGAATCTGGTACACTTACCGTGAGAAGCTGGTCCGTACCCGTGAAGAATGGTGGATCGATATAGATCAGGTTCACCTTGCCGGCCAGCTCCGGCAGCAGCGACGGCAGCACGTACTTTTTGTCGCCCCAGATGAGCCGGTTGCGCCAGCCCTCCGTGCCATAGGCGCCAGGCGACTCGAACAGCATCATCTTCTGCCGCTCCTGCGCCGACTCGTTGACGCTCTCGATCGTCTGGAACGGCAGCGCCACGCGCAGAGGCGCGACACGGCGGCCGTCGCGGTCGTATTTTCCCTCCCAAACGAGTTCCGTGCGCCGGACGGCCAGCGGATGGTTTTCGGCGTGGTTTTCGGCTGGACGCCGAAAACCAATGGCGCCGGGCGCGGCACCCGGCGCGGACAATGCAGTTGGTTGATCCGAAGCCGCAGCGGCTTTGGACGGCGAGGCGCAGGCGTTCCCTGAATCCTGAGAAGCGGACATGGCAGAGCGATGCTCGCGCGCATCTGCTCTGTCGGAATTGGATGTCCTTCTGTGAACCTTGCGGTGCCTGCGCCAAAAAACGCGAATGGGACGGGCCTACACACGCCCCAAGACAGGCACCGCTAAGAGCCCACAGAGGGACGCTTTCGGCACGCCCCAACTCGGGGCGTGCGTCGAGCGATGTCCTCTGTGTCGAAATTAGCGGTTTCGTCTTGGACAGCAGCCGAAGCTACGCGAAATGGATTGTTATTGGGTTACGGGTCTGGGGCGGTGAGTGGTGGTTTGGAGGGACCCGCCTTCGCTTGGATGAGCTATGGCGGGACGGGAAGAGTTGTGCGGAAGAAACCTGGGCTGGGCAGTCAGACCTCGAATGGTGGCTGCTTCTCGATGGCTTCGTCGAGGTGTTTCAGCAACTCCGGCACGCTCACGGTTGCAGTTTGCCAGAGCCGCGCTGGCAGAACCGTCTCATAGCCATGAGCCAATATGTTGCGAAGTCCGATGATCGCAGTCCACGGGATCTCCGGAAACTGGACCTGAATTTCGCGGGGCACCCGGTTTGCCGCCTCGCCGATGATAAACAGCCCTCGCTCCAAGGCGGCGCGGGCGGGCCAGCCTTTCTCGCCGGTCATCGCCTCCTGCGTCATCTCGCTGGTGAGTGCAACGATCCGCAAACCATACTCCCGCATGTCGAGCATCGGCCCGCGCGGGTTATGATGTTTGTTCGTCATAGATCACCAGGGCGCGTTTCTCAACCAGCGGCCGCAGCCACGGCCGGAGTTCGGTGCAGAAATCGATCTTCGGGTGGCCCAAAATCGCTCCCAATTGCTCGCCGTAGAGCACGAAGTCCCAGCCGACCCTGTCGAGTGCTCCGGGCGCGAATTCCGCCAGCACATCGACGTCGCTGCGGGCGGGATCGAAGTCGTCGCGCAATACCGAGCCGAACAGGCTGAGCTTGCGAATTCCCCGAACGCGGCAAAACGCGGCCACCGCCTCCAGGTCGATGGCGATGGGCAGCTCGGCAATGCTCATGGGGCAATTGCGTAACAACCCCCGCCCCGTCTGGCAAGAGCCGGCTGATTCGCCTCGGAGAAGACCGCCCGCTGCGGACCGGGTGCATCTCCCGATTGACGTTGAAGCAGGCTGGAAGCCTGCGCTACGTCCAGAAATCGCCCTCAACAACCGTCAATCGGCAGATGCACCGCTGCGGAGCCCTCCTCCCGTTTTGTGGTTTCGCCGGAACGCGCTTCGTGTCATCCTTTGCACTGATGCGTTGCTTCATCTTCTTTCTTCTCGCCTTCGGAGCCGCCGCCGCGGCGAAGCCGCTCAATCTTTTCAACGGCCGGGATCTCACCGGACTCGAACTGGTCGCCTCTCCCTCGACTGACATCGCAACGGTCTGCCATGTCGCCGACGGTGGCGTGTTGTCGATCTCCGGCACGCCGGTCGGCTACCTCCTCGCCGCTGGATCATTCGAGAACTACAAGCTTCACGTCGAATACCGCTGGCCGGCCAATGCCGCCAGGAACAGCAACAGCGGCATTCTCATCCACATCGCCTCCGGACCGGTGGACCGAAAAACCTGGCCGGTCTGTTTTCAGATTCAGACGAAGATCGGCCGGGCCGGCGATCTTCTGCCGATGGCGGGCGCGAAGTTCGCCGAGCCGCTGTCCTCCGCCCCCGGCGCCGGCACTCCGCAGCTGGAGCGGTTCGGCATGCTGGCGGAGAAAACGCCCGGTGAATGGAACTCGGTTGACGTCGTCTGTCGCGACGGGGAGGTCCAGGTCAGCATCAACGGGATCCTTGAGAACAGTGTCACCCAATGCGAGCCGCACGCCGGCCGGATCGGACTTCAGCTCGAGGGTTTCCCGTTCGAGGTTCGCAACCTGCGGCTCACCCGGCTCAGGTAGGCCACCTGCACCGCCAGCGCGTTTTAGCACACTCTGTAGCCGAAAACCCAAACGTAGCTGCGAGCGTGAGCGAGCGGAAGGGGTGCCCACTCGCTCACGCTCGCGGCCACAATCGCTCCAACGAACCTTGCCGGCGCAAAATACGCATGACCCGGTCTTGCCCAGATTGTAGCCGGGGGCGCCTGCCCTGAGCCTGCTTGCAGTGTCGCAGACCCTGAGCCTGTCGAACCCGTCGAACGGGCGAACCCAACGCCGGCCTCAACGCGGCCGGCTACAGCGGTCTTGCTTCCTGTAGCCGGGGGCGCCGACCCCGGCACGTTCGTTCGAAATCCCGGGCCGGGCTCAACGCGGCCGGCTACACTGTTCTCCGTTCCCTCGGTTGCCTCCTGTAGAATGGGTCGGGTTTGGTTGTGGCGGTGCCACGTCAGGAGCCACGCGGACTACAGCTCGCGCAGCGCCGCTGCGATCGGCTGCCGCGCCGCGCGGATCGCCGGCAGCAGGCCGCCGATGAGCCCGATCAGCGTCGCCCAGACGATGCCCCGCGCCAGCAGTTCCGGCGTGACGGCGAACGCAAACGTGATCTGGCTGAAGCTCTGCCAGTTCATCGTGGCCGCGTGGAATCCATTGAACACGAAATAGGCCAGCCCAGCCCCAAACGATCCGCCCGCCAGCGCCAGCGCCAGCGATTCAATCATCACCGAAACCACCACGGCGCCGCTCCCAAACCCAAGGGCGCGCAACGTTGCAATCTCCCGCGTCCGCGCGGAGACCGAGTTGTACATCGTGTTCAGCGCGCCGAAGACGGCCCCGATCGCCATCAGAAATGCGATCGAGAAACCCAGCGTCGTGATCAGTGTGGTCACGGCTGTCGACTGATTGGAATAATAATCCGACTGTCGCAGCACCTGCACGTTGAGCCGCGGATCCGTCGTCAACGCATCCTTGAACGCCTGGAACCCATCCTTCGAAACCAGCCGGACATAGACCGATTGAAAAGTGTCCCCGCGATTGTAGGCCGCCTGCAGGACCGGAGCGTCCGTCCAGATCTCCGATTCCGCGGTCGCGCCGCCGGCGGCAAACACCCCCACCACCGGCCAGGTATGGCGGCCGACCAGCAGCTGGTCGCCGACCTCCAGCCCGCTGAACTCGCGGGCTGCTCCGACTCCGACAATCACCTCGTTCTTCCCCGGTTCGAACGTCCGGCCCCGCACGATCTGCACCTGGCCATGCACCCGGAATGCCGCGCGTTCGACGCCCCGCAGCGGCACGTTGACATCGGAACCCGTCGAGCGTTTGGGCAGGTTGATGATCACGAACAGCTCCGCGGACGACAGCGGGCCCTCGGCCGTGCGCGCCACGCTCGGCGCATCGGCGACAATCCGCGTGGTCTCGCGGGTCAGGCCGCTGACCATCTCGCTGTCCGCGCCGCTGCGCAGCACGATCGCCGTATCGTCGGAGCCGGATACCGCCATGGCCCGGCGAAACCCGGCCGCGATGGACAACACGCCCACCAGCACGGCCACGACCCCGGCGATGCCGAAGACCGCCGCCGCGACCGAACCCCGGCGTTGCGGGATGCCCAGCAGGCCGAACTTGGTCACCGAAGCGATTTGCGAGAGCCAATTGATCGCGCCAGCCATGTTACATTCTCCTCAAAGCGTCCGCGACGCGCAGGCGCATCGCCTGCAAGGCGGGAAAGATGCCAGTGACCAGTCCCAACGCCAGACTGTAGCCCAGCCCGGCAATCAGATCCCGGTTCGGGAAAAAAAACATCGGCAGCATGCCGCCGGTCGGATCCCCGCCCGCGGTCAACAACCGCGCCAGTCCCAGCCCGAGCGCGCCGCCCAGCACCGCCAGCAGGCAGGATTCCGCCAGCACCAGCGCCAGGACCTGCCGGTTCGTGAATCCAATCGCCTTGAGCACGCCGAGTTCCCCCGTCCGCTCGCGAACGGACTGCGAGATCGTGTTGCCCGTCACCAGCAGGATCGTGAAAAACACCGCGCCAAGGATCGAGGCCGTGATCAGGACAATGTCGCCGATCTGATTGGCCCACGCCTGCACGAAAGCGCCCTCCGGCTCGGTCTTCGTCTCCGCCGATGAGTTCTCAAACTCCGCATCAACCGGCTTCGCGATCTCGGCGGCCCGGGCCGGGTCTCCGACCCGGATCGTGTACCAGCCGACCAGACCCTTGCCGAAGCCGTTGCGGCGCACTTCGTCGAAATAGTCGTAGCGGAAGAAGACGGGTGTGGTGTCCGTGTTCTTCTCCCGGCCGTCGAAGATGCCCACGATGTCGAACTCCCACCGGCGGCTGCCGTCGCTCTTCGCCCAGATGGACGACAGGATCGGGATCTTGTCGCCAATCTTCCAATGGAAGCGATTCGCCGTCTTGCGTCCGACGATTGCGCCGGTGCGCGTGCGCAGCCACGCCTGCATCTGCTCCGCGGGCAGCGACCATTTCGGGGTACATCGCCATGAACTCCTCCGGCACCACCGGACATTGCATGAAGAAATTCTTCGGATCCTGGTAGATGCCGCCAAACCAGGTTTGGTGCGTCGCCAGGGACACTCCGGGAATGCGCGCCATCCGCGCCTTGTAGCTTTCCGGCAGCAGCTGGATAATCGACACCTTGTGCCGCACGATCAGGCGGTTTGCTCCCGCCAGGGTGACCCCGCCGACGAGCGCCTGCTTGATCGCCGACAGGAAGCCAAAGAGCACGAAGGCCACGACGATCGACAGCAACGTCAGCACCGTGCGGGCTTTCTTGCGCTTCAGATTACTCCAGAGGAGGGGCAGGAATTTCATGGCGCGCCTGGTGCTAGCCGGCGGTTAGACCGAGTGTCCCGGGTGGAACGCGTAACGTTGTAGCCGGCCGCGCTGAGGCCGGCCTTCGCCAAGGCTACGGCGCAGCAGGCCGGAATCTGTTCGGTTGTAGCCGGCCGCGTTGAGGCCGGCCATAGGTACTGTCGATGCCGGGGTCGACGCCCCCGGCTACAATCGGACCGCGTTGAGGCGGAGATCTGTTCGGTTGTAGCCGGCCGCGTTGAGGCCGGCCATAGGTACTGTCGATGCCGGGGTCAACGCCCCCGGCTACAATCGGACCGCGTTGAGGCGGAGATCTGTTCGGTTGTAGCCGGCCGCGTTGAGGCCGGCCATAGGTACTGTCGATGCCGGGGTTAACGCCCCCGGCTACAGATTGCCTCCGGCGAGTGGGCAGATTTCATCTTGAAAGCGCCGCGATTCATTTCACCGGCTCTGCGCTGAGCTGGCCCTTGTTCAGGTAGACCGTGCGCGACGCCCGCGCCGAGGCATGCGGATCATGGGTGACCATGATGATGGTCTTGCCGTGCTCGCGGTTGAGCGCCTGGAGCAGGTCGAGGATCTCGTCGCCCGCCTTCCGGTCGAGGTCGCCGGTCGGCTCGTCGCACAGCAGCAGCGTCGGATCCGTGACGATGCCGCGGGCAATGCCCACGCGCTGCTGTTCGCCGCCGGAGAGCTGACGCGGAAAATGCTTGGCCCGCTGGGAGAGCCCGACCACCGCCAGCGCCGCCTCCACGTGTTTCCTCCGCTCGGCCTTGGACAAATGGGTCAGGAGCAGCGGCAGCTCCACATTGCGCTCGGCCGTCAGCACCGGCAGGAGGTTGTAGAGCTGGAAAACAAAGCCGATGTGCCGCGCGCGCCACGCGGCCAGACGGTTGTCCGACAGCAGGTCGACGCTTTCGCCTGCCACCCGGACCGTGCCCCTGGTCGGCCGGTCCAGTCCGCCGATCAGGTTCAGCAGCGTGCTCTTGCCCGAACCCGACGGTCCCATCAGGGCAAGGAATTCGCCGGCCGGGACCTTGAGATGCAGGTCCTTCAGCACATGGATCTCCTCGGATCCGCGCCGGAACACCTTCTCAACGCCGTCCACGTCAACGAGCGCACCGTTGCCACTGTTTCCTGCCTGGGGATTCATGGGTTGATCTCCTTCACCATACCACCATCAGCCAGATTGTCAGGTGCGTCCAGCGCGACCTGCTCGCCCGCGATCAGGCCGGCGCCAATTTCGCATTCGCCCGCCGTCGTGGCGGTCACGCTCACGGCCCGCCGTTCGACGCGTCCGCCGCGGACCACCAGTACGACGTCCCGTCCGTCCCGCTGCTGGATCGCAGCTTTGGGGATCATGATGACCCGGCCCGCCGGGCCCTCCTCGCCGGTGCCGCGGAACGCCACCTTCACGCTCATCTCCGGAAGGATGCGCGGATCAAGCTTGTCGAACCCCACCCGCACGCGAACGGTTGACTTCTCGCGGTCTGCGGTCGGGATGATGGCGATGACATGGCAGGGAATCCGCCAGTCGGGATAGGCGTCGAGGGTCCCCTCCACGGCCTGCCCCGGCTCGACCCGGTTGATGTAGCTCTCGTTGACATCGATCTCGATTTCCAGCGAGTCCATGTCGACGACAGTCGAGATGCCGGTGCGCGTGAAACCGCCCGCGGACATCGGAGAGATCATCTCCCCCGGCTGCGCATTTTTGGAGGTGGCGATCCCGGCAAACGGCGAGCGAATCACCGTGTCATCCAGCTGCTGCTGCCAGATTTCAACGGTGCGCGCGGCCACACCCACGTCCGCCTCCTGTTGTTCAAGCCGGGCCTGAAAGGCGAGCGCCGCGGCCTCCGCATGATCGAAGTCCGCCTTGGTCGCCACCTGACCCTTGGTCAGCTCGGTCTGGCGCTGCAACTCCTGCTGCGCCTCCTTCAGGCGCACCCGGATCTCCGCCAGAGCCGCTTTGGCCGACGCCAGCTGCGCCTGCGCCAGCGACAGGCTCGCCCGCACGTTGGTGTCGTCGAGCCGCGCCAGGATCTGCCCTTCCTTCACCCGCATCCCTTCCTCCACCATCACCTCGACGACCTTGCCGGTGATCTTGGACGAAACGGTGGCCGCCCGCCGGGCGGTGACGTAGCCGGAAGCATTCAGGACGGTGCGGTCGGCGCTCGCATGAGCGACCTCGCGCGCCGCGGCGACATGCACGCCGACCACTTTCGGCCGCGCCAGCCACCAGCCCACCGCCCCAAGCACCAGCACGGCGGCCACGGCCAGAGCCACCAGCCGGAGCGGCAGCGGCGAATCCGGTCTTCCATTACGCTCGATCCGCAATTCATCCAATCTGGGCTGGGGAGGAGTCATGTGCGGTTCCAGACAAGAAAACATCCCTTTCGTGGTCAATGGCGTTCCGGGGCGGAAAGCAGACTGGGGCATATCTCCCGATTGACGGCGATTCCGAACGTCGCGCAGCCATCCTTGGCTGCATCGGTTGCTCAGCAACGGTAGAGGGTGCCCTCCCGGGTGGCGAGCTCGGTTCCCCGGAGCTGGCGGAGGATGTCGGCGACGTAGACCTTGTCGGCCGAGACGATCTTGAGCACGAGGAACTCGAACATTCCGTTTCTGATGGAGGTAAATTTGTCATTGATTCTCATCGTCTGCTATTGGCAAGCTACCTTGTTGTGGCAAGGTAGTAGTTGGAACAAAGGGACGTCAAGCGGAAAAATCAACCTCGGTTTTCCTGCGGGCGGATCTCCCGTTCGCCGGGTTCGACAGGCTCCCATTCGACAGGCTCAGGGTCTGCGACACCGCAAGCAGGCTCAGGGGAGGCGCCCCCGGCTACCAGGAGCAACATCGCGCTGCAGCCGGCCGCGTCGAGGCCGGCCTCACCGCGGTCCACCCTGCAGCCGGGCCAGGTTGTCGCGCGCCTCCGCATCATCGGGCCGCAGGCGCAGAACTTCCCGGTAGCACGCGATCGCCTCCTCAATCCGGCCGGCCCGGGTCAGAGCCATCGCCAGGTTGAACCGCGCCTTGACGTCCCGGGGATCCAGCCGGACCGCCGCCTCCAACTGGCGGATTCCATCTGCGATCTGCCCGGTCAGCAGCAGCACGGTCCCCAAATTGGCATAGGCGGCTGCATAATTGGGATTGATCTGGATAGCCTCGCGAAAACGGCGCTCCGCCTCTTCCGTGCGCCCCAGCTGGGCAAGGGTGTTTCCCAGATTGAAATGCACCGAGTCCAGGTCCGGCTTGATCGCCAGCGCCTGCTCGAGGTGGACCATAGCTTCCGCCGGCCGGTTCATGTCAGACAACGCCAGGCCCAGATTGTTGTGGGCCTCGCCAAAACTCGGCCAGAGTTTCAACGCAGCTTCGTAGGCCGCGACCGCCTCCTGCATCCGCCCCAGCTTGGCCAGGGCCAGACCCAGATCATTCAAGGTGCCCGACTCGTCGGGTTTGAGCTGGAGCGATTTTTGGAAGTGCGCCAGCGCCTCTTCGGTCCGCCCCTCATTGTACAGCACCATGCCGAGATTGACCTGCGTCCAGTGGTTGCCGGGACGCTTCGCCACCGTGTCGCCCCAAATGGACAATTCGCTCTGGTAATCCTGATTGCGCTCGACCGTCAGCCAGCCCAGCCCGACCGCGGCCGTCAGCCAGACGGCCAGGCTGCGGCGGCCCGCCCAGGAATACAGTCCAAAAACGAGCAGACTGACCACCGCGGGCAGCGCCAGGTACATCCGGTGCTCAGCCATCGTCTGCCTGGCTCCCGGAGTCAACGAGGTCGGAGCCAGGACGCAAAAGAACCAGGCGCCGAGAAACCCGATCACCGGCCAGCGCCGCAGCGCCACCAGCGTGCCCGCGACGAGCGAGACCACGACCAGGGCCGCCGGCAGGACGTCGATTGCCCGCTGCACCCACTCGACACCGTAATCAAACACCAGCGGGTGCGGCCACACCGATAACCGTAGATATTTCACCACCGCCGGGAACTGGGTCAAAGCATAGCCGACAAACGTCGTGCCGGTGCCGGTGCCGGTCGTGCCGCCGCGGTTGCCCCCGGTGCTGGCGAACAGGAAGGCCAGCAGCAGCCAGGTTGCGGCCAGCCCAACATAGAAACGCTCGCGCCGCTGCCACGCCTCGCGAAACGTCCCGGCGATAAAGGTCCGGTCAAACAAAAACACCATCAGCGGCGCGGACACCATCACCTCCTTGCTGGCCATCCCGAGCAGGCAGGCTCCGATGGAAAGAGCGAACCAGCGCCATTCTCCCGACCCGGAATTCCTTCCTTCGGCCCGTCTCCCCCCGCTCGGGACCGGGAAAGTTCCGCGCCCGGCATCGCTCGCCAAATCCGCCTCGGCCCCGCGCAGGAAACAGTAGAGCGTCAGAAGATAGAACAGGGCCATCAGCGACTCCGCCCGCTGCACCGTGTAGGTCACTGCCTCCGTTTGCAACGGATGCACGGTCCAGAGCAGCGCAACTGTAAAGCCCAGCCACGCCGCCTCGCTTTGCAGGGCGGAATCGTCGCGGGCCACCCGGAAAACCAGCGTGCGCCGCACGAGGCCGAACAGCGTGAGTCCGGCCAGAATGTGGATGGCCAGGTTCACCACATGGTAACCCCACACATCCGTTCCACCGAGAGCGTAGTTGACGGCCAGCGTGAGATTGACGAACGGACGTCCGCCAACCGTCCGCTGGGGCGGCGGCGACAAGACGTCGGCAATCGACCCCAGATCCCGGATGGTCGGGTTCTCGGAGATCGCGGAATTGTCGTCGAAAACAAACGGTCCGTGGAAACTGTTGTGATACGCCGCCAACGCCGCCAGGATGATCAACGCGCACCCCAGGAAGACCTTCCCCCGGGCCGCTTGCTGCAATGGTGGTGGCTGCGTCATCGATGAAATCGCGTCTCAGCTGGACTCATGCGGCCCCAAGCAAATCGCGTTTTGCTCGCGACGGGAGGAAACCTGTAGCCGGGGGCGCCGACCCCGGCCCGTGCATGGTTGTCCGAGCGAAGATCCCGCCGGCCTCAACGCGGCCGGCTACAATGGTCCTGTTTCCTGTAGCCGGGGGCGCCGACCCCGGCCCGGCCTCAACGCGGCCGGCTACAACGCGAGGCTGTTTCCTAGGAGCCGATGATAGCGCCGCTGCCGTTTCGACAGGCTCAAGGCCCCGAGCATGTCGAGGGGCTGGCCAGCAGGAAATCTTCCCTGAACGCTGCGGCCCGGCGGCAGGCGCCGGCCCGGCCCACCATCCGGTGGTCCTCGACGACATAGGTAAGGCGTGCCCCGATTGCATGAGTCAGACTCAGCCAGCATGTTTCCCAGCGCTGCTGATACCGCAACCAAAAGCAGCACCGGTCTGTGACCGGCGGTTCCGCGTTTCGATGACTGGTGCGACCAGTCGATTCCGCTTTCCTGATGAAGATTCAGAATCATCGCACCTGCCCGTCAACGCGCGCCAGACGATCTCGGTGGGAAACACAACCGTCTCCTCCCGTCCGGGCGCAGTCTCGTCGTGTTTGTGAGCCAGACGCTTCAGCAGCGCCTCGACGGCGTGGCCGCCCATCGCATGCAGGGGCTGGCGGACGGTCGTGAGCTGGGGAACGGTCGTGCGGGCCGCGATCGAGTCGTCGAACCCCGCCAGCGACACATCGTCCGGCACCCTCAGGCCGACCTCGGCAAGAGCTTCAAGCGCGCCGATCGCGCCCGAATCGTTGGCACAAAAGATCGCCTCCGGCAGCGGCCGGCCGGCGGCCTGCCTGAGCCAGCGCCGCAAAGCATCCCGGCCCTCGCCCATGCTGAAACCGCCGTCAACCAGCAGCGACCGCTCGAACCGGATGCCCGCCGCCCTCAGCGCCAGCTTGTACCCGCGAATGCGCCGCTCAGCTCCCGCCAGACCGCGATTGCCGGTCAGATGCAGGATCCGGCGATGGCCGCGGGCAATTAACTGCCGGACCAGTTCGCAGGCCCCCGCTTCCTCGTCGCTCTCGATGTTGATCGCCCCGGGGATGGGCAGATTGGGATGGAGCGCCGCGAACGGCGTGTGATCGGGCAAAGCCCGGATCGCCTCGCGGGAGAGCCTGGGCGCAATCAGAATCAAGCCGTCGATCCGTCCGTCGCACAGGCCCGGCAGCCGGACGGCATCCTGCTTCCAGTTTCGCAGGGTGAAAACGGTCGTGTTCTGCCCGTGGCGCGCGGCCGCCTCGAGAATGCCGTTGAAAACACCCAGGAAATAGTGGTCCAGCTCCCCGACATCGACCACCGCCGCCACGCCCAGCGTGTTCATCCGCCGCTCGGCCAGGGCGCGCGCCGCCGCGTTGGGCCGGTAGCGCAGGCGGGAGGCGGCTTCCAGAATCCGCGTCCGGGTCGCGGGAGCGATGCGCGACGAGGTCTTCGCGGCGTTCAACACCAGGGACGCAGCCATCGCCGAGACCCCGGCCGCGCGGCCCACATCCGCCAGCGTGGCGGCGTGGACCGGCTTCTTCTTGGCCCTTTGCGGCACAGCTTCGACTAGCCCGGATGTCATTGACGCCGGGCCAGCAAATCTGTGCATCGAACAGGCTGTGGCTCTGCGGCAGAGTGAGGTGTGAAACATCCGGGCTAGGCGTCCGCCAAAACAGTCATTTGCAGATTCCGCGCTCCGTACCGGGCCGTGATCACCACGCCCAGCGGCTGCGCCGCCGCCGTGCCGCCCTTCAGGCCGGTCACCTTCTTGACCCCGACCAGCTGGAGCTTCCACGGCTTGACCGTCTTGCCGCCGCCGTCGAGCTTCGCCACAATCTTCCGCCCCTCGCGACTGACCCGCAGCTCGACTCCGGGCTCGCCGCGCTCGGTCGGAACCGCCCGCGAGGCCGTGGCACCGTCAGCCAGCTTGTAGACCCGGAACGTGGTCCCGGCAGCGTAATCGTAGTCCGGGCGGCCGTTGACCGCGCCCACCGGCAGAATCGTGTTCGGGCGCACAAACAACGGAAGGCTGAGGAAATCATGCTGGGCCCGGCGCCAGCGCCCGCCCGTCTGAACCTCGCCGGTCAACAGGTGCGTCCACCGACCCTCCGGGAGATAGTAGTCGACCGTGCCGTCCTCGGTGAAGACCGGCGCCACCAGCAGAGCGTCGCCGAGCATGTATTGCCGGTCGAGCGTGTCGCTGGCCGGATCGCCCGGAAACTCGATCAACATGGCCCGCATCATCGGGACGCCTTCCCGGTGCGCGACCAACGCCTGACCGTAGAGATACGGCATCAGGCTGCACTTCAGCTTCGTGAAGAAACGCAGCACATCGCAGGCCTGGTCGTCGTAGTTCCACGGCACCCGGTAGGACGAGGAGCCGTGCAGGCGGCTGTGCGACGACAGCAACCCGAACGCCAGCCACCGCTTGTAGACGGCCACCGGTCCCTGACCCTCAAAGCCGCCGATGTCATGACTCCAGAATCCGAAGCCGCACAGCCCGAGCGAAAGCCCGCCCCGCAGCGACTCGGCCATCGACTCGAGCGTCGACCAGCAGTCGCCGCCCCAATGCAGGGGGAAGCGCTGGCTGGACGCATACGCCGCCCGCGCGAACAGCGTGGCCTCACCCGGGCCCCGGACCTCCTCCAGCGCCCGGAAGACGCATTCGTTGTAGATTACCGGATACAGATTGTGCATGCCCACGGGATCCGAGCCGTCGCGGTAGACCACGCCCTCCACCGGAATCCGCTCTCCGAAATCGGTCTTGAAGCAGTCCACGCCCATCTCCTGCAGCCGCCGCAGATGGCCGGCGTACCACTGGCAGGCCGCCGGATTCGTGAAATCGACGATCGCCATGCCCGGCTGCCACAGGTCCGTCTGCCAGACGCCGCCATCCGTCTTCTTGATGAAATAGCCGTTCTGTTTGCCCTCTTCGAACAGCCGCGAGCGCTGGCCGATGTACGGATTGATCCAGACGCAAATCTTGACGCCCAGCTCGTGCAGGCGCGCCAGCATGCCCGCGGGATCGGGGAACGTCCGGGGATCCCACTCGAAGTTGCACCAGTCGAACTCCCGCATCCAGAAACAGTCGAAGTGAAACACCCGGAGCGGAAGATCCCGCGACTTCATCCCGTTGATGAAGCTCGTGCAGGTCTGCTCGTCGTAGCTGGTGGTGAACGACGTGCTCAGCCACAGGCCGAACGACCAGGCCGGCGGGAGCGCCGGCCGGCCCGTCAGCTGCGTGAGCTTGCGCAGGATGTCCTTGGGCGTCGGGCCGTAGATGAGGAAGTACTCCAGCTTCTCCCCCGGGACGGAGAACTGCATCCGCGCGGTGCGCTCGGAGGCGACCTCGAATGAGACGGGGCCGGTCTCGTTCACCAGCACGCCATAGCCGCGGTTGGTCAGATAAAAGGGGACGCATTTGTACGCCTGGTCGCTGCCGGTGCCGCCGTCCCGGTTCTCATTCTCCACGACCTGCCCGTTCTTGACGAAAGCGGTGAACCGTTCGCCGAGCCCGTAGACATTCTCCCCCACCCCGAGAAGCAGCCGCTCGTGCATGAACGTGCCCTTGCCGGCATATTGCACGAAGGCCATTCCGCGCCAGGCCGATTTCGTCAGGACGCGTCCCTCCGCCTCAAACGCCACCTCCCAGGCGTTCTTCTTCACTCGCACAGCGAGGCCGCCGGACCGCAGGACCGACGCCTCCGTTCCGTGCTCGATCGCCACCGCCGGCGCCGGCTGCGGCTGCAGCGGGATGCGCGGATTGCGGTCGGCGGTTCCCGAGAAATGCTCGATGCGGACGTGGATCACGTCCTCCGCCGGCGAGCCCAGCCGGATCGTCAGCAGCGGCCCGCCCAGCGTGTCGCCCCGGTGCTTGATCGGCCGGGTGGGCGCATGAATGAGGAGCGTGCCATTCTCCTCGGTGACATCGTGGGCCTCGGCGGGATAGAACGCCGAGACTCCGGGCTGCATCAACCATTCGCCGTCGCTGAATTTCATGTTGGAAAAGGCCGGAAGGAAGGTTTAAGGTTAAATCATGCGGTCGCCCAAGGTGGCAAGCCGATTCTTCCGGCCGGCCGGCATCGGGGGGAGGGCATTGAATCCGGTATTCGGCCGGCGGCCCGGGACGGTGCCTCGGGTTCTGGGAAACAGCTCTTGTTTTGTGGCCACGAGCGCCAGCGAGTGGATCCGACGCCGGCCGTCCGCTCGCTAGCGCTCGCAGCTACTTCCAAGCCAAGGTCTTCTTGCCGTCCGAGATGAAACGCGTTTTGCCGGGGCGCTTCATGCTTCCAGCCGGCTCAACCCGGCCGGTGCAAACAAAGAGACCGCCCGGTGGCTCCGTGCGGTCTGGTGGTTGCGGAATCCGGCGGACCCGGGGGCCCACCGGCCGGCTTGATTCAGGTGCCGCCGTCAAAGCGGAACTCCTGGCTCGCCTTCACGAGCACGGGTCTTCCCCCGGAGGTCGGGGGCGCGAACTTCCATTGGCGCAGCGCATCGATGGCCAGCGCGGTGAGCACCCCGCTGTCGTCGGCCGCCACGCAGGGCAGGCGGACGGCGCCCGTTTCGTCGATATAGAAATCGATCTGCACGCTTCCCTTGATGCCCTGCTTCGCCAGGTTGGTGCCGTAATGCGGCGGGACCGTCACGACGGGCGTGGGCGCCCGGTCGAGCTGCTTGGGCGTGCAGGGGAGAAACGCGAAGCTGCCCGGCAGCAACTTCATGTGCCGCGACTCGACGTAGTCATTCATGTCCATCGTTGACACCACAATGCCCTCGGTCGAGAAGGCGAAGCTCAGCTCGACGATCGTCCCGACCGGCTCGCCCTTGAGCCGCGCCGGGAAGAAGTGCCACCGCTTGATGGCCGCCACGGCGGCATCGGCGAATTCCTTGTGGGTGTAGCCGGTCACCAGCCATTCGACCAGTTTGCCGTCGGCATCCGTGTCGATGGCCACCCGGGCCTGGCCTTCCAGCATTCCGACCCGCAGGAGATGGGCCGGGAAGACCGGTTCGACCGTTCGTTCGTAGCCCAGCGACTGCCATTCGGAGGGCGCGGCCCCGAGCGGGGCGAGGAGGCTGCCGGTGAGCAGCGCTCCGAGACTGAGGATATGCATGGGGGATGTTTTCATGGGAGAAACTGTACTGCCTGACAAAACACCGCCGCGAAGTGCATCCCTTCACCAATCCGGACTTGAATGTTGGGTTCCCGGTCCGGACCCCGTTCCTTCCCATTTCAGCCTTTTCGGCACTCAGCCCTTCAGCGCTTCAGCTTTTCAGCCCTTCAGCCTTTCAGCTTCTCAGCCCTTCAGCTTTTCAGCCTTTCAGTCCTTCAGCCTTTCCGCCCTTCCGCTGGTATCCCCGCCCGGACTTGAACCGGGATCTACGGTTTAGGAAACCGCTGCTCTATCCAGTTGAGCTACGGGGACAAGCTATTATCGTCCAGCGTCTTGCGAGTAGTTACGACAGGCCTCAAATTCGGACTTGTAACCCGTTATTGTCACCCTATGATTTTGGCATGCAAAAACCATCGAGCGACAAGAAGGACCAACCCGAAACCCACCCTATTTCGGAAGGTAGCAGAGTGCCTGTATCGTCACGAGCCATCGGGAACGTACTACGCGCTAGTCAAAAGGGCAGGCAAGCAGTATCGCCGCTCCCTGAAAACCAAGGACCGAAAGCTCGCGGAACGCCAGCTGGCCGATTTCCGCGAGAAAGTCGGGGGGCTTTCCCACAGCGCGTCAGCCGGCCAGGTCACGTTTGCCGACATTGCGGCCCGGTGGCTCGACACGCTGCGCGCAAGCCTCAAGCCGACTTCGTTCCTTCGGCGCGAAGTCAGCCTGGCGCAAATCAAAGCGTACCTGGGCAACCTCACGCTGCGGCAGCTGTCGTCCCGCGTCTGTGAGGAGTGGGCATCGAAGCGCGGCCCGGAGATCGCCGCATCGACCTACAACAACGAGCGCGACACGATCATCGCCGTTCTCGCCTACGCTAAGCGCGAGGGCCTGATCCTGGACAATCCCGCCCTGGTACTCCCGCGGCGCAAGCTGCCCAAGGTTCAAATCGTCATCCCGACCAAAGACCAGTTTTCGAAGTTGGTGCGCACGATCCGCAGTTTTGACCGGCGTTGTCATGAGTCTGCCAACCTCGTGGAATTGCTGGCGTATTCCGGCATGCGGCTGGCGGAGGCAACTTCGATGCGCTGGCGCGATGTCGATTTCGCCAGCGGTCGCTTTGTCGTCACCGGTGGCGAGACCGGCACCAAGAACCACGAGGTGCGCGAGGTTCCGTTGTTCCCGGCCATGCGCGCTTTCCTGGCGCAGCTGCAGGCGGAGCGGAAGCCATCACCGGATGACCTGGTCGTCAACATCGTCAAGGCGACCAAGGCCATGGAGAAAGCCTGCAAGAAGGCGCGGCTGCCCGTCTTCACGCATCACAGCATGCGGCATTACTTCGTCAGCAACGCCGTCGAGGCCGGAATCGATTTCAAGGTGATTGCCGGATGGGTCGGCCACAAGGACGGCGGTTTATTGGTTGCCAAGACCTACGGACATCTTCGAGATAGTCATTCTTTCGAAATGGCGAAACGAATGATCTTTTCCGCAAATGGCCCGCAAACTGACTGATCAGCAGCGAAAAAAGAGGAAGCTTGAGGCAGTTCAGAAGTTCTCCCTGGAGCGTAATCGCGCCCTCTTCGATGAATACATGTGGGCTGTCGCCGGGAAGCCACTGCCGAAGAGCAGAGCGCAACCACCGGGCTGGGTCCGGAAGGCATATCTCGCCACCGCTCGGACTGCGTTCGCTCCCCTTGTTAGCCGAGATCCCCTGAAGCCCGGCAACGGCACCTACGGAAATCTGGTACAATTGACAGGGATGCTCGGTTCAGAACTGGGGTCTCTTGTTACGCCGCCTGAACCATTGAAGACTGCGGCGGCCGAAGAAAAAGAATTCGCTGCCTGTCTCCGCCGGCTGATGAAAGGCGCGGAGAAACAGATTCTGCCGCAGTTGAAGCAATACGCCCAGGGAATGAAGAAACTGTGCAAAGTATTGGTGCCGGCAGATACGAAACAGTTTCAAGAGAATGTGGCCAATCTCCACGAAGGCGCGACGGCTTTGATGACTCCCGGCGGCGGATTCACGAAGGGCCGAAGCGTGACCGCCCAGCTTTACATGGCCCTCTGGTTCTTCTGGCCGCATCTGGTTTTCGCAGATTCAGCGAAGGAGATGCACCCCGCCCTGCGTGAATTCACGGGCCTGAACTTCTCGCTGAAGCTGGTGGAGAAGGTCTGCACGGAGCTCGGCGTTTTCGAAGGCCGGGTGGGCAGGCCTCGTGCCAAGAAATTCCTACAGGCGGCCAAGGTCGCGTAGGTTTATTCGTTTCGGCTGGGCTGATATTCTGGCGGCAAGATGCCTCCAGAAATCATCAGCAACCCAAAGCCCAGGCTGGCGCTCTCCCGACTGGAGACGGCGCAGGTCTTGGGCGTGAGTATCATCACCGTTGACCGGCTGACCAAGCGCGGTCTTCTGCGTCCGTCGCGGGCCACCCGGCGGCCACTCTATCCGCCGTCGGAAATCGAGCGGTTCCTCAAGGATACCTCCAGCCTCATCGCGCCATGAGCAAACCCTTGTTCACGGTACGCGTGGAAGTGGTGCACCGGGTCGAGGCCGAGAATGGGACGAAAGTTCGTCGCAGGCCTCGACCGGGTGCACCACAGCGCCGGATCTCCGAGCCCAGACTTATCGGCGAGATCCTCGCCGAGATGTCTGGGCGGCAAACGGTGAGGGTGAATCTCAAATGATCAACGCCGTCCTCAGCGCCTACGTGCCGGCGTCCTGGTTCCACGCGCGGGGGATCTTCAAGGTTCTGCGCCGGCTGGAGCCATTGCTCCCGGATGTCGCGAAGATGCTGTTTCTAACCTTCACGGTGAACCCGGCGCTGTATGAGAACCCGGAAGCCGCTTTCGAGCATTCACGGGACCGGCTGCGGCGCGTCTTCCACAAGCTGCGCAAGGGCGTGATGTGGGAGAGAA
>CAWDQK010000122.1:0-6788 GCA_963804395.1 uncultured Verrucomicrobiae bacterium | reverse complement strand
TTCTCGCTCAGGCCGCCGGTATTGAAGAGGAGCGAATTCATGTTGACCGCAGTGGTGACCCACTGACCCGTGGCGTAGTTATAGGTCTGGACGTTCGCCGTGGTCGGACCGCCGTAGTCCGGCCGATTGAAGAACCCGGGAGCAGACGTGCCGTGGCCGGGAGTCAACGCCGTCGGGCCGCCGAGGTAGAACCATTGCTCGATCGTCGCATTGCTGGAGGGGTACGCATATCCCGCCGCATTGGCCAGGGTGGCGGCCGTGGGCAGATAATTCGGATCGCCGCCATCGATGGACGGCCGGTAGCGCAGGTTGGTCTGGACATCCTTGTGCTGGGAATAAACCCCCAGCAACCGGTGGTGACCGAGCCAATCCAGCCAGCCAGGCACCTTGCCCCGGAAGTCCGGCTCGTAATCGAGCATCACCCGGGAGTTGTCGTTGATCTCCGGTTCGGAATAGACATCGCTCTGATAAACGTCCAGGAACGGCTGTCCGACGTGGGCATTCGCCTGCCCGTTCGGGAGAAACGAATTGGTGTCGACGTAAAGCGTGGTCGCGTTGGCCTGGGAAAGCGGCGAGTCCTGGATCTGTTTGAGCTCCTGACGGAACCAGGCCACCTGGAGGTGCAGGTTCGACAGGATGTCCTGCTGCACGCCCAGCGTGTAGGTCGTCGCCTGGGTCCAGGTATTGTCCAGGGAATTGACGTTGATGTTGGTCCAGTCGTAAATGTCACGGCTCACCACGCCCGGAAAATACCAGGTCGCGTAATTCGCGGGGTTCGGCAGGTTCGTCGTCAGGGTCATGCGCTCCTCGTTGACCAGGAGCTGGCTTGGCGTCATTGCGGCGGTCGTCGCCGGCACCCAACCGGGGATGCTGAAGCCGGTCTGGCTGCCCCGGAAGAAATTCTCCACATTCCCCTGGTCGATAAACATGACGTTGTGAGTCGCCGACTCCAGGGTCATTGAGGGCACAAAATACGGCGAGGAGCTGGTGGTCAGCATGGCCTGCGTGATCTTGTTGGTCTTGTCGTAATTGGGATAAGCGGCCGACTGCGCATACGGGCCCACCGTCTTTCCGCTGCCATAGGTCACGACGTCCGTGATCGGATTCCAAAGCGGACTGCCGCTCGCGAGCCACGGCGACACGAAGTCGATCGGCGTGATGCCGTTGGGATCGTTGGCGTAGTTGCTGTAGCGTTCCCAACTGCCGTAGAGCTTCGTCTTGTGATTCGCGAAGGGATAGTAGCTGAGCGCGGCGTATTGCCGGCGCGTGATGTCGGAGGACGGTTTCTGTTTGAAGCCCTGGGAATCATACAATTGGGCGACATACAGCCCCAACCGGTCGTGCACGATCGGAATATTCAGGCCGACGGAGTCGCGATAGCCGCCCCAGCTCGATCCGGTCAACGTCACGTCCCCGCTGAACCGGGTGAGATTGGGCTGAGTCCGCTCCTGATTCACGATGCCCGCCGGGCTCCCGGTGCCGAAGATGATCGAGTTCGGCCCGCGGTCGATCTCGATGGCATCGGTGTTGTAGCTGTCGAACGGAATCCGGTAGCTTGAAAAGAAGTTGTCCTCTTCCTGGTCGGCGGCGGACAAGCCCCGGACGCGGTTGCCGGTGTTGACGGCGCTCTGGTAGGTGCCCGTCGTGCTGCCGCCACCGCCGAGGGCATCCGACAGATTCGAACGCACCAGGATAAAGGGCGTATAGGTCCGGGCTCCCTCGGTGTTGGCTTCATACCGGAAAATGTCGTTGATGTTCACCGAGGCCGTGTCCTCGATCTGCTGCCGGGTAATGACCGAGATCGACGATGCCAGGTCGGCGATGTTGTTGTTGAGCCGGGTGCCGGCCAGCGTGTTCACCGCGTTGTAGCCCAGGTCCTTGCTGGCCACCACCTCGAACGGGGACAACACGACCGTTTGATCGCTTTCGTCTCTTGGCTTGGGGGTCGGCTGATCGGTCTTTACCGTTTGGGCAATGCCGGGCGATGCGGCGAGCAGTGCCAGGATTGAGACGGTCAGGAATCGGATGCTTGATCGGAACGGATGCGCTCGTGATCTCATAGGTTTGGTTGGTTTGATGCCGGGAATTCTGGGCGGCTCCGGCGAAACAAACGGGGCCAAGCAAATCACAGATTGCGAGACTCGGTCAGTTTCGGGGAGACGCTACGAAAGATGGCGGGGGTGACAGCGGGTGGGCTGCCTAGACCTGAATCCTCTTACCATTTCGCGGACAACGTGGCGTATCTCAGACAGTCCGAATTGTCCGCCTCCGGCCGGGAGTTTGCCGGCCGAGGCAACCACCGCGCCGTCGCGCGCCCCCCGCCTCGCGTTCCCGGCCGGCCGGCGCGTATCCATTGATTTGTTACATACCGCGGTTCGTCGCCGCGGGCGGGGGGCCTCCGACCCCGGGGCCGGGCGGCGTGGTTTCCTGACCGTCCGAATCCGCGCGGATTGCGCCGGTGCGCCGCGGGCGCGACTGTTGCACCGGTCGTCCTATGATCGCCTTTCCGCCGCCCGGACTCCTCGCGGCTTATCGCAGCCACTGTCCCGCCCATGCGCCTTTTTTCGCTCGCCCTCGCTGCAGCCATCCTTTCCGCGCCGGCCGCCCGGCCGGACCCCGCTGCCACCATGGACGCTGCCACCCAGATCCGGTCTGGAATGATCCCTCCCGGCTATCCCGTTCCGTATGACCCTGCCACCCCCGCTCAGATCAAGGCCGTGCTCGACCGTGTGCTCACCTACCTTGAAACCGCCTCGCCGGTCAGGATCGTCGATCGCGACACCAGCCAGCCGGTCGCCGACCTGGCGCAACTGCCGGCCCGGCCAGCCCTCGTGCCCGGGGCGTTCCTCCTGACCAGTTACGAGTGGGGCGTCACCTACTCCGGCATGCTGCACGCCGCCGCCGCGACGGGCGATCCGCGCTACCGCGCCTACGTCGACGAGCGGCTCGGCGCCATTGCAACTGTCGCCGCGCGCCTGCAGCAGCAACCCGCTCCGGCCCCGGATGTTCCCCGCCGGGAACTCGTTCTCGCGTTGGTTCCGGTGCTCCACCCGCGCACGCTCGACGACTCCGGATCGATGGCCGCTGCCATGATCGAAGCCGTCCGCGCCGGCATCCATCCCGACCTGCTCCGCCCGCGGATCGATTGCTATCTCGAGTGGATCCGGACCGGCCAGTTCCGCCTGCCCGACGGCACCCTCGCGCGCAGTCGGCCCTTGCCCGACACCCTCTGGCTCGACGATCTGTACATGAGTGTTCCCGCGCTCGCCCAGATGGGCGCGCTCACCGGCGACTCCGCGTATTTCGACGATGCCGTGAAACAGGTCCTTCAGTTCTCGGCGCGCCTGTTCGTTCCGTCAACGAATCTCTATCGCCATGGCTGGGTGCAGGCGATGGATCCGCATCCCGCGTTCTACTGGGGCCGCGCCAACGGCTGGGCCGTCATCGCCATGACGGAACTGCTGGACGTACTCCCGAACCAACCATCCCGGCCGCGCCGCCGTGCTTGCGCAATACCGCTCCCAGGTCGCGGGGCTCGCCGCGGTGCAGGACCACACCGGTCTCTGGCACCAGCTGCTCGACCGCTCCGATTCCTACCTTGAGACCTCGGCCTCCGCGATGTTCGTCTACGCCATCGCGCATGGTATCAACCGCGGCTGGCTCGACCAGACCGCCTACGGGCCGATGGCCTCCGTCGGTTGGAATGCGGTCGCCCAGAAGGTCAATGCCACCGGCCAGGTCGAGGGCACTTGCGTCGGTACCGGCATGGCCTTCGAACCGATGTATTACGCCTTCCGTCCGACCAACGTCCTGGCCGCCCACGGCTATGGCCCCGTCCTTCTCGCGGGCTCCGAGACGATGGTCTTTCGCTCCGGTTTGGGTGCAAATGGAATCTCGCGCGAGAGTGGCCTGCGATTCGAGGCGCCTCGCTCTTCGTCGCCCAGCGAAGCCTTCGTGCCGGCACCCGCGCCCTGAACGCCCTTCTTCTCTCCCGGGTCACCCACGCCGAGGCAACATGCATTCCATCCCCTTTGCCATCACGACCGAAGTGAATGCAGCTGCTTCCAGGGGTGCCAAGGCGTCCAGCCCCGCCCTGGCCCCGTGGATCCCTGACCAGGGCGACGGCACCTATCAAAACCCGGTGCTGTTCGCCGATTACTCCGATCCCGATGCGATTCGCGTCGGCGACGATTTTTACCTGGTGTCTTCGAGCTTTCTCTCCGCTCCCGGACTGCCGGTCCTGCACTCCAAGGACCTCGTCAACTGGACGATCGTCAATCACGTCTTCGCCCGGCAGATACCCGCCGACTTCTACTCGCGACCGCGTCATGGCCAGGGCGTTTGGGCGCCGGCCATCCGTTACCACGACGGCAAGTTCTGGATCACCTATCCCGATCCCGATTTCGGCCTCTATCTCACGACCGCCAGAGATCCCGCCGGAACCTGGACGCCCCCGCAGCTCATCCTGCCCGGGAAGGGCCTGATCGATCCCTGCCCCTTTTGGGATGACGATGGCCGCCTCCACTTGATCCATGGCTGGGCCAGAAGCCGTGCCGGCATCGCCAATCTTCTCACCCTCCGTGAACTCAGTCCCGACGGGACCAGGCCGCTCGACGACGGCCGGATCATCATCGACGGCGAAAGAATCCCGGGTTGGCATACCCTGGAAGGTCCGAAACTCTACAAACGTCACGGCTATTACTACGTGTTCGCGCCGGCCGGCGGCGTCGCCACCGGTTACGAGGCGGTCTTCCGAGCAAAAGACATCCGCGGTCCCTACGAACCTCGAATCGTCCTCGCCCAGGGTGGCACCGCCATCAACGGTCCGCACCAAGGCGCCTGGGTCGATACGCCGACCGGTGAGGATTGGTTCCTTCATTTCCAGGATTGCGGCGCGTTCGGCCGCGTGGTGCACCTGCAGCCGATGATCTGGCGGGACGACTGGCCGGTGATCGGCGCCGTCCCCCGGGGCACCGGCCCGGGCGAACCCGTTCTCCACCGTCACAAACCCGACGTCGGCCGCGCCTGGCCGGTCGCCGTTCCGCAGACTTCCGACGAGTTCGACGCTCCGGTTCTCGGTCTGCAATGGCAGTGGAACGCCAATCCGAGCGCCGCCTGGCTCTCGCTCACCGCGCGACCCGGCTTCCTGCGCCTCGCCAGTGTGCCCGCGCCCGCGACCCGCAACGACGGTTCTCCGGCCGGGCGAAACCTCTATGATGCGCCGAACTTTCTTCTCCAGAAGTTCCCCGCCCCCACCTTCACCGTCACCACCACGATCGAGTTTTCCCCGGCCGCCCCCGGCGAAACCGCCGGTCTCGTGGTCTACGGTTACGACTACGCCCTCCTCGGATTGCGCCCCACCGGGGCCGGCCGGCGACTCGTCCTGCTCGTGAACCGGGCCTCCAACCAACCGGGCGCCGAGGAACAGGAGGACGCCGGCTTCGACCTCGCGGACAGCGCGGCCACCTTGCGCGTGACGGTCGATCCCCGGGCGGTGTGCCGCTTTTCCTACAGCCTCGACCAGCGGACGTTCCATCCGATCGGCGGACCGTTCCAGGCCACGGCCGACCGCTGGGTGGGCGCCCGGGTCGGCCTGTTCGCCATGGCCGCGGCCAGCGCCGCCGCGACCGGCCACGCCGACTTCGACTGGTTCCGCGTCACCCCGCTTCCCCAACCGGCCCCCGCCACGCCGTCACCCTGATTCGCCTTCCCTCCGCGCCCATGTCCCGTCTTTCCCTGCTTGCCCGCGTTCGCCACGCCGTTCCGTTGCTGGCCTGGCTGGTCGCGCCGGCCGCGCCCGCCGCCGCGCCCGCGGCCTTTCCTGCAGCGGAGTCACCAAGAACTGAATACAACTTCAATCCCGACTGGAAATTCATCCGCGCCGACGTGCCGGGCGCCGAGCAACCCGGCTTCGACGACTCCACCTGGACCACCGTCAGCACACCCCACACCTGGAACGACACCGACTCCTACCGCCGCCTCATCCGCCACAGCGGCGGCGACCAGGGCACCGCACTCGGCATCGGATGGTATCGGAAACATTTCCGGTTGCCCGCCGCCGCCCGGGGACAGAAGGTCTTCCTTGAATTCGAGGGTCTGAAACAGGCCGGACGCTTCTGGCTCAACGGAACATCCCTCGGAGAATTCGAGAATGGCGTCACCGCCTGCGGGCTGGATCTCACCGGCAGCGTGCGCTTCGGCGACGCGGACAATGTCCTGGCGGTGAAGGTAGACAATCGCGGCGACTACGGCGAGGAGGCCACCGGAGTGCGTTACCAGTGGAATTCAAAGGATTTCAATCCGAACTTCGGCGGCCTCAACCATGACGTCCGGCTTTTCCTGATGGGGCGGATCTACCAGACGCTCCCGCTGTACGAAAATCTCCGGACCACCGGGGTCTACGTGTACGCCAAGGAGCCCGACATCGCGGCCCGCACCACCGGCATTGGCGTCGAGGCCCAGGTGCGCAACGAGTCCGGCGACTTTGCCAGCATCACGCTCTCGGTCGCGGTGGTCAACGCCGCCGGAGCCGTCTGCGCCCGTTTTGCAGGCAACACCTCCGATCTCGTCGACGGCCAGACCGAGACGTTTACCGCTTCCGGCACGCTTACCGACGCCCATTTCTGGGACGTGAACGACCCTTATCTCTACACGGTCTACTCGGTCCTGAAGGTGGACGGGAAAGTGGTCAACGTCTGCCGGACGCGCACTGGTTTCCGGAAGACCGCCTTCCGCGGGGGCGCGGGCACCGGCGGCGTTTATCTCAACGATCACTTTCTCTGGCTCAC
>CAWDQK010000121.1:0-24559 GCA_963804395.1 uncultured Verrucomicrobiae bacterium | reverse complement strand
GGAAAACCGAGCCGCCGATCGTTCCCTCGAAGCTGTTCTGGCCCTTCTTCTCCCGCCCGATCACCCAACATTCCGGATGGATGGAAACCGTCACCGGGTCGCCGGCCCTGGGCGGCTGCGTCGGGTCGCCCAACACGCCGTCGATCGTTCCGAGCGCAGTCTCCACCGCCGCCCGGCCGCCGCCGGCTGACAGCACCCTGCCCGGAACAAAATCGGCCTCACCGATGAAGGCGGCGACCTTCCGTCGCACCGGGCGCCGGTAAACCTCACGTGGGGTGCCCACCTGGAGAATCTGCCCCTCGTCCAGCACCGCCATCCGGTCCGCGATCGACAGCGCCTCCTTCTGGTCGTGCGTCACATAGACCGTGGTCAGCTGAAATTCCTTGCAGACCCGCCGGATCTCCCCGCGCATCTCCAGTCGCAACCGGGCGTCCAGGTTCGAAAGCGGCTCGTCGAGCAGCAGGCAGCGGGGCCGGACCACCAGCGCCCGCGCCAGGGCGATCCGCTGCTGCTGGCCGCCGGACAATTGGTTCGGCTTGCGCTCGCGGTGTTCGATCATATGCACCGCTTCCAGCGCCTCGCCAGTGCGGCGTCTGATCTCTTCGGGCGGCACGTGGCGCTCCTCCAGACCAAACGCAACATTCTGCGCCACGGTCAGGTGCGGCCAGAGCGCATAGCCCTGGAAGACCATGCCGGCATTGCGGCGATGGGGCGCCAGATGCGTCACGTCGTCATCGCCGAACAGGATCGCACCCTCATCCGGCGCGCAGAAACCAGCCAGGCAGCGCAACAGCGTCGTCTTCCCGCAACCACTCGGGCCCAGCAGGAAGAACAGCTCGCCCGGGTTGATCCTGAGATCCAGTTTCTGCAGCGCAACCACCGGGCCAAATCGTTTTGTCAACTGCTTGATCTGGATTGAAATCATCGCTCGTCGGCCTCTGGCAGCCCGGAGGGCGCGAAGCCCGACACGCTGCTGGGCCCGAGGCAACCGCTCCGGACGGCGCAAGTCAAAACGATTAAGCCCGGCAATCGGGGGCGCATCTGCCGATTGACGGTGATTCCGAAGGCTGGTCCGAACGTAGCGCAGCCATCCCTGGCTGCATCCGTTGCAGGCTGGCTCGCGCCGCGGCGGCGGAGCTGGAAGCCTGCGCTACGAGGAGCGACCGCTCGTTTATCACCGATGGCGCCATGCTTGCTGCCTTGCCGTCAATCGGGAGATGCACTCGGCAATCGGGTTGCCACCCGCCCACCTTTCGCTTTTAGCTCAGCCACGCAGGGCCATCCGCGCCCGGCCAGTTGCTCTGAACCGGCGCCTCGCCAGCGTTCTCGTCCGTCCACACCTTTTCGCCATGACGTCCACCAGAAATCCCCTGCCCGGCTACGACGACCTCGAAGAGATCATTGTTTCCGAAGCCATGATCAAGCGCCGGGTGCGAAAGCTCGGTGCCGAGATCACATCGGCTTTCGGCGGTGAGGAGGTCACAGTCGTTGCGATCATCAACGGAGCGATGTTCTTTGTCGCCGACCTGCTGCGCGAGGTCCGCTGTCCCGTCCGCCTCGACTGCATCCGGGTGTCGAGTTACCGCAATGAGACCCGCGCCATCAGCAAGCCCGAGATCGTCCACAGCATGACGATCGACATCGCCAACCGCCATGTGCTGTTGATCGACGACATCCTGGATACCGGCAAAACTCTTTCGGCGGTAGTTGATCTGATCAAGAAGCTGAACCCGGCGTCCGTGAAGACGTGTGTCCTGCTCGACAAGAAAGGCCGCCGGGAGGTTGATTTCGATGCTGACTTCGTCGGGTTCCCAATCGCGGACCAGTTCGTGGTCGGCTACGGGCTGGATTTCGCCGAGCGGTACCGCAACCTGCCCTGCATCGGCATTCTCAAGGCCCATCTGCAAAACCCGCCCGAGTGGCGATAGCCCGCGCAGTTCATGGTTTCGTCCGTTGCTGCGATCACCCGCTGATCATCGACCGCGGTGTCGGCAAGGGTCGGGGTTGCGCGAGCTATGAGCCTGCGGACAAGGCCGCAGGCCTCTGACAAGACAGTTCGCCATTTTGGGCTAGGCGGAGGGCAAATCATCCTCCGATGCAACATGTAAGGATTGCTTACTGGTTCGGCGGGAATGCGGCCACGAAATGGCAATTTCGCGATCAATCCTATCGGGACCGCTTTCCGTTCCTCTTGCCCGCCCCTGCCGCTTTCGGGTCCCGGCGAAACTCGCCCGACTTCAGCGCGTTGACCTGGTCGCGCAGCACCGCCGCCCGCTCGAATTCAAGCTTGCCCGCCGCCTCCTGCATCTCGTCTTCCAGTTCGGCGATGACCGCGGCGACATCGGCCTCGTCGCCCTCCGCCAGCGCGACCGGCCCCGCGTCGGCCCCGGAACCATCGTAAACATGGAGGCTGGCCTGGGCTGACCGCTGCACGCTGCGCGGCGTGATGCCATGCTCCTGGTTGTACGCGAGCTGCTTTTCCCGCCGATGGTTGGTGATCTCAAGGGTCCTGCGAATTGAACCGGTCAGCACGTCGGCGTAGAAGATCACCCGACCGCTCTCATGCCGCGCGGCCCGCCCCGCCGTCTGAATCAGGCTGGTTTCGCTGCGCAGGAATCCTTCCTTGTCGGCGTCCAGAATCGCCACCAGGGCCACCTCCGGCAGGTCCAGCCCCTCCCGAAGCAGATTGATGCCCACCAGCACGTCGAAGTTGCCGAGCCGGAGATTGCGCAGGATTTCCACGCGTTCGATGGCATCGATGTCCGAATGGAGGTATTCCACCCGGATCTTCGCCTCCCGCAGGAACACCGTCAGGTCTTCGGACAGCCGTTTTGTCAGGGTCGTGACAAGCACCCGTTCGCCCTTCGCGGCCGCGGCGCGGATCTCCCCGATGAGGTTCTCCACCTGCCCCTTCGTCGGCCGCAGGTCGATTTCGGGATCCAATAATCCGGTCGGCCGGATCAGCTGCTCCGCCACCACCGACGAATGCTCCAGCTCGAACGGACCCGGGGTGGCCGAAGCAAAAACGGTCTGTCCGGTGATCTGCTCGAACTCGGCGAAGCTCTGCGGCCGGTTGTCCAGCGCCGACGGCAGGCGGAATCCGAAATCCACCAGCACCCGCTTCCGCGCGAGGTCCCCGTTGAACATTCCGCCGATCTGCGGCACGGTGGCGTGGCTTTCATCAATGAAAAGCAGGAAATCCTTCGGGAAGAAATCGATCAGGCAGAACGGCCGATCGCCCGGTTTGCGGCCCGTCAAGTGCCGCGAGTAGTTCTCGATGCCGCTGCAGAAGCCCATTTCCTGCAGCATCTCCAAATCGTAGTTCGTCCGCATCCGGATGCGCTGCGCCTCGAGGTACTGGCCGTGTTGCTCAAACCACGCTACGCGTTCCTCCAGTTCGGCTTTGATCGCGGGAATGGCGCCGTCCAGCTTGCCCCGCGTCGTCACGTACTGGTTTGCCGGATAGAGGTCAAACTGCTCCAGCGGCCGGATCACCGCGCCGGTCAAGGGATCGAATTCGCTCAGCGCCTCGACGTCCTCGCCCGAAGAATTCCACCCGGAGGCCCTGCTCGAAATAGGCCGGCATCACGTCGACCACGTCGCCCCGCACCCGGAACCAGCCGCGCTTCAGATCGTAGTCATTCCGCTCGTAAAGATTGTCCACCAGGCGCTCGAGCAGGCGGTTGCGGCCCGAGCGGGGCGCCGCGCCGCAGCGCAATGCGCAGCTGCGTGAAGTCCTCCGGCGAGCCAAGGCCGTAGATGCAGGAAACGCTGGCCACCACGATCACGTCGCGCCGGCTGACCAGCGCGCTGGTCGCGGAAATCCGCAGACGCTCGATCTCCTCGTTGATCGACGAATCCTTCTCGATGTAGGTGTCCGCTCGACGGCATGTAGGCTTCGGGCTGGTAGTAGTCGTAGTAGCTGACGAAGTACTCGACCGCGTTCTCCGGGAAGAAGTTCTTGAACTCGGAGTAGAGCTGCGCCGCCAGCGTCTTGTTGTGCGAGATGACGAGCGCCGGCCGGTTCAGGCGCGCGATGACATTCGCCATCGTGAAGGTCTTGCCCGAGCCGGTCACGCCCAGCAGCGTCTGGTGCCGGTGGCCCGCCTGCAGCGACCTCACCAGCGCCTCGATCGCCTGCGGCTGGTCGCCGGTCGGCGCATAGTCGGCCCGGAGCTTGAAATCCATGCCCCATTAGGAAACCAGGTCGCGGCATATGACAAGGGCATGTGATTTCATTCTTTCCCGGCGGGCGGTTTCGCGCCAGATTCAACAACCCACATGGACGCCGAACCGGAGGCTGTTGCCGACATCGATCAGGTCACATTGCTGACGGTGACGAAGCTGCGCCTCGCGGGGGATCTGCGCACCGCCGAGCCGCGGGTTGATCGCATCATGATCAAATACCAGCCTGGTCGCCGCTATCTGGTTTGCACGCAGAACCAGTGGCAGCTCCTGCAGGATTTTGGTCACGGGCGCACCGTTCCCGACTTGTTGCTGGAAATCATTCCCGAGGGCCGGTGTCCACCCTTGCGGGAGTTCTACGAGCTGATCGTCAAGGCCGTGCACCATGGCATCCTGCAGGCCGACGGCCAGCGACTGCCTCCGCCCGAAACCGCCGGCGGAATGGCAGTTCGAGTTGAACGGCATCGTCCTGCGGTGGGTCGCGGTCATGTCGTTCGGCTTTGGGATGCTCACCCTCACGTTGCGCGGTCTGCAGTTCGCCAGCAATCCCTGGGCGCTGGCGTTTGGCTGCCTGTTGGCGGTCGAAGCCAAGAGCGCCGGCTTTGCCCTGGCGGCCTGCGCCATCCGCGGCGCCGGGGCCGACGTTTATCATCCCCATTTCGAGTGGAAGACGATTCTCCCCCATTTTCATGTCGATCTCAACGATGCGGTCATGGGAGGGGGCGATGTCGAGATCGACGCCGCATTGCTGCGCGTAGCTCCGTATTTCTTCATTGCCGGCCTGGCGGCTTTCCGGCTGCCCGAACTGATCTTCCCGCTGTTGTGCGCGATCTTCGTGGACCTTTCGCCGTTGTGGTCTTCGCCCGTGTCCGACTTGCTGCGGACGCTGTACCGCGACCCGACGCTGGCCACCACCCACGACTTCATGTTCGTGCGCAACCGGCTGTTCACCCAGCAACTGTGGTCCCGGCTGAAGATCGCCGACCGGCGTTTCCTGGTCGCCAATGGCGTCGCCACGCTGGCCTGGCTGCTCGGCATTTTCCTGACCAGCTGCCTCCTCCTCAACGCGAACGCGCTGGAGATGCTGCGCCGTTTCCGCGCGGCCGGTGGGCTCCACGTCACCGAGATCGTCCTCCTGGCAGCGTTTGTCGCGCTCATCCTCGGCGCCGCCGGCCTGTTCGGCTGGATCGCCATCCGGCAGGTGAAGAACTGGCTCTGGGAACGCGCCAGCGAGCTGTTCCAGCCGCGCCCCGCCCCGGTCAACCTGGCCACAATCGGCGGGTTGCTGCGCCGCACCCTGCTGTTTCGCGAACTTCCCCTCGAAGACCTGATGACCGTCGCCGCCGCCGTCCGTCCGCAGGAGTGCGACGCCGGCACCTATGTGGTGCGGGAGGGCGAGATCGGCAAGAAGCTCTACATCGTCTATTCCGGACGCCTCTCCGTCACCCAACGCCTGCACGACATCCGCCGAACCGATCCGTTCGGTGAACTGCAGGCTGGCGACATCTTTGGGGATCGCGCCGTCCTCGGCGATGGCCGGCGCACCGCGTCGGTCCGTTGTCTGACGAAGTGCATCCTGCTCGAGCTGAGCAAGGACGATTTCGAGCAGCTGGTACTGACCCGAATATCGCGGCAGACCGTCGAGGACAAGGTGCAGAAGATCGGATTTCTCCAGCAGATCGCTCTTTCCCGCGACTGGAGCCAGTCAACGATGGCGGTCTTCGCCCAGCGTGCGGTGTTTCAGGACTTCGTGAAAGGCGACTTGATCGTGCGCAAGGGTGAGGCGTTTCGCTTCTTCTGCCTGGTGCAGGAAGGCGAATTCGCCGTGATGAAAGGCGACGAGCAGGTCTCCCGGTTGCGCCGCGGCGACTTCTACGGGGAGCTCAGCATGCTGCAGGACACGGTTGCCACGGTAACCATCGTGGCCAGCACTCCGGGCCGCTGCCTGCTGGTTCCAATTTCGGACTTCCTGCATTTTATCATCCGCGATTTTGCCGTGGGTCTCCAGTTCGAGGAAATCGGTTCGGAGCGGCTCGGCCGGCCGCTGTTTGCCTCGAACAGCTAGAACGGTTTCAGAGGAGGCGTGGCCGCAAGCGTGAGCGAGTGGGCAAACCCTCCGCTCGCATTCCCGGCTGCAGTTCAAGTTGAACCGCGTTACGCCAGCCGCCGCCCGCCACAGACCACGAGGTCCACAGGATTGCCGCCGAGCTCCCAGGCGAGCAGGCGTTCGTCGCGATGGCGCAGGAGAATCAGGTCCGCCCGCTGGCCCGGTTCAACGGTCCCACGGTCGCGAAGATTCAGGACATGCGCAGCGTTGACCGTGCACGCAACGATCGCCTCGGCCGGAGTCAGCCCGCAGAAACGCACGGCCAGCGCGATGGCGAACGCCATGGATGGCACCAGCGTGGTCTCCGGACCCGAGCCGGTCGCCAGCGCCACCGCTCCGCCGGAATCCACCAAAAAGCCCGCCCGCGCATAGTGCTGGTTGCTCTCGAGGCCAGTGCAGGGCAAAATCACGCCGCACACCGGAGATTGCGCCAGCTGCAACAGATCGGCTTTGCTCGATGCCTCGAGCTGGTCAACACTGCGGGCGCCCAGCCGGATCGCCTCCGGCACCATGCCAAGCGAATGGAACCGGTCGGCGTGGACGCGGATTGGATGATACTTCCGGGCCTTTTCGAACAAGCGCACGCAGGCGTCCACCGACCAGGCGTCCCGGTCGCAAATGGCGTTGACCGCGATCTCCGGAAAATCTTTCGCCACCGCTGGCAGCATTTCCTTCACGACCATCCGGGCGTATTCATCCAGACTGCCCTCGAACGAGGCCCCGAGCAGCGCTGTCGGCACGATCGTTCCCGGCCAGTCGTTGCCCGCCCGCGCGATCCCGTGCAGCATCTTCAACTCATCCTCGGTCGCCAGGCCATAGCCGCTCTTGATCTCGATGGTGGTCGTGCCCTCGCGCACCACTGCGTCCAGGCGCGGCTTGAGCCCGGCGGCCAGCTGCTTCCGGGTCTCGTCGCGCACCGCGCGCCTGATCGCCGAAAAGCCCCCTCCTGCATGAAGGATTTCGCGGCGCGGCACGCCCCGGAGACTCTGCTCCCACTCCCCGAGCCGGTCGCCCGCCCAACACAGCCGGGTGTGGCAGTCGACGAAGCCGGGCATCAGCACGCGGCCGTTGGCATCGATGACCTCGGTTCCTTCCGGCACTTCGAGCTTCGGCCCGACCGCTGCAATCTTGTCCCCGGCGACCAACACGTCGCAATGTTCGACGATACCCAGTTCGCGCAACGCCGCGCCCCGGCGCGGGCGGGTGTCACCGGCGAGCGTGAGGACACGGGCGTTGTGGATCAGCAGACCCATTGGGTGCGACTCCGGCACGGGATCAGCGAATCTTCTCCAACGCCGGATGAAATGAAAGGCATTTCTCAGCAGTGAGTCAGTTTGGGTGCATCTGCCGATTGACGGTTGTCGAGGGCGATTTCCGGACGTAGCGCAGGCTTCCAGCCTGCTTCACCGTCAATCCGCAGATGCGCCCAAGACGATGCCGTCGCATTATCCGGAGATTGACCGCGGATTGCACCAGGCCTATCGCTTCCCGCCTCGGTTCTCTTCCACGCGAACTGCGGCAACACGAGGATTCCAAAGTTGGACCCACACAAGATTACGGAAAATGACCGCCCGACCGGGATTGGGTCGGGCAAACCTGTCTTACAGCTTCCAGCGGAAACCGAGACGGCGAAGCGCCTCGCGCAACAAATCCGCTTCATCCTGGAAGTTGACCGCTTGAAGGAGGTTTTCCGTCAGCCCATGCTGCTGAATTGCCACACCGAAGGGGCTGCTTGGCGCCGGCACGGCGTCACCCGCGACCGGGTCGTCGCCCGAAATTCCCATGTCGCTGAAGGCTCGACCGAATTGTGGAACTACGTCGGCGGGATGATCGCGGAAGCCGTCGCCGCCGGCCATCTGCAGGACGCGTAGAGCGGCGCCGATCGTCCCGATGACAGCACGCGCCTCGTCTCCGACGCATCGCAACCTGTAGCCGGGGGCGCCGACCCCGGCAATTTCGCTCGATCGGCAAGGCCGGCCTCAACGCGGCCGGCTACAATTAACCTGTCTTCTGTAGCCCTGGGCGCCGCGTCTCACGAAAACCGCCGGGCAGGTCACTCCCCAGCCTCGCGCCTCGGTGGGTCAAGCAACCCGTATTGCTTCAGCTTGTACTGCAAGGCGCGCCGGCTGATGCCGAGCATCCGCGCCGCCGCCTCCCGGTTCGAGGTCTCCTTGGTCAGTGTCTGCCGGATCAGCAACTTCTCCACCTCCGCGAGGGTCATCCCCGGCCGGATCGAGAAACTCGCCGCATTGCGGTCAGCCGCCTGCAGGAAATCCGGCAGATCCTCCACCCGGGCCAACGCCTGGTGGCAGGTCAGGACCAGGCACTCAACGGCATTGCGCAACTGCCGCACGTTGCCCGGCCATGGAAACCGCTGACAAAGCTGCATTGCTTCGGCCGAGAATTGCATCCGCCGGCGTTTGTGCTTTCCCCGGAAATGCTCCAGGAATGTCGCGACCAGCAGCGGGATGTCCTCGGCCCGCTCGCGCACGGGCGGAACCATGATCGGCACGATGTGCAGACGGTAATAGAGATCCTCCCGGAATTTTCCCTCCTTCACCGCCTCCTGCAGCTGTTTGTTGGTCGCCGCCACGACGCGTACGTTGACCCGGATCAAATCGGTGCCGCCAACCATCCGGAAGCAGCCATCCTCCAGCACGCGAAGGAGATCGCCCTGGCCCTTCGCCGGCAGATCACCAATCTCGTCGAGGAAAAGCGTGCCGCCGTCCGCCAGCTGGAAGCGCCCGGGTTTGCTCGCCACCGCACCGGTAAAGGCGCCCTTGACGTGGCCGAACAGCTCCGCCTCGAGCAATTGCTCCGACAGCGCGGCGCAGTTGACAAAAATGAACGGCTTCCCCGCCCGGGCGCTCTGGGCGTGGATCATCCGCGCCACCAACTCCTTTCCCGTGCCGCTCTCCCCCTCGATCAAGACCGTCACCTCGCTCCGCGCCACTTCGTCCGCCATGCGGGTCACCTTCCGGATGGCCTCGCTATCGCCGACCAGCAGGCTGGGCTCCGAGCGCTTGCGCAATCGCTGGCGGAGCTCGGTGTTCTCCGACACCACCGACTGGAACTCCAGCGCCTTGAGCACCAGCGCGCGCAGCCGCTGCATGTCGAGCGGCTTGGTCAGATAGTCGTAGGCGCCCTCCTTCATCGCCTCGACCGCACTGGGCACCGTGCCGTAGGCCGTCATCAGAATGAACAGCGTGTCGCGACTCTTCTGGCGCGCCTCCCGGAGCAGTTCCATCCCGCTCATCCCGGGCATGCGCACATCCGTGAGAACAAGATTGTAGAGCCTTTCGCCGAGCAGATCGAGCGCCCGCCGGGCGTCATTGGCCGCGTCGACCACATAACCTTCTCGCCGCAACGCCTCCTGCACGCCGGCACAAAGGCCGCGCTCGTCGTCCACCACCAGGATGTTTATCTTCGATCGATCCATGACATTTGCGGGCTAGCCGGACGCGAGGGGCAGACGCAAGGTGAAAGCCGCCCCCCCGCCCGGTCGATTCTCCACGCTGATCAAACCGCCGTGGGCGGTCGCAATCTGTTGCACGATCCACAAGCCCAGGCCGCTGCCTTCCGGCTTCGTGGTGAAGAAGGGCTCGAAGATCGACGACCGTTTCTCCTCGGAGACTCCCGGGCCGTTGTCGATCACTCGCAGGAAACACGCCCCGGCGGCCGGCTCGGCGTGCACCGCCACTTCGATCCGCCCGTTGCGTTCGATCGCCTGAATCGCATTGATCACCAGGTTGATCAGCGCCTGCTTCAGCTGGGCTGGATCCGCCGTGAGCGGCGGAAGGCCGGCCGGCAGGTTCATCGTCAGCTCGATGCGCCGCGCGGCCGCCTCGGGGCGGAGCAGTTCGCAGACATAGCCCACGATCTCGGCCACGTTGACCGTCTGCAGATTGACGGAGGACGGCGCCGCCAGGCTCAGGAACTGGCGCATCAGGTTCTCCAGCCGGAGCAGCTCGCTCCGGATGATTTCAAACCGGCCGGCCGCCTTGGTCTTCAACGAAAGGTCGGCCTGCGCCACGTCCTCCTCCAGCAACTGTACGTGAATCGCCAGCGAACTCAACGGATTCCGGATCTCATGGGCCAGCCGGGCGAGCAAACGGGACAACAGCCGCTGCTTCTCCTCCGCGGCGAGCTTCGTCACGTCCTGTCCGAGCGCATCTGCAAGAATCCGTTCCACCCGACCAGCCTAGGGCCTGTCCCTCCACTGGCAAGCCACGCCGCTCGAGGAATCCGTCAACCGCCAGCCGTGAAATGCGCGCCCTCTTTGCGAATTCGCCCGCCGCGCCCACATTGGCGGAGATCCTGCCGAATTTCTTCCCGATGGAACAGTCCCGCCTCCACTATCTCTGGACCTGGCAGCTCGCGTCCGCACCAGATACCCTCTGGCCCCTGGTATCCGACACCGACCGGTTCAACCGTGACTGCCACTATCCGCCGGTCGAGATCGTGCTCTCGGCCCCGGTCCGCGAAGATCCGGAAATGCGGGCCTTCTTGAATGGGGAGCACAACATGATCTCCCTGAACACCGAGACCGCCGCCGTCCGCGGCTTCGCCGGCGAAACCTTCGCCCTCTGGAGAATCACGACCCGGGCAGCCGCCGATTGAGATTCACCAAGGGTCGTTCCCCGGCAACCGCGGCATACAACCTTCTGGGTTAGGCACTCTTATTGAATTGCCGCCCGCTCGCGTTGACTGCGTCGCGACCAGAATTGTCGTTGCAAACATAGCAATTCGGATCCGCTTCACTGGCGAACGCTACCGACCTGCGGCGCCGGGTGGCGACTCGACGGGTGCGTCCCTGGCCTCCGTTGCTTCAGCGGAGGAGGCAGCAGCCGGCGTGCCGCTGGCCGGCATTTGCAGCGCCGGCTGGCTCGGCCCCCCTTCCAGATCGTATTGCTTATAGGTGCGCAAAGATCTCAGGAACTTCTCGAATTCTGGATCCCCACCGTTCGTCCATGACTTTGGGCAATACGACGCGACATCGATTTGGAAAACTACTTCTTCTGTTTTCCCAGGGCAACTTCCGAGATCAATGCGTCTGTAATCTGGCAGTATATAGAAATGCATGCGGTGGGCTTCAATCTCCTCCATCGTCATGTGTGTTCCTTTTGTATCGAGTAACATCGCGCGACCTTCCACCGGCTTTGCACCATGTCGCCTCAGCAGTTCCTCTGCGCTCTTGAACGGCATTCCAACGAGAAGAACACTCGATCTCCTTTCACTCCGATGGACGGCAATCTCCGCATGTTCGGAAGGCGCACAGCCAACTAGCAATAGCACCGTGAGAGAGAGCAGGTGTCTCATGTTTCTTGCCGAACGCTTAGTGGTGTATCTGTCCTGGCCGAAATTGGCGATTCTGGAATGGGTGTCAACGCGGAGCGGCCATGGCGGATTCACCACTAAGCATTGGACGCTTTCGGCAGGCTCAGGCCGGGAAAGGCGCTGCGCGGACGGTCGGATTTCTAGAGGGGAAAGTAACCGCGGGCCGGGATCACGCGCAGGGCGACCGGGCTGGATGGCTCGGAAGGAAGCGGTTGAATTGTCTCCCAGGGCAGACGGCTCGTTGGCTGCGCAAACGGCCACTCGCCGTTTCGACGGCTTCGACAGGCTCAGGGTCTCCGACACCGCAAGCAAGCTCATCCGTTCGACGGGTTCGACAGGCTCATCCGTTCGACAGGCTCAGGATGACCCTGAGCGGAGTCGAATGGGTCAAGGCCCCGAGCGTGTCGAGGGGCTCCCACCCGCAGCCATTCGGCAATCCGCTCGCTGGCGCTCGCAGCTACAGGCCCACTCGCTCACGCTCGCAGCCACGGGCGCGACCGGGCGCGGGCGCGGGTCGTGTCGGTCCGCCAGGATCGGGGAATTCGTTTGTGTCCTCCGCTGCCTCTGCGTCCTCCTGTGAAATCAGCCAAGGCGGACTTTGCCGTATTGCTCGCGCGCTAGGTTCGTATGAATTCGTGGGCTTGGTCCAGCTCTCATCCGACCTTTGTGTCCGTGTCATTGTGGTTCAATTTCCAACGTCGCCTTGGGATCTGCGCCATCTGGGGCATCTGCGGTTGAAACGGATCGGAGCTGAACCGCAGATGGCACAGCGAGTGCAGATGGGCGCCACCGCGCAGTTGCTCAAGGCAGGCTGGAAGCCTGCGCCACGTCCAGCGACAGCAGAGAATCAGGCAGGCAGGGAAGCCTGCGCTACAGCTCGATCTCGTCGCCGATGGCTGGCAGCGTTGGCGTCAATCCATGGCGCGAAGTGAGCAGTCCGGCCAGCGTGGTGCGGGGAATATTCTCACCGTGGGTCAGGACCACGCGGGGCCGGACCGGCGCCAGGGTTGCGAACCAGGCCAACAGGTCTTTTTGCCCGGCGTGGGCGCTGAAGCCGCCGAGCGTGTGGATCTGCGCTTTCACGGCCACCGGCTCGCCGAAGATCATGACTTTCTTCGCACCCCCGACCAGCTGGCGGCCGAGCGTGCCGTGCCCCTGGTAGCCGGCGATGACAACCTGGGTCTCCGGATTCCACAGATTGTGCCGCAGGTGATGCAGGATCCGGCCGGCGTTGCACATGCCAGCCCCCGCCATCACCAGCAAGGGCCCGGGAAGGTCATTGATCCGCTGCGATTCCTCCGGACTCGCCGTCATCGTCAACGTCGCCAGATCCTGCGCGAGCGGCCTGGCCTTCAAAAACGCCAGCATCTCGTCATCGAACAGTTCCTGGTGGCGGGCGTAGATGTTCGACGCCTCGATCGCCATGGGACTGTCGAGGAACACCGGGAACGGCGGGACCTTGCGTTCGCGGAAAATCCACGCCAGCAGCGCGGTCAGCAACTGTGCGCGGCCCACCGCAAACGTCGGGACCAACACCTTTCCCTTGCGCGCGACCACCTGCTGCACGATGTTGACGAATTCATCGACGGTGTCGCCAAATGGCTGGTGATCGTGATCCCCGTACGTTGATTCGAGCACCACCAGGTCCGCCTGGGAAAACGGCTCGGAGTCGCGCAAAATGGGCGCGCCCCTGGGACCCAGGTCACCCGAAAACGCAATGGTTCGACGCTGCCCGTCCTCCTCCACGAGCAACTGCAGGCTCGCCGACAGGCGACGTCTCTGCGCATTCCACCAGCAACACGATCCGATCCGCCTTTCAGAAGGCAACGAAGAACACCTTGCACCAAGGACTTCCCGCTTTCACGGTTTCCCGGCTTCTCGATTCTCCGTCAGCTTTTCCGGCGGCACTCCCGTGCGGAGGGCAATCGTCGCGTAGATTCTCGGGACGTAAAGGCGCGTCTCCACCGGCAACGCCGGGGAGATCTCTGCAAACGTCTTCGCCTTCCGGGCCGTCAGCGCCCGGCTGACCCGGCCGGCACCGGCATTGTAGGCGGCCAGCGCCAGCGGCCAGTCGCCGAACCTGGCATGCAGACTCCGCAACAATTGCGCCGCCGCACGCGCGCTCTTCGCCGGATCGGTACGCTCGTCGGGAAACCAGGTGCTCAGGCCAAGATTTCGCGCCGTCTCCGGCATGAGTTGGAACAAGCCTTTGGCACCGGAGGGGCTGCGGGCGGTAGTGTCCAGGGACGACTCCACCTCGGCCATCCACGCATATTCCCGTGGCACCCCCTCGGCGGCGAATCCGGCCTGCAATGTGGGCATGAGCTCGGCTGCGTTGGCGGGCGCAGCCCGACTGCGCAGGCGCTCCCGCCAAAGATCGTAGTAGGGCATTTCCCATCTGGCCGGCGCCGGCCTCCCCGAGACTGGAAGTGACGGTACAGGCCTGATGGGCGGCGCTGGGCGCGCCGCCTGCCTTGCCGCCTCGATCAGATCGAGTTTCTCCTGCAGCCAGTTCGCATACTGCTCATAGCCCGGCAGGACGCGCAGCGCCGCCAACGCGGCCCGCGCCTGCGGTTCGTAGGCTGCCAGGTCTTCAATGGAATCGCCATCCAGCGCCCGCTGAAGCCTGGCCGCAAACTCGTCCCATTGCTCCCTCGTCGGGAAATCGTACTGGTCCTTGACCTCGGGCGGCGCATACTGGTCAAAGAGACTCTTTCCGACATCGTAGAGCTGGTCCGGTGTGATCTGAGGCTCGGCAGGAGCGTTTGCAGCGGCGGGCGCGGCCGGTTTCGTTGTGGCTGGCGCCGGCGCCGATTCCGACGCAGCACCACCTGCCCCCGGGTCTGCAGCCATCAGAGGCTGAAGGATCCCCAAAGTCAGAACCAGCAGCAGGCAATCATGCCGAATGCGGATCATAAGCGGCTGCATGGCAGACATCGTGAATGATTGCCACGTTCCATGCGAGCGAAGCCGAAGCACAGACCGGGCTTTAAGCTTGGCCGTATCCATGCAAATTGTAGGAGCGAGCTTGCTCGCGATATAGAGGACGAAATCGCCTGCAAGCAGGCTCCTACATCGGTCACCGGACCACGTTGTTGTTCACGAGCGAGAACGGGCCATATTAAATGGTCACAGCTTAGGGGCTGTAGGCTAAAAGCTTTAAGCTTAAAGCCTACAGCTGCCTGAGCACAACGCGGAGGGCCGCAATCAACCGGTCAATGTCCTCGCGCGAATTGTAAGCCTGGATGGATACTCGCAGGTAGGGACGGCTATTCCAGACAACCACCGGCACCTCGACCCGGAATTCCCGGTAAAGCCTTGCCTGCAATTGCGGGCCGTCGCACGGCGGCAGCGGCACCGTGGCCATCTGCGCAAACCAGTCCGGTGAATCCGGGCAGAGCTGGGGCAATCCTGTCTCCGCCGCAATCGCCTCGCGGGTGTATCGCGCGAGGGCATGACAACGGCTCCTCACATCCGCCCAACCATTCTCCGCGCAGAAGCGGATCGCCGCCGGCACGGCCAGATACGCCGCGATGTCGCGGGTGCCGGTCCATTCCAGTTCATCCAGAAACCGCGATCCGGAGTGCGCGGGCGCCGGTTCACCCCAGCTGATCACCAGCGGCTCGAGCAGCGCCTGCGCTTCGGGACGCGCGTACAGGAACGCCGATCCTTTCGGCGCGCAGAGCCATTTGTGGGCGTTGGCCGCATAGAAATCCGCACCGACCGCCTGGAGATCCAGCGGAATCTGACCCAACGCATGGGCTCCGTCGACCACGCTGACCACTCCGTGCGCGCGAGCGCGCCGGCAGAGCTCCGCCACGGGAAAGATCAGCGCAGTGGGCGACGTGATGTGGCTAAGGAACACCACCCGCGTTCGGGGGGTGACGGCCGCCCACACCCGCTCGATCAGGTCACCGGCTGTCGTTACGGGCAGGGGAATTGGAACGGGACGGTAGACGGCGTCCTGGCGCCGGCAGAGAATCCGCCACATCCGGTCCATTGCCCCGTATTCATGATCGGTGGAGACCACCTCGTCGCCGGGACGGAGCCGGAGACTGTGCGCAACAATGTTCAGGGCGACGGTTGCATTCGGCACGTAAACCAGGTCCGTGGCGCTGGCCCCAACGTGACTCGCCAGCGCCGCCCGCGCCTCGCTCAGAAGCGCCGGAAACCGCCGGCCCAGGAACTCGACGGGCTGGCGTTCAAGCTCGCCCTGCCACCGCTGGTAGGCGTCGAATACCGCCCGCGGAGTCGCTCCAAATGATCCGTGGTTGAGAAAGGCGACTTCCGGGTCGAGCAGGAACCGTTCGCGCCAAACGGCGGCGGACTCGCCGTCGTCCGCTTTCCCTGACTCAGCTGGCAGACTGGGTTTCCGATTCATCGCGCCGATCCTCAACGGGAATCATCCCCGAGGAAAGCTCGATTCCGGGATTCAAGTGGCAAGGTCGCGCTGTAGCCGGCCGCGTTGAGGCCGGCTGCCGGGGTCAGCGCCCCCGGCTACAACGTTTCGTCCTTCGGGAAAGGATCCCGGGGCCGGTCCGCTGTAGCCGGCCGCGTTGAGGCCGGCTGCCGGGGTCAGCGCCCCCGGCTACAACGTTTCGTCCTTCGGGAAAGGATCCCGGGGCCGGTCCGCTGTAGCCGGCCGCGTTGAGGCCGGCGGCCGGGGTCAGCGCCCCCGGCTACAACGTTTCGTCGTTCGGGAAAGGATCCCGGGACCGGTCCGCTGTAGCCGGCCGCGTTGAGGCCGGCCAGCTCACAAGCCGAGATTGGCGCCTCCGGCTACCAGGCGGACACAGCGGTCCGCCCTCCACCCAGGCGCATGCCGCATTTTGGGGTCCGCTGTCATCGCGACATCAATCGGATGAAGACCCCAAAACCAGTGCTGTTTTTTTGCCAGCGATGACAGATTGGGATAAACTTCATAAGGGCGCAGGATATCGCTGGGCAATTGTGGGCTAAGTATGCAAAAAATTCATAGATGGCTGGAATTCTGCTACATGAGCAGTTTTATCCATGAAACCCCTTGGACTCGCTTTTGCCATCGCCATTGGATCCCTGCTGCCGTCGCTTTCGGTGCCCGCCGAGGACGCCCCGGTCTCGCCGCTGCCGCCGCCGACGGTGGAGCAACGGTTGTCCGACATCGAGGCGTACATGAACAACACGGCGCGGGCGACCGACGGCCGGGCCGTGTCGAAGATTCCGGGCGGGGGACCCGGCCACAGCGCCTGGATGATGACCAGTTCGGCGCTGGTGCTTTTCATGACCCTCCCGGGGCTGGCGCTTTTCTATGGCGGGCTTGTCCGGCGCAAAAACGTGCTGTCGATTCTCGCCCAGTGCCTCGGTCTCGCTTCCGTGGTGACCATTCTCTGGTGGCTGTGCGGCTATAGTCTGACCTACGCGCGGGGCAACGGATTCATCGGCGGCCTCGGTTTCTCGTTCCTGCGGCATGTCGGCAATGAGCCGAACGGCGACTATGCCCAGTGGGTTCCGCACAGCCTGTTCGCGGTCTACCAGCTGATGTTTGCAATCATCACCCCGGCCCTGACGGTGGGTGCGATCGCCGAACGGATGAAATTCAAGGCGATCATGCTCTTCAGCATTCTGTGGATGTTCGTCGTCTATTTTCCGGTGGCGCACATGGTCTGGGGCGCGGGCGGGTGGATGAATGGCCTCGCCAATCCGGGCGCGGGGATCAAAGCCATCGATTTCGCCGGCGGAATCGTCGTGCACATGACGTCAGGCTGGAGCGCGCTGGCGCTCTGCCTCATGGTCGGCAAACGCCAGGGACACGGACATGAGCCGATGCCGCCCCACAGCATGGTCTTCTGCATGACCGGCACCGGCATGCTGTGGGCCGGATGGTACGGCTTCAACGCAGGCAGCGCGGTGGCGGCCGACGGGGTTGCCGTCAACGCCTTCGTCACGACCACGCTGGCGGCCGCGGCAGGCAGTTTCTCGTGGTCACTGATCGAAAACTTCCGGCGCGGCAAACCCAGCGTCCTGGGCTTTTGCTCCGGCGCGGTCGCCGGACTGGCGACAATTACGCCGGCCAGCGGCTTTGTCACGGCCAGCAGCGCCATCTTGATCGGCCTGGCGGCGGGCGCGGCCACCTACTTCGCCTGCAATAACCTCAAGAGCCGGTTCGGGTACGACGATTCGCTGGACACATTTGGCGTGCACGCCGTAGGCGGCACCCTGGGAACCATCCTCACCGGAGTCTTCGCAACCGCCGCCGTGAATTCGAATCTCGCCACGGGCCCGGTCGCGGCCTTCGTCGGCAGGACCCTCTGGCTGGAACAACTCAAGGCCGGAGCGCTCGTGATCGTCTGGTCGATTGCGGCGACGGTCGGCATCGCCTGGATCATCGGGCTGTCAGCCACCGGACTGAGAGTGGCGCGCGACGACGAGCGGATCGGGCTCGATGTGACCGAGCACGGCGAAGAAGGCTACATCGTCGAGTAGCCAGCCAAAATGGCGGCGGCCTGCCAGCCGCGGCGCCCTCCACGCCGCATCAGACCGCTGTAGCCGGCCGCGCTGAGGCCGGCCGCCGGGGTCGGCCTGCGCTCCGAAGCCTTGGCGAAGGAGTGCGCCCCCGGCTACAACGTCTCGTCCTTAGGAAAAGGATTCCGGGCAGGTCGCGCTGTAGCCGGCCGCGCTGAGGCCGGCCGCCGGGGTCGGCCTGCGCTCCGAAGCCTTGGCGAAGGAGTGCGCCCCCGGCTACAGTGCGAGCCTCCGCCGACTCGCAATGACGCCGGTCGAAGCGTGACGCCACGTCAGGCGGTTTCAACTCCGGCCTGCAGCGCGTGGAGGCGCGCATAAAGGCCGCCGGAATGCAGGAGCGTCTCATGGGTGCCGACCTCGGCAATTCGTCCCTGTTCAAGGACAACGATCCGGCCGGCATTGCGAATCGTTGACAGCCGGTGGGCCACGACAAAGGTGGTGCGCCCGCGCATCAGGCGGGTGAGGGCCTCCTGAATCAGCGATTCCGTCTCGGTATCCAGCGCCGACGTTGCCTCGTCGAGAATCAGCACCCGGGGATTCCGGATGAGCGCGCGCGCGATCGCGAGCCGCTGTTTCTGGCCGCCGGACAAGCGGGCGCCCTTTTCCCCAACCGGGGTGTCCAGCCCCGCGGGCAAACGCGAGACAAACTCCCAGGCGTTGGCATCGCGTAGCGCCGTCACCACGGTGTCGGCGGACACGGCGGGCAGGCCGTACGTCACATTCTCGCGAATGCTGCCATCGAACAGGATCGACTCCTGGGGCACGACGGCGAGAAAGCGCCGGTACGTGCGCAGATCATGCACCTGCATGTCATGTCCGTCAACGAGAATGCGTCCGCCGGTCGGGCGGATGAAGCCGATGACGAGGTTGAGCACCGTCGACTTTCCCGCCCCGGACGGTCCCACCAGTGCGATGGTTTCGCCCGGCTCGACCGACAGCGAGAAATCGTGGAGCGCCGCGAGCTTCGATCCGGGATAAACAAAGCTCACATTCTCGAACCGGAACCTGCCGTCAACCTTGGTGATTGCCGCCTTGCCCTCGTTGTCCTCCAGATCCGGGCATTGCAGCACTTCTCCGATTGAGCGGATCGACTCGAGCCCCTTGGTGATCTGAGGCGCGGTGCCGACCAGCCCGAGCACTGAGCTCGTGATGAGTCCAAAATACGTGGTCAGCAAAACGACATCGCCCGCCCCGAGCGGCCACCAACCCGTGATGCAGACCCACGCCGAAACCACGAGACAAAGCATGTTGAAACCGTTGAACGTCGCCCAGGACATCGCGCCAAACACCGCGTTGATGCTGTCAACATGGAGGCCGGCGGCCTGCACGCGCTCCAGCGAGGCCCACGCGGTCGAGCGCCGTGGATTCCAGCCCGTGCGCCCGCGTGACCGGGAGCAGGTGCGTCATTTCGATCACGCGCGAGGACATCCGTTCGATTTCCTCACGGAAAGCCGCGTTGCGCGCCGCCAGCGGCCGCCGCAGCCCATAGACAATTGCCGCCGCCGCCGGGACGGTCAGGAAAAAGTACGCCAGGAACCACGGCTGGCGCAGCCCGGTGATGATCAGGGCGAAGACGATGTTGACGAGGCATGAAAGGCCGCCGTCGAATAAAACACGCGTCAGCTGTTCGATGGCCTCGACGTCGCGCAGCACCTTGGTCTGCAGGGCGCCGGCGCTTTGCCGGGCATAATACCCGATGGACAGGTGCTGAAGCCTCCGGCAAAGGGCGGAACGCAGCCCGGTCTCCATCGTGCGGGCCGCACGGCTCAGCAAGCGCGCATAAGCATAGTGCAGCGGAATGTTCTGCGCGAGGATCACCGCGAGCACGATGGCGTTGATCCAGAGCTCTCCCCGCGCGTGGCGGGCGGGTTGCGCGACGATGTCGATGATGTTGGCGGTGATCGCCGGCATCAGCCAGACCGGGCTGTGCTTGATGACGAAGCAAAGTGACGCCACCGCCAGCTGCCGGTGCTGACCCTGATAAAGATATAGCAGGGTGCGCACCGGATTCTCGCCGGAGAACCGGTGTTCGAGGGGATGGCGCTTGTCTCTGGGCCGGGTGGGCATGACCGAAATCAATTCATCACCAAGACACCCGGGTCGCGAGCGGGAAATGCACGCTGAGGATGCCGATGGCACATCTGCCGATTGACGGCAGCGGCGCGGCCAGCCTTCGCGCAAGGCTACGGCACGGCAGGCGTTCCGCGCCGCCGGAGCCGAACGCCAGCCTTCGCTGAAGCTCCGGCTCGGCACGCGGCTCCGCTACGAAATTGCCGAGCTGCCTGCTTCACCGTCAATCAGGACAGGCACCCGTCTGCCGATGGCTGTTGGCAGCGGGGCCGCTAGCCGGCGGATTCTTCTGCGGAGACGTTCTCGTATTCATGCCGATATCTGCGGGGCGCGATGATGCTTGGGTGGCACGGGTCTCTCGACTCGTGTTCCAAAAAACCACAGGTCGGGAGACCCGTGCCACTTTGGTTGCGGCCATGCCGCGCTCAAACCGCCGCCGGCTTCGCCTCGACATCGGCCGTCTCAAGCCTGGGCACCAGCAGGTGGATGATCGCCAGCGCCAGCACGTAGGCCACGCTCGCCATCATGAAAACCGGCAGGTAATTGCCGGAAGCTTTCAAGACCTTGCCCGTGATGTAAAACAACACGATGCCACCAACGGCGCCGATCATGCCCCCAAAGCCGGTCACGGAACCGACGACGCGTTTGGGGAACATGTCGCCAGCCAGACTGAAGACGTTGGCCGACCATGCCTGATGCGCCGAGGCCGCCACCGTGATCAGCACCGCCGCGACCCATTTGTTGCCAGTGACCGCCGAGAAGACGACGGGAATCACCAGCGAGGCACACAGCAGCATGGTCGTCTTCCGGGCCCGGTTGACGCTCCAGCCACGCTTCATGAAGTGGCCCGCCAGCCAGCCGCCGGCAATGCTGCCGACAGACGCCACGACATAAATCAGCATGATCATGTACCTGCGGCCCGCCGGATCCAAATTGAACTTCTTGTTGAAGAAATCCGGCGAACCAAAGAGGTAAAACCACCAGAAGCAGTCGGTCATGAACTTCGCCACCGCGAACGCCCACATCTGCCGGTGGGGCAGCAGGCGGCGCCAGGGGATCTTGACCGTCGGCTCGGCCGCCTCGCTCTGGATGATCGCGAGTTCAGCCGCGTTCACCTTCGGGTGCCTCTCCGGCTTCCGGTAGATGACCAGCCACGCGACGATCCACGCGAGATCGATGACCGCCGTGATCACGAACGCACCTCTCCAGCCAACCGCGATTCCGCCGACCGTAAAGACCGAAAACTGGGCGACGACAAACGGAAGCCCGAACGGCACCAGGATGCCGCCGATGTTTGAACCGGAATTGAAGACTCCGGTCGCCAGCGCCCGCTCGCGCTTCGGAAACCACTCGGCGGTCGTCTTGATCGCAGCGGGGAAATTGCCGCCCTCGCCCAGACCAAGCAGAATGCGGCAGATCACAAATCCCGTGACGGCGCTGCCAAACAGGCCGCCGATTTCTGGCGCCACCGCGTGCAGCATGGACGCCATGCCCCAGAATCCGCAGGCAAACACGAAACCCCAGCGCAAACCGAGCACGTCCATCAACCGGCCCATCAGAAGCATGCTGACCGCGTAGGCCGCGCTGAAACCGACCTGCATGTTCCAGTATTGTTCGTCGCTCCAGCCAATCTGTTTCTGCAATTCCGGCGCCAGGTTGCCGAAAACGCTGCGATCAATGTAGTTTGCCGTCGTGACCCAGAACAGCAGGGCGCAGATCACCCAGCGGTGGCTGGTGGGTTTGGCGGGAGGCAGGATGGGCGGGCTCATTGTTGGATCGAAAACGCCGACGGCCGCACAGGTTGAAAATTACCGATCGCGGTGACAGATCCTCCCGTGGCGCGGAGCTTCAGCCCGCACCCATTGCGCTTGTCGGTGGAAAATGAGCTCACTGCGCCTCGATCCGGGCGATCTTGACCGGCGACGCGAGGCGCTTCGCCCACGACGCGAGGCAGGCGTACCATTCCTCCCGACCGGCGAAATCGCCGCTCTGTTTCCAGCCGGCGCCAGCGTAGTACCGCAACGTTTCGCCCGGCTTGACCCTGGCGAGGATGAGCCGGTTGACGTTGAATTCGGCAAACCCCTCCAGCTTGGCCGCCGAAGCCAGGACCACCCCGGTGCCGAGATTGCCTGCCATTGGTTTTTCGAAATCCTCCCAGAGCCCCATCCAGGCTCCCTTTTCATCCTGTGCCGGCACCGCGGCGGCCTGCTGCGGATGCTGGGTCAGCCCGATGCCAATGGTCAACCCGCCATCCCCGCCTGGAGCGGGCGCAAATTCGAAGGTACTTTCGATCTCGTCGAGGTTGTGGCCGGCATCGACCGTGAAACGCTTCGTCTCCGAGATTGTGACACCGTTGCCGGCGTCCCAGGGCTCATAGGTCAGCTCGAAAACCGCCCGGATCGGACCATTCGCAAGCACCTTCCAGGTCTTCCAGTTCCGCGAGACATGCAGTCTCTGGCCATCCCACACCCCGGTGCCGCCGCAGCCGCGATTCCTGCCGGTGTCATACATGTCCAATCCTTCCCCGGAATCGGTGTGATAGTGGCCCTTCCGGTACCAGCGATCGACAATCAGGTAGCGCACACGCTTGGACCAGACGTTGACTCCGCTGCTGATCATGCGGTCGCGGCCGGCGGCGGGGCTGTCGAGCCCCGGGCCGTAGATGCGATGGGCAATCCGGTCGTTTTCCCAGGCAAAATCGTCAAATCGCTCGGGCACATAACGGGCAAACACCCTCGCCGGAAACGGCGGCACGGTCGCCACGGTTTTTTCGATCGTGAACGTGGCCGATTTCTCGCCCGCGGCAAAATCGTGCTGAAACACCAGATCCTCGTAGAAGTCGCGATGTTCTTCCGGTTTGGAGTTCGTTCCTTGCGCTGGCACGACGGCCCCGCTTGCGTCCTTCACCCGCAGATGGTCGAACAGCATCTCGGCGGGCATCTCGGGCAGGAGCCGCCTGATCTCGGCAAACGGGACCTTGATGACCTCGGCCGGCCGCGGCTGGTCCAGATCGTTCGCGACGGTCACGACGATCCGGTCAGCCGCCCGCGCCACCAGGGCTCCCACTGCCAAAACGATCAGGAGGATTTTCATGATAAAAGGGGTCAGGCTTTGGGGTTTGGGGTCCACTGGAGTTTCATTGCCAGGTCCGGGTCGGGGTCGCGGGTCCACGCCGCCACCTTCCGGCTAACCTCGTACAGGTTGCCCATCTGCAACGTTGACGCCAGCCAGCGATTGGTCACAGTTGTCCGCTTCTTCAGGGCGGCCGCCACGGCGATCTTCCAATCGACCGACTTTCCGGCTTCGCCGAGGTTCGCCTCGGTCCGCCCCAGGCGGGCCAGCAATTGCCGCAACGCTGCTTCCCAGACCGCCTCGCTCGCCTCCCGATGTTCGGTCGCCAGGCGGCGTCCCTGGCCGGCCGCCGCGCCCTGTTCCTCGATCAGCTCTTTGACGAATGCGCGCGAGCCGATGACCCACCCCCGGCACATCTGGTCGAATTGCTGCGCTTTGCGCGCCGGTTCGTCTTCCGCCAGCCAACCCAGGTATTCCAAGTATTTCCGGCGCCCGGCCGGCGTGTCAGCGAGGTGGCCCGCTTGCTCCAGCGCCGCCCGGGGATCAAACCACGGCCGGCGCCGCTTTGGATCCATCAACCAGGCCACGCTCGACCATGGCCACTCGGCGAGCCGATCCGCCGGGCACAGGTGCGCGCGGACCGGGTTGAGATGGATGTATTGGCACAGCCGGCCCAACCCATCCTCCGGATCGACCAGCAGGCTCTTGTACCGGTCCTGAAACAAGTGCCCGCGCTCGTGGCGAAACCGGTTGAACCGGGACGCAAACGTCCCCTGCAGCCAGCGCATTCCCTCCGCCAGATTCGCCTGCGGGGTCTCGATCGCCAGGTGGAAGTGGTTCGACATCAGGCACCACGCGTGCACGCGCCAGCCCGTCTTGCAGCAGGCTTCATCGAGACACTCCAGAAACGCGGCGCGCGCCTTCGCCCCCCGGAAAATCGCCGCCCGATAGTTTCCCCGGTTCAGCACATGGTAGATCCCACCTTCCGATTCCAATCTCAGCTGGCGCGCCATGGGACTGGCATTCTGCCGGTCCGCCTCACGCCGTCAACCGCAAACCCCAAAGCCTGACCCCTTGGGATCGACCCTACTTCGCCTTGGCGGCGGCGAAGTTCGGGTTGTCGGGGTTGACATCAATCCTACGTTCATGGGGCATCACAACGAGATCCATGTCCTCCATCGGAATAGCCCCCAAGATCACTTCATCTCCCATGACGATAGCTCCAACGAAAGCGACGCGATTCTTGAACTAGCAAGACGACGAGTCGAAGCAGACGTACATAACACA
>CAWDQK010000120.1:0-58302 GCA_963804395.1 uncultured Verrucomicrobiae bacterium | reverse complement strand
GAGGCGGGCACCGCCGGGTGGTGGCTCGACCTCACGGAACCCGAGGGCGAACCGCCGCAGGCGGTCTACCGCGGCGGTGACAGCGCCAACGTCCACAACGAGTTCTCGCTGCGGTGCACGGAAAGCTACGAGGATGTGCAACTCGCGGTGCATCCCGATCAGCGTCCCTTCGTCCTGACCCGCTGCGGTCCCGCCGGGCTGCAGCGCCACCATGCCGCCGTGTGGACCGGCGACATCACCAGCGACTACGCCACCCTCCGCTCGCACCCGCCGGAAATGCTCAACTCCGGCCTGTCGGGCTTCACGTGGTGGACCTGCGACACGGGCGGTTTCCTCTCCGGCTACTACCGGGATGATCAATTCGGCGCCCACGCCCGGCTCTACGAACGCTGGATGCAATTCTCGGTGTTCAGCCCGATCACCCGCGCGCACAAGGCGGGAATCCCGCAGCCCTACGCGTTCGGCGCGGCGACGGAACAGGGAACGCGCCACTACCTTGAGCTCCGCTACCGGCTGCTGCCCTACATCTACTCCTACGCCTGGGAGGCGAGCCGGACCGGTCTGCCGCTGGTCCGTCCGCTGGCCCTCGAGTTTCCGGACGATCCCGCGTCGCTCGACGCCCCCGGAGATGAATACCTCTTCGGCCGCGAGCTGCTCGTCGCGCCCGTGCTCGACGAGGGCGTGACCAACCGCTCCGTCTATTTTCCGCCGGGCAACTGGTACGACTGGGACACCGGCTGCGAATACACCGGCGGCCGGACCTGGGTCGTCGCCGCGCCGCAGAACCGGATCCCCGTGGCCGTTCGCGCCGGCGCGATCATCCCGCTCGCGCCGCCGATGCGCCACACGGGCGAGAAGCCGTGGGATCCATTGACGGTCGAGATCTATCCTTCGGGACAGTCGTCGTTCTCCCTGTACCGCGACGATGGAATCTCGTTCGCCTACCAGCGGGGCGACTCGACCCTCACCCGGTTCACCTGCGACGCCCGGCCGCGCTCGGTCCGGTTTAGCATCGAGGAATCGAACAAGCTGTATTCTCCACTCAACTACGACCTGCGCTTCCACCTCGCCCAGGCACCGGCCGCGGTCGCCCTCGGCGGGGCGGCGCTGGCCCCGGCTGCCGCTGGCGGCGATCTGGCCGCGGGACATTGGACGTGGGACGCCGCCCGTCGCGTGCTCGCCGTCGCCCTCGACGATGCTGACGCCACCGCCCATGCCATCGAAGTGACGCTCGCTGGCCTGACGCTTCCGGCGCCGGGCGCTCCGGAACTGGTGGCTGACAAGATCGACCCGAGCGGCGAAACCGCCGCCGCGACCCGTTCGTTCTCGCACATCTTTCCCGCGCCCGCCCTCCCCGGGCGCTTTGCGGCGGCCAACTATGACAACGGCGGCGAAGGCCTCGCGTTCCACGTCGCCCGCCCCGTCGTAGCCTCGTCCCGCTACCGCTCGGACGACATCGGGTGCAACGCGTGCAACGACGCCGGTGGCGGCTACGCCCTGACGGGTCTCGGCGCCGACGAATGGACGCGTTACACCGTGAACGCGGGCCACGGCAGCTATTTCGATCTGACCGCCCGGATGGCCGGTGAAGGACGATTCCGCCTCATCGTCGACGGGCAGACCGTGGCGACCGTTGAGGCTCCGGCAACCCCGGCGCCCGCGGAGTGGCGGGACGTCATCGTGCCCGGCGTCTATCTCAACCCCGGAGAGTGCGGTCTCATGCTGTTCGTGGACCGCCCCGGGTTCTCGCTCAACTACCTGGAGTTTCGCCCCGCGGCGGATCCGCCCCGGCTTTACGACGCCGCGCTCGCGCAGCGCGCCGGGACGACGGAGCTGCGCGATCTCGGCCATGGTTTCCAGGGCCACGGCACGCTCGGGGGCCTGGGACGCATCGGCAGCAGCGTGACGATGGGCCTGCTCGGACTGCCGACCGGCCCGGCGACGGTGCGCCTGCATTATCGGAATCGATTCGCCAAGTCCGTGGCCACATCATTTTCGATTGACGATGCCCCACCACAGGCCCTCGCCTTCCCAGCCACGGAGGGCGACGCGTGGCGGACGCTCGACGTTCCCGTCGCCCTGCCGTCCGGCGCCCATCGCCTGGTCCTCCGCGGCCAGGAAGAGGGCTGGGAAGCCGTGCAACTCGACCATGTGGAGATCCTGGCCCGGTGACTTCCCGCCGCCTCTGCGCCGCTGGAGGGCGCGGCTCCGGCCGCATCAGCTGCACCCGAAACGGAACGAGATTGAACCGCAGCCGCCGCAGGGGGAGCAGAAGGGCGCCCGTGGTCATCCACCGCTTTCTCTGGTGAGTACCGCCAGGCGGCCGTACCGGACGTTTGGCACCAGGCACCCGTAGACCATCGCCGCCGCGTTCTTCTCCGCGAGGAATTCATCGACCGCCGTCTTCACCCCCGTCGAGAAAAAGTCGTAGTCGTCGACAATGATGATCGCGCCGCCGGACGTGGTGCGGTGCAGGAATTCGAGGGTCAGCTTGATCGGCTCATAGAAATCGAAATCCACATAGGCGAAGCTCACCGCCCGGGGCAGGTTCGAGCTGTCCCGGAGCACCTGCTCAATGAATCCCTGGTGGATGACCGACCGCGGCTCCGCGAAGGAGACCTCCCGCAGGCGATTGCGCACCCGTTCTTCCGGCCACGACATCCTGCCGGCATAGGCCTCCATGCTGCCCAGGGAAAAAATGTCGTCCTTCAGCTGGTCTTTTGCTGTCGGCTTGGGGAGTCCGGCAAAGGAGTCGAACAAGTGCAGGACCTTGCTGCCGGACTGGATCTCGTTGGCGATCAGGGCCGATGTTTCCCCTTCCGCCACTCCGAATTCACAGACGTCGCCGGCAATCTCCCTGCACTTGGCCAGCGCGTCCACAATGAAATAGGCCTTGGCTGGCGGCGTGCCCAGCAGCCGGACCAGCAATTTCTTGCGCAGACGGTCCGGCGCGATCTGACAGCCCGACTCATTGAGGCGCTGCTCGTAGGCGTCCGCCAGGCTGCCAAAATTCCTGAGGACAACTTGCATTCCAGACGAACGGTGCAGTTCGTATCCGAAAGCGGCGAGGGCTTTCTTGATGGCCTTCTTCAGGATTCTCATATCAGCAGACGGGCGAACCGGCAGACGACCGGCGGTGGCGGAGAGTCCGCCGCCCTCGTTACGCCAGAAGCAGACCGGGAAAGCAACCCGCGACCGCGACTTGCTGACTTCACCTACGGCCTCGACCCATCCTTTGGCAGCCGGCCCACGGCCGTCAGGATGCCGTGCAGCAGCGCATGCGGATTGGGCGGGCAGCCGGGAATATACACGTTGACCGGAATCACCGCGTCCACCGCGCCGCGGGTGGCGTAGTTCACGCCGAAGATTCCCCCGCTGCAGCCGCACGCGCCCACCGCCACAACCAGCCGCGGCGCCGGCATCGCATCGTAGGTCTTTCGCAGCGCCATCTCCATGTTGCGCGTCACCGGACCGGTCACCAACAGCATGTCCGCATGCCGCGGCGAGGCGACAAAGTGAACGCCGAAGCGCTCAACGTCGTACACCGGACTGTTCAGGCCGACGATCTCGATCTCGCACCCGTTGCAGGATCCGGCGTTGACCTCGCGAATATGGAGCGAACGGCCCAGCAGCTGCCGGGCGCGTTCACGAAGTTGCGCGCCCAGGATTTCGAGCGAAGCCGGGTTGCCGGTTGCCGGCGCGTCCGCGGGCCGCGATCGGGGGCCGGGGTCAACCCGTTCGACAAGCTCAGGGCGAGCCCGTTCGGCAAGCCCCTCGACCTGCTCGGGGCCTCGAGCCTGTCGAGACGGCTCAGGGCGGGCGCCCCCGGCTACCACCGGGCCGCTCGCAAGATCCTCGTGGCTGCCATCCGGCTTGAGGCGGTAGGTCGCGCCGGTGACTAGTTCACCGCGCGCACCGGCGGCGCATTCGCAGACCGTGGTCATCCGGATCGCCGGATCGACCTCCGCGCACAGTCCGCAAAACGTGCATTTGCCGAGATCGAGCGTCGCGTGGCGGCTCCCGCCGTCGTCCGTGAACGCAATCGCGCCCGTCGGACAGATCCGGGCGGCGGCGCGGGCGTCCGGCCAGGCGGCCCAGTCGATTTCCGGCCGGCCGCGGGCGTGCGGCGACACGGCGGCGGGCGTGGCGGGATAAGACGTCGTGACGACGCCGATACGGAGGCTCTCGCGGAGAATGCTAAACATGGTCAGCGGTCCGTCCCGGAATAGGACAGGTTGAAGCTCTTGTTGACGACCGGAAAATCCGGAATGATGTTACCGAGAATCGCCTCGGTCAGCGCCGGCCAGTTCTGGAGCGAGGGATCCTTGACCTTGCAGCGCGCGAGCCGGCCGCCGGGCGCCGTGCGGATCCAGTGGAAGATCTCGCCCCGCCAGCCCTCGACCCAGCCGAGCGCGACGCGATCCGGCGGCAGTTCGCCCACCTCGACGCGGACCGGCCCGCCCGGCAGCTGGTCGATCACCTGCCGGATGATGCCGATGGATTCATAAAGCTCCTCGCGGCGCACGGCCAGCCGGCGCTGCACATCGCCCTCCGGAAACACCGGCACGGCGAACTTCACCTCATCGTAGAACGCATGCGGAAAATCGCGGCGGACGTCGCGGTCGATTCCGGAGGCGCGCCCGACCAGCCCGACCACCCCGAGGTCCCGCGCCACTTCCGGCTTCAGAATGCCGGTCGTCTCGAGCCGGTCGCGCGTGCCCGACGATTCGCGGATGAGCTCGACCAGGGCATCGAACTCCGGCCTCAGCCAGTCCAGCAGCCGGGTCAGCGACGCCAGTTGCGCCGCATCGAAATCGTACCGCACGCCGCCGAGACCGCTCATGCCGCGCAACAGGCGGTTGCCCGTGAGCTCCTCGTTGACCCGCAGCACGGGTTCCTTCAGGCGCATCGCGTGCATGTTGGCCGTCGTGAAGGCGACGTCGGTGCAGATGGCGCCAAGATCGCCCAGGTGATTGTGGATCCGCTCCAGTTCGAGGCAGATCGTGCGCAAGGCCCGGGCCCGCGCCGGCACCGTCACGTCGGCCGCGCGCTCGACGGCATGGCAGAACGCCGTCGCGTGCGCGAAGCTCGAATCGCCGGAGATGCTTTCCGCCAGCCGCACGCCATGCCCCACCGGCAGATGCTCGAACAGTTTCTCCGTGCCCTTGTGCACGTAGAACATCCGCAGCTGCAGATAAAGCACCGGCTCGCCGGCCACGCTGAAGAGGAAATGCCCGGGCTCGATGATGCCGGCGTGCACCGGACCGACCGGCACCTGGAAAACCCCCTCGCCTTCCACCTCGCGAAATTTGTGCCGCACGCCCTGGAACGGCGGCAGTTCCGTGCGCAGGCCGAAATCCTTGCGCAGCGGATAAACCTCGGGCCAGTCGTCGTGCAGCGCACAGCGCCGCGGATTGGGGTGGCCCAGCAATTTCAGGCCGAAAAGGTCCTGCACCTCCCGCTCCTGCCAGTTCACCGCGTGAATGGCATCGGTGAGCGACGTGAACTCCGGCTTGTCCGCCGCCACCGGCACCCGCAGCGTGAAGAATCCGTGCGCTGCGTCCAGGGCAAAGACGTAGTAGAGATGAAAGACGTTCTCCTCCGCCCGGACATCGTCGGCGAACAGGCTGATGAGGCGACCGTTCCATTTGCGATAGAGCTGCGCGCAAAAGCCCGCAACCACCTCCATCGGCCCGGCAAAGTGAATCTCGTCGGGCCGCGGAGCGTGGACCTGCTGGAACCGGCCGGCGAAGCTGTCCTGCAAGTCGGTCAGGGCGGGAAGAAGTTCCGGGCGGACGTTCATGACTCACCTCCGATGATGCGCGCGGATTGTTGCACGAGCTGATAAAGCGGACCTGGGAACCAGAAGCCAAACAGGATCACGACGGCCGCCACCACAAAGATCGCCGTCAGTTTCCACGGGCCTTCCGCGGCGCGCGCGGGCGCCTCGGGATGCGGCTCTCCCAGGTTGAGCTTCGACATGTGGACAAGGAATCCGGCGAAGATCGTCACGACCCCGGCGATGAAGAGGAACGCCGACCAGTCCCGGTGAGCGGCCAGCGCGGCGCTCAAGACCGTGAATTCGCTCTGGAACAGGCTGAAGGGCGGCGTGCCCGTGACCGCCAGCGCCGCGAGCAGGAACAGTCCGCCGGTCCAGGGCAGCGTCCGGATGACGCCGCGGATCTTCCAGAAATACGGCGTGGCGAAATGCTGCTGCACGTTTCCCGCGCAAAAGAACAGCAGCGGCTTGGTGACCGCGTGGAAGAGCATGTGCAGCATCGCGCCCAGCGCGCCGAGCTTGCCGCCAAAACCCAGCGCCGCGACCATGATTCCCGCGTGGTCGATGCTGGAATACGCGAGCAGCCGGCGAAAATTGCGCGACGCCAGCACAAACGGCGCCGCCACCAGGATGGAGGCCAGCCCGAAGCCCGCCAGCAGGTGTCCGGAGAAGTCGTGGCCGAGGCATTTCTCGGCCAGCACATCGAAGCGCGCAATGCCATACAGGGCGCAGTTGATGAAGCCCGCTCCGAGCAGTGCGGCGGTCGGCACCGGCGCCTCCGCGTAGGCATCCGGCTTCCACGTGTGCATCGGCACAAGGCCCGCCTTCGTGCCGTAGCCCAGCAGGATCAGCACAAAGGCCAAACGCATGGCCCGCGGATCGAACTGCCCCGCGATGACCGTCAGCACGGACCAATTCATGCCATGCGCGGTGTCATGGCCCAGCACGCCCACGGCCGAGTAGTAGGTCAGAATCGTGCCGAACAGCGCCAGGGAAATGCCCACGCTCCCAATCATGATGTATTTCCAGCCCGCCTCGAACGAGGTCTTCTGATTATAAAAGGTGACCAGCAGCACCGAGGCCAGCGTGGCACCCTCCGTCGCGACCCACATGACGCCCAGATTGTCGGCCAGCGGCACGAAGAGCATGACGCCGACAAACAACGGCGTGAGCACGTAGTACCGGCGAAGCTGGGCCTCCGTGATGCGCCGGTCCTGCAGATCGCGCCGCAAATAGCCGACCGCGTAGATTGCCGACACCACGGCGACAAAGGCCGTGAGGCCGATCACGAGCGCGCTGAGTGCGTCGGCGCGAAGAAAGCCGCCGAGAGCCGTCACCGGGCCATGCGCCAGCACCGTGCCGCCCACGTCGAGGGCGAGCAAGGCCAGCCCGGCGAATGCGAGCAGGTTAAGCCGCTCCCAGGCGCGCGGCGAACGCGTCGTGAGACAAAGCAGGCCCGCAGCCACGGGCAGAATCAGCAACAAGATCAGCTCCATGAGAAAGTCAGGCTACCTCCGATGATTCCGGCCGCCTGGTGCATCACGTCCTGGAGGGTCTGGGGCAGCCAAACGCTGAAAACCAGCAGCCCGCCCAACAGGAGTCCCATTGCCGGCACTCCATCCATCGGCCGGCCGTCATGCACCAGCCCCGGCCTCGGCTCCCCCGGCAGGATCCGCGTCAGCTGGCGCAGCATGCCGCAAAAGCATGCGATCAACGCCGCGAGCACCAGAACGCTGATGGTGATCTGCCCCGCCGCCATGCCGCCGCCGATGATGATCAGTTCGCTGAAGAACAGGCCGAACGGCGGCAGGCCGGTGGCGGCGATCGCAGCCAGTCCCATGAACAGCCCGGTCACCGGCAGCAGCTTGATGACGCCCGGACCAATGAGGCGGAACTCAAGCGTATGACAGCTTTGGTGAATGTTGCCGGCAGCGAAGAACAACACCGGCTTCGTCAGGGCGTGATAGCCCATGTGCAGCAGCGCGCCGAAGATTGTGACCGGCGTCCCGAGGCCGATGCCCACGCAGATCAGTCCCACATGTTCGAGGCTGGAATAGGCCAGCATCCGCTTGAGATTCTCCTGCACGAGGATGAACGGCGCCGCCAGAAACAGGGACAGAAGTCCGAAGGCAAGCAGCAGATGGCCGCTAAACGGGGTGCCGAGGCACGCCGTGGTCAGGATGTGGAAACGCAGCAGGGCATAAAGTGCGATCTTGAGCGACACGCCGGAAAGCATGGCGCTGGTGGGCGACGGAGCCTCGCTATGCGCATCCGGCAGCCAGGTGTGCATGGGCGCCAGCCCGGCCTTGGTGCCGTATCCGATCAGCGCGAAGACAAACGCCAGGCGGACCAGGCGAGGATCGAGCTGCGGCGCCACCGTCATCAGGTGCGACCAGTTGAAACTCGGCAGCGGCCGGGGGCTGTCCTTGCAGGCCGCGGCATAGATGAACACGGTACCGAGCAACGCCAGCGCCAGGCCGAGGCTCCCGAGCATGACGTATTTCCACGCTCCTTCGAGCGACGTCCGCCGGTTGTAGAGCGCCACGAGGAGCACGGAGGACAAGGCGGTGGCCTCCACCGCCGCCCACATCACCCCGAGGCTGTTCGCCAGCACCACCAGGAACATTCCCGCGCCAAACAGGGGCGTGAGCACGAAGAACTCGCGCATCCGGCCGGGCGTCACATTCCCCTCCGCGAGATCGCGTTGAAAATAGCGCCCGGCATCGAGCAAGGTCGCCAGCGAAACCGCCGAAATCAGCAGCACCATCCAGGCGCTCAGCGCATCCGCCCGCAGGAACCCGCCCCACTCGGTCACCGGTCCGTCCGCCAGGACCCGCCGCAGCAGGGCCACTCCGAGGGCCAGCGTGATCCCAAACGCCACCACCCCGGTCGCCGCCATTGCACGGCGCTCCCGGACCAGCAGGCACGCCAGCCCGGCGATCGTCGGCACCACGAGCAGGAGAGTCAGAAGGCTCATCCCTTGAGCTGGCTGAGTTTGCTGGTGTCCATCGAGGCAAACGTCTCGCGGATCCGGTAGACCAGGATGCCCAGGATCATCACGGCCACCAGGACGTCGAAAAAGATCCCGAGCTCGACCACCAGCGGCATTCCGTAGGTCGTGAGCGCCACGGCCGCGAGCATGACGCCGTTCTCCACCGTCAGCAGCGCCAGCACCTGGGTGATCGCCTTGCGCCGGTTGATCATCAGGAAGAAGCCGGTCAGCACGAGGGTGATCGCGACCGCGAGCGTGTTGTTGCCCAACCGCTCCAGCGACGTGAACGGACGGGCCACCAGGTAGCCCAGCAGCGTGAGGCCGCCGCACATCAGCATCGAGGTCGGGAAGTTCACCAGGGGCTCGATCTCCTGGACAATCTTCATCCGCTGCACCTGGCGGCTGAGCAGCCAGGGCAGAAACACCACCTTGCCGATGAGGGTCAGCACCACCACCACATAGACGTGGAAGGCGCCGTGGAAATATGCCACGACCGCGGCGATGCCGGCGAGAAACACCGACTGGATGGCGAACAGGCGGATGCTCGTCAGGAGCATGCGCTGCACCACCAGCAGCAGCTGCACCACCAGCATCAGGGCGGCAAAAAGAGCGATGAGCTGGGAGGCAATCCCGGAGGAGACGTGGGCGTTCATGGGCATTCGGCTTATTGGAACAGGAAGGTGGAGAGCAGCGCGAGGCCCGCGAGGACGAACGCCGCGCTCAGCAAATCCGGCACCCGGAAAAGGCGAAGCTTGGCGTTCGTGGTTTCGACGATGACCACGATCCCCGCGACAAGGAACAGCTTCGCCAGGTAGGCCAGCACGCTCAGGCCCAGTTCGGCCGGCGCCGTCGATGCCAGGCCGAAAGGGAAGAACACGTTGACAAGCAGGGTCATCAGCACGAGCTGCTTGATCGAGGCGCCCCACTCCATCAACGCCAGGTAGCGCCCCGAGTATTCGAGCAACATCGCCTCGTGAATCATGGTCAGCTCCAGATGCGTGGCCGGGTTGTCCACCGGAATGCGGCCGGTCTCGGCCAGCAGCACGATGAAGAGCGCCGCAAAGGCCAGCACATGCATCGGATTCAGGAGGCTCCATTCCGGCGCCAGCGTGGCGGTCACGATCCGGCTCAGATCGGTGGATCCCGCCGCGATCGCCACCGTGAAGACCGCCAGCATCAGCGCCGGTTCGGCGATCGCCGCAATCGTCATCTCGCGACTGCTGCCCATGCCGCCAAAGGCACTTCCCGGATCGAGCCCGCCCAGCGCGAGGAAGAACCGCCCCAGCGCGAGAAGGCCGACCAGGGCCAGCACGCCGCCGAACAGGCTCAACGGCGCCTGGATTGTCACCATGGGAACCATCAGCCCACCGAGCAGCGCGGTGATGAAGACGACATACGGCGCAAAGGAAAAGACCCAGGACGCATGCTCGGAGATCACCATGTCCTTGCGAAAGAACTTCCCCAGGTCGAGATACGGCTGCCACAGGCGCGGACCGCGGCGGTTCTGCAGCCGGGCCTTCCAGTTCTTGATGGCGCCGGTGATCAGCGGCGAGAGCGCCAGCAGAAGAAGCGTCTGGAGGCAGATCGCGGTTACGTTGAGGCTCATAGGGCGAATACGAGCAGCAGGATCAGGGTCACGAAGATGTAGATGAGGTAGGCCTGCAGGCTCCCGGCCTGCAGCGCCCGCATGCGGCGCGAAACCCGCCAGACCAGCCAGTTCAAGGGGCGGTAGATCCGCGTCTGGAACACCTCTTCGACGGTGCTCTCAAAGCGCAGATTCTTGGCGAAGTACGGCGAGAAATCGTATTCCCGCTGCACTTCCCGGCGCGGCCGGAACAACGCCTTGAAGATCATCCGAATCGGTTTTGAAAATCCGGTCGCGGTATACTCCATGCGGGGGGTCAGCCCCTGCAGGCCGCAATCCCACGTCGGGCCGCGGCGGACCCGGGTCGCCCGCGCCAAGACGAACCACAGCACCAGCGGCACCGGCAGCAGGCAGACCGCCAGCAGCGCCAGGCCCAGGGTCGAGACGGTGCCCCCGGTCGCAACCGCACCCGAGAGCACCAGGCCGCCCGCCACGCTGAGCTGCGAACTCAACGCCTGGCCGGCGAGCTGGTTCGTCACCGGGTCCAGCAGCCGCAGAAACTGGGTCGGGAAGAGTCCTAGAAAGATGCAGGCGGCGACCAGGATCCCCTGGCCGGCCAGCATTGTTGCCGGAGCTTCCCGGGCCTGGGCGGCGGGCTCGCTGCGCGGCTGGGCGAGAAACGTGATCCCGAACGCCTTGACGAAGCAGGCCGCGGCCAGCGCACCGGTCAGCGCAAGCATGGCGCCGGCCAGCGGGAACATCAGGCGTATCAGGCTGGAGGTCGTGCCGAAGCCCTGGAGCAAGGACTGGTAGGTCAGCCATTCGCTGACAAAGCCGTTGAGCGGGGGCAGGGCCGAAATGGCGACCGCCCCGATCAGGAAACAGACTGCCGTCCGCGGCATCCGCTTCACGAGGCCGCCCATCTCCTCCATGTTGCGGGTGTGGGTGGCGTGCACCACGGCGCCCGCCCCGAGAAACAACAGGGCCTTGAACACCGCATGGTTGATCGTGTGATACAGCCCGGCGATCAGCGCGAGGGCCGCCAGCAGCGGGTGGCCCGAGTGGAGAAACATGAGCGCCGCGCCCAGGCCCATCAGGATGATCCCGATGTTCTCGATGCTGTGATAGGCCAGCAGGCGCTTGAGATCGTGCTCCATGAGCGCGTAGAGCACTCCCAGGACCGCGGAGACCGTGCCGATCGTGAGGATGGTGACGCCCCACCAGTTGGGGGGCGGCCCCATGAAATCGAACGCGACGCGGGTCAGGCCGTAGATCCCGGTCTTGATCAGCACGCCCGACATCATCGCCGAGACATTGCTGGGGGCGGCCGGATGCGCCACGGGCAGCCAGATATGCAGGGGAATGATGCCGGCCTTCACCCCAAAGCCGACGAGAAAGAGCAGAAACGCCGCGTCGCGCGGACCCGCCGCCATCGTCGCACCGAGCGCATGAAAACCTTCGAAGTCATAGTTGCCGGAGGCCTGGAACAGCAGAAGGAAGCCGAGAATCAGGCAGCCCGTTCCGATGTGCGACATCACGAAGTAAAGCACGCCGGCGTTGCGGGACTCCTCCTTCTCGTGCTCGAAGCTGACGAGGAAGTAGGTTGACAGCGCCATGATCTCCCATGCGATCAGGAAGAAAAAGGCGTTGTCGGCGAGAAAGACGACGGTCGTCGCCAGCAACACCGAGTTGAAGAACGCGCCGAAGATCCCGACATTCTTGCGCCCGTAGAATCCGCGCGCATAGCCGAGCGAGTAGATCGAGATCGCCAGGCCAACCAGCGAAACGAGCAGGGTGAAGAACAGGCCGAGCGGATCGAGGCGGATCGAGAACCGGATGTATGGGATGAGCACCGGTAGGATCTGGACGGACTGGTGGGCCTGGGCGGCACCGGTCAACAGGGCCATGACGCTTCCGACCACGCCGGTGAGCGAGGCCAGGGCGGCGAAACCGAATGCACTGACGTTGGCGGCACGCTCAGCCCGCAGACACAAGAGACCAGCCACCGCCCCGGCGACGTATCCGACCAGGGCAAAAATCACGAGCAGGAGGGGAAGTTGGTCCATGGAAGAGACGATTCCGGGTTACAGGTCGGTTCAGCGCAACGCTCCTTTTTGGCAAATCAGGTCAAGGCTTCGCCGCGCCCGGCCCTGAATTGGGAGGATTCAGCACATCGTCGATCCGTCCGATGGCGCTGGCCAGTTCCTGGCGGACGGTCTCCAGCTTCTTCTTCTCCTCCCGCAGCGGATCGCTGGACACCTCCGGCGGCAGGCCGAGAATCACGCGCGAGCGCGCCAGGGCGGCCGCAATGTGCGGACAAACGTTGTCCCGGCCGATGCGGTCCAGAAACCCGGCCTTCTCCATCAAGAACAGCGGCTGCGTGTGGGGTCCGCTCAAGACGAGGTGCTTGCCCTTGCGGTGCAGGCGCTCAAACAGGTCCTCCAGCGCGTTGAGCCCCGTGGCATCCATCGCGAGGACTTTGCGCATGCGCAGAATGAGCACGGTCGGCTCCCTCTTTTCCCGCTTGAGCACGCTCTCCAGCTTGTCGACCGCGCCGAAGAAGAAGGCGCCGAAGATCCGGTAGACCATCACGCCCTCGGGCACCTCCCGGCCGACGAGCGAATGCTGGGAGCCCTCGGTTTCGGTCGTCTCGTCCACCGCGGTGATCTGGGTGGTCTCGGAGACGCGCTTGATAAACAGCACCGCGGCCAGCACCAGGCCGATCTCGACCGCGACCGTGAGGTCGACCACGACGGTCAGGACGAACGCCGACAGGAACACGGCCGCATCGCTCGCCGGCCATTTGGGCAGGCGGGCGAAGTTGTGCCACTCCCCCATGTGCAGGGCGACGTTGACCAGCACCGCGCTCAGGGTCGCCAGGGGAATAAACTTGGCCAGCGGCGCCGCGACCAGGATGACGGCCAGCAGCGTCAAGGCATGGATGATGCCGGCGACCGGAGTGCGCGCGCCGCTTTTGACGTTGGTCGCCGTGCGCGCGATCGCGCCGGTGGCGGCGATTCCGCCGAAGATCGGGCTGACGATGTTGGCGATGCCCTGCGCCATGAGCTCCTGGTTGGAGTCATGGCGGTCGTCGATCATGCCGTCGGCGACCACGGCGCACAGCAGCGACTCGATGGCGGCGAGCATGGCGATCGTCAGCGCGGGTTGCAGGAGGGATTGAAGGTTTCCCCACGACACCGCCGGCAGGTGCGGCGCAGGAAACCCCTGGGGAATTCCGCCGAAGCGACTGCCAATCGTCTCCACGTTGAGGGAGAAGAACGCCACCGCCGCGGTTCCCAGGACCAGCGCGACGATCGAGCCCGGCACGCGCCGCTGGAGGCGCTTTGGCCAGAACAGGATGATCGCCAGCGAGGCCGCCGAAACCGCCAGCGTCGTCCATTGTGTCGTGTCCAGCCCGCCGATCAGCACCCGCATCTTCTCAATAAACTCCGACGGAACCTTCGCCACCTGGAGGCCGAAGAAGTCCTTGATCTGCGTCGTGAAGATCAGGACGGCGATGCCGCTGGTAAAACCCATCGTCACCGGGTACGGGATGAACTTGATCATCGTGCCCAGCCGGGCGAGGCCCATCACGAGGAGGAGAGCTCCGGCAAGCATCGTGCAGATGGCCAGATTCTCCGGCCCGTACTTCGCCCCGATCCCGTAGAGGATAACGATGAATGCGCCGGTCGGCCCGCCAATGGCCACCTTCGAGCCGCCGAGCGCAGAGATCAGAAATCCAGCAACCACCGCCGTGAAAATGCCGGCCTCGGGCTTGACGCCGGAGGCGATGGCGAAGGCCATGGCCAGAGGCAGGGCGACGATGCCCACCGTGATTCCGGCGATCAGGTCTGCCGTGAACTCCTGCCGGGAGTAATGCTTGAGCGTGTCGAGGAGTTTTGGTCGAAACGTTGGTGCAACCATTGGTGCTCGTTACGGTATTTGGTGGTTAGTCTGATTTGATGGTCGCGGCGACATTCCTGCCCCCGGTCAGTGGTGGTCCGGTGAGGCCGGATGCAGCGTTCCAGCCAGACAGATCGCTTCGCTGTCCGCCTCCGCGGCTGTCTGCCGTTCAGCGGCGCCTTCTGTCGGCCCGCGCAGCTGCGGCAGTCGGGCGGTTGTTGAGGGATCAGGAATCTCTCTTGGTAAACCCGCATTGGCCGCGACACTCCCGCGCAGCGCAACTTCGCGAAAAACCGCCAGGATCTCCTCTGCATCAGCCGCCCGGCGGATCTGTTCGAGCAATGGACTACTCCCCGAGAGGCGCGCGAGGCCGGCAACCAGCGCAAGGTAGTTCTCCGCCGCGGAAGGTACGGCAAGCAAGAATACCATCCGCACCGGATGCGTCATCCCCGGTCCCCAGGCGAACGGCTCGTCACTTCGACCGAAGGCGAACGCCAGTTCACGCAGGCCCGCGAGCCGGGCATGCGGAAACGCCATGCCGGCCTCCATGTCGGTGCTGAGCAGGAACTCGCGGTTGAGCGCCTCGTGATAAAACGGAAGCCAGTCGGTTACGCAGCCCTCCCTCTGCAAGGCGAGGCTGAGTTCGTGGATCGCGCTCGTCGCGTCGAGGCTGGCAAGGCGGGGAACGATCAGGCCGGCTCTGGTGAAATCCGCCAGGGTCATGCTCGGCATTGAATTCAATGGTCCGGCTAGACGGCGGCAGCCACCGGCTTCTTCCGCGTCTTGCGCACCGGCAGCGGAAGCGGGGCCGGCGTCACCTCGGGCGTGATCTCTTCCAAGGGAAGCAGCAGATAACGGCCGCAGTTCTCACAAAGATAGAGATCCTTGGGTTGCACCAAGCTGGCCGCCGTGCCCGAAGGAACCCGGATGTGGCATTCGCGGCAGACGCCATTGCGCACGAGGGCCACGCCTTTTCGGCCCTGGGCAATCAGGCGATCGAAATGGGCAAGAATCTGCAGGGGAATCCCTTCCCGGAGCTTTCCGATCTCCGCTTCGCGCGCCGGCGTTGCCGGGACGGTCTGCAGTTGCAGTTGTTGCAGGGCGTACAGGTTTTCCACGGTCGTTCTCATAGTTGAGTTCTTCACGCAAGTATCATGCCGGATGCGGCGGCGATGATGTTAGCCCTTAAACAACAGGGGCTTGATCTACTGTCTTCCTCTGAAGGCGTCCGTCTGGCCGGGCGCATCCGGGGGAGTCTGTGCACTCCTTGCGCTTTTCGCGTTCCGTTTGTGCAAGCCAGAATCCACAAACAAGAACCCGGACGGCATTGCTGCGCGGATCAAGCATCTCGCCTGCAGCGCGACCGTCCGGATTGCGAAACTGACCAACTGACGGGGTGTCTGCCCGCCAGTCCGAACTGAACTTAGAGTTTCTTGGCGCCGCGTGCCTTCTTCGCCTTGCCGGTTGCGGGTTTGGCGGAAACCTCGGGCACCGATGGTGCCGGGGCCGGAACGGGGGCTGCGGCGACAGGGGCCGGAGTCGGTTCAGGCACCGGGGCGCTTGCAACCGGAGCAGGAGTGGCAGTCATAAGATTCGAAGAGTCCATGGGTTTTGTACTGTTTGAGTGATTCAAAACGCCGGCGTCGTCGTGACGTCGGCATGGCATCGCCCCTTGCATTGCCTGTGCCGAACCGGTGGAAAGTCCACCAAGCGATTGGGAACAAGTCGCTTCCAAATCGGACGCTTCCCGCAAGCCGGTCCGTCATGCCGCTCTCAGATTCCGCTTCGGGCAATTTGTGCACGTTCTCGTCGTTTCCTGTGCAAGGTCCGCGGTCGCGCTTGCTCCGCGGGCGATGTCCGTTAGTCATTGGCCACACCGATCATGTCCTCTACTGTTTTCACCATCGCCAACCAAAAGGGCGGCGTCGGCAAGACCACCACTGCTGTCAATCTTGCCGCCGCGCTCGCCGAACGAAAGATTCACACGCTGCTCGTCGACCTCGACCCCCAGGCCAACGCCACGAGCGCAGTCGGGATCGAGAAACAGGAGGGCCACAGTCTGTACGGGCCGTTGCACGGGGAAGGCACGGCCATGGAAATGATCACGCCGACCGCGTACGAGCACCTGGCGCTCATTCCGTCAGAGGTGGATCTCGCCGCGATCGAAATGGAGCTGACCGAGCGGGAGAACTACCTGCTTCGTCTCCGCCAGACACTCCAGCCGATCCGCGACTCGGGCGGTTTCCGCGCCATCATCATCGACTGCCCGCCCGCCCTGGGCCTGCTCTCGATGAACAGTCTGGCGGCGGCCGATCATCTTCTCATCGCCCTGCAATGCGAATACATGGCGCTGGAGGGCCTGGGCCAGATTCTCAAGCTCGTCGAGCGATTGAAGTCGGCGGGCGTCAACCGCGATCTTGATATCGGAGGTGTCGTCATGACCATGTATGACATCCGAACAAACCTTTCGCGTCAGGTCGTTGAGGAAGTCAGACGGCATCTGTCCAACAAGGTCTTCGGCAGCGTGATCCCCCGCACGGTGCGGATCAGCGAAGCGCCGAGCTTCGGCAAGCCGATTCTCCAGTACGATACCACGAGTCCGGGCGCCGCCGCTTATCGCAGCCTCGCCAAGGAGGTCATCGCGCGATTCAAGCTGGGTTCCTGACCGGATTGTCTCGCGTTGTGCGGAGCGACCGCCAGCCCCATGTTGTTTCACCAAAGCCCAAAATGCCAAATTCGGTTTTGCTCGCGACGGCAGGAAGCCTGTAGCCGGGGGCGCCGACCCCGGCATGGTGCGGCCGGCCTCAACGCGGCCGGCTACAACATAGGCTGTTCTGGATCCGTGCAATCCGTGTGATCCGTGGTCGAAATGACCCGCCGAGAATTCCGACCGCCCTGCCATGAACACGATTGCGAAATACCGGCACGTCTTCCTCGTCGGTCTGCAGAGCAATCTGGTCTATCGCTGGAACTTTCTCATCCGGGGATTCTTCTCCCTCGTGCGTCTGGCCGTGGTGTTCATTCTTTGGGGCGCCATTTATGCCGGCGTCACCCAGGTCGGCGGCTATTCGCTCGGACAAACGTTTACCTACTTCACCGCCCTGATCGCGCTGCAGTTCATGATCGGCGCCTTCAATGAGGACTACCAGATCGGCGAGGAGATCAGGAATGGCCTGATCAACCAGTTTCTGCTTAAGCCAATCAATTACTACGTCTACCGGTTCACGGTTTTTCTTGCCGCGCGCGTCGTCTCGGGCGCGCTCGTCTTTATCCCGTTGCTGATCATCTATCCGTTCCTGCGGTCCCACCTCACCCTGCCGCCGGAAATCTGGCGCCCGCTCCTCCTTGTGCCTGCGCTTCTCCTAGCGGCGCTGCTCCAGTTCACCCTCGCCTTCTGTTTCGGTCTTCTGGCGTTCTGGTTTCTGGAGATCCAGGGCTTTGTCATCCTTTCGTTCGCCGCGGAAACCCTGCTGAGCGGCCAGATCTTTCCGCTCGATCTGCTGCCGCCGGCGCTCTTCCACGCCGCGCAGGTGCTGCCGTTTTATTACATGATGTATTTTCCCGCGGCCATCCTGACCGGCCGGATCGATCTCCCCACCGCGCTCGGCGGATTCGGCTACCAGATGACCTGGGTGGTCGTGTTTGTCATTGCGAGCCGCTTCCTCTGGATGTCCGGTTTGCGCAAGCACACGGCGGTCGGAGGCTGACGCGATGAAGCTCCGCCAATACCTGAACATCTGGCTGGCCTGCATCCGGTACTCCCTCGTCCGGACGATGATGTTCCGCTTCGATTTCTTCCTCTGGTCCGCGGTGGAGCTCGCCTGGATGAGCGTCAATGTGCTGCTTGTGGAAGTCATCTACCGGCACACGAATTCCGTGGCCGGCTGGAGCAAATACGAGATGCTGCTGCTGGTCGGCACCTCCATGCTCCTCCAGCGCCTGCTCATGGGGCTGTTCTGGAGCAATCTATTCGAAATGGGCCGCAACGTCCGCACCGGAGCCTTCGACTTCTACCTCGCGCAGCCCGGCAATCCGCTGTTCATGGTGTCGACGCGCAAGCTCGATCCCGACGGGCTGGCCAACACATTCGTGGCCGCGGGGGTCGTCTGCTACGCGGCGCACCGGCTCGGCCTGCATCCCGGCTTCTCGGGCGTCCTGCTCTATCTGGCGCTGCTGGCCTGCGGCCTGATCATTCACTACAGCATGTTCCTGCTGACAACCTCGACGACATTCTGGATCATCAAGACTGAGGGGATCGAGGGCAGCTATTTCACCCTGGTCGATTTTTCGCGTCTGCCCCGCGAAGCGTTCCGGGGGTTTTCGAATGTCCTGCTGGTCTATGTCTTGCCCGCGGTCATTGTGAGTAATGTTCCCGCGAATACGCTCATCCATGGGTTCCGCCCCGCCTATGCCTTGTGGCTCGGGGCGGCCAGCGTTGCCTGGTTCTCCCTGGCGGTGTTCGTCTTCAACCGGGGTCTCCGCCGCTATGCCAGCGCAAGTTCGTGACGCCCGGTTCCCCCGCCATGCCTGAATTCACGCTGCCATCGCTCGACCGCCTGCAAGGCCGCCTCGGCCATCGCTTCCGCGATCCGGCCCTGCTTCAGCAGGCGCTGACCCACCTGTCCTACCTCCAGGACCATCCGTCCGCCGGCCAGGGCAATCAGCGGCTCGAGTTCCTGGGCGATTCCGTCCTGCAGCTCATCCTGTCGGAGGCGCTGTTCGCGCTCTACCCGGATGAACGCGAGGGATTGTTGAGCAAGCGCCGGTCGACGCTCGCCAAGGGCCGGTTTCTCAGCCTGCTGGCGCGGGAACTCGAGATCGACACCGCGCTGCAACTGGGACAGAGCGAGGAACACACCGGCGGGAGGCAGCGGGCCTCAATCCTCGAGGACGCATTCGAGGCGGTGGTCGGCGCCCTCTATCTCGACAGCGATTTCGCCACGGCGCGCCGCGTGGTCCTCTCCTGGTACGGTTCACTGCCCGATCGTCTCGCCGCACTGCTTGGCGAGGAGAATCCCAAGGGACGCCTGCAGGAGCTCCTGCAACCCATCCACGGCAACAATGCCTTGCGCTACGAGGTCGCGCATACGGCGGGGGTGCCGCATGCACCCGAATATGAAGTGAATGTCTATCTGCATGACACGCTGCTGGGAACCGGACGCGGCGGATCCAAGAAGCTGGCGGAAGAGGAGGCGGCGCGCGCCGCCCTGCCGGCCCTGGAAAACGGACGGGGCGGGAGCTAGGTCGCACCAGTCATGGGGCCGCGGCGCCCCCGCCGCAGATCCTGTAGCCGGGGGCGCCCGCCCCGACCCATTCGACTCCACTCAGGGTCATCCTGAGCCTGCCTGCGGTGAGCTTGTCGAAGCCGTCGAACGGATGAGCCTGTCGAACTGGTTGACCCCGGCAGACCTTTTGAAACCCGGGCCGGCCTCAGCGCGGCCGGCTACAGCGCAGGTAGATCGCTTGTAGCCGGGGGCGCGACCCCGGCATCGATGGGAGATACAGCCGGCCTCAGCGCGGCCGGCTACAATGGAAATCCGCGGGTCTCCGCAGCACCCCGTCCTTCGCATTCGTCTCGTCTTGCCCGTGACTTGGGATTGATTCCTTTGACCGGCTTAGCGACATCTCACCCAGCGTCATGCAGTTCCCTGCCACTCTTCAGCGTTTCAAGCACACCGGCGTGTGTCCCGCCGCGCGCGCCGCCGTGCTGTCGACGTTGCTGCTGGACCAACCCGCCCCGGTCTGGCTGATCATCGTCGAGGAATCGCGCGCCGCCGAACGACTGGCGGAGGACCTCGTCCTTTTCCACAACGCCACCGAGAACGCCCCGCCGCTGGAAGTGCGCCTGTTTCCGGAATCGCTCGCCGACAGTCGCACGATGCGCGAGGCCTTCTCGACGTCCAGCGACCGCCTGATCGTGCTCTCCAGGCTTCGTGCCCGGCGGCCAGTGGCGGACCCGAAACCCGCGGTCGGCGGATTGCTGGCCGTCATCACAACGCCGGCGGCGCTTGCCCAACCCGTGCCGGCATTGGTTGAATTCGCCGGCAATGAAATCACCCTCGCCCGCGGCCAGCGGCAGTCCTTCCAGTCGCTCGTTGCCCAACTGCGCGACTTTGATTATGACTCGGAAAGTGTCTGCGAAGCGCCCGGCCAGTACGCCGTGCGCGGTGGGATCATCGATGTCTACCCCATCACCGCCAGCGAGCCGTGCCGGCTGGATTTCTTCGGCGATGAGATCGAGGACATCCGCAGTTTCGATCCGGTCACACAGCGCTCGGGCGAGCGCCTCGACCAGATCACGGTTTCCGCCTCACCCCGGTTGCAGCTCGATCCCTCGAACACCGGTCTCGCCGACTACCTCAGTCCGTTGACCCGGGTCGTCTTTGTCGAACCCGCCGCCCTGGAGGAAGCGTTCAGCCTGCTGGCGCGGGAAGCGACGCCCGGAACCGGCGGGTCCGGGCCGGCCGCGCTCACAGTGATCGAACCCATCCTGGTTCGGTGCGTCGGAGCCTTGGCCATCAGCGACCTCGACGAAGCCTCGCTGTTTTTCGAAGGAGTTGCCGGCGAACAAACGTGGGACACCGAGAGTCTCGCGCACCACCGGCATTATCCGGAAGCCGCGCTCGTGGCCCATGAGAGACTGCAGGACGAGGAGGAAGCGCGCCACCGGTTCTTTCAACAGGTGGTCCGCTGGCGAGCAGATGGCTACGTCGTGGCGCTGGCGGTGGCCAAGGATGGCGACGAGATGCGCATCAGGGAACTGCTCAACGAAGATCCGCTGCTGAAGAGCCTGTGTCCGCGATTCTTGCGCAGCACAATCAACGAGGGGTTTCGCGCGACCTACCGGCCGGCCGGGGGGACACCCGGAGCCGCGACGGTGGCGCTGGCCCTGGCGCCGCAGGCGCGCGGCTTCGTCCTGGTGTCTGAAACGGAGATTCTCGGTCGCCAGCGCCCGCGCCGCCTTGGGCTCCACCGCCGCGCGGTCGCCACCCCGTCGCAGATCGACCAGTTGCTCGACTTCTCCGAACTCGTGGAAGGCGACTTTGTGGTCCATCTGCAGCACGGCATCGCCATGTTCCGCGGTCTGACGAAGCTCGAAACCGCCGCCGGCACGCGCGAAGTGATTTCGCTGGAGTTCGACGACAAGGTCACCCTGCACGTGCCGCTGCCGGAGGCGCATCTGGTCTCGCGTTACGTCGGGCTGGCGAAAGCCCGGCCGCAGCTCGGCCGCGTGGGAACGGGTCGCTGGGAGAAGACCCGTGCCGCCGCCGAACGCGCCACGCTTGATCTCGCCGCCCAGTTGTTGGAGGTCCAGGCCCGGCGCGACGCCCAGCCGGGCTATGCCTTCGCACCCGACAACGCCTGGCAGCATGCATTCGAAGCGTCGTTTCCATTTGCCGAAACTCCCGACCAGCTCCGCGCCATCACCGAGACCAAGGCGGACATGGAACAGACCCGCCCGATGGACCGGCTGCTGTGCGGCGACGTCGGTTTTGGCAAAACCGAGGTCGCCGTCCGCGGCTCGTTCAAAGCCGTCATGAGCGGCCGCCAGGTTGCGGTCCTGGTGCCGACCACCGTCCTTGCCCAACAACACCTCAACACCTTTCGCGAGCGGATGGCCGGCTATCCCGTCGCGATCGAGATGCTCAGCCGGTTTCGTTCACCCCGCGAACAGCGCCGAATCCTCGCCGCCACGGCCAAGGGCGAGGTGGACATCCTGATCGGCACGCACCGTTTGATCCAACGCGACGTCGCGTTCAAGGACCTCGGACTGGTCGTAGTGGACGAGGAGCAGCGGTTTGGCGTCAAACACAAGGAGGTGTTCAAACAGTGGCGCGCCCACGTTGACGTGCTTTCGATGAGCGCGACCCCGATTCCCCGCACGCTTTACCTTGCGCTCACCGGCGCACGCGACTTGAGCGTCATCGAGTCGGCGCCCGCCGACCGGCATCCGATCCAAACCATCGTCAAGACCTACGACGAAGCCCTGGTCGTCGCGGCCATCCGCCACGAAATCCGCCGGGGTGGCCAGGTCTTCTACCTGCACAACCGCGTCTTGACGATCGACGCGGTCGCCCGACGGCTGCGGGAACTGCTGCCCGACCTCAGCATCGCCGTCGGCCATGGGCAGATGGGGGAAGACGGTCTGGAGCAGGTCATGACCGACTTTGTCGCCGGCCGGCATCAGGTCCTGGTTTGCACCACGATCATCGAGAGCGGCCTGGATATTCCCAACTGCAACACGATCATCATCGAAGGTGCCGACCGGTTCGGCCTTTCGCAGCTTTACCAACTGCGCGGGCGGGTTGGCCGGTTCAAGCACCAAGCCTACGCCTATTTGCTGCTCCACCGCCACACCCGGCTGCTGGACATCGCCCGGCAGCGCCTCAACGCCATCCGCCACCACAACCAACTGGGCGCCGGTTTCCGGATTGCGATGCGCGACCTCGAACTTCGCGGGGCCGGCAATCTCCTGGGCCCCGAGCAAAGCGGCCATATCGCCGGGGTTGGATTTGAACTCTATTGCCAGCTGCTGCGCCAGAGCGTCGCCCGCCTCAAGGGCGATCCCGGCGCCGCCGCCATCCGCGCCGCGATCCGGCTGGATTTCGTTTTTGTCGGCGAGGGCGCACCGGCCGCCGACCGCCGGCGCTATGAGGACGGCTACACGGTCCTGCGCGACGCAGAGCTGGTCGCCGGCGAATGCCCGCTGATCCAGGCCCGCATTCCGTTCGCCTACATCGGAGAAACCCGCCTGCGCATCGACTTCTACCGGCGCCTGGCGCTGGCGGAGAACCCGGAACGACTCCGTGCCATCGAGGGTGAGCTCCGCGACCGTTTTGGCAAGTTCGGCGACGAGGTTCGCGCGCTCCTGCTGGTCACCGAGATCCGCATTCGCGCGGAACAGAAGCGGGTTCTGTCGGTCGAAACGGAAGCCAATCGGCTCAAATGTCTGCGGAGCTTTGGGCAGCGCAAAGGATTCGTTCTGGTGGGAAAAAGGTTTCCCCGCTTGACCGCCCCACGTCCGCTCCTAAGGTTGCGCGAAATCGTCGCTTTTCTTACCAACCTGCCGGAATCATGATGCATCCGTATCGTCGCGTCGCCGCCGCCAGCGTGGCGCTCTTCCTCGCTTCCACGCTTTTTCTTCGCGCGCAGGAGAAGGCGCCCGCCAGCACCCGCGATGGACTCGACCTGCGTTTTGCCGATGGAATTGCCGCGATCGTCGAGGACAAGATCATCACGGTTGAAGACATCCGGCGCGACATCTCGCCGCTGATTCCGACGCTGCAAAAGGATGCCCGCAACGAGAAGGAGTTCAGCGAGAAGCTCGAGGCGCTGCAGGATGATATCATCCAGACCCACATCGACCGCGTCCTCATCGTCAAGGAATTCAACAAGCCGAAGGATGGCGACGAAAAGAACAAGCGCCAGGTTCCGGCCAGCGTCATCGACAACCAGATCGCTGAGATCCAGATCACTCAATTCGACGGGGACCGCTCCAAGTTCCTCGCCTATCTCCGCTCCCGCGGCATGACCCTGCGGGAGTTTCGCAAGGAACAGGAGGAGGACATCATCTATAATTACATGCGGCAGCAGCAGCACAAATCCCAGAGCTTTGTCAGCCCGGTCAAAGTCGAAACCTACTACAGGGAAAACAAGGACCGGTTCTACCAGGAGGATTCGGCGCTGTTGCGGGTGATTCAGTTCACCCGGGCCGCTGGCGAGAATGACGCCCTGCTCGAAGGGAAGGCCCTGGCGGTGCTGGCCAAATTCCACACCGGCGAGTCGTTTGCCGAGCTCGCCCGGGAATTCAGTCAGGATACCCGCCGAAACAAGGGCGGCGATTGGGGCTGGACCAAACGGTCCGACATGCGAAAGGAATTCAGCGACGTGCTTTTCGGCCTCAAGAAGGGCGAGGTCAGCCACCCGATCCTGACCCCGGAGGGCTGCTTCCTCCTCTATGTGGAGGATCGGAAATATGCCGGCATCCAGGCGCTGGACGAGGTGCGCGACGATGTGGAGCGCATTCTGGCCCAGCAGATGACGCGGCAGTCGCAAGAACGCTGGCTCGAGCGCCTCCGCCGCAGCGGCTACATCAAGATGTTCTGAGCTGGCGCCTCGCCAGGTGGAGAAATTCTCCTTTTCTCGGCAAATTCCGGCCGGATCATGACCCGCCGTGGACGACCGCGGTGATGGTTCTTCTCTTCGAGTCTGTGATCTGGCGCTGGGCGAACGCCCCCAGGAGCGCCTCGAGCGCTTTGGGGCCGCCGCGCTGAGCGACACCGAGCTTCTCGCCATGATGCTGCGCAGTGGCAGCCGCGGCCTGAGCGTGCTCTCGCTGGCCTCGAGGCTGATCACGGAAGCGGGCTCGCTCGCCGGGCTGATCGCCTGGACCGAGTCCGATTTTCGCCGGGTCAAAGGCATCGGCCACGTCAAGGCCCTCCAGTTGGTCGCCATGATGGAAGTCGCCCGGCGCGTCCTCGGCGCGCCCCAGGGCGAGGCACCGCTCCTCAGCCGGCCGGACCTGGTCTTCTCCTATTTCCAATCAATCGTCACCGGCCTGATGGTCGAAAAGCTTTGGGTGCTCTGCCTCAACCGCAAGAATCGGTTGATCAAATGCGTCGAAGTCACCTCCGGCACGGCAACCGGCAGCCTCGTCCATCCGCGGGAGGTATTTCGCTCCGCCATCCGGGAGGCCGCCACCACCGTCGTCTGCGTGCACAACCACCCGAGCGGCGACCCGGCCCCCAGCTCGGCCGACATCCAGGTCACCCGCCGCCTGCGCGAGGCAGCCTTGGCCGTCGACATCGAGCTCGCTGACCACCTGATCGTCGGCTGCAAGACCAGCGACCCGGCCGGCCGTGGCTATTACAGTTTCCGCGAGGCCGGTCTGCTTTAGCCGGCCTTGGGAATTCGCGCTTCCCATGATCCGCTGCTTCAGATCAACGGGGCAAATCGGGACGCTGCCCCTGACGGATGCAACCCACGGGGCGTGGTACCGGTCCGCGTCTACACCTTTTTCGCGCCGACAAACGGAGGTTTGACGAGCTGCAGGGCGATTCTTGCTCCTCGGATGTTCACCGCCAGCGGTTGCGCCACCGCAACCGACGCCACCAGCGCCGAACCGATCGCCTCGTTGAGAACCGGCGAAAGCGTTCCTGACACCACCCGTCCCACTTCGCCCGTTGGACCAATGACCGGACTGCCGGCCCGCACAATGCGGCGATCGCCCGTCTTGAAGAACACGATCTGCTTCGCCGAGCCTGCCGCCTTCTCCGCCGCGAGCGCTGCGCGTCCGTTGAAATCGACACCCTTGTCGAGCTTCACCGTCCAGCCGAGTCCGGCCGTCAACGGCGAGATCTCGGCCGAGATTTCGTGTCCATAGAGCGGATACCCGGCCTCCAGGCGCAGGCTGTCCCGCGCCCCAAGACCCGCCAGTTCCAGCCCGCGGCCCGTCCCCGCCGCGAGCACCGCTTCGGCCAGACGCCGGGCATCGCCCGCCGGGTGATAAAGTTCAAACCCATCCTCGCCGGTGTAACCCGTGCGGCTGATCATGCAGGAAACGCCGGCAACCTCGCCCTGGGAGAAATGATAGTACTTGATCGAATCCAGCCGGACACTTGTGAGTGACTGGACAATCGCCGGCGCCTGCGGACCCTGCACCGCCAGTTGGGCATAGTCAGACGAGCGGTCCACGATGGTCACCTGGAAGCCCGCCGCCTGTTCGCGAATCCACGCCAGATCCTTGTCGATGTTGCCCGCATTGATGCAAAGGAAGTAATCTTCCGGGCCGCGCAGATACACGAGCAGGTCGTCCACCACCCCGCCCGTTGGATAGCACATCGGGGAATAGAGCACCCGCCCGGGATAGAGGCGGGCCACATCGTTTGTGACCAAATCATTGAGAAATCGCCCCGCTTCGGGACCACGGACGTTGACCTCCCCCATGTGGCTGACATCGAACAGCCCGGCGGCGCGGCGCACGGCTTTGTGTTCTTCAAGAATGCTCCGGTACTGCACCGGCATCTCCCAGCCCGCGAAATCGACCATCCGCCCGCCATGGGCGACGTGAAAGTCATGGAGCGGAGTGCATTTGAGTTCGCTCATGCTTGGGATGAACTGGCGGATTGGCCGGCGGATCAAGAACGTTCTTCGGCAGCGACGCGGCCCGCCTTCGCGCAAGGCTGCGGCGTAACAGGCATCCCGCGCCGCCGGGTACCGGTCGTGGCTTCAGGAGGAACGGAATGCCGTTCCGCTACCTCCCGGATTTTGGTAGCGGCGCGGCGTCCCGCGCCGCCAGAATCGGATGAAACACCCGACGGAACCCGCTACGCTCCCTATTCCCGTGTCGTGCGTTCTGCGCGGTTGCGCCCAATCACAATTGATTCGATAATCCATCGCCGTCGCTAGAATGTTTCCACCATGCCCTGGCTGATCCTCGCCATCGTTCTGACGCTCGACGTGTCCTTTGCCTGTTCGCTAGCCGAAGCGTTGATCTTGAGCACGACCATCGCGGAGATCGAGGCGCTCAAGCGGCGCCGCCCGCGCCACGGCCAGCTGCTCGAGGTCCTCAGACTCGGACTGGATGACACGATGTCGGCCATCCTGACGCTGAACACCATCACCAATACGCTTGGCTCGGTGATGATCGGAGGTTTCGTGACGCAACTCTTCGGCCATGCCTGGCTGGGCGCTGCCTCGGCCGCGATGGCGTTTGCCATTCTGGTGTTCTCCGAGGTTTTGCCGAAGAACCTCGGCGTCGCCTATCGCGTCGCCCTCCAGCCGCATGTCGTCTACCCCCTCTGGTGGGCCAGGCGGACGCTCGCTCCGGTGCTCTATGTCTGCAGCCTCGTCGTCCGGGTTTTCATCAAGACGCGCCCGCCGCCGCAGACCTCCGAAAAGGAGATCATCCTGCTCGCCGAGCGCGGCGCGAAGGAGGGAACCCTCTCAAAGAACGAGTCGAACATCATCGCCAACGCCCTGTCGCTCGACGACGTGCGCGTCAGCGAGATCATGACTCCGCGCACCGTCGTCACCACGCTGCGGAGAAGCGCGACCGTGGGCGAGGTTTTCCGGGAATTCCCCAACATTCCGTTCGCCCGCATTCCCGTCTGCCAGAAGAACCTTGATGACATCGTAGGTCTCGTGCGCCGCCGGGATCTGCTCAAGGCCAAGGCCAACGACCAGGACCTCGACACCGTCGCCAGCCTGATGCAGGAAATCAGTTTCATCCCGGAGACGGCCACCGTGGGCAGCGCCCTGCAGCTCTTCCTCAAGACTCACCAGCATCTGCTGGTCGCGGTGGACGAATTCGGATCCACCGCCGGGGTGGTCACGATGGAGGACGTGATGGAACACATCCTCGGACGGGAGATCTTTGAAAAGGACGATGTGGCCGTCGACATGCGCGAACTCGCCCGGGCCAAGCTGCAGAAGCAACGCCGCGCGCGCCGCCCGGGCGACGCCGGCTCCGGCCTCTGGACGCCGCCCAAGGGAAGCGGCTAAAGCGTTTTAACTTGAACTGTAGCCGCGAACGCCAACGTAGCTGCGAGCGCGAGCGAGCGGAAGGGGTGTCCGCCCGCCCGTTCGACTTTGCTCGGGGCCCCGGGCTTGTCGAGGGGCTCACGGTCGCGGCCACACTGGTCATGAGACCGCTTCCGCCTCCGAAGCAGCTTCGCTGGCCTCCGTCGCGACTCCGAAATCTGAAATCAAGAATCTGAAATCGAACATGTCTCCGCCGCTCGCCTATTGGGTCGATGATCTGAGTCCCTTTGTCATCCATTTCTGGGGCAATATCGGCATCCGCTGGTACGGCCTGGCTTACGTTCTCGGTTTCATCATCGGCGCCTGGCTGATGATGCGCTATCATCGCGCCGGGCGCTCCGTCCTGCCGGCCAGCCAGGTGCCAGATTTCATGGTCGCGCTGGTCGTGGGCGTGCTGGTCGGAGGGCGGCTCGGCTATTTCCTCTTCTATGATCTCGATACGCTCCTGCACCAGCCGCTCGTGCTGTTCCGGGTCTGGGAAGGCGGCATGGCCAGCCACGGCGGGTTCCTCGGCGTCGTCCTGGCCATCGGGTGGTTCTCCTGGCGGAACGGATTGCCTTTTCTTCGCCTCTTCGACCTGGTCGCCAGCACGTCCCCGGCCGGTCTTCTGCTGGGCCGGATCGCCAACTTCATCAACGGAGAGCTCTGGGGCAAGGTGACCACGGTTCCGTGGGCGGTCATCTTCCCAAAAAGCATGCCAGACGGCACGCCGATCGACCAGATTCCGCCCCGCCATCCCTCGCAGCTTTACGAGGCCTCGCTCGAAGGCGCCCTGCTCCTGGCCTACATGCAATGGCGGTTCTGGAAGAGCGACGTGGTGCGCCAACAGCCCGGACGGCTCACCGGTGAGTCGCTCGTGTTCTACGCGATCGTGCGCATCGTGTGCGAGGTCTACCGCGAACCGGATGCCGGCGTCACGCCGATCCTGGGACTGAGCCGCGGCACGTTCTACTCCTTGTTCCTCGCGGTTGCCGGGGTGGTCCTGATCGTCCGCGGCCTCCATCAGCGGCGGCCCGGCGATCCGGCCTCAAGCCGTAGCGGCCGCTGACGACGCCCGGGTCCAAGACCACGCGGCCACCCGATTGAGAAGGCCCTGCCGGGCGGCCGGCGCCCCGGCGCCCTCGTCGCGGGCCGATCGCAAGAACGCGACGCTGGCGTCGCATTTGCAGGAACTGTGCAGTCGCAATGTCAACTATTGGATGACATTTCGATGGGCCGGCGCCACAGCGGAGCACCTTGGCCGTGTCGATTCAATATGGCCCGTTCTCGCTCGTGAACAACAACACCGTCCGGTGACCGATGTAGGAGCCTGCTTGCAGGCGATTTCGTCCTCTGTATCGCGAGCAAGCTCGCTCCTACAATTTGCAAGGGTACGGCCTGGCCGGGTCGATGTCATAGCGGAGCCGCCGCCGGCTCCGGAGGCGTGGGACGCCTGCCATGCCGTATCCTTGGGCGAAGGCTGGCGGCGCCGCCACGACATCACCGCCAATGCTTCCTTGGCGGCGGCGAAGATCCTCTCCTACGACTGATTGCCCGATTCATGGCGCTTTCCGCCGAATCTCGCGCGCCACAGCGACTGCAATTCCTCGCGCCCCTCAATCTTCAAGACCCACAGGAGTGCGACGTACACCGCGCACGCCACCGGAATCAATCCGCCAACCGCGAGCACGTCGGCCAACCGGCCGGTGCAGATCGTTCCCAGCCCGTACCGCCCGAGGAGCACCAGCGCGCTCATCGCCGCGGTGGCGAGGAAGATTTTGCCAAGACTCGGACCGAGCGAACCGAACCGCAGCTCGGGAATCCTTCGCCGCAGGGCGAGATGCAGCAGCGCCGTCTGCACGACGATCGCCGAGGTGCTCGCGAGTACGAGCCCGGCTGCCCCGAGCCAGCGCATAAGCAGGAGGCTCAGGCCGAGGTTTACCAGGAAATCGATCAGGGCGACCTTCACCGGTGTCGCGGTGTCCTTGATGGAATAGAACGCGCGCAGGGTCAGGTTTACGACCGAGAAGAACGGCAGGCCGATCGCGAACAAAGCGAGCAGCGGCGCCATAATCTTGGTGTCGGCACCCGTGAAAGCGCCCCGCTGGAACAACAGCCGCACAATGGGCTCGCTCAGCAGCGCCAGGCCGGCCGCCGCGGGCACGTTGATCACCAAAATCAACCGGATGCCCTTGCGGTAATCCAGCGCCATCGCGCGGTAGTTGCGCGCCGCCGCATGGCCGGCGATGAGCGGATAGACCACCGTGGAAACCGCGATCGCAAACACGCCAATCGGCAGCTCCATCAGCCGGTTCGCATAGAAGAAAACCGTCGCCGCCGAGTCGTTGATCGAAAAGGCCAGCAGCCGGGAAACATAGATGTTGACCTGGTAGATCGTGGTGCCGAAGAGCCCGGGTGCCATCAGCAGGGCAATCTCGGACACGCGCGGCGACAGCGAAAAGTCGAAGCGCGGCCGCCAGCCCTCCCTGATCAACACGCCGGCGGGCACCGCCATCTGCAAAAACCCGCCGATCAGTACGCCGGCGCAGAGCCAGTGGATCTCCCCCATCGGCGTCCGCGCCCAGTGCAGCCCCGCCCCGCCGAGCGTCAGGATCATCGACAGGTTGAGCCAGATCGGCGACAGCGCCGGTTCGGTGAAACGCTGGAAAACGTTCAGCGTGGCATTGAACGCCGCGGCCACGCAGATGAACGCCAGGTAGGGAAACAGGATCACCGTCAAATCCGCCGCGAGGTACCATTTTTCATCCTGCCCTGCGATCCACCGCGAATGGTCAAAGAGCACCATCGCCACCGCCGCGATGCCGGCGGTCACGACAACCAGCCAGCTGGTGACCTTGTTCAACAGCGCATAGGCGCCGGACCGCCCGTGGTCGTGCAATTCCTCCTGCAGGGTGGGAAGAAAGGCCGCCGTGAGCGACCCCTCGCCCAGCAGACGCCGGAACAGGTTCGGCAGGTTGAACGCCGTGATGAACGCCGAATTCAGCACGCTCGCGCCGAAGATCGCCGCGCTCAACTGGTCGCGCACCAGGCCCAGCACCCGCGAGATCACGGTGAGGAACGATACGACGCCGATGTTCTTGAGACTCTTGGACACGGGGCGGGAGTTTCTCTGCATCCGTCCGGGAGTTAGCAAGTCCTTTGCGTCGCGCATTGACGGTGCCGGCGACCCGTTGCATGTTGCGCCCGAATGCCCTTGCTGCCCAAACTCATCCAACGGCTGCAGCGCCACCCCAAACGCATCGTGTTCCCGGAGGGCGCCGATCCGCGCATCCTCCAGGCGGCGCGCCAGTGGGTAACCCGCCGCATGGGCGCGCCCATTCTCCTCGGCGACCGCGCGCGGATCAAGGAGGCGGCCGCCCGGCTCGACGTCCAGCTCGCCGGCATGCGCCTGATCGAACCGGGCCGAAGCGAGGATTTTGACCGCTTCGTCGGCGAGTTTGAAACCCTCCGGCAGGACAAGGGCCTGAAGCCCGGCGAAGCCAGGGCCGCCATGCTCGACTGCAATTATTTCGCGACGATGATGCTCGCCAACGGCCAGGTTGACGCCGTGGTCGGCGGCGCCACGGTCACCGCCTCGAGCGCCCTTCGACCGCTGTTCCAGATCATTCCGCGCCTGGAGAATGTCGCCACCGCCTCCTCGCTGATGATCCTGGACTGGGATGAGCAGAAGGTCGGCATTGACGGTTCACTGTTTCTCGCCGACTGCGGCGTCATCCCCGAGCCGACCGCGGAACAGCTCGCCGACATTGCGATCACCACCGCGATGATCGCCCACCATCTGACCAACGGGCTCCCGCGCGTCGCCATGCTCAGCTACGCCAGCAAAAGCGAGTCGGACCATCCGGCCGTGGTCAAGATGCGCACCGCCACCGGGCTCGCTCGCGCGAAGGCCGCGGCCGCCGCGCTGCCGATGGAAGTGGACGGTGAAATGCAGGTTGATGCCGCGCTCGATCCGCACGTCGCCGAGACCAAGAAGGTCGCCGGCGAGGTTGCCGGCCGGGCCAACGTCCTCATCTTTCCGGATCTCGCCAGCGCCAACATCGGTTTCAAACTCGTGCAGGTCATTGCCGGCGCGAACACCTTCGGTCAGATTGTCACCGGCCTCAGTCGCCCCGCCGCCGAAATCAGTCGCGGCGCGAGCGCGCACGACGTCTTTGGCGCCGCCGCCGTCGTCGGCTGCCAGGCCATCGATCGCCGTCTGCTCCATGGCGCCCTGTAGGTGGGGCGGCTTAAAGCTGAAAGCCTAAAGCTTTAAGCTCTGAGCTTCCCGCCTTCCGCTTTCCGCCCACTGCCTTCCGACTTCTGCCTTCTGACCTCCGACTTCTGACTTCTGACCTCTGACTTCTTCCATCCTGGCTCCTGACTGCTTCTTCATGTCCAATCCCAATCCATTCAGCCAGCCGCCGCTGCCGCTGCTGACCAAGCCGACCAATACCAACACCAGGCGCATCTTCGTCGCCGCCACGCGGATGAACGACGGCAAGACGACCGCCTGCCTTGGTCTGTTCACGGCCCTCCAGCATCTGTATCCGCGCGTCGGCTTCATCAAGCCGATCGGGCAGCGCTACGTCGAGGTCGAGGGACACAAGGTTGACGAGGATTCCTATCTCCTCGACATGATCTACAAGGTGCACGTGCCCATCGAGAGCATGAGCCCGATCACCATCGATCCGACCTTCACCCGGAGGTTTCTCGCCAATCCCGAGGAGATCTATGCCGAGTTGGTTGACCGGATCTGCCGGGCATTCGACCGGGTTTCCTGGGAAAAGGATTTTACGATCATCGAGGGTACCGGTCATGCCGGAGTTGGTTCCGTGTTCGACCTCTCAAATGCGCGCGTCGCGAAGATCCTCGAGGCGAAGGTGATTCTGGTCTGTCCGGGCGGCATCGGGCGGCCGATTGACGAGATCGCCCTGAACCAGGCGCTTTTCGACCGCGAAGGGGTCGAGATCATCGGCGCGATCCTCAACAAGGTGGAACCCGACAAGATGCAGCTCGTGGAGCAATATGCCGGCCTGGCCCTGGCGCGCCTCGGGGTGCCGCTGCTTGGAGTCCTGCCGGTGCAGAAAATGCTGTCCGTCCCGAATCTCGCCCAGGTCGCCGCGGAGATCGAGGGCCGGTGGATCAACGCGCATGCGACGGGTGCCAACGAGCGCGTGCTGCGCTTCATCGTCGGGGCCATGACGGCCAAGGGAATCATTGACCATCTCCAGCCCGGCAACCTGCTCATCACGCCGGGCGACCGGGACGATGTCATACTGGCCGCAATTTCCGCCACCGCGATCTCCGGCACGAAGGCGATCGCCGGCATCGTCCTGACGAACGACATCCTCCCCCATCCCAAGCTGCTCGAATTGCTGGCGCAGACGGACATTCCGGTGATTGCGGCGCGCGGGGACGCCTACGAGATCACCTCGAAGATCCACAACATGACGGTGAAGACCCAGCCGCAGGACGCCGACAAGATCCCGGTCATCAAGCGGCTCGTGACCGAGCATGTGAACCTGGAGAAGCTCCTCGCAGCCTTTTAGCGCCTCGACGGATCCCTCGGGCACGAAGAGAACCGCGAGCGATCGAGCCAACCCCATTCGTACTACAGTAATTCAGAATCCTCGCGAGCCGCGATGAAATCAGAATCTGCTCGACCACGAAGAGGAAAAAACGCCCCAAAAGAACCAAAGTCATGCGGGATGACCGGGATACCGTTCTCGATGGCGTGGAATCTCCGACAATCTGAGTTATCTGCGGCTAAAACGGATCAGCATTGAACCGCAGATTACGCAGATGACGCAGATGCAAGAAACGGTCCCATTTCATCAGGTTGATCGGGATACGCGTTTGATGCCGAGTTTGTTGTATTTGAAGTTGAGGAGCAGAGCGGTCTTGAGCCCAGTGATGTTCAGGTAGCCGAGCATTTGCGCGACATGGCTATCGTTGAACGCCGTGACGACCTTAGGATCGACGATGAGTCTGTCCTCAACGATGAGGTCTGGAACGAGGGTCCTGATGAACTCTCCCTCGTAGCGTACGTCGTGAGCTTTCTGCTGCTCGCAACGAATTCCCTGTTTGCGGAGTTCTATGACGAGCGCTCGCTCGTAGAGTTTCTCGTCGAGGCCCGGTCTGAGCGTATTGAGCACCTTCATGGCCGCACCAATCACGATCTGACTGATCTCACATTATCTGCATTCATACGTGTATCCATGGCTTGGGATCTGCGACTATCTGAGTTATCTGCGGTTAAAACGGATCGGAATCGAACCGCAGATTTCGCAGATGGCACAGATGAACGGCCGCAAGACATCAAGTTAATCGCGATGCGGGGTCCGTTGTGCCCTGTAGCGACGATTGACGCCCTGGATTGAGTTTGGTTGCGGCTCCGCCGCGCTAGGAAGATTCGTGTGAATTCGTGGGAGGAACCTATCAGCGCACTCAGTTGCGGCGGAGCCGCGTCCTATCATCGCGAAATCGCGGGTGGATTGGCCCGCCGAATCGGATTGAAATCAGGATTGATTTGCCGGCGCCAGCCGTTCACCTTCGCCGCTCTCCAGGGGACGCTTAGCTCAGTTGGTTAGAGCATTAGTATCACACACTAGGGGTCACAGGTTCGAGTCCTGTAGCGTCCACCAGTTCCTCGCGGGTTGAAATGACGGCCGCTTGGCTTACCTTCCGGGCATTCATGCTTCCTGCACTCGATCCCGGCGCCACTGACGAGAACGCGCTGGGTTTCATTGCCCGTCCCACCCGCCAGCTGCAGACGGCGGTCAGTGAATGTCGCGGCACCCTCGCCCGGCACGATTTTGCGGAACTCGTGTCCAGCATCCGCCGGGCCTTTGACAAATATACCGCCAAACTCCTGGAGTTTCCTTCCGGAGTGGCGCGCGGAGCCGCGCTTCATCAACTGATGGATCAGGAACTCAGGGCTGTCGCCCACGTGGCCGTCAGCTGTCGCAAGGGGTGCTCCGGATGCTGCCACTACGAGGTCGAGATCACCCCGGATGATGCCGCGGTCTTAAGGGCCGTCGTGCTGCGCGGTTTCCCCGTCGACCGTCAACGCCTCGCACTTCAGGCGGCCCGCGAGCGGAAAAGTGCCGAGTGGAGCAAGTTCGGCAGTCCGGACAACCGCTGTGTCTTCCTCGGAACGGACGGCGCCTGTCAGATCTACGAGGAGCGTCCGGCGATCTGCCGGAAACACCTCGTAACCACCCCGGCCTTTGCGTGCACGACGGTGGGGGCGACCGTCCTGCCCGTGCAGGCGCTGCTGGCCGAGATTCTCCTGAGCGCCGCGATCAGCATCCCGGTCGAGGGTGCCTCGTTCGCCTCGCTGTCGAAAATGTTGTCCGCGGCGTTGCGCGAGAGCTGATGCGCGGTGGCCTGCCGGCGATGTTCGTTCAACTGTAGCCGGAGGCGTCGGGGCCGGCAGACAGGCCGGGGTCAGCCCGTTCGACCGGCTCATCCGTTCGACAGGCTCAGGATGACCCTGAGCGGAGTCGAATGGGTCAGGGCAGGCGCCCCCGGCTACGGTATTTCCTGCGGCGGACACGGCGCGCCGGCCTTCGAACAAATCGGCGCATGCCGTGACGACAGGATCTGAGCCAATCATCGAACGCGCGGGCTGCAGCGCGGCGCCACGTGGCGGGTTCACCGCACCGCCAAACTGAGTCAGTTCCCCTGATTTGAAATGATTGTATAGTCCCCCGGAATACTGGTAAGACATTGCGTGCGCCGCGACCGGCGCACCTCCATGGAAAGCCCCAAAAAATCTGGTTCTCCCCGGTTTGTGTCTGCTCTCGTCGAGACTTTCGGGCTCAACCCGGCGGTGGCCGTGGTGATCGTGCTCCTCGTCGCTTCGCTCGGCTTTGTCGCGGTCTTCTGGTTCATCCACTCTGCGCCGCCGCGGACCCTCGTCGTCACGAGTGGCCCTCCCGGCAGCGGCTTTCAACGGTATGCCGCCGCGTACGCCAGAATCCTCGCGAAAAAAGGCGTGACGCTCCAGGTGCTTCCCTCGCACGGCTCCCTGGAGAACCTTCAGCGGCTGGAGTCAGCCGAGTCGGAGGTTCGACATCGGCTTTGTGCAGGGCGGAGAGGCCGAGGCCGCGAAAATCGGCGGACTGGTTTCCCTGGGCAGCGTCGCCCACCAGCCGCTCTGGATCTTCTACCGCAGCGCCAAACGGATCTCCCTGCTTTCGGAGCTGGCCGGCCTGAAACTCGCGGTGGGAATGCAGGGCAGCGGCACGCGCGCCCTCGCGCTGACCCTGCTCAAGGCAAACGGCATCACCGACAGCCAGGCGGTTTTCCTGGATGTGGATGCCGAGGCAGCGGCGGCCGGGCTGCTGGAAGGAAAGATCGATGCCGTCTTCCTCATGGGAGATTCGGCGCCGCTGCAAACCCTGCGGGCCCTGATTCGGTCGACTGACGTCCAGCTGTACTCTTTCGCGCAGGCCGATGCCTATGTTCGCCGCTTTGCCCAGCTCTACAAGACGGAGCTCCCCCAGGGTTCGATTGATCTCGGCAAGAATCTGCCGGCCCAGGATGTCGTCCTGATCGGTCCGACCGTCGAACTCGTGGCCCGAAAGGGGCTGCATCCGGCCTTGTCCGATGTCTTGCTTGAGGCGGCGCAGGAGGTCCACGGAAAGGGGGGCCTGCTTCAAAAACGCGGCGAGTTCCCGGCCGCGATCGAACACGAGTTCACGATCAGCGACGACGCCCTCCGCTACTACAAATCGGGCAAGGGCTTTTTGTACCGCGCGGTCGGCTCCTTCTGGCTTGCGAGCCTCATCAACCGGATCCTCGTGGTGTTCGTTCCGACGCTGCTGGTGTTGATCCCGGTACTCCGCTTCTTCCCGATCGCTTACAAGCTGAGAGCCCGGTTGCAGATTTACATGCGTTACCGGCGGCTCCTGCTGATCGAACGGGAAATCTCCGGCACTCTGACACGCGAACACGGCCAGGAACTGCTGCGTCGCCTCGAGGCAATTGAAGCGGCCGCCAACCACCTCAAGGTGCCTGCCTCCTGCGGCGACCAGTTTTTTTTCCTGAGGGGTCACATCGCCTTCGTGCGCGAACGGCTGCGGCTGGCAACCCCCGCCGGTTGACGCCGGTGATCCCAAGAGCGATGGGCGCTGCCACCAAGCCATTTTACAGGAGGCCGCGGAGGAAACAGAGAGAATGAACCCGATGGTTTCCAGGCTGTGTCGTCAAACTTCCATTGCGAGAAGTCCCACGTCGGCGAGGACGACGAAGCGACCGGGGCCGCCTTGTCCTCCGAAGGCCCCGCGAAGGAGGAAGGCCGACAGCCTGAACGCGCCACGGCGCGCACTGACGTTCCTCACGATGACAAACGGCTTAAGGACACGCTCCAAGACCAATCATTCACCAGCAACCATGCGAGCATTGTCTCTTGTTTTCCTCGCAATCCTGCTTACGGGGTGCGGCACCGCCGTTCCCAAGGACTACGATCTGCGGGAAGGTGACATCCTTTTCCAATCGCTGCCACACAGCCCGCTGGTTGACACGATTGAAGGGGTGTCATGCTCGCCATATTCCCATTGCGGAATTGTGGCCCGGAGCAGGGACCGATGGGTGGTCATCGAAGCGATCGGCCCCGTCCGCGAAACATCGATCTCAGACTGGATCGCCCAAGGACGCGGGGAATGGTTCGCCGCCTACCGGCTGAATCCCGCCCTCTCGGCCAAGATTCCCGAGATTTTGACGGAAGCGCGAAAGTTTCTCGGTCGTCCCTACGATATCCACTACCGCTTTGACGACGAGCGCATCTACTGCTCGGAGTTGATCTTCAAGGCAGTGAAGAACGCGACCGGGTGCACCCTGGGAAAAATCGAGCGTCTGGGTGAGCTCAACTGGCGACCCTACGAGGAATTCATCCGCTCGATCGAGGGCGAGATTCCGCTGGATCGGGAGATGATCACGCCTGAATCCCTCTCCGAGGCCAAAGAGCTCGCCAAGGTCTACGAGGTGCACCTCTGATTTCCCGTTGCCGGATTCTGGGCTGGGCATACGGTGACAGGATATGAAAGTCCTTTTTATCGGTGGCACGGGAATCATCAGCTCGGCCTCGTCGCGGCTGGCGCTGGAACGGGGGATCGATCTCTATCTTCTGAACCGCGGGCAGTCGGTCCGGCCGGCGCCGGCTGGCGCTCGTGTTCTCCGCGGCGATGCGCGGGACCCGCAGTCGGCCCGGGCCGCCCTGGGCGACCTCACCTTCGACGCCGTGGTCGACTGGATCGCGTTCACGCCCGATCACATCGAGGTCGACCTCGAGCTGTATCGCGGACGGACCCGCCAGTTTGTCTTCATCAGTTCCGCCTCCGCGTATCAGACTCCCCCCGCCTCGCTCCCGGTCACGGAGTCCACCGTGCTCGACAACCCGTTCTGGCAGTACTCGCGCAACAAGATCGCCTGCGAGGAGCGGCTCGTGCGCGCCTACCGGGAGGAGAAGTTCCCCATCACAATCGTCCGCCCGTCCCACACCTATGACTGCACGCTCATTCCGATGGACGGAGGCTGGACCGTCGTTCGACCGGATGCGGCGCGGGCAGAAGGTCATCGTGCATGGGGACGGCACATCGCTCTGGACCCTGACCCACCACGCGGATTTCGCGGTCGGATTCGTCGGCTTGCTGGGCAACTCCCACGCGATCGGCGAGGCGGTGCACATCACGTCCGACGAGTCGCTGAACTGGAACCAGATTTTTGAGATCGTCAGCCACGCCGCAGGGACCGAGCCCCGCGTTGTGCACGTTCCCTCCGACGTCATTGCGGCGTACGATGCGAACTGGGGCGCGGGCCTGCTCGGCGACAAGAGCAACAGCATGGTGTTTGACAACTCCAAGATCAAGCGGCTGGTGCCGGACTTTGGGTGCCGCATCCCCTACAGCCGCGGCGCCCCGGAAATGATCGCGTGGTACGATGCCGATCCCGCCCGCCGCACGGTGAACGCGGAATTCAACCGCACCTGCGACCGCATCATCGCCGCCTGCGAAGGCCTCTGGCCGAAATTGTAGCCGGCCGCGTTGAGGCCGGCGGGGTCGGCCCGTTCGAAAGGCTCCGGTCGGCGCCCCGGTTACGGCCTGCCAGTCAATCCTCCTGCGTTCGATGCGATTGGGACCCTTCGGAAAAGTCCCGCGGCTTCTTTCCCACCAACTCGAACAGCATGGGGCACCCATCGAGCCCGAACTCCTTGATCACACCGGCTTCGAGATAGCGGCGGTATGACTCGGTCAGCCGGCGCTCCTGGTTGCAGAAAAGGCGGATGCGGAACGGACGGTTCCCGGTCTGCGTGCAGTAATAGATCCGGAACCGCTTGCCGGCGACGGACGGAGGCGGCGTGCGTTCCGCGAGCCAGGTCAGGGTCTGATTGAGCTTCGCCGTCGGCAGCCGGAGGTCGAGCTGGCGGTGGAGCTTCACGGCCGCGTTGAGCATGCGGTCGATCTCGAAATCTGCCTGGGCCGAGGCGAACACCACCGGCGCGCCCGGCGTGAAGAACAGGCGCTCGAACAGCGCGCACTCGAACTTCTCGCGGAACTCGCGCTCGGTTTCGTAGCCCTCGATGCCCTCCGGCTTTTTGAACGACTCGAGCACCAGATCCCATTTGTTGACCACAATGACGACAGGCTTGTGTTCCTTCACGACCTCGCCGGCGATGGCCTTGTCCTGCTGCGTCACGCCCTCCATGGCGTCGAGCACGAGGAAGACGACGTCCGTGCGCTTGATCGCGTCGAGCGAGCGCAGGCGCGAGAAATACTCCACCGACGACGCCAGCTTGGTCGCCGCCTTGATGCCGGCAGTGTCGATGAGCCGGAAGGGATAGAGGAGCCCGTCGCGCCCCTTGAATTCGAAGGGCACCTCGATGGCGTCCCGGGTGGTGCCGGGTTCCTCGTTCACGATCAGCCGGTTGCTCTGGATGAGCCGGTTGCTGAGCGACGACTTGCCGACGTTGGGCCGGCCGATGAAACAGACGCAGAGCGGCTTGTCCGCAGCCGCCCCGGCGACCGGTTCTTCAGCGACCGGACCCAGCCGTTCCAAGATCGCGTCGCGCAGCGGCACCTCGCCAACCCCATGCTCGGCCGACAGGAAGAACGGCTCGCCCAGACCGAGCTTGTAGAAATCGGGGTTGTCGCGGCGGGCATCGTTGAAGTCGATCTTGTTGACCACGAGAATCACCGACTTGTCCTTGCGGCGCAGGCGATTCGCGATGCGTTCATCGAGCGCCGTCACCCCGTCCTTCGCGTCCACCACCAGCAGGATGACCTGGGAGGTGTCGATGGCAAACTGCACCTGGGTTTCGGTCGCGGCGATGATTTGCGACGAACTGTCGCCGCCCTTGAGGCCAATGCCGCCGGTGTCGAGCACCGTGTAGGCGCCATCCTCCACGTCGGCCGAAATCACGTCGCGCGTGACACCCGGCTGGTCGTGCACGATGGAAATGCGCTTCCGCGCCAGCCGGTTGAAGAGGCGGCTTTTGCCGACATTGGGACGACCGACGATGGCAACGATGCGGGACATGGGAACAGTAGTGTGTAGCGACTGGCGAGTAGCGAGGAGGAAAGTCATGCGGAGCCGATGTCGCAGACCCAGGATACGTCGAAAGTGGGCAGCCGGGCGTCGATGCGGCAGGCGGTCAACGCCCTCCAGGCCTGGGTTGCACCGAATTTGCGGGCGAAACTGCACCGACCTCCAATCCCCGATTGACGCAGCCGCGGGATTCGATGAGAACCCCAACGCACTTCGATGAGCAACGGCTCCCCCATCGCCAACATCAAGCCCAATGATCTCCGCGGCATCCTGAAATATGTGCCGCGGTTCCAGGGACAGATCTTCGTCATCGCCCTCGATGGCGCCATCGTCGCCGATGAGAATTTCGGCAATCTCCTGATCGACATCGCCGTTCTGCGCAGCCTCGGGATCAAGGTCGTGCTGGTTCACGGCATCGGCCAGCAGATCGAGGAACTGTCGGCGGCGCGCCAGATTCCCATCAGCGACGTTCACGGCACCGGTGTCACCGACCCGGCGACGCTTGACCTCGCCATTCGGGCCTCGGCCCGCGTCTCGCAACTCATCCTCGAGGGGCTCACCCAGAATGGCCTGAAGTGCGCCATCACCAATTCCGTCCGGGCCATCCCGGTCGGCATCATCAAGGGCGTCGAGCAGCAGTTCACCGGCAAGGTTGACCGGATCGACAAGGACTTCATTGTCCACCTGATCAGCGCCGACATCGTTCCGATTGTCTCGCCCATCGGTTTCGGGCCGGACGGTCATTCGCTGCGCGTCAATTCCGACCTGCTGGCCGCGGAATTCGCCGAGGTGTTGCAGGCAAGCAAGATCATCTACCTCGCGCCGCTGGCTGGCCTGCACATCGGCGGCGAATTGCGGCGGGAGATTTCCGTGGAGTCGTTGCGGGCGATTCTCAAGGACCATCCCGAGTCCATCTCCGAGGCCGCGCGGAGCAAGGCGGTCCACGCGATCAAGGCAATCGAAACCGGCACGACGCGCGTCCATCTGCTCGACGGCCGGGTGTTTGACGGGCTGCTCAATGAGATCTTTTCCAATGAGGGCGTGGGGACGCTAATCTACGGCAACGACTACCAGCAGATCCGCAAGGCGACCCGCCGCGACGTCCGGCTGATCTACAACCTGACGCGCAACGCGGTAAAGCGCGAGGAACTTGTCTACCGCACGCAGCAGGCCATCGAGAAGAACATTGACCAGTTCTTCGTCTTCGAGATCGACGAGAACCTGATTGCCTGCGTGTCGCTCACCTTGTTTCCCGACAAACCGCAACTGGCCGAGGTCGGCTCGCTTTACGTGCTTCCGTTCTACCAGAATCGCGGCATCGGGCGGAAGATGGTTGATTACGCCTGCCTGATGGCGAAGGAACGCGGCGCATCCACGGCGCTCGCGCTGTCCACCCAAAGTTACTCGTTTTTCATCTCGTCGTGCGGCTTCGCGGAGGCGGACAAGTCCGCGCTGCCCGAATCCCGGCTCAAGAGCTACGAGGACAACGGCCGGAATTCCAAGATCCTGACCAAGACGCTCGGCTGAGCCGGCTTGGTCGGAGCCCCATCGCGGACCCGGTGCGCCGTCAATATCTCGCGTGCGGTTGAGGCCGGCCGCGTTGAGGCCGGTCCTCCTTGTTGAGGCTTCCGTAAATTGGCCGGGGTCAGCGCCCCCGGCTACAGTGGTCTGCCGGGATTTATCATTGTAGCCGGCCGCGTTGAGGCCGGCTGGCCGGAGTCAGCCCGTTCGGCAGGTCTCAGGGCAGGCGCCCCCGGGCTACAGTTTTCGTTGTGGCGGCGGACACGACCTGCCTAGCCATGGCATTGGCGAAGGCCGGCGGTCCGCCCTCCACGCAAGCGTTTCTCACAATTGGAGGGCGCCGCGCCGGCCTTCGCGCGAGGCTGCGGCGCGGCAGGCTGTCGGTGCCACCGTCTGATCGATTCGCATCGACCGGTGCGGGCTTGCCATGCCGCGCTTGACGCCCCGCGGCAACTACGGCACCGATTGCCGATCCCATGAAATCCCTTGCGTCCCTGCGATCACGAATCGGCGGGACGTTCCCCTGGTGCCTGCCACGATGCGAGCAGCCGAATCGAAACGACCCCGTCAACTCATGAGCCCCCCAAAAAAGAGCCTGTTCGCCATGGACGACGGCAAGAACGTCGTCTTCACGTTCATCCTCGTCAGCTCGCTGTTTCTCCTCTGGGGATTCTGCAACGGGATGATCGACGTGATGGACAAGCACTTTCAGGAGGAGCTGCATCTGAGCCTGGCGCAGTCCGCCTGGGTGCAGTTCGCGCACTACCTGGGCTACTTCCTGATGGCGCTGCCGGCCGGGCTGGCTGGCGACCAAGCTGGGCTACAAGGGCGGCATCATCGCCGGGCTGCTGATGGTCGCGGTGGGCGGGTTCTGGTTCATCCCGGCGACGCACATCGCGCCATTCTGGGCGTTCCTGCTCGGCGTCTGCATCATCGCCGCCGGGCTGACCTTCCTGGAAACCATCGCCAATCCCTACACCACCGTGCTCGGGCCACCAGCAATACGCGGCCACCCGCATCAACCTGGCCCAATCCTGCAACGGCGTCGGCTGGATCTTCGGGCCGATCGCCGGCGGCGCTGTTCTTCTACGGAAAGGACGCGGCGGGCACAGCACCGGCAGCCAGACGCTCTGGATTCCTTACGCGGCCGTGGCGGTGGTGGTCGTGGTCCTCGCGATCATTTTCTACTTTGCCAATGTGCCGGACATCAAGACCGAGGATGATTACCATCTGGATGATCGCGCCAGCCGGCTCGCATTCGATCTGGACGCACCCGCACTTCGTCATGGCGGTGGCGGCCCAGTTCCTCTACGTCGCCGCGCAAGCCGGCATCTTCAGCTTCTTCATCAACTACATGACCTCCCAGAGCGCTCGCCGTCCCGGTGTCGCTCGACTTGCGTCGGACGAGCTGGCTTCCTGGAGATATCTGGTTCTGAGGCCGGGGCAAGGTCAGGCGGCGCTGGTTCATCTTGAGCGACAAAGGCGCGGCCAATCTCGCCTCGCTCGGGTTCTTCTGCTTTCTCGCCGGGCGGTTCACCGGGGCGGCGATCCTGAAGAAATTCTCCGCCGCACAAGGTGCTGGGCCTTTACGGGCTGATCAATGTGTTGGTCTGCGGTCTGGTCTTCCTCAAGCTCGGCTGGCTCTCCGTGGCGTGCGTTTTCCTGAGCTATTTCTTCATGTCGATCATGTTCCCGACGATTTTCGCGCTTGGCATCCACGGCCTGGGCGCGCGGGCCAAGAAGGCCTCCGCCTTCATCGTCATGGCGATCATGGGCGGCGCGATCCTGCCAAAACTCATGGGTGCGGTGGGCGACCAATACGGCATGTCCCGGGCGTTCATCGTGCCGCTGGTCTGCTTCGCCTTCGTGGCTTTCTACGGGTTCAACTGGTCGAGGTTCAGCCATGCCGAGTCGTTGAACAGCATCCCGTCAGCCGGCGGACCCTGAGCACGGCGGCCCAGGACAGACCCTCAGCGTTTCCCGTGCAGTTGTAGCCGGCCGCGTTGAGGCCGGCCTTCTCCCGGGCTGGGGTTTGGCGCGCCGTCAGCGCCATCCTCTCTTTTGACTTTGTCCGGAGTCGATCCTCTGCTACTCGCTACGTTCTTCCGCCACCCGCCAATCGCCCATCTACGATCCGCTATCTTCCACCCGTCACGCGCCACCCGCCACTCGTCACCTGCCACCGCTCGCTCCCGCCACTCGTCACTCGCCACTTTCCCATGACCTGGTCCCGATTTAAAAAGTTCTGCTACCAATATCCCGCGCTCGGGCTTTCGCTCGACCTCAGCCGCATGCCATTCCCCGACGGCTTCCTCGAGTCGATGGAGCCGAAGTTCCAGCAGGCGTTCGCCGACATGGCGGCCCTGGAAAAGGGCGCCATCGCGAATCCCGACGAAAACCGCATGGTCGGCCATTATTGGCTGCGCGCTCCGCAACTCGCGCCCAACGACGAGATCGCCAACGCCATCACCTCGACCCTCGCCGCGATCAAGGATTTCGCCGCCAAGGTCCATCAGGGCGAAGATCGCCGGGCCGGCCGGCAAATTCCGCGAGCTACTGATCGTCGGCATCGGCGGATCGGCCCTCGGCCCGCAGTTCGTCAGCTTCGGCCCTCGGCCGGCTCAAGGGCGGCCGCGACCGAATGCGCGTTCACTTCTTCGACAACACCGATCCCGACGGCATGGATCTCGTGCTGAAGGAGATTGGCAGCCGGCTCGAAACAGACGCTCGTCGTCGTCATCTCCAAATCGGGCGGCACCATGGAGACGCGCAACGGCATGCTCGAGGCCGCCGCCGCGTTCAAGGCCGCGGGGCTCGACTACCCCAAGCACTTCGTCGCCGTGACCGGCGCGGGCTCCAAACTCGACCAGGTGGCGGTGACGGAAGGCTGGCTCGCGCGTTTCCCGATGTGGGACTGGGTCGGCGGCCGCACCTCCGAGCTTTGCGCCGTCGGCCTGCTGCCCGCCGCGCTCCAGGGCATCGAGATCGACGCAGTTGCTCGCCGGCGCCGCCGCGATGGACCAGCGTCACGCGCCGGCAGTCGCTCAAGGAGAATCCCGCCGCGCTGCTTGCGCTCATGTGGTATTTCGCCACTGACGGCCGGGGTCGCAGGACATGGTCGTGCTGCCCTACAAGGACCGCCTGCTCCTCTTCTCCCGCTACCTGCAGCAGCTCGTCATGGAGTCGCTCGGCAAGGAACTCGACCTGCAGGGCCGCGTGGTCAACCAGGGCATCGCCGTTTACGGCAACAAGGGCTCCACCGACCAGCATGCCTACGTCCAGCAGCTCCGCGAGGGCGTGAACAATTTCTTCGTCACCTTCATCGAGGTGCTGCGCGACCGCTGCGGCTCCGAGCATGGAGGTCGACAGCGGCGGCCTCACGAGCGGCGACTACCTGCAGGGCTTCTTCCTCGGCACGCGCGATGCGCTGAGCGAGAAGAACCGGTATTCGGTCACCGTCACGATCTCCGACGTCTCGCCGCGCACACTCGGCATGCTGATCGCCCTTTACGAGCGGGTTGTCGGCCTCTACGCCTCGCTGATCGGCATCAACGCCTATCACCAGCCCGGCGTCGAGGCGGGCAAGAAGGCGGCAGGCGGCGTCATCGCTCTCAAACGCAAGCTGGTCGAAGCGTTGCACTCCGCCCCCGGCACCGCGTTGACCGCGGAATCGCTGGCCGCGCAGGCCGGCCAGCCGGATCAGACCGAACTGGCCTTCAAGGTGCTCGACCATCTCGCCGCGAACCCGGCAACCGGGGTGATCAAGCGCCTGGAGTCCCCCTGGTGGGAGTCGACCTATGCGTACCGCGGCTAAATAATGGCGGCAGCCATTCTTCCCGGCTCGATCTTCACCGGAACATGTTGCAGTCTGCGCCGGTCATTGCCAGAACTCCGCCATGAACGCCGCCAAGAAACCTTTGCTTCTCGCGCTGCTTGCCGCCGCCCTCGGTTCGCTTTTCGCCGGCTGTGTCTCGTCGAAGACCGACAACACCATTCCCTGGAACCGCCCGGCGGATTGGGAGGGCCAGATTCCCGGCATGACCAGCAGCACCATGGGCAGGTGATCCGGCGGGTGGTCCGCTTTCCCGCAAACCAAATCCGGCCGCCACGGTCGGATTTTTTCATGTCAACCCCAGACTTGCCGGTCTGATTCCGGCGTGCGAGCCGCCCGGTGGCCACCGTCACCGTCATGGAAAACTCTTCGCTCGTCCCGCAACCTGGCCACCTCTACCTGGTGGCGACCCCGATCGGCAATCTGGCCGATTTGACCGACCGAGCCCGCGCCATCCTCGGCGCCGTCGATCTGGTCGCCTGCGAAGACACCCGCACGACGGGAACGCTGCTGGCCCGGCTTGGGATCCACCGCGAACTGGTGGCTTATCACGAACACAACGAAATCGAAGCCGCGGAGCGCCTCGCCGGCCTGCTGGCAGAGGGCAAATCAATCGCCGTGGTCACCGACGCGGGCACGCCTGGGCTGAGCGATCCCGGCTTCCGGGTGGTGCGGGCCTGCCGCAACCGCGGACTGCCCGTCGTGCCGGTTCCGGGGGCGAGCGCGCTCCTGGCCGTGTTAAGTGCCTCGGGGCTGCCGACCAACGGCTTTCTCTTCGCGGGATTTCTGCCTCCAAAATCGGCGGCGCGGATCGCCTTCCTCGGCAAGTACCGCGAGTTTCCGTACACCGTGGCGTGCTACGAAAGCTGTCACCGCATCGAAAAGTTTGTGGACGAAATCGCCGGGACCCTCGGCGAGGCGCGCGTTCTTTGCGTGGCCAAGGAAGTCACCAAACTGCATGAGACCTTTCTGGTCGGACCCGCCGGGGAAGTCCGCGCCCGGCTGGCCAAGACCAGCCTCAAGGGCGAATTCGTCGTCCTGCTCGCGCCGGCCGACTTTCATTTGTGACACCATCCCTCGTCGCTGTCGTTGACATCGGCAGCAATTCAATCAAGACGCTGGTCGCGGCGCGCGACGACCGCAGCCAGATCGTCGCGCTGCTGGCTGAAACCATCGACGCCCGCATCAGCACCGGCATCGGCGAGGCCCGCCCCCGGCTTTCCGAGGACGGGATGCAGCGGGGCCTGGCCGCGATTCGGAAGCTCCTGGAGATGGGGGTGCCGTTCGCCCCCGCCCAGACCGTCCTGGTTGCGACCAGCGCGGTTCGGGATGCGGCCAATGGCGCGGAATTTGCGCGACGGATCCAGTCCGCCACCGGCCACGAACTCCGCATTCTCACCGGTGATGAGGAGGCAAATCTCATCGGTCGGGGTCTGACGTCCGATCTTCAACTTGCCGATCTGCAATCGTTCTATGTCTTCGACCTCGGAGGCGGCAGTCTCGAATGCCTGGCGTTTCGAGACCGTCGGATTGAGCAGGCGATCAGCCTGCAACTCGGCTGCGTGCGCCTCACGGAACGCTGGGTCCGGGAGCCCGCCGCGCCATTCAGCGGGCGCAGTCGCGCGGACGTGACCGCGGCGTGTCTCGCGGCGCTTCGGACAAGTGGTTTTAGTTTCTCGCTGCCTGGCGGTTCCGGCGCGGTTTTCGCCGGCGGCACGATCACGACCGTCCGTCAGATCCAGGCGAAGCGATCCGGCGTGACGCTGCCGGAGACGAATCCGGTCATCTCCGTTGACCACCTTCGCGCCCTGCTGGACGAGATCGCGGCTCTTCCCCTCGCCGCCCGCCGGCAGATCGCCGGCCTGCCGGCCGCCCGGGCCGATGTGTTCCCAACTGCGCTGGCGACCGTGCTGGCGGTGGCCGAGTTTGGCGCCTTCACCTCGTTTCGCCATTCCTTGCACAATCTGCGTTACGGCCTGGCTGCCGAGTTGCTCAAGGTTTGAGGAGACCGGCGAACCATTCGCGCAGTTGTAGCCGGCCGCGCCGAGGCCGGCCTTCGCCAAGGCTACGGCACGGCAGGCCGGCTGCCGGGGTCAGCGCCCCGGCTACAGTCGTTCCGGCGTACGTTTCCCAATTGGAGGGCGTCGCACCGTCGGCTCCTTTCGTGCAGTTGTAGCCGGCCGCGCCGAGGCCGGCCTTCGCCAAGGCTACGGCACGGCAGGCCGGCTGCCGGGGTCAGCGCCCCGGCTACAGTCGTTCCGGCGTACGTTTCCCAATTGGAGGGCGTCGCACCGTCGGCTCCTTTCGTGCAGTTGTAGCCGGCCGCGCCGAGGCCGGCCTTCGCCAAGGCTACGGCACGGCAGGCCGGCCGCCGGGGTCAGCCCGTTCGGCGGGTTCGACAGGCTCCCATTCGACGGGCTCAGGGTCTGCGACACCGCAGGCAGGCTCATCCGTTCGACAGGCTCAGGATGACCCTGAGCGGAGTCGAATGGGTCAGGGCAAGCGCCCCCAGCTACAGTCCTTCTGCCGGCGGACAAAGCCTGCCTCGCCGAAGCTTCAGCGTAGGCAGGCCGTCCCCTCCAGGCAAGCATGCCTCTGCCAATTGGAGCGCGGATTTGTCATCCATTAAATGACAAAGCGCGGAGCGCCGCGAGCAACCCGCGGAAGTCATCAGGCAGCGGGGCGTGCAGGTCCAGCGGCCGGGCCGTGGCCGGATGGAGGAAGGCGATGCGCTCCGCGTGCAGCATGACGCGCGGCGGTGGCGGAAGCCGTGGATCCGGCTTCCATCCATAGGTGGCATCGCCCAGCAGCGGATGGCCGATCGATTTCAGATGAACCCGGATCTGATGCGTCCGGCCGCTGTGGATCTGGCAGCGCACGACCGCCGCGAGATCGCCAAACGCCTCCTCGACCTCCCAGTCGGTCCGGGCCGGGCGGCCGCCTTCGCCCACGGTCATGCGCTCGCGGTGAACGGGGTGCCGGCTGATGGCGCGTTCGATCACTCCGCTCTTCAACCGCGGCACCCCGGAAACCAGCGCCACGTATTCCTTTCGGAGCTGGCGCCCGGCGAACTGGGCGGAGAGTCCGCGGTGCGCGGCATCGTTCTTGGCCACGAGCAGCACACCCGACGTCTCCTTGTCCAGACGGTGAACGATGCCCGGGCGCTCGACGCCGCCAACTCCGCTGAGGCTGCCCGCGCAATGGGCCAGCAGGGCGTGCACGAGGGTGTCCTCGCCCGTGCCCACGCCCGGATGCACCACCATGCCGGCGGCCTTGTTCACCGCGAGCAGATGATCGTCCTCGAACAGAACATCGAGGGGAATCGGCACCGCCTTCAGCTCCGCCGGCACGTTTTGCGGCAGGGTGAACTCCAGCCGGTCGCCCCGTCTGACTTCGACGCTCTGGTCAATGACCGACCCGTTGCGCCGCACCAGGCCCGCGGCGAAGGCGCGCTGCAGCGCCGCGCGACTGTGCTCGGCAAAGGCCGCGGCGAGCACCTTGTCGGCCCGCATTCGCGCCACGCCTTCCGGCACAACAAAGGTGACCGTTTCGTTCATTTCAGCCCAGCAGATACTCCGGATTCAGCTTCTGCAGGGGCTTGGGCACGAACAGGCCGTCCTTGCGGATGAGTCTTGCCGTCGAACCAGATTTCGCCGCCGCCGTAATCGGGCCGCTGGATGCAGACCATGTCCCAGTGGACCTGTGACTGGTTGCCATTGCCGCAGTCGTCGTAGGCCTGCCCCGGCGTGAAGTGGAACGAGCCGGCGATCTTCTCGTCAAACAGGATGTCCCGCATCGGCTGGAGGATGTGGGGATTGAAGCCGAGGGCGAATTCGCCGATGTAGCGCGCGCCGGGATCGCTATCGAGAATCTCGTTGAGCTGCCGCGTGTTGTTGGCGGTCGCCTCCACGATCCGGCCCTGCTTGAAGCACCAGGCGGACATTGTCGAACGACGTGCCGAGATAGACGGTCGGCGCGTTGTACTGCAGCACGCCCTCGACGCTCTCCTTCACCGGACAGGAAAAGACCTCGCCATCCGGGATGTTCCGCGTTCCGCCGCATTCCTGCGCCCCGATGCCCTTGATGGAGAAGCTCAGGTCGGTGCCCGGGCCCGTGATCTGCACCCGGTCGGTCCGCCGCCATCAGGTTCGGAGAGCGCCTTCATGCCCGGCGCCATGCGCCGGTAGTCGAGCGTGCACACCCGGAAATAGAAGTCCTCGAACGCCTCGGTGCTCATGCCCGCCTGCTGGGCCATGGCGGATGTCGGCCACCGCAGCACCACCCACTTCGTGTGGTTCACCCGCTGATCCTGCACCGGCTTCATCAGCCGGGTGACCAGCTGCGCGCTGGCAGACGGAACATCGGACGCTTCAAAGATGTTCCCGGAACCGCGCACGGCGATGTAGGCGTCCATCTCCTTCATCCTGGCGAGCTCCACGGCGGCATGGGGCGCGTACTGGGCCTCGTCGGCGCCGCGCATGAGCTCGCGCGAGATTCGGGCATTGTGGGTCATGGCAAACGGCCGGGCACCCCGTCGGCGCGCCGCCCGGATCAAGGCCACCACCATGGCCTCGGGCACGTCAAAGGCGTCAATCAGCACCCGCTCGCCTTTTCTCAGGTCGGTTGAGAAACCCGCCAGGGTTTCCGCCAGCTGTTCCAATCGTGGATCGGTAATCATGATGCCAGCAACAGAGCGCCCCGGCCGGTTGGTCGCAAGCGTGAACCGGGCGCGGCCCGGAGGGCGGATGCATCTCCCGATTGACGGTGATTCCGAACCTAGCGCAGCCATCCCTGGCTGCATCGGTTGCAGGCTGGCTCGCGTCGCCGCGGCGGAGCTGGAAGCCACTGCCACGGTCGCGACCGCCCGTTCATCACCGGTGGCGCAGGCTACGGTTGCGGAAACTCCGTCGATTCCATCAGCGGCCGCGCCCCCTCCTCGGGGAAGCAGATCCGGGAGACGGCTTCCTGGAAGTCCGGCGCACCGCGAATGATCTCAATCTCCAGCCGCAGGTAGTACAGGGGCAGCGGATAGTGCAGGTTCCCGTCAAGCCGCACCGAGTCCTTTTCGGTGGTGATCATGAAATCGAGGCCGGCCAGGCGGGCCTGCCCAAAAACAAGGTCGAGGTCCTCCTGGGTGAACCGGTAGTGGTCGAGAAAGCGCTTGGTGTAGATCAGATTTGCCCCGAGTTCCCGGAGGAAATGCTCAAAGCTCTCCGGCGTCGCGATGCCGCTGAAGGCGCCGACGCGCCGGTTCTTGAGGTAGGCAAGCGGCTGGCGCTCGTCGCTGCCGATGCGTTCCAGGTGCTTCGGCCGGTGGGCGCATTCGATGATGTCCACGCCCGGGTTGTGCTTCTGAATCAGCTGCTCCAGTTCGACGTCGCGGCGGCCGGTGGATTTGGTGAGGAAAACGTACGACGCGCGCCGCAGATGCTTGACGGGTTCGCGCAGGATGCCGCGCGGCAGCAAATGCCCGTTGCCAAACGGGTTGGTCGTGTCGACCAGCAGCAGATTCAGCCGCCCTTTCAGCGGAAGGTACTGGAACCCATCGTCAAGCACGAGGGTGTCGCAGCCGAAGCGGCGGATCGCGTAGCCGCCGGCCTTCACCCGGTTCTTGTCCACCAGCACCACCACTCCCGGTAGATTGCGCGCGAGCATGAACGGTTCGTCCCCGGCTTCCTCGGAGTCGAGCAGCACCCGTTGGCCGTCGCTCACGACGCGCGGTGGCGGTTCCTCCGAATGGGTGAGCGCGTTCCAGGCGCGGCGCCAGAACGGCGGCCGCTTGCTCTTGTAGCCACGGCTGAGGATCGCGACTTTGCGCCCGCGCTCGGCCAGCGCCCGGGCGAATTTCTCGACCACTGGCGTCTTGCCGGTGCCCCCGACCGTGAGATTGCCGACCACGACGACCAGACAGCCCAACGGCTGGTCGTGCAGCACGCGCTTCCGGTACAGCCAGAAGCGAAGCTGGACCAATCCGCTGAACAGGAAGGACACCGCCTGCAGGAACGCCCCGTAAATCGCCGCCCCCGTGTCCTCCCGCCGACCAAGGATTACATCGATGGTGTACTGCTCGAAATCGTAGGCTTTCCTCTTCAGCCAATGGGGCGGCATGCGCGGAGGGTGTGGATTGATGATTGACGATCGGGGCGGCGAATCGCTTCGTTGTAGTTTCCTACCGTCAACGCCGCCTCATGCAACTCAATCTGCTCAAGTCCAAGATCCACCGGGCCGAGGTGACCGACAGCAGCCTCAACTACGAAGGCAGTCTGGCGATCGATGCGGAGTTCATGGCCGCCGTCGGCCTGCGGCCCTATGAGCGCATCCTGATCGGCAATCTGAACAACGGCGCGCGCTTCGAGACCTACGCCATTGCCGCGCCCGCCGGCTCGAAATCGATCTGCCTGAACGGAGCCACGGCGTATCTCGGCAAGCCGGGCGACCTGGTGACGATCATGTCGTTCGCCGACGTTGACGAACGCGAGGCCGCAAACTGGCATCCGCGGGTGATCGTCCTGGCCGAGGCGAACCGGCGGATCGTCAAGCAGAGCTGATGCCCGGCAGGTGCCATCGTTGCGCACCAATGTTTCGCAAAGGAAGGTCCACCGAAAGGCGTGATCTGCGATCGGCCTCACTGAGCCCGGCCCGATGTTCGCGCGGCTTTGGGCGGACTGCCGGGGTCGACGCCCCCGGCTACAGAAGACTGGCTCCGCTGTAGCCGGCCGCGCCGAGGCCGGCTGCCCGGCCCGACGCGGACCACGCACCCTCGCGTACGCGGGCGGGCGCGTGCGCACGCGCGCGGCTCGAAAGTAAAAGTAGTGCTTGAAATCTCGGCGGCAGTCGCTAACGGCTTCCGGCCCACTTATGAAGTCTCTGATCATCGCCGAAAAACCCAGCGTGGCCGCCGACCTCGCGCGGGCTCTCGGCAAGATTCCAAAGCAGGGGGACCACTTCGAAAACGACGAATATGTCATTTCGTCGGCGGTGGGGCACCTGGTGGAACTCGAGATGCCGGAGGACATCGACAGGAAACTCTACGGCTTCTGGCGCCTCGAACCGCTGCCGATCATTCCGAAGGAATTCGGCCTCAAGCCGATCGCTGAATCCAAGGAGCGGTTCAACCAGCTCAAGAAGCTGCTCGCGCGCAAGGACGTGTCCCAGGTGATCAACGCCTGCGATGCGGGGCGGGAGGGCGAACTGATCTTCACCTACATCTACCAGCTCACCAAGTGCCGGCTGCCGGTGAAGCGGGCATGGATGCAGACGATGACGACAGAAGGCATCGGTGAGGCGTTCCGGCATCTGCGCGACGGCGCCCAGATGGTGGCGCTCGCCGACGCCGCCCGGTGCCGCAGCGAAAGCGACTGGCTCATCGGCATCAACGGTACCCGTGCGCTCACCAAGCGCATGTTCGGGTCGCGCGCCGGCAATGTCGCCTCGGTCGGTCGGGTCCAGACCCCCACCCTGGCGATTGTGTACGGACGCGAGCTTGAAATCCGCAATTTCCGGTCGCGCGCCTACTGGCGGATCACCGCCGTGTTTCAGATCGCCCGGGGAACCTACGAAGGAGTCTATCAACGCCCCGGCTTCCGCCGGGCGGACAACGACGAACACGACCGCGTCGACCGCCTCTGGGACCAGGCGGCGGCCGAGGCGGTGCTGGCGGCCTGCCAGGGACATCCGCCGGCCGCAGTGACCGAGGAAAAGAAATCGTCGAGCCAGGCGGCGCCCCGGCTATACGACCTGACGACCCTGCAGCGCGAGGCCAACAACCGGTTCGGCCTCCCGGCCCGCCGCACCCTGCAGATCGCGCAGGCGCTTTATGAGCGCCACAAGATGATCACCTACCCGCGCACCGACTCGCGGGCGCTGCCGGAAGACTATGTTCCGATCGTCCGCGAGACGCTGGCCAATCTCCACGGCAGCCTCGGCCCCCATGCGCAAAAGGTCCTGGACGCCGGCTGGGTGCGGCCGAACAAACGCATCTTCAACAACGCGCAGGTCTCCGACCATTTTGCCATCATCCCGACCACCCACGAGGCCAAGAACCTCGATGAGATGGAGGCCCGGATTTTTGACATGATCGCCCGCCGTTTCGTGGCGGTGTTTCATCCCGCGGCGGAGTTCGACATCACCACCCGCACCAGCACGATCTCGGGTCACGATTTCAAGACCGAGGGCAAAGTCCTCACGTTTTCCGGCTGGCTCGCCGTCTATGGCCGGACGACGGTTGACGACGACGCTGCCGGATTGACGGAGAAGAACGCACCGGGTTCCACCGCGCTCCCCGCCCTGGATCCGGCCGACGGCCGTCCGCCACGGGCGCGGACCGTTTCCACCGAACTTCACGGCGAAACCACCAAGCCGCCGCCGCGCTACACGGAAGCCACCCTGCTCTCGGCGATGGAAGGCGCGGGCAAGCTCGTCGACGACGAGGATCTGGCCGAAGCGATGAAGGAACGCGGTCTGGGTACTCCCGCCACGCGCGCCGACATCATCGACGGTCTGATCAACCAGAAGTACGTCGAGCGCGACCAACGCGAGTTGGTGCCGACGGCAAAGGCCGAGTCGCTGCTCCAATTTCTTGCTGCCGTGAAGGCGGAGGGTCTGACCAAGCCGGACATGACCGGCGAGTGGGAGTACAAGCTGCGCCAGATTGAACACGGCAAGTTTTCCCGCACGCTGTTCATGAAGGAGATTGTCGCCGAAACCCGCCGGATCATCGGCCGCGTCAAGACCTTCGAAGAGGACGACACCGTCGCCCGGGTCACCGACATCCCCTCGCCCACCGACGGCAAGCCGCTCCGGGAAACCTTGCGCGGCTACAAGTCGCAGGACGGCGAGTTCATGGTCTACAAGATCATCTCCAACCGCAAAATGGAGGAGGCCGAGGTACGCGCCCTCGTAGCCAACGGAGTCATCGGCCCGCTCGACGGATTCGTCTCGGCCAAGACGCAGCGCCGTTTCGCCGCTTCGCTTCGGCTCGCCAAGGATGAAGAGAGCGGCAAGTGGAAGGTCGGCCTCGATTTCGGAGAAAAGGCCGACCTCGACGACCTGATTCCATTCTGGACCGACCCGCGCACGGGGGCGGAGCTCTGCGAAGCGGGGAACAATTACGTGCTGCGTGAACGCTCCGCGGACAGCTGGAAACAGGCCTTCCGCGTCGGGCGCATCATGTGCCAGAAACCGCTGTCACGGGAACACGCCGTCCAGTTGATGGAAGCGGGCAAGACCGAGCTGATCCGGGGGTTCATCTCCAAGAAAGGCCGCCCCTTTGACGCGTTCTTGAAGCGGGAGGACGGCCGTGTCTCCTGGGAGTTCCCGCCGCGCGCGGCGAAGCTCGACAAGGATGGCCAGCCCGTGGCGCGAAAAACGAGGACCCCGCCCGATCTGTCGAAGGCGGTGCGGATTGGGGAAAGCAAGCTGTTCGGCGGGGAGATTCTCCAGACGGGCGATTCCTACTACGTCCGGCAGCCCGGCGCCGACGGCCGGGTCGTCTTCACGCTTAAGCGTCATCTCTGCCAGAAGGAGGTGCCCGTCGAGGAGGTCCGCCGCCTGCTGGACACCGGGCGGACGGACCTGATTGAGGGATTCATTTCCAAGCGGATGACGCCGTTCAAGGCCTATCTGGTCATGGCCAGGAACAAGACGAAGGCTCAGTTTGAGTTCCCACCCCGGTAACTTCTTGATGCGGGCAGCGTCTTTTCTCACTGAGGGTGAAATCGAAATTCAAGAACTGCCTGCTTGTTCTCCTCGCATTCACGGCGGTCGCCAGCGGGGTCTTGGCGTGGAACCAGCATCGGGAACTGGCCAGGCTGCGTGCTGATGCATTGGCCGAAGAAGGCGCGCGCGCTGACTTGCAGAGACGTCTGTTGGCGCTGGAGAAACGCAAGAATGAACTCGATGCCGAGGTCGCCGGTCTGCGCTCCCGTCGCGGACCCGTCGCGGGAGAAGCCGATGGCGGGCCGGGCCCGGGAGATCAACCGGGCTGGGCACGGCCCGGTTCCGGCGGTTTCAGTCGCCGCGGTCTGGGCAACCTGTCGGCGCTGCTCGACAATCCCGAGTTCAGCAAACTCTGGAGTGCACAGCAAAAGTCGGCCCTCGACTCCCGCTACGCCGCACTCTTCAAGAATCTCAACCTGAGCCCCGCCGACCTGGACAAGTTCAAGAGCATGCTGGTCGAGAAGCAAAGCGCCGTGATGGACGTGCTGGCGGCGGCGCGCGCACAGGGGCTGAATCCGGGCGATCCAGCCGACCGCGCGCAAATCGCGACCCTGCTGCAGAGCGCCCAGGCGCAGGCGGAAAGCACCATTCAGCAGACCCTGGGAGACGCCCAGTACGCCCAGTATCAGAATTACGAGCAAACGCTTCCCCAGCGCAACGTGGCGAATCAACTGGCCCAAAGTCTGAGCTACACGAGCTCGCCGTTGCAGGACAGCCAGCTGCAGCAGCTCATCAACATCCTGGCAGCCAATCAGCCGTCGGGTGGCCAGGGAAATGGCGGCGGCGCATTGTCCGGGCTCTTTGGCGGCGGTTTTGGAAACCGGCCAAGCCCCATCACTGACGCCGCCATCACCCAGGCTCAAGCGGTCCTCTCAGCCGACCAGGTCGCCGCCCTCCAGCAGTTGCAGGCTCAACAGCAGGCACAGCGGCAGATTGCCCAGATGATGCGTCAATCGGGCAACAGTGGCGGCAGCGCGGGTTTCGGGTGGCGCGGCTGCCGCAGCGTCGTCTCCGGCGGGGGCCACGGCTTCCGGGCATTGATGTGCTTGGCGCGGCTGCCCATGCCAGAAAACACTTGTGCGCAGGTTGCGCTGCGCGGTAGCCTGCCGATTCCCTTCAAACCGTCACGCCTATGATCGTTACCACGGCTCAACTCTTCAAACACGCCTATGGCAAGTACGCCGTCGGCGCCTACAACATCAACAACGCCGAACAGGCGATGGGGCTTTTCCGCGGCTGCATCCAGTCGCAGGCCCCGTTCATCATCCAGATTTCCAAGGGCGCCCGCAAATACACGGACAAGAAGATGCTCGAGGCGATCATCCGCGCCGCCGACGAGATCTTCCCCGACGCCATCTTCGCGGTGCACCTCGACCACGGCGACGAGGAGACCTGCTACGATTGCATCAAGTCCGGCTTCTACAGTTCCGTGATGATCGACGCCTCCCATGAGCCGTTTGCGGAAAATGTGGCGATCACCAAGCGCGTCGTGGACGCCGCCCACGCCAAGGGCATCTCCGTCGAGGCCGAACTCGGCATGCTCGGCGGCGTGGAAGAGGACATCAAGGTCGAGGAAGGCAACGCCTGCCTGACCGACCCGGCGGAGGCCGAGGCTTTTGTCAAGCAGACCGGCTGCGACTGCCTCGCCGCCGCCATTGGAACCTCGCACGGAGCCTTCAAATTCAAGGGCAAGCAATCCCTGCACTTCGACGTGCTGGAGAAGATCAAGGCCCGCCTCCCCGGCTTCCCGCTCGTCATGCACGGATCCTCTTCCGTCCCGCAGGATGAGGTCGCCCGCATCAATGCTGCCGGCGGCCAGATTAAGAATTCGATGGGTGTCGATATCAACGAGTACCTGCCTGCCGCCAAGCTTGGCGTGACCAAGATCAACATCGACACCGACGGCCGCCTGGTCTGGACGCGCGTGCACCGCGAGTTCTTCCGCGACAAGCCGGCTGAGTTCGACTTCCGCCCTCCGGGGAAGATCTTCATCGACGAGTACGCCAAGTTTATCGCGAGCCGCAACGACAAGCTCGGCTCGACCGGTCAGATCCCCGATCTGCGCAAGAGCCTCGGCGTCTGAGCCCATTCGTCGACTTCACCATTCGAAGCCCGGTCCCGCGACCGGGCTTTTTTGTCACATCTCCGAATGAGGGCGCCAGCCTTCGCGCGAGGCTACGGCATGGCAGGCCGTCAGCGCCACCGAGCCGCGGTGGAACGTGTAGCCACGAGCGCCAGCGAGTGGATCCGATGTCGGCCGCCCGCTCGCCCGTTCGACGGGTTCGACAGGCTCCCATTCGACGGGCTCAGGGTCTGCGACACCGCAAGCAAGCTCAGGGCCCCGAGCCTGGCGAGGGGCTGGCGCTCGCAGCTACAGCTTCGGCAAGGTTTCTTCCCGTCCGAAGCGAACCGCGTTTTGCCGTCTGGACTTCGTGCATCCGGCCCAGGCCACCGCTGCGATTTCTCGCTGCCTCTTCGCCCCGGCTTGTGTCAAGGAACTGCGCGTGCCGACTGATGCTGCGTGCCAACTTGCCGCCTTGGCGGAAACCATCCTGCGAATCGGCCTGAACCTGCAGCCCGGGAAGCCATTGCTGGTCACCGAGCCGTATGAACTGCACGGAGTGAGTCGTGAGGCCGCCGGTTTCGTTGCTGCCATATCGGCTTCCGCGCGTACTGCCGGGGCCGGCGCCATCGAGGTCATCTGGAGCGATGAATCGCAATTGCGCGAGCTCGCCCTGCGCGGTGACCGCGACGCTTTTGAAGAGCTCGTCGTCCGCCATGCCGGCCAGATGGCGCGCCAGGTCCGGTGCGGCGGCGCGCTGCTTTTCCTGGAGTCCGGCCAGCCCGGACTGATGGCCGGTGTGGCAGAATCTGAAGTGGCCGCCTTTCGCGCTCTCGCC
>CAWDQK010000119.1:0-8404 GCA_963804395.1 uncultured Verrucomicrobiae bacterium | reverse complement strand
GCCGTGTTTATGTACTGTACTGGTTCAGTTGCGTTGTCCCAGGAGCACCGTGCCCGCGCTGATGGTGGTGTTGCCGGTGTAGGTGCTCGCACCGGTCAGCGTCAGCGTGCCGGTGCCGGATTTGGTGAGACCACCACCGGTTGAGACAGGGTCGGTCAGCAGCGCCTGACCGATGGTAATTGCAAAGCCGCCGTCATCAATGTAAGCGTTGCCCGCCTGAACATACGCGTTGTTCAGCCCGGTCATGAAGGTCGCACTGTCACCGCTCGCCTCGATCAGCTCGTCGATCGACTCGATGTACCGGGTGTACCAGTTCTCCAGATCGGCCCGGTTGCGGAACCGCTGGTAGAGCGACTGGACGTAGGAATAGATCCTCCCCACTTTTTCCCTCCCGTCTGTCGCCCCCGCAACCAGTTCGGCGGCTTTCTCCTTCACCCGTTTCGAAGCGTAGCCTTTGTCTGAGTCGTGGAAATCTCTCGCCGTTGAAAGATAGGCCCATGGGCCGAGCGAGAATGGCACCGAATCGGGATACGGGATGCTCGTATGGATGCGCCAGAGGTATTGATCCAACTGTTCCCGGGTCTTGATGATTGTGAGCGCGAAATAGGAATCCGGTGGCCCGAACGACTCGTGGTGGATCGACGGCAGATCGCTGGCCGAGAACGTCATCGTCCCCGCCTTTTCGTCGTTCGTCATCTGGCCGCCGTGGCGGTTGAGGACGAAATAGCGGCGGACCTCCTTTTCGTTTTTCGGTTGATACCGGCTGACATAGTTGAACTTCCGGATTGGAACATCCTCCTCCTGGACCGAAATCATCTCCATCTCGACCGTATCGATCTTGGGATCGCGCTCCCAGAAATCGATGATCGCACCCTTCTCGACTCCGGTGACGGCCAGGAATTTTTCGGCCACGCTCCAGTCCGACCGCGATCCAAGATAGCCCAGGAAGCCATTGACCCGACCCTCCGTTGCCACCTCGCGCTCCCGCAAGTCGTGCTCATCGAATAATCGGCTCGAGCCGTCGGGCAGCGTGAGCCTGGCTGCAACCTCATAGTAGGGATCCGGCCGGCCGCTGCCGGCCCAGAATCGGGCCCGGCGCGTCACGCTGATGGCACGGGCCGGATCATAGACCTTGATCCTCACGCGGAATACGTACTCAAGGGACCCGGTCTCGGCAGCCTCAAGTCCGAACCTCAGGATCTCGGCAGGCGCCTCGGCCTCGATGTGGGGCGTGTTGTCGGCGAGTTCCTCGGGCGTGACCGGATCCCACTTCGGCGGGGACGCCGTGGCGCGCGGAATCGCGGGCAGCACCACAAGCGCAACGCCGGCGCAAACAAAAGCAGCACGACAAAATCGCAGGGGCAGGATCGTCATTTGGGGATGGGGAAGGTGGAATCGCCGCCAGCAGGCCGGCGCCTCTCAGAAAATTCAAATCGAAATGGCGCGGGCCTGTAAAACCGATTCGCCCCGAACCGATCAACCATAGTTCGGGCTCCCATCAAGCCAGTGGGCGAACCGGACCAGGTCCTCCGTCGTGATTCCGCGGTCTCTCCTCCGGCGGAAGAGATGGCGAATCAGGTCCTCCGGAATATCAGATCGCTGAATCTTTGGCATGGGCTTTCCTGAGCGGCTTGCCGTAGAGGCCTTCGACGAACTGATTCTCGAGTCTGGCTGCCTCCTGCTCGTCACGTGCAGACGCATACCGGTCTGCAATCTTCCCGAGTTGCACGGGAGTGACCTTTTTCACGGAAAGCGTCAGTTCAAGATTCAGGGCCTGTGCCGCCCTGGCCATGGTCTTGAGGGTGATGGACGTGTTTTTCCCATCGAGGATTCGGCGGACAGAATTTCGCCCGGTCTTGGTTCTCTTGGCGAAGGTGCTGATGCTCAGTCGATCCGCGGTCATCTTTTGCCGGATGGCACTCGCAAGGGATTTCTTAAGCTGTAATGCAGTAGCGCTCATGCGGGATAGGTGGGCCAATTTTGGCCCAGTGTCAAGGGACGGTTCTCCTCCCCGATTGCCCGCCGAACATCTTCGAACCGATCCCGACCATCCGAGGCTTGCCCAACTCGGCAACCGCTATGGCTAGGTTTCGCCGACAGACCGCATGGTCGCCGCCGCCTGTTCGGCGGGCTTGCCCAATAGCTGCAGCGATGCCGGCAAAAAGCCCACGCTGGCAGGTACGGTGCCGGAATAATTGAAGCCCGACCGACGGGGACCGGGTGGTAACCCGGAAATCACGGACACGGATCGATTCAGATAGAACATCGTGTCAGTGAAAAACGGTAGATCTCCATTCTTGAACGACGGTAACTGACTTGCCATCCACTTCGTCCAACGATAGCCAGTATCCGTAAATACACAACATCAGGAACATTGGTCAACGCCACGTTTATCTCGGGGTTACCTCATTATTCAATGTATGGTAGCCTCGCCGTCTCTGGATCGAACCTGTTTGTTGCGTTGATGGCGGACAACGGAAGCATTGGGGAATACAACGTTGACACGGGAGCGGCGATCAACGCTTCGCTGATTTCGGGAAGTGGCCCGGTCGAACTACATCGCTGTCGTAGGCTCAGCCGTCCCCGAAACCCTCAACCTACGCCGCCATTCTCGGTTTGGCATCCATGGGATTCGTGATGATCCGTCGTCGGCTCGTAGGATCGAAAAGATCAATCTAACTCTGTTTGGATTTTGTCCGAAACGACGGATGCGAATTCGTTCAAATGGTGAGGGTGAGGGCGTCGGTCACGTTTCGACCGTTGCCCTTCCCACCCGGCTCAATTTGGCATTCGTCGAAACAGCATCTGACAAACCCAGTCGCCAAACGCGGACGTAATCTAGCCCGGAAAAGCGCGGGGCAAACGCTTGTACAAAAAGGCCTGCAGTTTCGGCAGCTTTTCAGCGTCGAGGTCGGCAAAGAGTCCGCGGGCGTCCACCGCCAGCCCATGGAGAACTTTGCGTCCTTTGGCAGTCGTTACGACCGCAAGCAACCGTTCCAGGAATTCGATCAGCTTCCGTTCTACCAAACGGCCGTCGGCAGCGGCGTTGCGCAGATCGGCGAGGTACGCCGGCATCAGCCGGGTCAGGATTAGCACGTGGCGGGAATCCTGGCGGCCCGATTGGTTGATGTCCGCCACGTTGGCGATCTTGGCCTGGAGCAGGGCGATCGGTCCTGGAACCCGAACGGGCACCTGGCGCTCGCCGATCGCGAGTGTGTAGGCAGGAGCGCGCAGTGCGTCGTTGCTGGCTCCATGCACGTAGCGCAGAACCTCAATGAGCATCGGCGAACCATTCGCATCCTTCGCGATGACCACACCCACTTCATTGCTGGGCGGCTTCATGGGAAATAACTGTGGCTTGGATCCCGCCAGTCTTCCCAGAGCAACGAGCGTTTCTCGGTCGCCAAGAATGTCGGCGTCGCGGGAGACGAATGGGGCCAGGTCAGACGTGCGGTCCCGATAGTATAATGCCCAGAGGTTCACCGCCTGGCCACCCACGAGCAGCAATGGTTCCTTTGTGGCAAGCAGCGACGCGAAGTCCGCGGGCGTCCGCAGTTCAGAGTCAGGAAGGCTGGGAGGCATGAGCGCGATCGAAATCGATCAAGCGGACGGCTGCACGGGCGGGCACCAAGGAATTCCGGGCCTGGATCGCGGCTCGAGACGCCAGATTCAGGTCTATGAGCACCTGGTCATACTCGCGCTGCGCCCGCTTGAAGCGGGCGACCTGCGCGGGCGTCTTGAATCGCGCCGGCATCCGCGGCGCCAACGGCCAGACGATTTCCCGCAACGTTGCCGCCTGTTCCGGCATCGTTGCGCGCGTCTTGACCACGGTCCGTGCCGCCTCGCGCAGCAGCGCCATGACTGTCGTCCCCTCCCGGCGGGCAATCTCGGCAAGGGCGGCCAGCACCACCTCATGGTCGGCGAGGCTCTGACGGCGCTTGTTTTTGGCGAGCTGGTTAGGCATGAGAAAAGGTTGAAACAACCTATTGTCAATCCGCGATGAATCAAGCGAAAACGTCACGCGAGCACCGCATCCCGCCTGGGACGTGTGCTGGTCAGCGGCAATGCTTTGCGTCCTTTGTGCAGCCGCACGACCTCCTCATGGACCAACCGGCACAAAACTAAAGCTCACAGCCCGTGAGTAATGTCCTCCTTCGCCGGGCCTACGGAGGACAGTTTTCGCCCGGGGCGAAAACTGGCGCGGTGGGCGGGACTCGAACCCGCGACCGACGGTTTAGAAAACCGTTGCTCTATCCGGCTGAGCTACCACCGCTTGAAACGCGTGGTGACGGATTAACCGCAACGGATTTCACCGACAAGGGGAAAACCCGGGCGAGGTGCGAACCCGTGCGGCTTTTTGTCTTGGCGCGGGGGTTCGATGACGACCGAACAAGCCTGGACGTTTTCTTGATACGATCGTGACAAAAAAGTGTCCAGGCCTTGGAGCGTCCAGGCGAGAAATCCTCGCACCAGTCCCGATCAGAAGGCCGGGCTGGCTGGGAAGCCTGCGCTACGCCCGGCAGGCCTGCGAAAACGTCGCCCGATCGGAGCTCGCCTCCGGCCAGCCACGCCCGGGTTGACCGGCCGGGCTTCGCAATCAGGTTTGCGCGGCTCGCTCAAACCTCAGTCGTCGCGGCGCATCGACAGCAGCCACAGGAGGTGCAGGAGCGCCGTGAGAAACGCCGCGACGTACGTCAGCGCGGCGGCATTGAGCGTCTGGTTGACCCCCGGCATCTCGTCGGCGTCCAGGATGCCGAGATTGACCAGTTCGATCTTCGCCCGGCGGCTCGCGTCGAATTCCACCGGCAGGGTGATCAGCTGGAACAGCGTCAGCACCGCATAGCAGATGATGCCGACGTCGAGCATGATGCCCCCGAGCCCGCCGAAAAAGAAGCCACCGATGATCACAATCGGCAGGATCTGCGACGTGATCTGCGTGGCCGGCACCAGGGCCATCCGCGCCTGGAGGGCCTTGTAGCCAATCTTGTGCTGGATGGCATGACCCGACTCGTGCGTCGCCACTCCGAGCGCCGCCAGGCTGGTGCCGTGATAATTCTCGGACGACAGACACAAGCGCCGGTTGAGCGGATCGTAATGGTCGGTCAGATGCCCGGGAATCTCCACGATCTCGACGTCCGTGATGCCGGCCCGGTTCATGACCGCCTCGGCCGCTTCGCGACCCGTGATGCGTCCGCGTGACAGAATTTGTACGTTCTTGTTGTAGGCGCCCGACACCCGGATCTGCGCGTATACCGCGAAGATGATGACGAAGATGAGCAGCAGGAAGACAACCGGCTGCGGTAGGAAGGCGAACGCCAGAATTGTGGTCATGGTGGATGGGAGATGGCAGACTGGAGATGGGAGATGGTAAATGGGAGATGCGAGAACGGAAATGGGAAATGGCAGATGGGCGGCGGAGGAGGGGAAATGGGCGACGGGAGATGGTAAATGGGAGATGGGCAATCGAAGATGAGCGCTGGGAGAAGACCAGCAGATCGCGTCCCAAGTTTCATCCGGAGGCGCGATTGTTTGCCCGAGCACAAATCACATCGCACCGGGTGTTTGCAAGCGGAAGTGTAGCGGCCGGGATCAGCGCCAGCGGCCGCACCGGCCAGCGTGTCCCAGCGCGTGTGCCAGCAGGGACAGATTTGCGCACGTCGCGCGCGCGGAGGACAGGTCGCCTGCAAGCAGGCTCCTACAGCTCGGCCAGAAGGACTGGCGGGCGCAAGCCGCGTCACCACCCGTTTGCGTGCGTCCGGCTGAGGCGCGCGATGACCGCAGGCAGGAGCGCGTGTTCGGCCGCGTGCACCTTCGCCTCCAGGGTCTCCAGCGTATCCTCCGGCGCGATCCGCACCGCCACCTGGTCGATGATCGGACCTCCATCAACTTCAGAGGTGACGCGGTGCACGGTACACCCCGTGACCTTCACCCCGCGCCGCCACGCCTGGCCGATCGCATCGAGCCCCGGGAAACTCGGCAGGAGACTCGGGTGCAGGTTTATGATCCGCTGTGGAAACGCCTCAACAAACCGCGGCTTCAGAATCCGCATGAAACCCGCCAGGACGACGAGGTCCGCCGCGCACTGGTCGATGGCGTCGATGTACCGCTCCTCTCCGGCTTCGTCGAATTTCGTTTTGAACGGCCCCGGATTGAGAAATTGCGAGGGAACTCCGTAGAGCGCGCCGAGCGAGAGAATCGGCGCCTCGGACCGGTCGGAGAAGATCTGCACGACCCGGGCTTCGCCCAGCCGGCCTTCCTGCTGGGCGGCCAGGATGGCCCCGGCATTGCTGCCCCGCCCGGATCCAAGAATCACGACGCGCATGGTGGAATCAGATGTCTCCCGCCGCTTTGATGCGGGCAATCAGGGCGGTGGTGCTGAAGCCGCGCAGGAATGGCAGAAACCGGATCTTCGCGCCCGCCGTTTTGAGCGCGGCGCGTTCCTCGGGATCGAGGGTCGCCAGCGTGTAGTCCCCGGCCTTCACGTAGAGGTCGGGCTGCAGCGCCCGGATCTCGCGCGCGAGCCGCCGCCGGCGGAAGATCACCACGCCATCGACGGAGCGCAACTGGGCCAGATTGTAGGCCCGCGATCGTTCGTCGAGGATCGGGCGGTGCGGTCCCTTGAGCTCCCGCACGCTCCGGTCTGAGTTCAAGGCGACGAACAATCGGCCGCGGCGGCCCGCGAGTTTCTTCGCCTGTTCGAGATAGGACGTGTGGCCGGGATGCAAGAGGTCAAACACGCCGTTGGTCAGGACGAACCTCCCGCCGCCCCGCCGCAGGCGCCGGCGCGCGAGCACGGCCTCGCGCAGGGTCATCAGCTTGGGATTGGGCAGTTTCATCCTCTCTGTTTCCTCCGTTGACTCTGAAGAAGTAGCCCACGTTGTAGCCGGCCGCGTTGAGGCCGGCCGAACCCGCCGGGGTCGGCGCCCCCGGCTACAGGTTTCCTCAGGTCGCGAGCAAAACCGCATTTTTGCATTTTGGGCTTCGGTGAAATGGTTTGAGGCCGACGGCGGGTGCGCCTCACAGGGCCAGAATCAGAAGAACTTCTTGGCCTTCTCAAAGAAACTCCGGCCCACCGGTTCGTCGGCGTCGCCGCTGGCCAGCGCGAAATCCTCCAGTTTCTTCCGTTGTTCCGGCGTCAGGTGGGTCGGCACCTCGACGTGCACCCGCACCAACTGGTCGCCGGGCTGGCCCGACCGGAGGCCCGGCAGGCCCCGCCCCTTCAAGCGGAAGGTCGTGCCCGACTGGGTGCCGGCCGGAATCTTGAGTGAGGCCTTGCCCGAAAGCGTCGGCACCTCGATCGTGCCGCCCAGCGCCGCCAGCGTGAACTTGACCGGGATCTCGCAAAACAGATCGTCGCCCTGACGCTCGAAAATCTCGTGGTCCTTGACATGGATCACGATGTACAGGTCGCCGGCGGGCCCGCCGTTGACACCCGCCTCGCCATTGCCCACCGAACGCAGCTTGGATCCGGTGTCGACTCCCGGCGGGACCCGGACGTTGAGCTTGGCGGTCTTGTTGACCCGCCCCTCCCCCCGGCATTCCTGGCACGGCTTCTCAGTGCGGGTGCCGTTTCCGTGGCAGGTTGGGCAGACCTGCCGCACTGTGAAGAAGCCGCGGGAGGTGGTCACCTGGCCGGCGCCGCGGCAGGTGGAGCAGGTCACCCGCTTGGAACCCGGCTCAGCACCGGTGCCCTCGCAGTGTTCGCAGGCAGTGAGCTTGCGGAACGAAATCTCCTTTTCGACTCCCCGCGCCGCGTCTTCCAGCGCGATCTCGATGTCGTAGCGCAGATCCGCGCCTTCCCGTGCGCCGTCGGCCCCGCCGCCGCCTCCAAAAAACTCCTCGAAAATGCTGCCTCCCCCGCCACCGCCGAACACCTCGCGGAAGATATCGAATGGATCGTGGAATCCTCCGCCGGCCGCACCGCCGGGCCGCGGACCACCTGTTCCCTGGGAGAACGCCGCATGGCCGTACCGGTCATAGGCGGCGCGCTTGTCGGGATCCTTGAGCACCTCGTAGGCTTCGGAGACCTTCTTGAACATCTCCTCCGCCTGCTTGTTACCGGGATTCTTGTCCGGGTGATACTGCACCGCCTTTTTGCGGTAGGCCTTCTTCAGCTCCTCCTCCGAGGCCTCCCGGGGCACGCCGAGCAATTCGTAATAATCTTCCTTAGCCATTGATGAGTGGGTGCGCCTCCGCGCCAGCGAACAACTTCAGCCAATCGTCGGTGAATCGATTCCGCAACTTCAGGTTGCTTCTTTCTTCACCGGCCCGCTGGACAGCACGACGCTGGCCGGGCGCAGCAGCCGGCCGTGCAGGGTGTAGCCGATCCGCACCACCTGCAGCACATGCTGATCCGGAACCTCGGCGCTTGTTGGTGGAATCCGAGCGATATGTACTTGTTCAG
>CAWDQK010000118.1:0-26714 GCA_963804395.1 uncultured Verrucomicrobiae bacterium | reverse complement strand
GGTTGCCGCCGTAATCGGTGTCGCCGCATCCGCTTTCTGGGCGGCAAAGCCCACGAACCCGCCGATGAGGACGAGAGTGGTCAACCAGAACAAACCTGACGCAGGCATCGGCCGGGTTTGCCGCGCCCGCGGCAGATGGAAGGCTCCCGCAACCGAATCAACAACTCTGATGGTAACTGCTGAGATTGGACTCATAAACAGAAGCGTGGGGTAGTCGGCGATGCTTTCGAGAGGGGCATTGCGTTCATGAAAATTGCCGGCCAGCAAAAAAACCTGCCAAGTGAATCGGTTGAACACTAGAAGGCCACCATGGGGTAATCCAACTGCTTTGGCTGCATGAAAGACGGACCTAGAAAAGCCGGGGTATCTAGAATTGCAGCTGATTCAGCACATCAGGATTCAAAAAACAAGGGCAAACGGACTTCAGCCGAGATGTGCCCCAAACCCGCTTGGGCAGAGATGAAGCGAGCGAGCAGCGGTCGATTCCTTTTCTCTGGGGTCACGCCTACGCCGCGGAAGTCGCAGGCGTTTGAAGGCGCCTCAGGCGTTCCGGATTCAGCTGGCACAGCAACAATTCGGTTGGATGTGTCGAGTCATTTCCAAAAGCGCAGAAATAGATGCGCCCCAACTTGTCCCAACTTCCATTCCCTCCATGAGTCCAATAGGCCGGAAGGCCGAGGCGTGAATCCAGCTCCGCCAGCAGGCACAGACGCTGGGTGACCCCGCCGGCGATATCCCAAGCCCAGAAGGCAGAACGCTCCGAATCATCACTAATGAAATAGACCCGTTTCCTGTCCTGCAAAACATTGAACGCCCGCACTTTTAGCGCGCGCCTGGAATTGAATGAGGAAGCATCGTTTCTTAGCTGTCCGATTTGCGCGAAGGCATCGTTTTCTCTGTCGTAGCGGTAGATTCTCCTGTCGACATCGGCCAGGAAAATCGAGCTGCCACCGGAAGACTCATCTCCGGTGCGAAAGACCTTTGATGCCCGACCGTTGGCCGCGATCCGCCACTCCTTCCTTTCACCCTACCCGGCGATTGGGTCAAAGTACAACACGTGATCGACTGCCGATATTGTGAAATAGGCCCTACCGCTCCTTGTCACCCACAGGTAGCGACCGGGCAGCACGAGTGGTGTGAGGCGACGCGCGAAGCACTAAAGATGATGCCGAACCATTTTGTAGGCGTTCGCTGTGCGCTCAGCGTTCTTGAGGAGCGTGAGAAGAAGAGGGCTGATCGAAGGGTCGGATTGTCGCGCTGGCAGTTCGATCGTGTCCATGAGCGGAAAGTATACGATCTTGAGGTCGACACTGAGAATCAAACAGCAGATGCGTGTGCTGCGATGATCCTAAAGACAATTGAAGAAAAGGTGGCGAACCCACCACTGCCGACCCCGGTCAGCGTCACTCCGGCTGCGAGCGCACCCGTCGCGCCGCTGCCCGACGCTGCAGGTCTCAGTTCCCATCCATGAAGCTTCGATGCGTGCTGAGGGTCTAAGACCGCGCGGCCTCGAAACTGGACTCACCTTGTCGCCCAATTCCATATTGCCTTCCGTTATTCGAACAACGTCGGCAGACCGGATTTACCGATTTCGCGGCTCAATGGCTCGCCCACATCTTCCCCTGTCAACGCTTCAAAAGCGCCCTTACGGACGCCTCTGCATGACTCGGGGCTGGAATGACCGGTGTTAGCCATATCCATACGACTCTTTCATTCGTTTCTTCATGTTGGTTTTAACTGACGCACTCGAATCCCGGTTGTGAGCGGGGTGGACGTCGCCAGTGCGTTGACAGTTTTTCGCAGATCGGAAGACTGCAGAGCATTTTCTAGAGGTCACCTTTCATGACCCCCTCCCAAAGAATCATTGCACTGTCCGAACGGTGGCTGGAGATCGCAAAAGCGTCTGGCCCGACCGAACCGCCGCCCGAAGAGGCATTCGATCTTTGGTACGCCATCCTCAGATTGGTTCTCTCCAATAGGGCAAGGTTGACAAGAGGTGTGCGCTCCCAGCTCAAGAAGAACCTGAAGGCCACGGAGGACCGCCCTGCCTTTCAGGAACTCGAAGCAAAACCGTGGAAGCTCGCTCTGACGTTCATTAAGCATCCCAAGGGCTTCAATTCCACGCTACATGACGAGGTGACGCTTCACCTCGATTCAGGGCTTCCGGAATACCGGCTCACGATGATCGAGATCGCCTGGGTCCTCCGGAAATACCTCCAGGATTCCGAAGTCCTTGCACGCCTCCTCTGCAATATCAGCGACGGCGGAGATTTCGCCGATGAATCGATCGGCCTAGCCTACCTTCTCCTTGGAGCCAAACCCAAGGATTTGGTCGACTACCTCAAGATCGCCAATCCCGCTGACGCACAAGAGCACGCCGATTTGATCCGCGAAATTGAGACCATTGGCACCGAAAAGTTCGTCGCCCACTTCAAGGCTTTGAACGATAATGTCGAAGCGCTCATTACCGCTCCGCGACTGGCACTCAAAGCGCCGGACGTAGAGTCCGATCTCCTTCCCCCCGGAAATGACTCCGACTCCGTTGTTAGCCTGTTCGGTTCAGTCAGCAGGCCCACGCATTGACAGTATTCCGAGAACCGGAAACCATGGCTCCGATGGTCAGCACCCCGATGATCACCCCAACCCTTCTGCGTGGGCGCTCCCATTACGAGCCCGGTGCGGGAATAGCTCACGCCGGGATTAGCGAGGGGGCCGTCGGGCAACCGGCGGTCCTACCCTCCGGCGCGTTCCGGGTAGCTCTCAAACAGGTGCTCAAACAGGGCGGCACACTTCTGCTAGCCCAAAACGGTTTTGTGGGGCCGATTGTGGGGCTACCCCCGCCAATATTCGCCCCTTTTCGCCCGTGTTCGCACGCTGCGATACCAAGCGATCCGACCAAAATGAAACCCCTTGCAATCATCTGGTTACGAGGGTCTAGTTGGGTGCAGGGGTTGGACTTCAACCAGCGATTTTCAGGTTTGGGACCAGAAGGTCGCAGGTTCAAATCCTGTCGCCCCGACCATCCTTTGCCCTTCAAGCTTCGGATGCCACGGCCATCCATGCCTGCACCCGGGCCGTCGCCCGCCTTTTCCCATGAAATCCAGGATTCTCCTCGCAACGTTCGCCGCCTCAATCGTGCTGCTCATCCGGCCGTGTCCGGCAGCTGACGCAACGACTCCGCCGGCCGGCGCCCGGGAGGAATTGAAGCTGCTGGTCGGCCAGGTTAACGAAAAACTCAAACAGGGCGCCAATACCGAGCAGGACCTGGCGGGCGAGTTTCAGCGGTTCGACGCGCTGCTGGCCCGCCACGCGGGCGAGAAAACGGACGAGGTCGCCCGGGATCTGCGCGGCCCCGCCCTGGACCAGGCGCTAACGCAGCGGCTCGGCGCGAAATAGCGGGCCGCCGGGCGGCGGCAACGGGCCTGACTCCGCCGGCTGCGGCGGCCGCCGCATCAGTTTCGCCCGCACGTATCCATATTTCTCATACAGACCGTGGGCATCGCGCGTCCCGAGCACGCTCAGCGAGTGCTTCACGCACGGATGCTCCGTGACGCACGCCATCAGCCATTTCCCCAGACCCTGCCCGCGCTCCCCCTCCGCGATGAAGACATCGCAGATCCAGGAGACGGTCGCGTGATCCGTCACGACCCGGGCGAATCCAACCTGCCTCCCGCCGTCCTTCGCATAGACGCCAAAGCACACCGAGTTTCGGATCGAAGCTTCGATGACCGCGCGCGGGCGGTTCCCGGCCCAATAAGTGGTGTGCAAGCTGCGGCAGACAAAATCGAGGTCGAGCCGCTCCGGGTCGGTGCTGATGAGGAAGCCTTCGCGTTCGAGGTTCATGGTTTTGGCGGAACATTCCACTGTGGCTCGCAGTCAAGCCCGGCACCGTCAATCTCGAAGTCCCATCGCCGCTCATGGCAAATCGGCTTCCCCTGCGCCCGGCGTACCATCCAAAACCAGTAAAGCGGGGCAAAGATTCCATAGCTGGCGGTCGAATACACGACCGGGAAGACCAGGACGCCGGTCCTTCTCTCGGGAGGTCCCATGACGCCTTTGCGGAAGCATTCGCCATCCAGGAACGCGGTAAGATACGGCATGGTGGCGACATAATCGCCTGTGGGAAACCCGCAGACCGGACAGAACCAGACGTGCCTCTTTTGCGGACACAGGCAATTCAAGCATAACGGAACCGCCGCGGGATCTCTGACCGCGGCGTCGAACTCCGCCGGCCACGGATCGGGCTGCCTCACGGCGCCCATTCTCCGGACGAGCCGGGCCAGGGGACCATCGTAGAGCGGTTCAGCCATTTTCTCGTCAGAGTCCAAAGTGATACACCGCCAGGCTGAACTCACGCAACTGTAGGAGCGAGTTCGCTCGCGATTGCTGAGAGGAAATCGCCTGCAAGCAGGCTCCTACAAGCGCCCCAAAACCGCTTCGGAGATCGCGGGCCAAGGCCAGTCCGACTGCATGAATCTGGCTGCGGCTGGCGCGCCTCCCGCCCCACAATGGGCCTGACGACCGTGGGTCGTTGGCAACATCAACGTTGGCCTTTGAGGAAGGATTCGACCTCATCATGCGTTCCGCAGAGGTGAAAGACGAGGGCCTGCCCCTCGCGCTGGAAAATGAGCCTCAAATCCAGCCCGCAGCGACACTCCATTAACGGCTGGATGCGCCTCAGCCCCAGTCCAGCGTGCAGGTGGGGTTGTCCATAGGCCGCGTCGGCCGCGTTCATCGCTGCAAGAACCTCATCGCGGCGATCGGCCGGGATGCTCCTTAGAAAACGAGGCGTCGCCAGCAACTTCATGGGGCGAGGTCGGCCGCCCGCGTGATCTCGCGCAATTCGCCAGCGCGCCGCGCGCGTGCCGTCTCCCTCCGCATGGCAGCACCTGCCCGGACGCTTTGCGCCGAAGCCAGGCCGTATTCCGCCGCAAAATAGCCCGCGTCCGACACGGTGACCGCAAAGGGAAGCCCGCGACGATTGACGAGCTGGGTCAACGCCATCGAGACGAACGAGCCCGCGTCCAGCCCAAGTCCTTTGAGCACCGCGTCGCTCTCCTGCTTCAGCTTGCGGTCGATCCGGATGCGAATCTGGATGGTTGACATGACTCAGAAATGCTCAAAACGGCTCAGACTGTCAAGGATCGGTTGGCAGCAAGGCCCGACTTGAAGCGGGCACCTGTTAACCGGCGGCCAGGCAGGCTGGAAGCCTGCGCTACGAAGGGCAGGATGCGGCTGGCAGCGGCACGGCCAGCCTTCGCGCAAGGCGACGGCGAGGCAGGCCCTCCGCGCCGCCGGAGCCGGCCGCCCGGTTCCCCGAAACCGCAATCGCGGGATCGCCAAAGCCGGCATTGTTCTCCAGGCTGCCGGCAGCATTGAGTCTGCGCGAGTGATGCACCCGCCGGGGCGGATCCCGCGCCTCAGTGCGCGTGCGTCCCATGTCGATCAATCCCTGCCACCTCGCCCACTGCCAACTGGGCTACCGTCCCGGCTCGCCGAAGCCGATCACCCTGGTGCCGAAGCCCGCCGCCGGCGCCAACCTGCCACCCAGGATCCCTTTCTATCTCCGCGGGTTGTTCGACCGGATTCCGCGGGATCACCGCCCGCCCGCCGACTGGCCGGGGCGGTTCTTTCGCTGGCCGTTCGACCTGGAACAAGGGACGCTGCTGCCGTCGGAGGGCCGGATTCTGTTGCGCGGAGAATTAGCGCGGACGGACACCCGCTGGGGCGTTTTCTGGCAGGGCGATTTTTCGGACTTCGCCGCCGAGGGGAATTTCCAGATCGAGACCGATCACGGCTCGACCTTTCCGATCGCCATCACGCCCCGCGTTTATGACCGGATTCAGCGCGGATTCCTCAATTACTTGCATTGCCAGCGCTCGGGATGCGAGATTCCCGGGATTCGTCCGGCCGGACACCTCGATGACGGTGTGCTCGACACCACCGGCGAGCAGGTTGATGCCGCCGGCGGCTGGTATGACGCCGGGGATTTGCGCAAATGGCTTTTCCTCACCCAGCCCAACCTGCCCGCGCTCGCCGCCATCGCCACCCGCGGTCATCACGGCCTGCGCGCCGCCGCACTCGACGAAATCCGCTGGGGCAACCGCTTCTTTCAGGCCATGGTCGCACCCGACGGCCAGGTCTGGGAGGACCTCGCCGGCGGCACGTTCAAGGCGGGCCTGGAAATGGAAAAACACTGGTGGCATGAGAACCACCCCGGCTGCAACGCCGACAACTCGGGCGGACGGTACACCGACAATCTTCCGGGCTCCGGCGACGAGCGCCCGATCCGGACGACCTACAACCCGGCCGTGCAATTCATGTTTGTGCGCACGCAGTGTCAGGTCGCCCCGCTGCTCTCCGCCGATGAGGCCGCCCGCGGGCACGACCTCGCCGTCCGGGCCTGGAACCACGGGCGCGCCCGCGGCCACGACGGCCGCACGCTGTTCCTCGCCGAGGAACTTTGGGCCGCGCTCGAATTGCTCGCGAACGGCAAGGACGCGGCGGGCGCCACCGACCTTGCGGCGCTCGGCGACCAGTTGCTGGCGCGCCAGGACGCCGGCGAGGGCGGCCTGAGCGGCTATTTCATGGAGCAGGGCGGACGCGACGGCTTTCGCTGCATCGCGCTATCCTGCGAACCGGCGATGGCCCTGCTGCGCCTGGTCGAACTTGCTCCAGCCGGATTGGCGGAGGTTGGCGCCCGGGCGCGCGCTGCCGTGACGCGCTACATCGACCGCTATGTGCTGGCCGACGCCGCCAGCAATCCCTTCGGCATCGGTCCCTACGGGGTCTATTTCGATCCTCCGTCGCCGGAGTTGCAGCGCTTCCGCGACGCCGGCCGCGGTCGCGGAGTGCGGACCTTCATTCATCCCTTCAACCCGCAGGAGATCGTGCACGGCACCGGCGCCGTGGTCATGCATCAGGCGGCGCTGTGCGCCAAGGCCGGGCGGTTGTTGGACCGGCCCGACTGGGCGAACGCTGCCGAACGAATGCTGCAATGGACCCTCGGCCACAATCCGGAAGGACTGTGCCTGCATACCGGCGTCGGCTACCGGCACCCCACCCCATTCTCCGCCTACGTCACGCAACTTCCCGATGCCATTTGCGTCGGACACATCGGCCGTCCGGATGACAGCCCGTACCAGGAACGCTCGCCGTTGGTTGAATGGAGCAGCCAGGAAATCTGGGATGTTCCGCATGCGTACATGACCGAGGCGGCGCTCTGGCTTTGAAGCGATGTCCCCATGAACTTCTCCAGTGCAACTGACACCGCCGTTTCGGCAGGCTCAAGGCCCCGAGCCTGTCGAGGGGCAACCAATGATAAAGGGTGCTGCGCCCGCCGCTGTAGCCGGGGGCGTTGACCCCGGCAGTTTCGTTCGAGAGGTGAGGCCGGCCTCAACGCGGCCGGCTACAACACAGGCACGAGTGGCGGACCCAGCGTTCCGCCCTCCAGCAAAGTCGGCACGCGTCGCGACGAATTGACCCAAAAAAAGCCATGAACTATTTCTCCCGCCTTCTGACCTTGAGTTTGTTCGCGACCGCGATCCCGCTGTCCGCGGCGGCCGCGCACTGCACGCCCGTCGTGCTCGACACCGACATCGGCTCGGACATTGACGACACCTGGGCGCTGGCCTTGTTGCTCCGCTCGCCCGAGCTGGATCTGAAGCTGGTGCTGACCGAGACCGGCGATGCGCGCTACCGGGCGGCGATTGTGGCCAAACTGCTCGAGGCGGCCGGTCGCACCGACGTGGCGGTCGGCCTCGGCCGCGATTTCGGGCCGATGACTGAAGCCGACCGGAATCAGGACCCGTGGATCCGCGGCTACGACATTGCGAAATATCCGGGGACCTTTCACAAGGACGGCGCCGGGGCATTAATCGATCTGGTGATGCACTCGCCCGACCCGGTGACGATCATCGCGATCGGGCCGGTGCCCACGCTCGCCCTCGCCCTCGGGCGGGAGCCTCGGCTGGCGGCACGCTGCCGCCTCGTCGGCATGCACGGAAGCTTCGTGACCGGTTACGGCGGCGGGGCGCCCGCCGCGGAGAGCAACGTCCGGGTCGATCCCGCGGCATTGCGCACGGTGCTCGCGGCTCCGTGGCGCGACATCCTGCTCACGCCGCTCGACACCTGCGGCCTGGTGTCATTGAGCGGCGGCAACTACCGCGCCGTCTGGCAGTCGGCACCGACCGACCCGCTGGTCCGCGCGGTGATCGAGAACTACTGTCTCTTTGCGCCGCGCGTGAGCTGGATGAAGTGTGATTTCTTCGCCACGCGCTCGACGACCCTGTTCGACTGCGTCGCCGTCTACCTCGCTTATACGGAGGATTTCGTGGAAACCGAGACCGTCCGTTTTCGCATCACCGACGACGGGTTTACTGTGCGCGATCCTGCCGGCCCTCTCCAGGCGCGGGTCGCGCTGCGGTGGAAGAGCCTTCCGGGCTTCGAGTCCCACCTCGTCAACCGCCTGACCGCCCGCCCCGACCGGAAACCGTAGCATGGATGTCTTCCAACGCGGCATCCGTCGCAACCAGACCCAGACATTTCACAGGAGGCATGCACGCAAAACACGGTTTTGCTGGCAAGGGGACGAAACCTGTAGCCGGGAGGCGCCGACCCCGGCAGGTTCTTTCGAGATCCCCGGCCGGCCTCAACGCGGCCGGCTACAACGCGGGCTCTTTCTTGAGAAGTTTCACCGATTTCCCAGGTTCAAAGTTGGTCGATCCTCTGTTTCCTCCGTCTCCTCCTGTAAAAAGTCAGGGGTTTGGGATCATCGGGAACCAGCACGATCCACGCAGAAAGCAGTGTTTCTCACTTCACGCGAAGCCACCGTCCGTTCCAGATACCCGCCATGACTACCGTAATCCCCTCCGAGACTGACCATCTTTCGGATTCTCCGTCAACCCCCCTGCGATTCGGATCCTATCGGGCTGCGGCCCGGCCAGCCTCCGGATTGCGCCTGCCGCGCCTGGCCCGCTGGCAATGCCTCCTGGTGCTGCTCCCCGCAATCGTCCAGGCACAGCCGCGACCCGACTACGCCGCGCGCCTCGCGGAGCTCCAGGGCATCATGGATTCCTACTACCGGGGCGAGACCATCAAGAACGAGCAGGCCCGGGTCAGCCGCCTGACGGATTCCTTCAATCGCGAGGTGGAACATCGGAACTCGAGCTTTGCCGAGGTCCATGCCGCGTTCGACAAGCGGTCTGCCCCGCTGACCGAGCTGCAGGGCCGGATCGATGCGGCGGATCGATCCCTTCAGCAAAGACCCGCCGTCTCCGACGCCGACGCGGTCAGCGCCTACAATACCCGGGTGCAGGAACGGAACGCCCTCGTTGACCGCTACCGCCAGCAAGCCCAGCAGCTCAAGGCCGACATCGACGCCCGCAAGACCGTCGAAGACCGCATTGATGCGGATCTCGCCGCAAGGCAGGCCGAGGTTGACGCCGCCCGGCGGCATTGCTCCGAGCGCAATGAACGCTTGAAAGCATTCACCGAGAGCGAGGAGCCCATGCGCTTTTTCATCCGGCTCAACCGCCTGCTCGCCGACGTCAAAGCCGCGAGCCGTGCCGGCCACCCGCACCCGGCGTTGCTGGAGCAGGTGCGAAGCCTTCGCCGCGAACTCGCGGCCTGGGCCACGCGCGAGGAGGAGACGGATCCAAACGGACATGTCGTCGTCCCCGCCACAATCGGCGACGAGACCTGCTGGTTCATCGTCGATACCGGCGCCCATGTCACCACGCTAAGCCTGGAGATCGTGGACGCCCTCGGCTTGTCGGGCAGCCTGGCCGATGACGTCAAGATCGTGGTGGTGGGCGGCAGCAAAATCAACGGTCGCCGCTTCGAGATCCCGCAGCTTTCGGTCGCGGGCGTGAACGAAACGGGCGTTTCGGCCGCGGCGGTCGCCCCCAGCTCTGTCGGGCTCGACGGCCTCCTCGGACAGACCTTCCTCAAGCGCTTTGTTTACACCATCGACGAGCGGCGTCCGGAGAAGCTGGTTTTGACGCGGCGGTGATCTCTTGAGGCCAAGGCGGTCAGGCCGACGGTGTCAAAACAGCGTGGCCGCGAGCGTGAGCGAGTGGACGAACGTTCCATTGCTCGATTCCCGAGGCCGCGAGCGTGAGCGAGTGGACAAACGTTCCGCTCGCTCACGCTCGCAGCTACACTTGCGTTCTCGGCTACAGCTCAGACTACAGCGCTCAAGGCACGCCGGCCTCAACGCGGCCGGCTACAACACAGGCACGGATGGCGGACATGGCGGTCCGCCCTCCAAGTCTTGCCGGGTGAGACATCAAGGATTCATTCTGCCTTGATGACCCCTGCCCATCCATGAAATCCGCTCTCGTCCTTGGTCGAACCGCGCTGTTGCCGGCGCTGGCCCTCGCCCTCGTTTCCGCCGCCGGCACCGGCGCGGCCCAGGATCCGGTCGATGCTGTCAACGTCTTCACCGGCACCTCGAACTCACGCTGGATGCTCTTCCCCGGAGCCACCCTGCCCTTCGGCCTCGTGAAGCTCAGTCCTGACAACCAGTCAAACGTCTGGAACGGCGGCTACGAATATACCGTCGGAAGCATCTCGGGCTTCAGCCACCTGCACGCGTTCTGCCTAAGCGGCGTCAGCCTCATGCCCGTGACCGGCCCGATCGAATCCAATCCCGGCCTGTTCCGCGTCTTTCCCGGCGCGCCCGACGGTCCGTTCGGCCACATGTGGACCTCCGGCTACCGATCGCGCATCGACAAGTCCACCGAGCACGGCGCGCCCGGCTTTTACAGCGTCGAGTTGCTCGATTACGGCGTGAAGGCGGAACTCACCGCCACCATGCGCTGCGGCGCGATGCGGTTCACCTACCCTGCCACCGACGAAGCGCACCTGCTGCTCGACTTCGCATTTCCCACCGAGGAATTGTGCCGGATCATCGAGGCTTCTGCATCCCAGACTGGTCCGGCCGAGATCAGCGGACACATCCGCCAGTCCAACAACTACACCGGCGAATACACCGTTCATTTCGTCATCCGCGCGGACCAACCGCTCGCTTCGCTCGACGCCTGGCAGCGCGATCCCTACACCGGCAACACGACCAACTACGGCACCGACTGGCGGGCGCCGGTCCACTACCAGCGCAGCGTCCACACCTTCACCGGCCACGATGCCTGCGGCGTCGTCCTGAGTTTCCACACGACCGCCGGCGAGCAGATCCAGGTGCACACCGGAATCTCACTGGTGAGCGAGGCGCAGGCGCGCCTCAACCTCGACACCGAGTTGCAATCGTTCGGCTGGGATTTCGCCGCCGTGGTGCAGCACGCCCGCGACGCCTGGGCCCGCGTGCTCGGCACCGTCGACGTTTCCGGCGGCACCGCCGGGCAGCGGTCGATGTTCTACACCTGCCTCTACCGCGCCTATTCCGCCAAGAGCGTGATCAGCGACGTCGACGGCAGCTACGTGGACATGAACCGGCGGGTGCAGAAAGTGGCCGACCCGGCCGCAGCGGTCTACAGCAGCGATGCGCTCTGGGGCTGCCAGTGGACGCTTTTCCCGCTCTGGACCCTTACCCGCCCCGACGTCGCCAGTTCCTGGGTGCACTTCTTCCTCGAGGCCGCCGACCGCGGCGGCTGGATTCCCGAGGCGCCCGTCAACGGCGGCTACTCGCCCGTCATGGTTGCCCAGCACCAGGACGCGCTCATCGTCAGCAGCTACCAGAAGGGGATCCGCGATTTTGACGCAGAGCGGGCCTGGCGCGCGATCAAGCACGATCTCACCACGCCCGGCACAGCCGTGGCGAACGGCGGCTTTGCCGGCGACCGCCACCTGAAAACCTATCTCGATCATGGTTACGTGCCGGACGAGGAGGGGCCGACGTCGAATACTTTTGAATACGCCTACGACGACTGGTGCGCCGCCCAGTTTGCCCGGGCCCTCGGCCACGAGGACGACGCCCGCGCCTTTCTCGCCCGCTCCGGCAACTGGCGGAACAGCTTCGATCCCGAGACCCGCTATGCCCGGCGCCGCCATGCCGACGGCCGCTGGGTGGAATCACCCGACCTCTTCCACTTCGGCACCGAGGGCGGCTGGAACGGTCCCGGGTTTGTCGAAGAAGACGCCTGGATCTACACGCTGTTCGTGCCGCAGGATCCGGGCAGCCTCATCGCCGCGGTCGGCCGCGACGAATTCAACCGGCGCATCGAAGAGGGATTTGCCCGGGGCTACGTCGACCTCACGAACGAGCCCAATCTCCAGGCGCCGTTTCTCTTCAACTACTCCGGCCAGCCATGGCTCACGCAAAAATTCACCCGCCAGTGCCTCGATCAGGACTACAACACTTCGCCGCTGCGCGGCTGGATCGGCGAGGAGGACGAGGGCCAGCTCAGCGGGCTCTACGTGCTCTGGGCGATGGGGCTGTTCGAGATGGACGGCGGCTGCGCGGTGCAGCCGACCTACGACCTCAGCAGCCCGCTGTTCGACCGCGTCGTGATCCACCTCGATCCGCACTATTACAGCGGGAAGGATTTCGTGATCGAGGCGCACCACAATTCTCCGGCGAATGTCTACATCCAGTCGGCGCGGCTCAACGGCCGGCCGCTCACGCGGGCGTGGCTCTACCACGCGGAGATCGTCGCCGGCGGCACGCTGGAGTTCGAGCTGGGACCGCAGCCGAATACCAACTGGGGCATACGCCCGGAGGACGCTCCGCCGCTCCTGCGCTAGCCCGCGCGTTGCGCCGGACTCATGCAGCCCCCACGGCAAGACGCGTTTTGCTTCGGACGGAAGAGGAAATCTTGGCCGCGATGTAGCTGCGAGCGTCAGCGAGCGGAAGGAGCGTCCACTCGCCCGTTCGACAAGCCCCTCGACAAGCTCGGGGCCTTGAGCTTGTCGAAACGGCTCAGGGCCCCCGAGCCTGTCGAGGCGCTCACGCTTGCGGCCATACCTCTTTTGCAACCGCTCCAAGCTTCGCGCTGATGGCCAGGTCCTTTCGTATGCTTTGTGGTGAATTCTCCTTTTATGTTTGTCTTGCAGCCCGGAGAATTTGACGTTAATTCTAAGAAACGCCTGTCGAGCAAGAAGCGTGGTCTCACCACGAGGTAGAATGCCCTGATGACTTTCGAGGAGCTTGCATGAAGCGGATTGGAAAAAAGAGAATCCCGGTGTCGGCGACGAAACCGAAACGCGCCGGGGACCCACGCCGCAGCACCGGGCGCACGCAGATCGAGGCGGCCCTCCGGGAGAGTGAAGCGCAGTACCGCCAGCTGTTCGAGAACTCCATCTTGGCGATTTCGCAGACTGCACTCGATGGACGGCTTGTACGGACGAACCTGGCTTATGCGCGCATGTATGGGTATGCCTCCCCCGAGCAGATGATGGCCGAGGTGACCGACATCGGGCATCAGCTCTACGCTAACCCTGAGGATCGCAAGGAAGTACTGCGGATCCTCTCCGAAAAGGGCGTCATGGGTCCAAGGGAATTCGAAGTGTTCCGCCGGGACGGTAGCCGGATTCGCGTTGAGGTTCAGGCGCAGGAGATCCGGGAGGTCACCGGGAAACTGCTCGGCTACCAAGCGTCGCACGTGGACATTACCGAGCGCAAGCGAGCGGAGGATGCGTTGCACGCGAGCGAGGAACTCTATCGTATGCTGTTCGATGCCTCTCCTGAGGGAGTGCTCCTGGTCGGCAGCGACGGACTGATCAAAAGTGCGAACCAGGCGCAGAGCCGGATGTTTCGGTATGACTCGCCGGGGGAGCTGGTCGGACTCCCACCCGGCCTTTTGGTCATCCCGGCCTTGCGCGAGTATGGGAAGGACGTCATGCGGCGGCGCCTGAGCGGTGAGGATGTCCCATTTGTCGAGTACCGTTTCCTGCGGAAGGACGGGTCAGAGTTCTGGGGGTACACTTCGTCCACGATCCTGCGAAACACGAGCGGATCAATCACTGGCTACCTCTGCATCACCCGCGATACCACCGATCGAAAGCGGGCCGAGGAGGAACTTCGCGCCTCTCACGAGCAATATCGCGCGCTGGCGGCGCGCATCGAGCAGGTCCGCGAGGAGGAGCGCGCCGCCCTCGCCCGGGAGCTGCACGACGAACTGGGGCAGGGGCTGACGGCGCTGCAGATCGACCTGGCGTGGCTGGACGTCCACCTGAGGACAGCGGGCCCGGCCGATCTGCCCGTGCTGCGCGACAAGATTGCCAACCTGGTGCCGCGGGCGGAACGCCTGATTGAGACCACCCAGGCGATTTCATCCACAATGAGGCCGGGCGTGCTGGACGATTTAGGTCTGGTGGCAGCCGTGGAGTGGCTGGCGGCAGATTTTGAGAAACGCACCGGTCTGGCTTGCGTGGCGACATTGCCGGCGGCCGACATTGCGCTGGACCTGTCGCTCGCGGTGGTCCTGTTCCGGATCGTCCAGGAGGCGCTGACCAACGTGATCCGCCACGCTGGGGCCTCGCGCGTGGAGATCCGACTAAGGGCGACCGAGGGCGAGCTGGCGCTGGAGGTCGAGGACGACGGCCGAGGAATCACGCCGCAGCAGGTTGCAGACCCGAGATCGCTGGGCCTGTTCAGCATGCGCGAACGCATCGCTGCATTGGGCGGGACGGTCGATTTCCGGAGCGAAGCCGGACGGGGAACGATCGTGAGCGTACGCGTGACGAGTGACGGGGGGCGCGTGACGAGGGAGGTGTGACGGGGGGCGCGTGACGGGGGGCGCGTGACGAGGGGCGCGTGACGAGGGAGGTGAAATTCGCTACTTGTCACATCCTTCGTTGCTTGCCTTCCTCGCGTCTATGCGCGATCATTTGGCGAAATTTGGCATTTATAAATTAGCCCGCAGTTTGTTCGACGATTTCTGGGCGGACTCCGAAATTCTGATGAAGGATTATCGTGGCAGAGAGCTGGTCCGGCAGCAGGTGCGCAGCCTCGACTCCGTTGCCGCCAATATTGAAGAAGGCTATGGACGCGGATTCGGCAAGGAACTGCCGCAGCATTTGAAGATCGCCCGGGGTGAAGCCCGTGAGAGCATGGGACGGCATGAGCGTTGTCATCATTTGCTTCTGCCGGCCGTCATCGACCAACGTGTTGCCACGCTCAACCACATCATCGGAGGACTCACAAAGACGATCATCGCCATTGAAGAGAAGCGTCAGTCGGGCCCCGAGTAGCTGCACCAGAATCCGTCACCCGCCACCCGTCACGCGTCACCCATGAGAATTCTCATCGCCGACGATCACGCCGTGCTGCGCCAGGGGTTGATGCTCATCCTGGCGCGGGCTTTCGGGCAGATTGAGTTTGGCGAAGCCGCAGACAGCCGGCAGACCGTTGAGGCGGCGCTTAAGCAGCACTGGGACCTCATCATCCTCGATCTCTCGATGCCCGGGCGCAACGGACTGGAAGTGCTGAAGGAGCTCAAGGCCCAGCGGCCGGCCCTGCCGATGCTGGTTTTGAGCATGCACCCGGAACGACAGTACGCCGTGCGCGCGTTCCGGTCCGGCGCGGCCGGTTATCTGACCAAGGCCAACGCGAGCGCCGAGTTGGTAAAAGCCGTTGAACACGTTCTGGCCGGCGGCCGCTACGTCAGCGCCGCGCTTGGGGAGGAACTGGCCTCGGAACTCGGCAGCCCCGGGGGCGCGCTGTCGCACGAGAAGCTGTCCGACCGGGAATTTGAGATTCTGCGGCTGATCGCGTCCGGCCGCACTGTCAAGGAGATCGCCGTCGAACTGACCCTCAGCGCCAACACGATCAGCACCTACCGTGCGCGCATCCTGGAGAAGATGAAGCTGCGGACCAACGCCGAGCTGACGCACTACGCGATCAGCAACGGCCTGGTGGAGTGAGCGGTTTCCGCCTGCGCCGGAAACTGTCCTCCTTAGGCCAAAGGGCGAAGGAGGAAGCTCCGGAGGAGCGAAGGATGGCGGGATGGACGAGATTCGAACTCGCGACCTTCTGCGTGACAGGCAGACGCTCTAACCAGCTGAGCTACCACCCCGGGTGGAAAAGGAGGGGCACATTTTCAGAGGAGAAACGGCCCGTCAAGGCCTTTCATTTTGTCCTCTGGAGCGATCGGCCTCAATTGAGCAGCGCCGACTGACCGGGCAGACGGTCTCCATCCAGAGAGGAGCCTTCGGGCTGGGGTTATCTGCCCACCGCCGGCAGCTTGCTCCGTCCGGCGGGCCATCTATGTTGTGGGGCAATGCAGCGTTGTCGGATCCTTACGTTCAACATCGCCCACGGTCGCGGGCTCTCGCCGTTCCAGGGGCTCCACGGACGGCGCCGTTTTCAGCGCAACCTTCGTCGGATCGCGCGCCTGCTCAAGGAACTCGATCCCGACATCGTGGCCTTGCAGGAGATTGACGAGAACTCGCGCTGGAGCGGCAGCTTCGACCACCTCGACTATCTGAACGATTTTGCCGAATTCCCGCACAAGGCCTTCGGCGTGACCAACCGTCGCACCGGCAGCTACCAGCTGAATTACGGCAACGCCATCCTGTCGCGCCATCCCATCAAGACCTGGGAGAACGTCAACTTTGGCATCCGCAAGATCGGCGAGAAGGGATTCATCTTTGCCGAGATCGATGTCGGCGGACGGCTGCTGCCGCTCGTCAATCTCCACCTGCACTACCGGTCGCGCGTCCATCGCTTCCGCCAGATCGATCAGCTGATGGAATACCTCAACGCCAAAGGTCTGGAACGACGGTCGCTTTGGGCGATGGCGCCCATTCTCTGCGGGGACCTGAACAATCCCTCCCACCGGCTCGACGCCACCGCTTCGCTCTTCCGCTATTTCTCGCTCCAGGGTCACTACACCCTCCATCCGCCGGAGGGCGTGCGCACCTTTCCCGCGCCGTGGCCGCGGCGGGCCCTCGATTTTATTTTTCTGCCGCCGGACTGCCGCGTGCGCCACTGCAACGTGGTGCGCTGCAATCTGTCCGACCACCGGCCGGTGATGGTGGAGTTCACGCTGAGTTGAAAATGCCCCCGGCATTTTCAACTCGACCTTCGTCGCCAGACCCTCGACTTTCGGCCCTCCGCATGGACCGAATTGCCCAGGCCTTTGCCCGAGCCCGCTCAAAGAACCGCGCCGTGTTTGTCGCCTACCTCTGCGCCGGCGACCCCAATTTTGATGCCTCGCTCGCGGCCTGTCGCGCCGTTCTCAACGGAGGAGCCGACATCCTCGAGTTGGGAGTGCCGTTCTCCGATCCGCTCGCGGACGGGTTGACCAACCAGCTGGCGGCACAGCGTGCGCTTGAGGCGGGCATGACGTCGGCGCGCGTGCTTGAACTGGTGCGCCGGCTGCGCGTTGACCATCCGGACACGCCCATCGTCTTTTACACCTATTACAATCTGGTGTTCGCCAACGGCGTTGACGCTTATGTGCGCGCAGCCCGGGCGGCCGGCGTTGACGGCATGCTCACGCTTGATCTGCCGCCCGAGGAGGCCGACGAACTGCTGGCCGCCTGCCGCGCCCATGACCTCAAGACCGTCTTTATCGTCGCGCCGACCACTCCTTCGCGCCGGATTCCAAGGATCACCGCCGCGGCAACCGGCTTCATTTACTATGTTTCGCGCGAGGGTGTGACCGGCGTGCGCGACGAGATGGCGGGTGGGATCCCCGAGGCGGTGGAACGCATCAGACTGCATACCCCGCTCCCGGTCGTCGTCGGCTTCGGCATCTCCCATCAGGACCAGGTGAGCCAGGTGGCACGCGACGCCGACGGCGTGGTGGTCGGAAGCGCGCTGGTCAATTGCATCAAGGAGAATCTCGGCGATGTCGGCCGGATGACGGCCCGCCTGCAGGCGGTGGCCGGCGACCTGGCCGCGGGCACGGCGCGCTCGCGGTGTGTCGGACGCCGTCCTCCACCACGCTAAACAAAATGGCGGACGCCATCGCGCAGGAATCGCTCCCATTAAACTACGGTCGGCCGCGGGATTTCCAGGGAGGCAATCGCCGACATGATTCGTTCCGAGGCGTGCTGATAGCGTTCCTTGCCGTCCGAGTGGTCGTCATAATCGGCCGGAAAAAGCGGGGGGCCGAACACCACCGTGAGCGACGTGCCGAGTCGCAACGGTCCGTGACGGCCAAATGCCTCGAAGGATCCGAAGATGCGCGTCGGCACGACGGCCGCGCCGGTCCGGCACGCCATGAGCCCGACCCCGGCCTTAGCCTGCTGCAGGCGTCCAGTCGGTGACCGCGTGCCTTCGGGGAACATGATGATCCCCTTCTCCTGCTTCAACGCCTGCAGGACCCGCCGGATGGCGACCACATCCGAGCCACCGTCGCGATCCACCGGAATGACCCCGACGGTATCCAGCCACCAGCTGATTACTCCTCCCTTCCACAACGTCTTGCGCGCAAAGGCCGAGGTCTGCCGCGGCACCTGCGCGCCCACGATCGGCGGATCGAGCAGACTGGCGTGGTTTGCCGCCACGATGAACCCGCCGCTCGGCGGGATTTGCTCAACCCCGCTCACCTGGATCCGGAAGCAGGCATCACACAGCACTCCCATTCCGTAATGGAAAAAGCCATAGACAAAATCCATCCCGACCTGGGGAAAACCGTCGTTCATGGGCGGGCGAGCCGGGCGGCGATCGGCGCGGCCAGGCGCACGGCGACCTCCTCCCGGGTCAGATGGGTGCTGTCGATCGCGGTCGCGCCGGAGGGACAGGCCAGCGGCGCCGTCCGGCGCGACGAATCGATCCGGTCGCGTTCGTGGATCGCGTCCTGCTGACCCTGGGCCACGCGCCGGCGGGCGCGCTCCGCCGGATCAGCATACAGGAAAAACCGAAACTCCGCGTCGGGAAAGATCACCGAACCGATGTCGCGGCCTTCCATCACCAGGCCGTGGAAGCTGTGCTCCCGTGCCACCCCGGCCTGGCCCCGCTGGTAATCCAGCAGCGCCTGCCGCACCTCGGGAATCGCGGCAAACAGGGAGACGTTTTCGTTGACCGCCTTGCTGCGGATTTCGTCGCCCACGGTCCGTCCGTCGATTTCGATCCCGGCGCTCCGGCCGGTCACGCGCGTGCCGAGCCGCAGGCCGGCCAGCGCGTCGCGCACGGCCGGCAGATCGGCATGGCTCACGCCGCGACGGAGCAGTTCAGCAGTGACCGCGCGGTAGAACGAGCCGGTGTCAACGTGGAGCAGATGGAAACGCTCGCTAAGCGCGTCCGCCGCCGTGGATTTTCCGGCCGCCGCGCCGCCGTCGATCGCGACAATGATGAAATCGGTTGCGCTCATCCGCGGTGGGAATCCTTCCAGACTTGTCCAAGAACCTCAAAGAAATCCGGAAAGGTCTTGGCACAGCAGCCGGGATTGCGAATCCACAGCCACGGCCGGCCGTCGCCGCGGAGATCGTGGCAGCCGAGGATCGCGAAGCTCATCGCGAACCGGTGGTCCTGGTAGGTTTCGATTTCAACGTCGGCGGCGATCGGGCGGGGCTGGATCGTGAGCGCATCGGGTTCCTCGATCACCTCCTGCCCCAGTCTTCGCAGCTCGCGCGCCGCCCCGGCCACGCGGTCGGTCTCCTGCTTGCGGGTATGGGCGATCCCGGCAATCCGCGTCGGGCCCGCGAGCAGCGGCGCGATCGCAGCCAGCGTCAGAAATGTGTCGGAGAACGCATTAAAATCCGCCGTCACCCCCCGGCGCGGGGCTCCGCGCGCGATCGACGCTTCCTCGCCATTTCCGGTTTCCGTCACGGCCAGACCCGCCGCCTGCAGAACTCTCACGAACTCGACGTCCCCCTGCAGGCTCTTGAAAGTCGTGAAGCCGGTGAGGCCCAGGCTTCCGCCGGCGACCAGCGGCAGCGCCAGGAAGTAGCTCGCGGCGGTGGCGTCGGCTTCGATGACGTAGCTGGAGGGTCGGGCGGCAAACTGCACGAGCATTCGTTCGGTCATTGCCACAAACGGGCGCGAGACGGTATCACCCTTGAGCCGCACCCGGAGCGGCGTGCGCGCGTGCGGGGCCACGAGGAGCAGGGCCGAGAGCAGTTGTGAGCTCTCCGCCGCATCCAGCTCGATGTCGCCGCCGGGCAGACCGGCGGTGCGCAGCGTGAACGGGAACTGTCGCGCCGTGGCCTGCGCACCCTGGGCCGCCAGTGCATCGAGCAACGCGCCAATCGGGCGGCGGCGCATGGCCTCGTCACCGGCAAACTGGTAGACTCCGTCAGGCCGCAGGCAGACCAGCGCGGTCAGGAAGCGGGCCACCGTGCCGGCATTGCCCACGTCGATCCGGGCTTCGCGCGCGGGAATCCGGCCGCCCTGCCCCGTGATGCGGATGAGGCGATTCGATTCGTGTGCCTCGACTGCAAATCCGAGAGATTGCAACGCCGCGACCATGAGCCTTGTGTCCTCGCTAAACAGCGCGTTGCCGAGCGTGACCGTGCCGTCGGACAGCGCGGCCAGCACGAGTGCGCGATTGGTGATGCTCTTCGATCCGGGCAGCGTCACGTTGCCGCGCACCGGCCGCACAAACGGGGCAATGGGGATCGAATCGGGCATCCGGCGTCGAGGCTCATCCAAGCCGGCTCATCCGCCAAGCGAATTTCACGCCCAGCGAGGCGCCGCCTCAGACCAGACTTGGGTCTTGAGGCCATCGCGAGACCGCAGGCCAACTGAGGTTGGAGCCAGCGCCTCTTCCGCACTGCCATGCATAAGTCCGTCCCAAATGGCGCCAGCCATTTGAACTAGGAGCGCGGAGGACGAAGTCCGACGGGCTCCTGGGGACGGAACCCGTCGCGGTAAGCCTTGCCCCGCTCCAGCCGGGTGCGCAGTTCGGCAAAATCGCGGTTGGCGAGAGCCGTCTGGAACGCGTGCAGCTCGTCCTGGAACTGCCGCAACGCCCGCAACACCTCCTCGCGATTCTGCCGCAGAATCTCGATCCACATCGTCGGATCGCCGGCACCGAGCCGGGTGGCGTCGCGCAGGCCGCCGCCGGCGTAATTGCGCCACCCCGGCGTCTTTTGGGCGAGAAAGTGGCACAGGCTGGCTGCGACCACCTGCGGAAGATGGCTGATATGGGCGACAATCTCGTCGTGGGCATCCGGGTCGAGGGTCGTCACCTCGGCCCCCAGTTCGTGCCAGAACCGCACAATGGTCTCGAGGGCGCGGGCATCCGTTTCCGGCACGGGGGTGACAAAGCAGGCGCGGCCCTCAAACAGGGTCTCCGTCGCGTGCTCCCACCCGGATTTCTCGGAACCCGCCATCGGATGGGCGCCGACAAAATGAACCCCCGGCGGCATCGCCGCATGACCCAGCCGGGCAATCTCCCCCTTTACACTGCCCACGTCCGTCACCAGCGTCCCGGCCCCGAGGCGCGGCCCCACGGCCTGCGCCAGCGTGATGATCTTTTCAACCGGCGCGGCCAGCACGACCAGGCTGGCACCCCGCACCGCCTCATCCGGAGTCTCGCGCACCTCGTCGCACCACGGCTCGTCCCGCAGCCGCACGCGGTTCTCGGGCCGGCGCGACCAGAGCACGATCCGGCGGGCCAGACCGTGGCGACGGACCGCCTTGGCCACCGAGCCACCAAGCAGCCCGGGAGCCAGAATGGTGAGTTGCTCAAACATTCTGCCCACCAAAACGCCCGCCCCGCCGGTTGTCGAGCCAGTGCTTGATTGCAGAGACAAGCGATATCTGGCCGGAGCGATTTGGGCTTTGGGCAAAACGGCGGCGAGGGATGAGTGCCCTGCTGTCAACCGGCAGAAACACCTTTCCAAGACGGCGGAGCCATTTTGCGTTGTCATGAACCCGCCGGTATGGTCGCATGAAATTCATGAGTGACGCGGCGGAGCAGAAGCGGCAGGCCCGGCGATCGATCGTCGTGCTCTACGCGTTGATGGCGGTCGGCATCCTGCTGCCGCTGGCGCTATGGTGGTTCAAACGGTGAAATGCTGACTGGAGCCCTCCGGCATGAACAAGACCCTGCTGCCGATTCGAATCGGGTTCCTCGTGGTTTGCGCTGCGAGCGGCTGGCTGGTTTGCTTTTCCGTGCAGCAGTGGGACGCCTATTGGCTGCGCGCTACGTTCATCGGGGCGATGATCGGCGCGCTGGCGATCCTCGTCGACATTCTCCTGAAAGGATTCTCGCTGCGCGGGCTTTCCGCGATCACCTTTGGCATCGCCGTCGGCATGCTGGTCTCGTTCCTGCTCTCGGTTTCGCCGCTGTTTGAATACGCGTCGTCCAACGATCCGCAGACCGTCTACCTCTTCCGTCTGGCTCTTTTCGTGGTCTGTTCGTACCTCGGGGCGGTCATCGCCTTGCGGGGCAAGGACGAATTCAATCTCGTCATCCCCTACGTCCGCTTCGTCCCCCACGATGTCGACGTTCCGCTGGTGGTGGTGGACACCAGTGCGCTGATCGACGGCCGGGTGGCGAAGATCTGCGCCGCGGGTTTCATCAATGCCGCGCTGGTCATACCGCGCTTTGTGCTGGACGAGTTGCAGCACGTGGCGGATTCGCCCGACGCGCTGCGCCAGGCCCGCGGCCGCCGCGGCCTCGATGTGCTCAACGACCTGAGGCGCATCAAGAATCTTGATCTTCGCATTCACGAATCGGAGGTCAGCAAGCGGCAGGACGTTGACGCCAAGCTCGTGTTCCTCGCGCAGTCCCTGCGCGCCAAACTGCTGACCACCGACTACAATCTGGCGAAGATGGCGGAATTCCACGGAGTCCAGTGGCTCAACCTCAACCATCTCTCCCAGGCGCTTCGTCAGGAGTTGATGGTCGGCGACACCATCGAGGTTGACCTGGTCAAACCCGGCAAGGAGGAGGGGCAGGCGGTGGGTTTCGTGGATGACGGATCGATGGTGGTGGTGAGCGCCGGGCGAAGTCATCTCGGGCGGCACGTCTCGGTGGCCATTACCAGCGTGCTGCCTTCAGCAGGAGGGAAGATGATTTTCGCCCGTCTCGCCGACAACGGCGAGCCGTAGGAGCCTTGTCGGGCTTCGCCCTCCAGGCCTGTAAATCATGAGGGCCGCCCATTTCGGAGGCGGCCCTGCATGACCTAACACCAAGCAAACCGTAAGAACTACAACAACGATCGTTCATCTGAACGATGCTTGTTTCGTTAAGGATAGACGCGGCCCGCACGAAAACGTTGAAAAAAAAGCCCGAATTAATTCCCCCAAACGACGGCAGTTGGAAACCGGTCGTCGGGATTTGAAGACCGAATCATCATCCGCTTCTTATATCTTTGCTATAAAGATACTTGCGTTCCAATGATCGCGGAACATCAGGGCGCTGGAGTGAGACGGACTCGTGCCGTTCCCACGGCCCGCCGTTCTCCACGCAAGAGCTTCGCTCCGATTTGGACGGACCTCCACTCGCTCACGCTCGCGGCCACGCTTCTGCTGCAACCACTCTGGGAGAGCCGAATCGCCCCGGTCCGCTTTCAGCCAGTGAACAGATTTTGGCTCTTCTGGGGCGGACCGGGCACCGCATCCGCGACCGGAGCATCGGCCGGGGATTTGCGCGGAGTTGATTTCAGCGGATAGCGAAAGGACTCCCCCTCATAATTCCTGAACACAATCTCATCATCGGTGATCCGTTCGATGTATTCCGGATTAATCGGCACCTTTCCGCCCCCGCCCGGTGCATCAATCACGTATTGCGGCACCGCGTAACCAGTCGTATGTCCCCGAAGGGCGCGGATGATCTCGATCCCCTTGCGCACGTTGACCTTGAAGTGCGAGCCGCCCGTGATCAGGTCCATCTGGTAGAGGTAATACGGCCGGACCCGCATACGCAGCAGCCGGTGCACCAGCGCCTTCATCACCCCGGCATCGTCATTCACGCCCCGGAGCAGCACACTCTGGTTGCCCAGCGGCACACCGGCGTAGGCCAGACGCTCGCAGGCCTCCTTCAGCTCCTGCGTGCACTCCTTGGGATGATTGACGTGGATGCTCATCCAAACCGGCCCATGCTTCTTGAACACCTCGCAAAGTTCCGGCGTGATCCGCTGCGGCAGGAAGACCGGTATGCGCGATCCGAGGCGGATGAACTCAACGTGCTTGATGGCGCGCAACCGCCCGAGGAGGTGATCCAGCTTGCGATCGGAGAGCAGCAGCGGATCGCCGCCGCTGATCAGCACGTCGCGGACCTCGGGATGGGCTTCGATGTAGCGGAGCGCCCGTTCATGCTCGGGATGGAAGTTGTAGTCCTGCGCATTGCTCACCAGCCGGCTGCGCGTGCAATACCGGCAATAGGCGGCGCAGCGATCGGTCACGAGGAACAGCACCCGGTCTGGATACCGGTGGACCAGGCCCGGCACGGGCGAATGCGCATCCTCGCCCAGCGAGTCGAGCATCTCCTCCTCCGACACCACCATTTCGTCGCCACGCGGAATAACCTGCCGTCGAATCGGGCAATCGGGATCATTGCGATCGATCAGGTTGAAAAAATAGGGGGTGATGGCGAGGGCCAGCTTGTGGTTCGCAAACCAACACCCCGCCTTTTCCTCCGGCGTCAGCGTCATGAACTGTTCCAGCTGGGCCGCACTCGTGATGCGGTTCTTCAGCTGCCAGTTCCAATCCCGCCAATCGGCTTCGGGAAGGTGTTGCCAGAGCCCCTGGCCGGCAAACCAGGAGGCGCGATCTTCAACGTAGGACATGGTGCAGGAAGGGAAAGTAATAAGCCTCCTAATCAATCTGTCAAACGGCGGCTTGAGATGGACCCGGCACGGGGTGCATCTGCCGATTGGCGGCAGCGGCGCGGCCACCCTTCGCGCAAGGCTGCGGCATGGCAGGCGTTCCGCGCCGTCGGAGCCGGAGGCCAGCCTTCGCCAAAGCTCCGGCTCGGCCCGCGGCTCCGCCGGGGCGGGATGAGGCATCGCGCCAGGGTGCCTGTGATCGAATCGGTGGCGGCGCCCCGCTAAAATATACCCCAATGAAGCTGTTGGTCCAGGGCGAGCAGCCAGATCATCGCCACGTATCCCCACACCACGACCAGCATGATGTTCGCAATCAACCGGCGTTTTCCAGGTTCACCCTCCACCGCAGGCTTCTCAGCGCTCATGATGGCGCCAGCTTGCACGGATCATGGACCCGGCGCAAGTCCGGGCATCGATCGGCGGGCGGGCTGGACGGAATTCATCAAAAGTGTGGCCGCGGGCGTGAGCCCCTCGACCTCGCTCGGGGTCCTGACCCATTCGACCCTGCTCAGGGTCATCCTGAGCCTGCCTGCGGTGTCGCAGACCCTGAGCTAGTCGAATGGGAGCTTGTCGAAGCCGTCGAACGGACGAGTGGACGAACCCTCCGCTCGCTCACGCTCGCAGCTACGTTCGCGTTTTCGGCTGCAGTTCAACTTAAACCGCTCTAAACCACCGCCAGCGGATCGGAAAGCTGGGGCTGATCCTGGACGCGAATCGGCACAATGGCGCACGGCAGGCCGCGGAGGAACAGCCATCGCTGCAGGGAAAACGCCGTGTAGTTGTGCAGCCAGCGTGTCATGAACGTTTCGCGCTCGAACACCAGCTGTCCGGCAAAAAAGATCACATTCTCGTGGCGGGCGACCAGATCCGGAACCAGCTTGCTGAGCTCGTCGAGCACCTCGTGGCCGATCGCGGTGACCGATTCCGCCTGGCCGCCCCGCAGCTGGATGAACTTCACGTAGCGCTCGCCCTCGCGTTTCACGTGCTCCCGCAAGCGTTCGATTTCATCCACGCCCTTGAAGTTGCCCGCGTCGAGAATGCCAATCTGCACAAACACCATCCGCCGGAATCCGCCGCCAAACAGGCGGACTGCGCCGAGCAGCGTGTGGAGGCCGAGCCCGTTGAAGTTATTGACCAGCATCACGGCGGTCCGATTTGACTTCGGGGCGAATTCCCGGGATCCCGCCGGCGGCGGTGCGTCGGCCGCCTCGACGATGACGTTGAGGTTGTCGAGCTGCTTCCTCACGCCGTCATAGTGCCGGCGCACGGCGAAAGCCACGCAGACCAGCGCGCCCGTCATGACCACCGTCACCCAGCCTCCGCCGGTGAATTTCATTCCAACCAGCGTGATGAGGATGGAGAACGTCAGAGCGAAGCCGACCGCGTTGATCGCCAGGCGCCAGAGCCACGACGGGTCCTCCCGTCGCACCTGCCACCAGTGGCGGACCATTCCCGCTTGGGAAAGGCTGAACGTGATGAAGACGTTGATGCTGTAGAGCACGACCAGCAGTTCCACTTCGCCCCGGGTGAGCAGGAGAACCGCCAGCGACGCACCGCCCATCACCAGCACTCCGTTGAGGGTGACAAACCGGTCGCTTAGGGCGGTGAACCGGGTCGGCATCCAGCGATCGATCGCCATGTTGGCGAGCACGCGAGGCCCGTCGATGAAGCCGGCCTGCGCGGCGATCAACAGCAGCGCCGCCGCGCTCGTCAACGAGACGTTGACAAAGGTGCCCGCCAGCCAGGACGGCCAGCTGGCGGAGAGCTGCCCGAGGAGCACGGCGTTGAGCGTCTTCCCCTCGGTCGGGTGCACCCCGACCAGCAGATAGGCGACAAACAGTCCGGCGACCATTCCGCCGAGCGAAAGCGCCATCAGCACCATCGTGCGCCGGCCGGTCCGCACCCGCGGCTCGCGCAAGATTGGCAGACCGTTGCTCACCGCTTCGATTCCGGTATACGTGCCCGCGCCCATGCTGTAGGCGCGCAGGAGCAGCGCCGCCACCCCCAACATCCCAACTTCGGCCGAGGCGCTGTGCACGGCGTTCATCGAGTCACCGGCGAGATTGGCCAGCGTACCGGCGTGCGTGCCG
>CAWDQK010000117.1:0-62813 GCA_963804395.1 uncultured Verrucomicrobiae bacterium | reverse complement strand
GGCGGGGAATACGCCCGATCCGACGACTTGGCTACCGACTACGTTGTTCCTGGGGAAAGGAGATATTTCCGTGGTCGCGAACGGCGACGTGAAGATCGGGCCCATCGCGAATGCATTTCTCCTGCCACAGGGAGTCAACAATAGTTACTGGGAAAAGACCTATTTCTCGACTTACGCGGCGACGGATGCGGTCACAGTAAATTCCCTCGACGGTTCAGTCACATTGGCCGACAGCCCCCAACAGAGCGGTGCCTCCTTGTCGAACTGGTATGCGGGGATGCTGAGTTATATTGGCGGCAGTGTATCCTACTCCGCAAATCAACCCTGGCTGGGGATCGCCGAGTCGAATATGGATATTTTCGGAGATACCGGCAACGCCAATTATCCGGTGGGGATACTGGACCTGATGCCCCCAACGCTGCACGCGACGGCATTCAGTGGCGACATCAATCTCGTGGGCAAGATCACGCTGGCGCCCTCGCCCATGGGGACATTGGATCTATTGGCTGCGCAATCGATCAACGGACTTCAAGTCAACGCCTTGGAGTCCAGCCTTGATGTGCCTAGCGGAACCAATCCCTATGCTTGGTTCGCGGCGAAGGTCAATCTGTCGGACGTTGACCCTGCGCGGATTCCCTCGGTGGCAGACCCGTTGTCTCTGGGCGCACCCGCTGGCGGTTTGTCGGTCGTTTCCTGGTGGTTGGGACCGAACTGGAATTCGGTCCGCAATGACAATGTGCTCGATCAGGTGAACATCCTGCTGAATGAGACCGGTGCGACCTCCGGCCCGACGGCGGTGTTGCAGACAAAGGAAGCATTGCACGCACCTGGGGTTTTGCATGCCGGCGATTTGCTCCCGGTGCATCTCTATGCGGAGGCGGGCGCGATTTCGGGGCTTACGCTGTTCTCCAGCAAGGCGGCGCGGGTTGAGGCCGGTACGGACATAACGGACATCGATCTCTACATCCAAAATGCGCGCGCTTCGGATGTCTCGATCATGGCCGCGAATAATGATATAGTCGCGTATGATCCGGCGTCACCATTGATCGCGGAAGCCCAGACGAGCGGCAACGCGCTGTTGGATTCCTTCCGGCATGGAGATATCCAAATCAGCGGACCGGGGACGTTGGAGTTGCTTGCCGGCCGCAACCTGGACCTCGGAGTCGGCACATTGAGTGGCAACGGCATTGGACTCGGTGTGACCAGCATCGGGAATGCACGCAATCCGTTCCTGCCATTTGACGGCGCGGATATCGTCGCGGCTGCCGGACTTGGGGCGATCAGCGATCTGGTCGATTCCTCGACGCTCAAAGGTGGATTTGCCGCGTTCGAGTCGGACTTCCTCGATCCCACAAGCGCGGCGGCCAACGCCGTCCGCTATCTGCGGGAACTCGCCGTGCTACGCGGTTTGCCGGACGGCAGAGACATGGCGCCGCAAGCGGTACTGGACGCCCTGCTCGCACCGTATCGCGATCTGCCGCCGGCTGCCCAGCAAGAGGCTCGGGATCGTCTGGCGCTCGACGTGTTCTTCCTCGTGCTGCGGGATGCGGGGCGCGATCGCAATAATCCCAACAGCCCGGATTACGGGACTTATGCGGCGGGCATCAAGGCGATCGAAGATCTGTTCCCGGGCAGCCGTATGGCGCTGAATGACAAGGTGGCAACCCCGCCCGCCTGGGTCGGCGACATCTCGCTGGCCACCAAGGAAATCGAGACTACCAACGGGGGCGATATCACGCTGCTGGCACCGGGTGGCGAAGTCACGGTGGGGCGCGCCGGCGACAAGCAAACCCCCGATCAGGGAATCCTGACCCAGCATGGCGGCAACATCGCGATCTTTGCCTCGGATAGCGTCGATGTCGGCACGTCCCGCATCTTCACGTTGCGCGGGGGCAACGAGACAATCTGGTCCAGCGTGGGCAATATCGCGGCAGGCAGCGGTTCGAAGACCGTCTACTCGGCGCCACCGACGCGCGTGCTGATCGATCCGCAGAGCGCGAACGTCCAGAACGACCTTGCGGGCCTCGCCACGGGCAGCGGCATCGGCGTGCTCGCGACGTTGGTGGGAGTGAAACCGGGCGATGTGGATCTGATCGCCCCGGTGGGAGCTGTCGACGCTGGCGATGCCGGCATCCGGGCTTCGGGGAACCTCAATATCGCGGCGCGCGTGGTCCTGAACTCCACCAATATCCAAGTTGGCGGCTCGAGCGCGGGCACGCCGCCCCCGCCAGCACCGCCGAATCTCGCTCCGTTAGCTGCCGCGTCAAATGCCTCTGCCGGTGTTGCCAGCGCAGCCTCCACGGTGGCGAAAGAGGAAACCGCTGCGACCCAGACTCAGGTGGCTGTGCTGCCTTCCCTCATTTCGGTGGAAATTTTGGGTTACGGCGGCGACGAGGCGACCCCAGAGGACACACCGGCCGGAGGTGCCCCGTCGGACGAGGGCCGGGACCAAGCGGTCCGGAGCGCGCAGGCGCCGCCGCCTGCCTCCGGTTGATCCGGCGCGTCGGGCGATGCCGGCGTGCCCGAATAAGGCGTCCTCGTTACGGCTTCAAGGCGTCTTTCCGACTGCCTTCTTGATCCGGTCGATCTCCCACTCGTCGAAGCCGAGGCTGGCATAGCGGATGATGCCATCCCGCCCAATCACATAGGTGCGGGGTACGCCTTCGGTGGCATAGCAGTTATAGATTTGCCGCTTGGGGTCGGCGACGAATCGGAAGATCTTTCCCTTGGTCTTGTTGAGGTCGGCCAGCGCCGGCTCCGTTTGGTCCCGCCCGATGACCAATGGCACTTCGGCTTCGGGCCGGCCCGGCAGGCAGACGTCGCGTTCGAGGTACTCGAGTTCGCGCAGGGACGGTACGGACTGGAGAGAGAAGAAGACGAGCAGGACGACCTTGCCCCGGTAGTCTTCGAGCGAGATCGAGGTTCCGTCAATCGTCTTGCCGGCGAACTTGGGCGCCGGCGCACCTTGGCGCGCCACATCGCCCTCGTGAGCGCAAGCGAGCGTGGCGCTCATCAGGAATAGGACAATGGAGAGACGAGTCTTCATGGCACGAAATGGCGGGGGAGGATGGCGCGGTCGTTTGCTGTCATTTCAGCACGCGAAACAGATTGCTGTATTGATCGGTGAAATGGACCGTTTCCGCGCAGAGCGGGCGGGCCGATGCAAAGGCCAGTCGATCAAACATCCGAGCGTTGCGGGAAAGCAGTATCCAAGTAGAAGGCTCCGGCTGGGGCTTGTCGCCGGCGCTCTCCAGGGCGACGCCGCTGAAACCGAGGGCGCGAGCATTGGCCGCGAGCACCGGCTCCAACTGCAGGTAGCGGTTGGAGACGTTGACTGCGATGATCGCGGCATCATCGCGGAGGTGGGCGGCATAGAGGCGGAAGGCCTCTTCAGTCAGGAGGTGGACCGGGATCGCATCGCCCGAGAACGCATCCACCGCCAGAAGATCGAATCTCTGGGGATGACCAGCTGCCAGTTCGCGTTCGAGGCAGAGCCGAGCGTCGCCCGGCGTGATCGTCACCCGGCCCGGGCAGTCGCGCACAAACGTGAAGAAGGGATGGGGTCCGCGGGAGGCCCCGATCACGATCGGATCGATCTCGTAAAAAACCACCTGGTCGTTGGAGCGCGCATACGTGGCGATCGTTCCGACGCCGAGGCCGAGCACTCCGATATTGATACCGTCCGAGGCGTTTGGGACATTCGTCTCCGCGTGTTCCGTGAGGTAGCGAGCGGCCAGCCCCACGCCGCTCGACGGGGAGTAGTAGGTCATCGGAACCGACGCGAAGCGAGGTTCGGTGAGCTGGATGCCGTGTTTGGTGACACCATGGATCAGTTCATAGGCGATGACCTCCGAGAAATGGTTTCTCACCGGCACAACGCGCACGATGCCAAAGAAGTTCCGCGCACAGAGAGCGGAGTCCGAGTGAAACTCGGCGATGCGTTGCCCGAGGAAAACCAACGATAGTGCAAGCACGAGGCCAATAAGGCTCCACGGCCAGATTCGCCGCCGCATAAAAGGCGATCTCCAAAAAGCTGTGCAGATCAGCAGCGTAAGGATTATCCCGCTCCCGAAGGATGCCAGGCGAGCGTGGTAAAAGATCCAAGGAATGCGGGTCAGAAAAACCAGCGGGGCGAGGAACGGAAAACCAACGACGCCGAGCAGCGCAACCAGCAACCCAAAATACAAACGATCCCCGGTATGCAAAGGCGAGGTGCGATCGCAAAGCAACACCCCCAGGAAGACGATCCAGCCAAACATGATCGTGAGCTGGAATTCCCAGACCCCGGAGAAGAGCAGGGGGGCCACCAACCCGACCAAGATGCCGCCGAGGGCGCCGCCCGTGGCAATCAGAAGATAGTAGAACGTCAAGCGCGACGCACCGGGGCGCAGGCGCATCAACTCCCCATGGCAGACCATGCAAAAACAGAAGAGGAAGAGACTGTAGGCGAGCACCTGCCGGCTGACCGAGAGGAAGGGGGATACCGAATTTGGCAGGATGACTAGGCTCAGGAGCGCGGCAGCGAGGACAAACCATCGGCGGGAATACCAGCGCGGATGGTCAAAGGAGATGATGAAGGTCAGCAGGTAGATCGCGAGGGGAAGCGCCCAGAGAAATGGGACCACCGCCACCTCCTGGCACAACTGGTTGGTCGTGCTCAAGGACATCGCCGAACCAATGAAAGCCAACAGCACCCAGAACCACGACCGCCATGCACGGCCGACGTCGGAGGAAGCCCCGGTGCCTTGATCGAGCGCAGTCTCGGCCGGATTGGATGCGCTGGTTCCAGTGTCGCTGGAGGAGAACCGCCAGGCGAGGATTCCGCAACCGGCGGCAAAGACGGCAAAAAGGAGAGTCCAGCACCAAGCCTGTTGGGGGAGTCCCATCAGGCGTTCAATGGCCAGCGGATAGAGAATGAGCCCCAACAGGGAACCCACATTCGAAAGCGCGTAGAGGCGGTAGGTGCTTGCGAGCGTTTCCGAGGACCGGCTGTGCCAGCGTTGCAGCAGTGGGCTGGTTGTCGCGAGCGTCAAGAAAGGAAGTCCGACCGAGGCCAACAGCGTCAGGAGCAGCAGCGGAATCGGCGGCTCGCTGCCGGTGGGTTTCAGCGCCGCCGGTGCCAGCAAAGGCACGCCGCCCCAGATGCCGAGTATTCCGAGCGCCACGGCGGTGGCGAAAAGCAACGCCACATGGATTCGGCCCTGGCTCTTGGCCCCGAGTGCCCGACCGGAAAGATGGGCGTAGGCATACCCACCAAGCAGCACGACCTGGAAGAAAAGCTGGCACGTAGTCCATACTGCCGGGCTTCCTCCATACCACGGCAACAGTTGCTTCGCCGCGATCAGCTGGATCTGAAACAGGAGAAAAGCGGAAGTGAAAATGGTTAGAGCATAAATCATAGGGTCATTAAAGAATGCAATTCACCGTGTGCGGGCCCGCCGCCCTGGAATCCCTCGTCACCGGCGGCACGGCTGGTCGCGCCTTGGCTCGGAGCATGGCCTCGTCACTGTGGTTGGTCCGATGGCGCTGCCGAATCAGTCGTATTAGCCAGTTTGCGAGCCATGGCAACTTCCTGGGCAAACCGCTTTCGAGACTCCGCGTGCGGATCCAGGTTCGGCGCTGCGACGGCAGCTGACCCGATTGTGACCTGGGCTTGGTTTGGCAATGTTGCTGTCGCCACCGCCCCGCCAAACTGCGGTGACATGGGAGAAATCCGTGCCTCCTTCAGCGCAAGCGTATACGTGCGGCTGCGATGTTCGACCGTGACGACGTTCTTGGTCGGGTCGAAGGTTTTCACCAGGATACCATCGCCGGGCTCATTCAATCCGATCCACGTGCTTTGCTTCTTGGCGGAGTCGTAAAGGCTGAACTCGTATTGCCCGCCTTCCATCAAAATGCTGCGCAATTCCAGCGGCGCGGCTTGCTGCGCGACCGTTGCTGCCTGGTCGGTCGGAAGGAAAGGGGAGTTCTCCAGAAGATTGGACCCGGCTGGCACCGACGGAATCAAAAGCAGCGCAATCCCAATTGACGCGATCAGGCGCACGCTTCGCGTCTTTGTGTCCTTGTGGTTCAATGGTTCCTTCCGTGTCATCCGCGAAATCCGTGGTTAGACTGAGCTGAGGAGCCTGTTCTTACCCACAGCGAAAAGACCAGACACAGCGCCGTCAAGCAACCCCCCGCCCGACGGTGGAAACTTTTGGGTGACCCCGTAACACAATAGTTTCAAATGTGTAACCCGGGCGGCATTGCCGGGTCCGATGATACTCTCATGTTAGAAAGTTGCGAAAACAACCAGTCCAGACCCGGCAGCATGATTTCACCGCGGATTATGCGAATGACACGGATGGACAGGACGGAGATATCCGCGCCCATCCGTGGTATCCGGGGTCAATGGTGGGCTATGGACCTCATGGCCAGACGGGGTACGGCAGCCCTGCCCACCAATTGAGCGAAACCGGCAAGAACGCACTATGAAGACTCGCCACTTGAGCGGCTTGATTGCGGTTTTCCTTTTCTCCAGGGGGATTGCTCCGGCGCAGGAGATCCTTTCCTATTATGCGCAGATCCCTCGATCGACGACGGATTGGGCGCCGGCGAAGGCGCTTCAGGTGCCTGGCTTTGACGCGAGCCTCGGAACGCTGACGGGGGTGGAACTGACGTACTCTGGGGAGATCTGGCAGTCGTTGTTCTTCGAGAACACCAGTCCGTCTAGCTCCGCGACGTACGATCTTCTCACGTCAACGACATTGACCTTCGGCGAGGTGGGCGGGCCGGTCCTCATCGACAACACTGCATCACCAACCTCGTTCCACAAATCCGGCGTTGTCGGGCGCTTCGACGGCACGCTGGATTCCGCAGGCACTTCGGGTGTGACGTTCAACCAGGACACAGTGATGAACGGCGTCTACAACGATCCGAATCTGGCAGGGTACATCAGTTCTGGGCCGATCGGTTTCAGTGCGACCACCCTTGGCAGTTTTTCAATGACCGCGTCGGGCGGAAACAACTCTGCTGGCGTTTCGACTTCAGCGGCGGTGGACCTACAGGTTGAATATTCTTATACTCCGATTCCAGAACCGGCCGCGTATTCGGTGGTTCTCGGCCTGGCTGCGTTGGGGTTGGTCCTCCGGCGGCGGGAGCGCGACTTCAGCGATCCGGTTGACGGGAGAAAGAGCGGTTTGAAAGAGGTGTAGCCACGAGCGCCAGCCCCTCGACAGGCTCAGGGTCATCCTGAGCCTGCCTGCGGTGTCGCAGACCCTGAGCTAGTCGAATGGGAGCTTGTCGAATCCGTCGAACGGATGAGGCCGTCGAATGGGCGGGTGGACGAACTTTCCGCTCGCTGGCGCTCGCAGCCACATCCGCACCCTCGGCAACAGATCAATCAGGGTGCAAGGGAGCTGTCGAAACGCTCAACCCTCGAATCCAGGCCTGGACCGAGCGGCTCGACCAGTTCCATGATCTCCTGAAATCCTTCGTCACTCCAGAGTGCGTCGAGGGGACTCTGGCTCGCAATCCGGATGAAGTACTGTTCTCCCTTGTGACCAAGGCCGTGGCGCAGCAGCGCGCTGAGCGTGGTCAACTGGGAATGCGTCCCATCATCACTGTAGACGATCACCCGTCCGTTGAGGACGTGCCAGTAGATGACATACTGGTGTCCGCTCTGAGCATCGAATTCGCGGTACTGGGCCGGTGCGAGCAGGTGTCCCTCAAATAGGCGCTGGTAATCATGGTTGGCCGCACATTCCGTCCAGCCTGCCGACACCCAGCACTTGTCGGGAACATGAAACGCGATCTCGCGGGCCGGCATCTTCCCCGGCTGCCAGTAACTGACATAAAGGGAAAACTCCTGCCCGCCCTTCCGATAGATCCGCAGCAGCGTTTCGTCGTAGTTGAGAAGCCTCCTGACCCTTGCAATCTGAGCCTCGGTTTCCGCTGGAGGGCGGTCCTCGCCATGCCAGCCCACCAGGTCGCGCGGAAAGTAGTCAGCGAGCGGAGCGTCACGCCTGACCACGGCAGCTTCCGTGCCTGGCATGACCTGCAAAGCAACGGCAGCGGCCAACAGCAGCGCCAGACCTACCAGGAGGACGCGATGCATCAGTTTTGCGCAGGCGCCGTCACGCGCTCCATCTTGGATTCGAAGTACTGTTTGACCATTTTGTCGTCGTACTGCGCGTAGTAACCCTGGTTGAAACCCTCCTTCACGTTGTTCAACACGGCGCCGAACACCGGGATGTTGACCGAGGACAACTGGCGGACCGAGCGCTGCGCAGCGCGCCGCATCACCCGGTTGAATTGAATGGTGAAGATCGCCCCGTCCATCAACGGGAGGATATTCAAGGCGTCGCTGACCGCCCCAAGCGGGGGAGTATCGAACACCACCCGGTCGTAACGTTTGGCCAGCTCGGCGACAAATACCTCGAATTCCCGGCTGTTGAGCAATTTGATCGGGTTCTTCGGCCGGCGCCCGGAGGCGACGACGTCAAGATTCGGGTGCACATTCTTCATGACGATCTCGTCAATGGTGGCACCGTCGAAACAGAAGTTGGTCACTCCCTTCGTCGTGCGCAACCGGAACGATCGCTGGACGTTGGGCTTTCTCAAGTCGCAATCCACGATGACGGTGCGGAGGCCCTGCGAGGCGAACGCCAGGCCGAGGTTTGTCGCGACAAAGGATTTGCCCTCCCCGGGGAGCGTGCTGGTGACCAGAATGAGCTTGGCGATCTTGCTCTCCTCGTTGACTCGCAAGGTCGAATACAGCGACAGAAACGCTTCGGCGATCACGGGCGCGGCTCCATTCGAGACAATCTGGGCCTTGTCCGGCTGGTCCATCCGTTCGACCCGCGGGATAACGCCGATCAAGGGAAGGCCGACAAAGGTCTCGACATCGAAAATCGTCTTCACCCCGTCCTGGATCACCGCAATCAGGTAGGCGGTGCCGATCCCGAGAAGTATTCCGGCGAGAACTCCGACCGCGAGATTGAGGCCAATCCGGGGGGAAATCGGCATCCGCGGCTCGAGCGCCGGATCGATGATGCGGGCGTTTTCCGTTTCGATGCTGCTGGTCACGGACGTTTCGCGCATCCTCACCAGCATCGATTCCAACAGCTGGTCGTTCACCTTGAATTCGCGTTCCAGGTTCTCGTATTCAACGGCTGACTTGTCCAGATCCAGGGACTTGGATTCCTGCTCGGCCAGCGCCTTGCGCGCCTCTGCATCCGTCTGAAGCGCGTTCTCATATTCGGACTTGATGGAGGCGGCAGCGGAGTCGAGCGCCTCCTTCATCTCAAGCTCGGTTTGGGCGAGTGTATTGACCGCTTCGATCAATCGCGGATGCTTCTCTTTGAAACTCTGGCGCAACTCGGCCAGGGCAACCTTCTGGGTGGTGAGCTGCTGGATCAGCTGGCTGACCTTGGCCTGACCGGCGATGAACGGGAGCTCGAAAAGACTATTGCCCGCCTTCGTCCATTCCTGCACCTGATTCCAGCGAACCTCCGCCTCCTTCAGGCGAGCATTCGTCTGCGTCGCCATCATGTTCAACGCCTTGAGCTTCTCCGTCACAATATCCTTGCTCTGCACCAGCGAAATCAGATTGCCGCGCTGCCGGAAGGACTGCAACGAGTTGGCAATCTCGTCGACGTGCTTGCGTTGCTGGTCCGCCCGATCTTTCAGTTCGTCCACCGCCTTCAATGCCTCCTCGACCCGCAGTCTGGCATTATACGCAATGAATTCCTCGGCGATGAGATTCGCCACCCTGGCGGCGATTTTCGGGTTTGGATGGCGAAAACCAACGGCGGTGATCAGGCTGAGTCGTTGGGGCATGATCCTGCGGTTTGCCTGGATGATGCCGACGGGACCGGGCGCCTCCCCGGAATGCGTCTTGTAGGGATCCGTCAGCTGGCGAACTTCGTCGGCGGACAGCCGGTTGGCGACGCTCTGGAGTATCGCCGTGCTTTCAAGGATGCCGATCTGGGTGTTGAAATCCGCATCGCTCGTGATCGAGTTCTCCATCACGTCAGCGACCCGCAGGATTTGCGGACCGTGCCGCAGCACCTGCACGGTGGTGGTGGCTTCGTAGATCGGCGTGGAAAGAAACGTGAAGGCTGCGGCGACCAGGATGATCGCGAGACACACGGTGAGGGCGTACCATTTTCTCTCCAGGACCAGCAGCCAGGTGCTCCGCAGATTGAGCCCCTCTTCCTCGTCGCCGTAATCGTGCGCTGCGTTGGTCATGGAACCATTGGGCTCCGGTAGTTCTGGTCGTGAATTCATGCAGCGTGGATTCGAAGGCTGATTGCGGATCAGAGTTTGCTCTCTGGAACGGTAACGACATCGCCGTCTTGCACGACCCAGCGGTTGGCGGAGGCGCCTGCCATCAGTTGATTGGCATTGATGATGTAGTTCTCTGTCCGTCCATCGGGCATGGTCCGCGTGAGGCTGACCTTGCTCTGGTTGGCCAGCCGGGAAAAACCTCCGGAGCGGGCGATGGCATCGAGCAGCGTGAAGCTCTTTTCCAGGGGGATCAGAACCGATCCGGGATTGTTGACCGCGCCGAGCACGTTGACCGTGCGCGGGGTGTATTCGACGACCGTGAGGTTGATCTGTGGACTGACGAGGTAGTCGCGGGCATAGAGCTCCGTGATCAAAACCTCGGTTTCGCGGACCGTCCGGTTCCTGACGTTGACGACTCCAATCAGAGGCATCACGATGGTGTGATCCTGCGAGACGCGCAGTTCACGGTCCAGGTCGGGCTGCCGGAAGATCTGGACCTTCACGAGGTCCATCGGGCGCAGAACATAAGTGGCTTGTTGGTCACCTGATTTTGCGTTGTCGGGAGCGCCAATCGCGCTCGAACCCGGCGCCGCGCCGGCCAGCACGACCACCGCCAGGGCGGCCGACAGTAGCATTCGTGAAACGGGAGAGGAAGAAGTGCGCATGGCCATGTCGTTGCGGGCAGTCTCAATACCGGAGCGTCAACGTGACGCTCAGGGTGTCGTCGGAGAAATCCACCTGAGACAACGTGGAATGGTCATTGTTGAAGGCATAGCTGGCCATTGCCGTGAGCCAGTTGCTGTAGTTGAAGCTGGTAAACAGGCCGGCCTGCCAGCTCCGGTCCGTCCGGTTCTCCGTTCACGACTGTTTTCCCGCCGCGAAAACCGTCGGACCATAATCGAGGTTCAAATAGGCCAGGCTCGCGCCCGCCTGCCAGCGAGGGGTGACGCTGGTCGAAACCATGAGTCCATAATGGCTGTTGATCAACGTCTGGCCCAGGGCGCTCGTGGAGAACTGGCGGGAAAAGACCAGCGCAGAACTGCTTTTGGGGGTTAACTGATAATTCAAGGTGCCATTAAACCCCCAGATGTCCTGCTGCGGATTGTTTGCGACCGTGCGGGTCTGGTATCCCAGGGAGAACTCGCCGGACAGCTTCGGCGTGAAACTGCCGCGGGCGCCGACATTGTAGAATAGATCCCTGCCGGTCGGTCCGCCGCCCTTGGGGTTTTCGACGGCATAGGTAATGCCGGTTGAAAGGTCAACCTTGGGCGTCGCCTTGAAGTACAGCTTGAAGGGCACGTCGGTGTACTCGTTGCTGACCAGGCCCTGGGTCTTGTAATTTGTCCAGCTGAAGTCGGTGCCGATGTGCCCGGTTAGTTTCCCGGTCAGTTGCGATTCCACGCTGCCGCCCAGGCCGATGACATCGCTGCGGGTGAGTTGCCTCGTTGCAAGACCGAGAACGTCGAGATTGGTCTGGTACAGCTGCTGGAAAGAAGCGGCCGCCGTCGCCGTCAGGTTGCCGCCATCATAGCCATAGTCTGCCTTGCCGTTGCCGAGCGTCGCATTCGCAACCTTGTGGTCGGCGTAGTGTTGAAAGGCCTCCTGGTAGGAAACGGAACCGTGGGACTGCGAATCGCGCCCGTATTGGAACTCGGCGCCCGGAGCGAGCGTGATGACGGTGTCGCTCACCTTGTCAGTATGCGACTCGAAGATGTTGTCATCATAGCGGGCGCCGAGCTGGGCCGTCAGGTAAAAGCTCGTGTTCTGCTTCTGGACGAGATCGAGCGCCGTCCCGGAATCGGACGGAGAGGGCACCTCGGCGATGGCGGTCTGATCCTCCGCCGGGCCGGACACGGCGGCTCCCGGCGGGCCGGCCGGGCGGCCCGTCGCGTTCTGGGCGACTGGATTTGCCGGTGCGGTTCCCGGCGGCACCGTCGTCCCGGCCGAAGCCGTCATCTCGTCCTCCGTCTTCGGCACTCTTGCCGCGGCCAACGTGGCGGTGCGGAGCGCGCCCGCGGACCCGTCAATGCGCGCGACCGCAGGAGCGAAGGCTGCCGCCCGGGCGATCGCGTCCGCATACTGCGGTGCTGCATTGGCGGCGGCGGTGGAAAGTTTGAGCGCGATTCCGAGAACCTCATTTGCGTCCTGCTTGTAGGCCGTGGCGGCCACGACGGCCACGCGCACCGCGGTCGCAATCTGCCGCTCCTTCTTCGCCGGGGAAATCCGCCGGGAGCCGGCAATCTCGCCTACCTGGGCGGCGAGATTCAACGCCACCGGCGAACGGCCGGCCGGCTCCGGCTGGCTACCGGCTGACTCGCCGTCTCCGGCGAAACTTCTGTCGGCGCCGGCCACGGCGAGCAGCAGCAGCAACAGCGACCAAACTCCTGGGCGGAACTTCATAAACAAAAACATCCGAAGGTTCCAACGAAGAACTCAGTGCGCCGGGCTGACGGTCACCGACCCGGGGTTTCCGCCAAAATCCTGGCCGGAATGGGATCCGGGCGGATTGTAGTTGGAACCGCCCGTCCAGCCCTCGGACTCGGCGGCCTTCACGCCGGCAAACACTGCTTTTTGCAGCTGGGCGAGTGACCCTTTGCTGCTGGCGATCGACGGAATACTATAGATCGCATCCTGGACCGTTGCCGCGAAATCCGGCGCGGCTTTGGCGGCGGCGGTTGCGATGTCCAGGGCGATTTTGAGCGCTTGATCCGGATCGGTCACGTCGGCCGTGGCGGCGATGACCGCCTGGCGGACCGCCCCTGCGATCCGTCTGGCTTTTGCCTTGTGCGAAAGCCCGGAAGAGGAAGCGATTTCGCTGACTTGGGTGGCTACCGCGGCGGCGGTCGGCGATGGGTCATTTTGGTTCTGGGGGTAGAGTTCGGGTCGGCGCGAAGCGCAACCGTTCCGAGCAACAGGGCGAGACTTAAGGCGAGGCGAATTTTCATGAGCAGGAAGAGTTTGAGATCATAGCAGGTGATGGGCGGCCGCGTTCTTTTCCCTTCGGTTCGGATTGGCCGGGGCAGAGAGCTCGGGAGCGCGCTCACCGTCCGGCACCAGGGTCAGGTCGATGCCGAGATCCGCCTCGATGAGGTTTGCATTCAAGACGAGCTGCTGATCGAGCTGGTCAAGCCGGTCGATCACATCGAGCATCTTGAGGATCTTCTTGCCGCGAAGCGTGGGCCGGAATTCGATCACCTTGGATGGTGCGGGCCGGGGATAACGCGCAATGAGGTTGTAGCGCAGCATGGCGCGCAGCCGTTCGTTCATCACGGAGGTGGATAGCTCCGGTTCGCGCCGGACGATGTCCGCCGGATCGGTCACGCCCCGGACCAGATAGCGCAGAATGCCGGCCGACCATTTCCGCTTGAGCATGTTCTCGATTACGGATCCAGTCCCGACCAGGGGCGACAGCGGGGGCATGGGATTGAGGCGTTGGCGGTGAAAATATCCACCGGTTGCTAGGTTGAGGCCCCCGACCGCGCGCGCCGGATTGGTGCCGGTTGCTCCCCGATGGTGGACGAGCGGGCTGGTATCTCAGGCGATCGGATCATCAGGTTGGCTCCCATATCACCGGAAGCGGAAGCTGGCGCCGGAGTTCTCGGCGGTGGAGATGAACGGCCCGGGGTGGCGGGCGGCGGAGGGTGGTTTGGAGTCCATGGTGCCGGCCGATCCTAGGCCCGCATGATGGCGCGAAGGCCGCGACTTGGTTACGATCGTGAAAATGGATTGTGACAAAGGAGGGTTACGGAACCGTGACGGAGGTCCGACGCCGGGCGTTCCGGGCCGCCGGGAGGGAAGGGCGGCATTTCTCTCCGAGATTCCGGGCGATGGATCGTCGATTACGGTCCGGTTCCGCCCGGACCGTTGCCGGTCAACGCGGGCGCGCCTGTCCTGCCGCCAGCCGCAGAACCGGCCCGGACCCGCCGCGGGAGCGGAGCGCCCTCCACCGGCATTATCCAAGAAATGAATACGACCGACGGTCGCGGCGCGGCTTGATCGATCAGAGCTGTTCATCCATCCGGCGGAGGCGTTCCGCCATGATGGTCATGAGCTGTAGCGCAAAGAAGGGATTCTGCTGCACGAGAAACAGAAACCGCTTCCGGTCGATCCGCACCAGCTTGGCGTCCGACTTCACGATGGCGGACGCGATGCGGGGCCGGTCGTCCACCAGGGCCATCTCGCCGAACACGCCCCCCGCCTCCACCGTCTCGACGGTCTTGCCGGAGACGATGAGATCAACCGCGCCGTCGAGGACCGCAAACATGTGCTCGCCGCTGTCGCCCTCGCGGAACACTGCCGTGCCGGAGGGTTGCGTTTCCGTCTGCTGGTCCTTGTCGAAAAGGTGGATTTTCATGGGAGATGACGGCCGCATTGTCGAGCGTCGCGGTCGGTTTTCAATCTTGCGGGAGGGCCGTCACCGAATTGTTACATGGTCGGTCGCCGGACCCGCAGGTGCCGGGAACGCTTCCCGCGGGTCTGCTCGTTGGCCCGGGCCGTCCGCCCGTCCAGGTCTCTGATGGCGTCGATCACCTCATGTACGAGATGATCCGCGGGCACCCCTTCGACTCCGCTCAGGGTCCAGACCAGTCCCGCAGATCGGGCGGCAGCAGCATCGGAGTCTCGCGGTCCACGGTCACATGACGGGCGGGCATGCCTCTCTGACGCACCCCCTGCGCCAAAGTCCAAAACTTCTACGCTGAATCAGGTCAAAAGTCGCCATTCGGCACCAAACGGCGCCGCCGTTTGTCTAGGAGCGTGCCCGCCTTCGCTCAGGGAGCTACGGCGTGGCTACTCAATCCTGACGGGCCGCGTCGGAGCCTTGGCGGAGAAGGGGAGGGCGAAGCCCGACAGGCTCCTGGTCGGGGGGATTGAGCAGCTCGGGCGAGAAATGCCACCGCACCCGCCAGCAAGCCCGGCCCGATTTCTTGTGGTTCCCGCCGGCCTTTTCCAGGGCGAGGATGGCAGTCTTTCTGACGTCGAAACCGACCGGTTTCACCTTGCCTCGCACCAACAGGGTGGCCAGCGCCCCGAGATGGGGTTCGTGGCCCACAATCATTACCGTCCGGTCCACCTGTTCGAGCCGGTCGGCGACCCACGCCGGGTCGTCCCCGGGAAGCAATCCGGGGGCTTCGATGAGCAGTGCGTCGAGTCCGAGCTCCTTGATCAGGAGTACGGCGGTCTCCTTGGCCCGGGGCAGCGGACTGTGCCAGACCGCCCGAATTGGCGCCAACGCACCGTTTGCCCGGAAGAAAGCGGCGACATTGCGCGTTGTTTCGCGACCTTGCGCGCTCAACGGCCGCCGCGGATCATCCGTCTCCGGGAGGGCGTGACTGTGTCGAACAAGAAAGAGCTTCATAATACGCCGAGGGATTCCGCGATCCGTGAATCCGCCCGAAACTGCTCAGTTCATGAAATCAATTTCGGCAGACTTGGCCAGCCGGAGCGCAAAGTTCTTGGGCTTTTCAGCCAGAAGCCGGCCGCCGAGGCGCACGCAGCGGGCGCGCAGATTCTGCTGCCGCCGCGAGAGGAGGGCCCGCATCCGGTGGGAGTCCTTTCGGCTGACGGCACCGCTGGAGGCCCGCCACGCCAGCCAGCCGTCGAGTACCATCAAGTCGTGGCACCGTCCGAGGGTGCGCCCGAGCCTCACCAGTTGCGCGATCTCGGCCCGGAGCGTGCTGCGGCGTTGACCGAGGATCAGTTCAGCATGAACGACCAGCATCTTGATCCATTTGCGCCACGAATGCAGGTTCGCGGAAGTTGGGCAGCGAATCGCGCGCCGGCCCCGGCGCCGGGCGTGGCGATAGATCTTGATCGCTTCTGCAAAGATCCGCAAATCGACGCCTGGCGGGACGGGAAGCCGCCGCCAGGATGCGGCGTCGGAGACCAGGATTCGAATCAATGGGTCACGGACCACCGGATAAGCGGTGGGCGGGCTTCCGGCTGACACGGCCGCCAGGTCGGCCTTCGCCGCCGCGAATGCGGCCCGCGCGTTTTCCCGCCCATTTTCGCTGGCGAGGCGGGCCAATGCGCGCCGCATGACATAGGCGTCCCGCACGGGCGCCAGCAGACGAGCCGCAGCGGCCAGCCGGTCGCTGGCGTGGCGCACGACCGTCTTGCCGGCGATGGGACGCGCCAGGCGCCACCAGGCGCGCTGGCGCTTGGCGGTCAGGCGGATCTCATGCACCAGCTTGTGGGTGAGCCGGTGCGCGGCCCGAAGCCGGTGAATCGTCTCCGCATCCAAGATCATCGCCCGCTTTTTTAGCGCGAAGGCGGCCGGCAGAGGCGAAGTGGCTATGGGCGCCATTGCGGCGTCTTTCTGCGATGACTTCATCGACGGTTCTGGTGGCGAAAGCGGTCAGACTAGCAGAGGGACGCAAGCTTGTCAGGTCGAATGGCGTGGCGGCGCAGACGGCGGGCATCTCCCGATTGCAGGCAGGGGCGCGAGCCAGCCTTCGCTGAAGCTCCGGTTCGGCACGCGGCTCCGCGACGGAATCGCCGAACTTGCTGCGCGAACATCAATCGGCAGATAAAACCGAGGACTGCTGTCCCGACACCGGTTGATAGGGCACCATGGGCGGGAGATTTGACCTACTCGTAACGCCCACGGGTTGCGGAGAACCGGGCATCTTTCGAGGCTCGATGGCCAGCATGGTAGACCCGAATCTCGAAAACCTTGCGCGAGTCGATGCTCCGGCTTCAGCCCAGCTTTCCCTGGATCATGCCCGCAGCCATCCGGAGATCGCCCCGGCTCCGGCCGCCTTGTTGGCGGAGACAACGGCACTCGAATCCCTGGTCCACCACAGATGGTCCGTGGTCTGCGACACCCCGTTCGAGGCCGTGCACCGGCTTTTCCTGGAGCGCGGGATCGAATTCATGGCGCTGGTTCGCGGCGACCGGGTCACGGGCCTTTGCTCGCGCGCCCAGCTTGGCTTCATGCTCGGTTCGCGCTATGGTTTTGCGCTCTACAGCCGCAGCCCGGCCCATCTGGCCCAGGTGGCCCATCCGCTGGTTTTCGACTGTGCCACGCCGATTCGCCGGATTCTCGACAACGCCCTCGCGCGCAAAAGCGACGAGTTTCACGAGGATGTGGTGCTCGTCGATGAAGGGCATCGCCTGCTGGGCCTCATTCCGGTCGAGGCGCTGGCGCACCTTCAGAACCGCCTGGTCAACGAACAGCTCGGTGAACTGCGCCGGCAGCATGCGCAGTTGCGCGAGCAGAATCTTGAACTGTTCCAGACCAACCACGCGCTCCGCCAGACTCGCGGGCTTTACCAGGGCCTTTTCGAAAGCAACACGCTGGGCGTCGCGTTCCTTGATCCGAATGGCGCGGTGCAGGCGCACAACCGCCGGCTGGCCGAGTTGCTGAACCTCGGTGCCGGGTCCCGCGAGGCCTTTTCGCTGGCCGGCTGGATCAGCGAGCGGGAACGGCCCTTGTTCCATCAACTGCTCCGGACCTATCAGGGCCGGGATCCGGTGCCCGCCACCCAGGAATTCACGCTCCAAATCGCCGGCCGAGGGTCCCGTCTCTTCCGGTTTAACACCGGTTGGATCAGCGAAACCAGCCAGATTTGCGCGTGCATCGAGGATATCACCGACCGGCGGGCGATGGAACGGCATCTGCGGCGCGAGGAGAAGCAACTCCTGCTCGACACGTTGGTCGGAGGCATCGCCCACGAACTTAACAACAAGCTGACGCCAGTGATGGGTTTTGCCGAACTGCTGGCACCCGGTTTGGACGAGCGCTCGCGGCTTTATGCCAGCTATATCAACAAGAGCGTGGTGGAGGCGGCCAACATCATCCGGCAGCTGCTGCAGCTCTCCAAACCCGACTCCGGACACCCCAGAGTCATCGATCTGCGCCAGGTCGTGGAGGAATCGCTCATGATGTTGAAGTTCCAGATTCGCGCCGCGGGAGTCCGGGTGCGTCCGACGTTGCCGACCGAGCCCGTGCCGGTGCTGGCCGACATTGCGCAACTCAAACAGGTCCTGATGAACCTCGTCCTCAACGCCCTCCATGCCATGGCCTCCGTCGAGGAGCCAGTGCTCGATCTCGCCGTGGGCCGGTGCGACGACCGGGTCTGGATGACAGTCGAGGACAACGGCACTGGCATCCCTGCTGAGATCATCGGGCGGATCTTCGACCCGTTCTTCACCACCAAGGGTCCGGACAAGGGTACGGGGCTCGGCTTGAGCATCTGTTCGAGCATCGCCCGCAAGTACGGCGGCGACATCACGGTGGAGAGCGAATCCGGCCGGGGCGCCAGTTTCACAGTCGGTTTTCCGGCGGCCGATGAGAGTGCTCTCGCCGCGGGTGCGCTGAAGGCAATTCCGGCGGAGCCGCCCCGGGAGAACGAGCTGGCCGGCCGGCGCGTGCTGGTGGTCGAGGACGAGGACGTGCTCAATCGGCTGATCCAAGAGGTGGTCCGGTCGCATTTCGGCTGCAGGGTTGATGCCGCCGCCTGCGGAACCGAGGCCCTGGCCCTGGCGGCGCACGGCAATTATGATTTGATCATCTCCGACATCCGTATGCCGGAAATGGACGGGCTCGAACTCTACCTGCGCCTGCGCGAGGTGCAGCCGGCCATGGCCAAACGGTTCCTGCTGGTGTCCGGCTACGCCGCCGACCGCCAGATCGACGAGGAGATCCGGCGTTGGAACATTCCCCTCGTGTCAAAGCCATTCACCATGACGAACCTGGCGGGAGCCTGCATTCCGTTCCTCCGGGCGGCCGACCCGGTGCCTCTCGCCATCTAGCCCGGATTCTTCATGAACAAGAAGGAAGCCGCGGTTGACGAAGCGATGGCGATTGGGGCAAGCGTGTAAGTGTTGCGGCCAATGACAGGAAGGAACTAGCCTCCACCGTGGCTGCGTTCAGCCCTGTGGTGGCCCCGCAGGTCAAAACGATCCTGTGCCAGACCTCTTGTCGGGCGATAGACGGGGGCGGTGGCGTCAAAGTTCGATCCCAACTGGAATCTTGTCCCTCTTCCGCTCCCACGAAACCATTTTTCAGATCTCACGCACTGTTACGCGCAAGCCCGTCCCAAATGGCGCCAGCCATTTGCTCAGGAACATGCCCGCCTTCGCTCAGAGAGCTATGGCGTGGCCATTGAATCCTGACGGGCCGCGTCGAAGCCTAGGCGGAGACATGGAGGGCGAAGCCCGACAGGTTCCTCGGGCAGATCACCCTTGCAATGAGGGGATTCTTTGAATTGCTCGTTTCTTTCATCGTGCGACAACGCCCATGACCTTTTTCCTGATCGTCCTGCTCGCCGCGCTCGCTTTCGAGTATATCAATGGATTCCACGACGCGGCCAACGCGATCGCCACCGTGGTTTCGACCAAGGTGCTGACACCGCGGCAAGCCATCGCGCTCGCCGCGAGCTGCAATCTCGTTGGGGCGTTCTTTGGCACCCAGGTGGCCAAAACGGTGGGCAAAGGGCTCGTTGACACCAGCGCGATTACCATGGGCACCGTGCTCGCCGCCCTCCTGGCCGCAATCGGGTGGGGTCTGCTGACGTGGTGGCTGGGCCTGCCCTCCAGTTCCAGCCATGCGCTCGTCGGCGGGTTGTGCGGTGCAGCGCTTGCGACCGCTCATGGCCAGTGGGAGGTGCTGAAATGGTCGCTGGTTGACGCCAGGGGCGGGCACGACGGGTTGTGGCCGAAGGTGATTCTGCCCATGATCACTTCGCCGCTGATCGGCTTTTCCCTTGGCGTGATCCTGATGCTGCTGCTCTACGTCGGTTTCCGCCGCGCCGCGCCGCATTTTGTCAATGCGCTCTTTGGCAGGCTGCAATTGGTCAGTGCCGCATGGATGGGCATATCCCACGGTTCGAATGACGCCCAGAAGACGATGGGCATTATTGCCTTGGCGCTTTTTACGGGGACGCAGAGCCATGCGTTCGACGGCCTGCCCTCGTGGCTGGGTTTCCTGCGGACGCCTGAGTTCAAGGACATCCCCGCTTGGGTCATTCTGGCCTGCGCGGGGACGATGGCCGCCGGCACGGCGGCGGGCGGTTGGCGTATCATCCGCACGATGGGACACAAGATGGTGCGGTTGCAGCCCGTAAACGGATTCGCCGCTGAAACGGCGGCTGGGCTGGTCATCCTGGGTGCGTCCCATTATGGTATTCCACTTTCCACGACGCACAACATCTCTGCGGCCATCATGGGGGTGGGGCAACCAAGCGGCTCAGCGCCGTAAAATGGGGCGTGGTTGAACATATCCTCTGGGCCTGGGTGCTCACGCTGCCTGTCACCGCGATCGCCGGCTATTTCCTAATGCTTTTCATCAACGTCTTGACCGGGCACTAAGGATGCCGCCGGTGTTCGCCGCCGGGCAGCGCCGATCCTTCGCGGCTGCTGACCGGTGACGAGATGCCCTCTTCCGCAGCGCCTGCCCAATGACGATCGCCCATCTTTTACCAATGAATACCGATATTGAAGCCCAGAAGGCGTTCGACCAGCTCGCGCGGGTCGGCTTTGAGAAACTAACCGACTCGGAGAAGATTCTGGCTGCGGTCTGGACCTACCAGGCGGGAGTCGCCAACGGCGGATTCGTCAGGTATTTTAACAGTGCCGCAGGTGACATGGCCTTTTATGTGCCGGCGGCCCTCGGGAAAATCGGCTCCATGGCGATGGCTGGAATTGCTGCCGAGGCCAACCAGGTCTTTGGCTCCGACGGTCCGCCCAAAAACCGGGAGGCACGACGCGCGATCGTGCAGACCTTTAGTGATGAGATTCGAAAGAAGCTGACTGCGCTCGAGGATCAGTTCTACGCCTCCCCGGAAGACGCCGACGAGTACCTCGATCTTTACCTCAACCCGAAGCCCTGACGCGGCCGACCTTGATGTTTCGCAGGACATAAAGGTCGGAAACGTGCAAGATCCGCAGGGGACATTTCAGCTGGAGGCGGCTGCAACGAAGCGCTGTGTCGTAACAGATCGCAGAGGGCGCCTTGTCGCGCTTGAGGAGATCCTCGTAGGTGAAGGATTTGAACCGCTCGGTTTCAACGCGGTTGATTCTGTCCCTGTAGGGCTGCCGCTTGTCGGCAGGCCGAGGTCCGTCGGCGAGCCCCTCGACACGCTCGGGGCCTTGAGCCTGTCGAAACGGCGACGACCCTACGTTTCCAAAATAGCACGCGACGAAATCGTCGAGGTCGCTGCGCTTGAGAGTGTTCTTCTTGCCGAGGGTCTCCAGGATGTGCCGTTAATGTGTTTCCAGTTTATCACCGTCCTTCGCCAACAGGCTCGGCCAGTCGTAACCTTCGGGCACCGTGGAAGGCTTGCCTGCCCTCCGAAGCCCATCGGGCGAAGGAGGGTTGAACGGCGGGCGGCTCTGTTCGTCCGCCATCTTCAGAAATAGCAGGAACGTCAGTTGCTCGACGTAGTCGCCATAGGACAAACCATCATCCCGCACGATGTTGCAGTAATTCCAAAGCTTTTGGACAAGTTGTTGTGGGGCAGCCATGAGCTATACCGGCACTATCGGCCGAGGTCTGAAGAAATTCCGGATGTCCGGCGTGCGAAAATCACACTTGATGGCGCCGTCACGTTTCAACTTTTGAAGCACCGGAGTGGAATGCTGGCAGGTCATTCCGGCTTCAACGCAGAAACGAATCACGTCCGCTTCCGAGCGCATGTTTCCGGACCGCAGGGCTGCTTCCAACTCACACTCGAACACCTGAATTTTCTTCGGGCGAAACTCATCCATTGGGAGCAGTAGCTCACCAGGGGCAATGTTCTCCCGTTCAATGTCGAAATTGGCCTCACCGGCAATCTCGTCGTTTTCCCACGCGACTTGGAGAAACTTGTGGATGCCCAATGGGTGCTGGCTGCCGAAAATCAGGCCGTAAATGTTGCTTCGCTTCCGAATTGAAAACCGACCGAGGAAGTAATCGGGCGGAGCAAGCTTTCGGAACCAATCAAAGGCGGCTCGGTGGACGTCGTAGGAGTCCTCGGGTCTGTCGATCTTGATCTTGATCGCGGGGTGGTCACCCGGCTCGACAAAATCAAGAAGGTTGCCCGGACCCTCAAAAACCACCTCGACCACCTGCTTACCTATTTTGATCATCCGATCACCAATGCGTTAACCGAGGGCTTCAACAGCCGCATACAGGCCATCAAGTCGGCCGCCCGCGGCTTCCGGCGTTTCGAGAACTACCGCACCAGAATCCTCTTCTTCTGCGGGAAGCTCGATCTACTGCCAGAATGTCCCGGTTGACCTCTCATCCGTACCGTTCCCGCAAGAAGCAAATTTGATAAAAGGCTTCGGAAGCAGATCACACATTGTGACCATTTGGGGAGTCGCCTGCCGATGAACGTGCAGCGTCTCTATGACGTCCCGATTGCGGCGATCGGCTCGATAGCCAAGGGCAAGCCCGGAAAAGGCTTGCCTAGTTGAGCTGGGAACCATGGCTGTCCGGTGAGGCGTACCGCGGACCCCAGCCTCAATTGCCCAGCACGCGCAGGTCGCGGATGCTGGCCCAGCAGCCCTCGGGCAGGGCGGTGGTGGAGATGCGCAGATGGCGGATGCCGCGGGCCTTCAGTTCCAGGCGGTGGGTGCCGCCGGGAAACGTGTTGGCGGTTTGGTCGCTCAAGAGCTTCCAGCTGACTCCGTCCGCGGATCCCTCGAGGCGATAGCGATACCCGGGGCGGTCCTGTTCCCAGGCAACGATCACCCGGCTCAGATCGTGGGGCTCGCCCAGATCCACCGCCAGCCACTGCGCTGCACCGGGACGGTCCGCGCACCAGCGGGAGCCGGCGTCGGCATCCACCGCAAATCCCGGCTGGTTGTCGGGCTGCGCACTGGACGCGGTGGCGGGTTTGCCCTTGGACAGCGAGATCGCCGGGGCGAACAGGGCCGCGGTCTGGCCCAGGGGCCAGGCGGTCGGGGGCGCAAAAGCCGGCGATGCGGCATAGGCCAGCAGGCTGGCGCGGAGTTGCGCGGCCTCCGGGTGATCGGCGGCGAGCGCATCGAGGTCGGCGGCGCAGACCAGCAGCCGGCCGGAGCCAACGGCCAGCTCGAACACCAGGCCGAGCCGCTCGCAGCGCACCGGGTTGTCGATCACCTGCACGATCGGCCGGGTGCCGGCCGGGAGGTCGCTGAGAATCACCGGGCGGGAGGCATGGGCAATCGCGGTCCACTGCCGCTCGCTGTAGGCGCGGGTGGGGAAGCCGGCCAACGCGGGGTGGTGTTCATCCGGCAGGAGGCCGAGGGTGCCGGGCTCATTGTGAAAGAAGTTCCAGCTCCAATAGTCGTTGGCGTAGCCGCCTGTGAGCGGATCGCCCCAGCTGTCGCCCGCCGGAATCAACAGCACCCGCCCGCCGGCGGCGAGGCGCTGTTCCACGGCGGCGTCCCAGGCCTTGGCCACAAGCACGTCGGGCGCGGCGGGCTGGACGATCGTCTCCGGATAGACCCACAGGGGCCAGCGGTTCCCGGCCTGATCAAGGCTCGGCCGTCCGTCGCGCAGACCGCCAGCGCCGGCGCGGGTCTCGACGCGCAGTTCCAGCCGGGCCGGTGCGGCGATCCCGGCGAGCGGCACGTCCACGCGGCCCAGCGGATGGAGCTTCCCCTGGGCCAGCCGGGCGGCGGTGAAGGATCCGCCGGCGACCACCTGGCCGGCGGCGTCCACCAGACTCCATTCGGTGGATACATCGGTCCAGTCGGCCGGACCGTAGTGCGCCAGTTCCAGGTCGGCGACGTACCGCTGGGCGGTGGTCCACACGCAGCGGTCGAAGCGGGCCAGCACCGTCACCGGGGCGCAGGCCTGCCTCCAGGCCGCCGGCGTGGTGACACCCTTGTCCTCCAGCAGCGCGTTGAGCATTCCCACGAGTGCGGTGCCCTGGCCGGGGAAGTCCTGGAGGTCGAGCACCTGGAACCCGCCGAAACCGGGCGTGCGCAGGTAGCGCTCCTGGTCCTCCTTGTACAGGTCCGCCGCGAGGGCGCCGGAGGCGCGCAGGAAATCGCCGGCCTGGTCGAGCATCCCGCGCCGGACGAGGGTTTCGCGGAATTGCTCGAAATTGCGCGCCTGGACCACGCCGGTGTAGCGCGGGATTTCGCGCAGGTCGGGGAAGATGCCAAACTGGCCGGTCTCGTGGGCCACCAGCGGCATCGTGGCGCCAGCCAGGGCCTCGCGGTAGTCGCCGCGGGTCGAGCCGTCGCCGGTCTGGACGACGCCCTGCCCGGAGAACTGGCCGCCGAAGGAGCCGCGCACCTGGACCTGCCGGCCGTTCACCGGCACGGTGGCGGCGGTGCGCCAGTCGTTGTGGGGCTGCTCCCGGGCGTCCCAGTGGATGGTGTTGCTGCCGTCGGCGTAGAGCACGCGGGGATCCTCGCGGCGCAGGAGTTCGATCGTCCCGGCCATCAGCGTGCGGTCGCCCTGCAGCTCGTTGCCGAGGCTGAGCATGACGAAGGAGGGATGGTGGCCGGCCTGCGCGAGCAGCGCCCGGGCCTCGGGCAGCAGGCCGTCGCGTATTTGAGCATTGAATACTCCCCAGAACGGCAGCTCCGGCTGGACGTACAGGCCCAGGCGGTCGGCGGCGGCGAAGGCGGCCTCGGGCGGGATCCAGGTGTGGCAGCGGAGGTGGTTGATGCCCCAGGCCTTCAGCGTGCCGAGGTAGGCCAGCCAGCCGTCCACGTCCATCGGCGGATGGCCGGTGAGCGGGAAGACGCAGGCATCGTGCTTGCCGCGGAGGAAGGTGGTCCGGCCGTTGATCGTGAACTGGCCGCTCTTGCCGCTGAACTCGCGCAGGCCCGTGGTGAGGATCCGTCGGTCGGTGCCCGCGGGCGTGTCCAGAACCACGGTGACCGTGTAGAGGTTGGGGGCGAATTCGTCCCAGCGCCGGGCGCCGTCGCCCAGGGGCAGGACGGCCTCGATCGTGGCGGCGGGTGCGGCGTCGAGGCGGACGGGGACGACGACCGGCGGCGGCACGTGCGGCGCGCCCGCGTGGTTGGTGCTGACGGCCGAGACGGTCAGTTCGCCCGCGACCGCCTGGCCGGTCGTATTGCTGATGGTCACCCGCACCTGGAAGGACGAGGCCGGCACCTGCGGCGTGATCATGACGTCGCCCAGGGCCACCGGGTCGAGGGCGGCCAGCTCGATCCGGCCGATGATCCCGTTCCAGTTGGTCTGGGTGGCGTCGGAGTTCTGATGGGCGTCCCAGCCCTTGGCGGGCCAGCGTTCGGAGCGGTTGTCAACCATCACGGTGAGCCGGTGCCGGCCGGGCACCGCCGGACCCAGGGCCCGCACCTGGGGAGAGCCGAACAGGGCCTGCGCACCCATCGGCTGGCCGTCGAACCACACCTGACTATACTTGGTCCGCTCCAACAGAAGTTCGAGCCGTTTGCCCTGCCAGGCCGCCGGCACCTCCACCTCCCGCTCGTACCAGACCGGCCCCTCGTACTTGCGCACCCGGGTAAGGTTCCAGGTCTCGCGGGCCTCATTCAGGGGACCCTTGCCGGCGGTCTCGGTGGTGGCCGGCAGCGCGATGCGATCGTTAAAGGTCACCGCGGGCTGCGCCGCCTGGGGAAAGGACGGCGCAGGACCGCCCAGGACCAGGCGCCATTCGCCGGCCAGCGACTGGACGTCCCGGGCCGCCAGGGTTGTAGCGGCCGCCGCCGCAAAAAGAAACGTAACGACCAGAGAACGCGGAGGGCAACGGAAGGAGGTCATGGAAGGGAAATCGGTGTGACCACGATGTTCAGATCGGCGGCGGTCTGTCGATGGTCGAGTGCACCCGGAAGATGCACCGCAACCAGCCGCCTGCTGCCGGAGCATTTCTCAGGAGCCCAAAATGCAAAACTCGGTTTTGCTCGCGACGAGAGGAAACCGGTAGCCGGGGGCGCTTGCCCTGAACCGTTTCGACAGGCTCATCCGTTCGACAGGCTCAGGATGACCCTGAGCGGCGTCGAATGGGTCAAGGCCCCGAGCCTGGCGAGGAGCCGGTCGAACGGGCCGACCCCGGCGGGTTCGGCCGGCCTCAACGCGGCCGGCTACAGTGTGGACTGTTTATTGGAAGACAACGAAGCGCACGAAGGCCAGGGAACGGCGGCTTGCGACCGCCGAGGATTGAGCCGCTTGAAATCACCAAATCGTCTCGACTAGCGTCGGCCGGGTCAGATCGTCGTGGGAGACCTGACCTCTTCTCGGTCCAGACGGCGCGAATCGAATCTTGCGACAAGCGGGCTGCCAGCTAGCTTGTCGGCATGAAAGCCAGCGTCATCGCGATTGACCCTGAGATCATGAGCGGGGCGCCGTGCTTCGTCGGGACCCGCGTACCTGTCCAGGCACTGTTCGATTACGTTAATGGCGGTCATCCCATCGCGGATTTTCTCGCGGATTTTCCGACGGTCTCTGAATCGCAGGTGCATCAACTGCTCGCTGAGGCCAGGGAACGGCTGCTTGCGGTCGCCGAGGATTAAGCCTTCATGCGCATCCTTCTCGATGAGTGCATGCCGCAACAATTGAGCCGCGACCTTGTCGGGCACGATGTAAGTACGATCAAGCAGATGGGTTGGGCCGGCCTGAGAAACGGCGTCCTGCTCGCCAAGGCCGCCGGTCGCTTCGATGTTCTTCTGACGGTCGATCGGAACCTCCCCAAACAGCAGAAACTGGCGGGGCTCCCTCTTACCGTGATTGTGCTTCGGTGCGCGACGAACGACATCAACGACCTCAGGAAGCTCATTCCCTCACTGGTGGCGGCCTTGCCGAAAGCGAAGAAGAGTGCAGCCACGTTTGTCGGGTAAACGCGCAGAGAGAGCAGAGTCAGGCCGGGGAAGGGTGATTCGAGACCCAGCATGACGAAGCCGGTTAGCGCGGCGCACAGGAGAGTGAGAGCGGCGAACCAGCGGAGAAGGCATTTCCATGTCATGGGGATAGGCTGACGGAGCTATCGCACGTCGCGGAGCAGGGCGCGTTCCTCCTCCTCGGGCAGGGGATCGCCATCGGTTTCGAGGATCCGGCGGGCCAGCGGCTCGAGCAGTTCCGCCGGGACCCTGACGACGCCGCGGCCCTCGCGCCACTGGATGACCGGAAGGCCGTGCGCCTTGTTCTCCAGGACGACGCGGGCATAGGCGCGACGGAGCGCGCGCAGGGCCGCCCGGGTCTCCGCACTGCGCTCCGGAGCGACGGGCTCTTCGACGGCTTTGGGCGGAGCTTCCGGCACCAGACGAATTCCGGTCTTTTCCTCAAAGACGGCACCCCGGGAGGCGTCAGCGATCCTCAGGACGCCGTTCTCCTCCTCGACGATCAGCTGCGGATGGTCACCGCTGTTGTCGAAGAGGCGCCAGTGATCCAGCAACGGGCGAAAAGACCCGATTAGCATCCGGGGTCCCTTGCCAAACCGCCGCTGCTGAACGTGGTCCGGGATGTCGTGCCCGCCCTTGCGGACGCGCTCACGGATGCGCTCACGGGTGACGTCCAGGCTCTCGACCCAGAGGAAATCCAGCCGGATCCGGTAGCCCGCAGCCCGGGCTTCTTCCAGCAGCGCGGCATGACCGTATCCGGACAGAGTCGTTTCGAAAGCGAAGTCCTTCCGGCAGGCGAGCAGCTGGTGCAGACGCCGGATCATGATCCGGGCCGCTTCGAACGCCGCCTGGCCCGGCGCGAAGGGCGACACGCCGGCGGCGATGAGGTCGGCGTTGACGAATTCAAAACAGCGCATCTCCGCGGGAAGGAAGTCCCGCGCGTAGGTCGTCTTCCCGGCTCCGTTCGGGCCCGCGATGACGAAGAGTTTCGGCATCGTAGAAAGTCAACCGGATGTGCGGGCGTTCGTCAACCCCGGGGAATCGTGGACGGGGACGGAATTGGTGGATCGCGCCCATTCGTGTGCATTCGTGGGGAAAAGAGTCTGAGGCTTGGGTCTGGCCTCTGTGCTTCGTGCCCATTTGGTGAAACATCGGAGTCGGCTTGTGTCGGATCCACTCGCTGGCGCTCGTGGCCACAAGTGAGAAGCTGTTGCTTGAGGCAGCCAAGGAAACTGACGGTTTCCAGACTCTGTCCTGGAGACGCGACGCCCTCGTCGCGTTTCCGCGGCGCGGGATCGTGAACGCGAGTCACCAGGAAAATGCCGCGGGCGGCTATTCGCACCGCAGCGCCACGATCGGATTGACCTTCATCGCGCGCCGGGCGGGGAGATAGCAGGCGAGCAGGGCGATGAGCGCCAGGGTGGCGGCCACGACGGCCAGCGTGACGGGATCGTTGCTTCCGATGCCGAACAGCATGGAGGCCAGAAATCGCGTCAGTCCGAAGGCGCCGCCAATTCCCAGGATGAGGCCGAGGGCGGTCAGCGTCATTCCGGAACGCAGGATGAGACCGAAAATGTTCGCGGCGTCCGCGCCGAGCGCGGCCCGGATGCCGATTTCCTGGGTGCGCTGCACAACGGAATAGGAGATGACGCCGTACAGCCCGATGGCGGAGAGCGCGAGGGCCACGCCGGCGAAGATGGTCAGGAGAAGGGCGCGGAACCGGTCGGCCCCCACCGACTCGGTCTTGATCTGCTCCAGGGTCTTCAGGTCCTCGACGACCTGGTCCGGGTCGACTTCGTGGATGGCCTTCGGAATCAGGCGTTGGATGGAAGCCGGCGCCAGGTTCCCGCGAACGACCAGCGCCTGTCCCGTCTGGGGGCTCTGGTCGTGCGTCACGTAGAGGCCGGGGCTGTAATCGTTGTTCGAGCCGAGCCCGCCGACTTTTTCGTCGGCGATCACCCCGACGACTTCCCACGGGATCTCGGGACCGAGGGCGGTCCTCCCGAAGGCGATCTCCTCAACCAGGATCCGCTGGCCGATCGGATTCTCGTTCGGGAAGTACTTCCTGGCCATGGCCTCGTTGATCACGGTGGCCGGCAGGGCGCCCTTGACGTCATGTTCGTCGAGGAACCGGCCGCGCGTCAGCCGGATTCCGAGCGCCCGGAAATACGACGGGCTGACCATCTTGAAGAAACAGGCCGGGCGGTTGGCCGGATCGACGGGATTCGCCCCGGCGATCTGAAACGGCATGCCGTAGCCCCAGCCCTGCAGCGGCAGCGCCGAGGTGAGGGCCACGTCGCGCACGCCGGGGATCTCCCGGAGCCGGTCGGTGAGGCGCCGCAGATAAATCCGGAATTCGTCTGCCGCGGGAAAGCGTTTGTAGGAGATCGGCAGATACGCGGTGATCACGTTGGTCGGGTCGAACCCGGGGTTGACCGCCTGCATCTTGAAGAAACTGCGGATGAGCAGGCCGGCGCCGGTCAGGAGCATGAAGGCAAGGGCCACCTCGGCCACGACCACGGCGCCCCGGAGCCGCTGGCGCGCCCGGCCCGCGCTCGCCCCGTGACCGCCCTGCTTGATCACCGTCACCTGGTCCGGCCGGGTCGCCTTGATCGCCGGAAAGATGCCGAAGACGACCCCGGTCAGAATCGAGATGCCGAGGACGAACAGGAGGACCCGGGCGTCCATCGCGACGTAGACGTTTGGCGGCAGGATTCCCGGAGGGATCGTAACCTTGAGCGCCTGCAGGCCGCCATAGGCGACCAGCAGCCCCAGTGCGCCGCCGAACAGCGAGAGCACGACGCTCTCCGTCAGGAACTGGCGCATGAGCCGCCACCGTCCCGCCCCCAGGGCGGCGCGGATTGCGACCTCGCGCTCCCGCGCGATGCCCCGGGCGAGGCTCAGGTTGGCCAGATTCGCGCAGGCGATCAGCAGCACCATGCCCACGGCGCCCATGAGCACGAAGAGCGACTGCCGCAACTGGGGATTGACCAGCACCTCGCTGAAAGGATCGATGCCCACCCCCCAGCCCTTGTTCGACTTGGGGTAGTCGTGCGCGATCCGCCCGGCCAGGGCATCCATCTGCGTGCGCGCCTGCTCCAGCGTGATGCCCGGCTTGAGCAGCGCCCAGGCGACGAACCAGTGAAAATCCCGGGTCATGTTCTCGGGCGCGAAGGCCAGCGGACGCCAGATCCTGGTTCCCGTCCGGTCGAAGATGCCGGACGGCATGACGCCGATCACGGTGTAGGGCTCACCGTCGAGCGAAAGGGTGCGGCCGAGCACATTGGGGTCGCCGCCGAACCGGTCCATCCAGAACAAGTGGCTGATCACCGCGACGTGATCCTGGCCGACCCGGTCCTCGCCCGGGGCAAAGACCCGGCCCATGGCGGGAGTATCCTTGAACACGTCGAAGAAATGCAGGGACACGGTCTCGCAGCCCACCTGTTCCGGATTCTCGGTTCCGGTGAGGGTCACGGTGCCCCACACCTGCGCGGTGAGGTATTCGAAGACCGTGTTCTGTTTCTCCCAGTCGAGGTAGTTCAGGGTCGAGATGGCGTTGCGCCCGCCGCCAGGCGGTTTCTCGAGGACGCGGACCATCCGGGCGACCGCCGCGTACGGCGACGGGCGCAGCAGGATTCCGTCCAGATAGCTGAAGATCGCGGCATTGGCGCCGATGCCGATCGCCAGGGTCAGGACGGCGATGATCGCGAAGCCCGGGCTCTTGCAGAGAGTCCGGATTCCGAAGCGCAAATCCTGGATCAGATCGCTCATGGGAGAAATCCGCGCGCCGGGCAGGAATTCAGTTGGGGACAGTGCAGGGGAGGAGCAGAACGCCCGCAAGCGCGATCAGCCCGGAACTCCGCGCCGCGGCTTCCTTAAAAACGCGCGCCAGCGCGTTTTTACCAGTCCCCGAGCGACTCAATGTACGCGTCGGAGCCGTCGCGCTGCCAGACGTCGAGCTGGGCCTGGTCCTTGAGCTGCTGGCCGCGGGCGCGCGGCACGACGGCGAAGGCGTGGGCGCATTCGGCCAGCGTCGTCATGTCGCCCCAGAGCTTTTCGAACTGGGCCACTGGATACACGTCCTCCTGGCCGTGCCCCCAGCGTTTCTTGACCTCCTTCAGCGTCACGTACGTGGGCATGCGCGCCGCGAGCGCGCGGACGGCCGCCGCCGTCCGGTCGGCATCCGCCAGATCGGTCCGGCGGAGCCCGAACAAGCGCCAGCAGGCGGTCGATGTCCACCCAGCAGGTGTTCGTGTTGTAGTAGGTGAGCGCGAATTCGTCCTCCTCGCGGGGCAGGGCCAGGCCCTCCACCAGCCGGATGCGTCCGTCGATGCGCGCGAGACCGCCGCCGTGATCCTCGACCCGTTTGGCCATGACCTCCCAGCCGAGCGTGGCGCCGGCGGCACGGAACCAGCCGAGCATCGCGGGATCCACGGTGGCGCCGAGCGTGTCGATGTTGTGCACGAGCAGCGTGCGCAAGCTGCGGCCGCGCGGCGAGCAAGCGCGCGAGGACGCCGTTCTTCAGGAGATTCGGGATTTCGAACCAATGGCCGACGGGGTGCAGGCACTGGCCAGGCAGATTGTCGGTGTAGTCGCTGCCCTCGCCCGCCTGCCGGGCCCACGCCGTCAGCGCGGCCCGCACGCTCTCGCGCATCTTCTCCTTCTGCTCGTCGAGCCGCTGCTGCGCCGTCTCCTGCCAGGCGAAGTGCAGGTCGCGTACCGTGGGCACAAGCCGCAGGCCGATGGAACGCCCGGGCGAGAGCCAGATCGTGCGGCCGAGCGCCGTGCCGACCGCCTCGCGAAGGAAACGCTCGATCGGCGCGTGCGTGAGGTAGCTGGTCGTGAAGACGTGCGGAATGTCCGCGCCGAAAAGGCGCGCCGCACGCTGCGTCTTCGCGAGATGCACCTCGATGAAGCTCCGGTGGCGGCCGCCGAATTTTGCGAACGGATGCAGGCCCTTCACCACGCCGGCTCCCTGGGTCCAGCGGCTGCCCACGCCTGCCGAATAGGTCACCACCGCCACCTCGCCCGCCCGCAGCGCGGCCTCGCCCCGCTGCGCGCAGGGTCGGCGGACGCTGCGGTCCCGGTTCGAACAATGCCCCGGCGGGAACGTCGTCGATCCTTGTGCTCGGCGGCAGCCGGTTCATTGCCAGGCCGATGCGTCCGTTGCGCAGGTCGGCGCGGATCTGCTCATGCTGGACGCGGTCGAATCCGTTCTCGTCGAGCAGCGCGTCGAGCCGTCCGGCGTCCTGCGCGGCGAGCCGTTGAGGGCAGCATGCGGTCGAGCAGCGTCGGAAGCACGGCGGCATATTCCGGCTGGCGCCGTGCGGCCTGGGTGAACTGCTGCAGGTCGCCGCGCTCGCGCGGCGTGAGGTTGCGCGCCTCCTGGCGAAGGCACCGCGGCACGGACTGTTGGTAGAAGCCGGCGGGCAGCAGCGCGTCCGCGCCCGTCAGCAGCGCGCCGACGGAGCCGTGTCTCGTTGATCGCGAAATCGTAGACCACCGGATCCATCGCGAACGGCAGGGCGGTCTCCAGCTCCCGCTTGGCGGTCAGCATGATCTCCTGGAGCCGCTCCTGGCCTTCGCGCCGGCGCTCGCGGCGCGAAGATGAAGCCCATGCCGCCGCCCGACATCCCGCCGAGCATCCAGAAACCCCAGAAATCGTCGCCGAACGCGGCACGCGTGCGCTCGATCAGCCGCTCGGTGTAGAGATTGCTCACCCAGGGAATGATGGTCTGCAGCGGCCCGAAGAAATTGGCGGTCAGCGAGCGGCCCAGCGTGTGCACGTCGCCGGCGGCGAGTTGGCCGAGGATCTCGTCCAGTGTCGCCACGGCCTTGCTGGCGCGCGGCCCACTCGGCTTCGCCGCGCAGCAGGTATTTCTCCGTCACCATCTCGAGGATCGGCCCGACGTTCTGCGCCATCCCCCCGTGTACGAGCACGAGCGACTCCTGCAGGCGCGCGCGCGCCGCCGCCGGAATCCGGTCGGGTCCCAGCAGGTGTGGCGGGGCAGCAGCCGGCCGCGGCTGAAACCGTGCTCGACCTCGCCGGGCTGCGCGGTGACGCCCTCGATCAGCTTGATGCCCGGCCAGAGGCCGCCTGAATCCTGCCAGCCGCCGCCGGAACCGCCGAGCCATTCGCCGAGAATCGCGCGCGCCGCCACGATCCGGCGCTCGGGCTCCTCCATCGGTCCGCTCAGGGTCCGGATCTGCCCGGTCGCGCGCATGCAGACGCCGATCAGCGCGCCGAGCAGGTTGGTGGAGACGGCCAGCCGCGAGCCCTTGGGGATGCGGTTGACGTTGCTGACCAGCTCGAATCCCGCGGCCGGCCCCGAACGATGACGGCCAGCAGTTCTGCCAGCCTTGCGCCGGACCGCTCGATGCCCGGCGGCACGAGCCCCGCGGCGATGATCGCGGCTTTCAGGAGCCCGAGGTAGTCGCGGCCGAAGTCGAACACTTCGTCGAGCTCGCGCACCTCCGCGGTCGCCTCCAGGTCCACGCTCGCCAGACGGATGACCGGTTCGTCGATGACGCGGAAATACGCCTCGACCGGCGGACGCGGGCCGGAATCGCGGCCATGCACGCCGAGGTCGATGGAAACGTTGAGCACCCGCGCGCCCTCGGGAAAATCCATCCCGAGAAAAAAGATGTCGCTCCAGCCGCAATGCGTCAGGTCCATCCGGACCGGCGTGCGCTCGCGGAGGACCGGATGCGGCCCGCCGCGGTTGCCGGTTCGCAGTAGCTCGGGCCGAACGCGCAGCGGCTGGTCGAGCGGATGGCCGAGGCGGAACATCCAGGCGTTGCCCCGCGTGGCGCGCACCGTGTGGCGGACCTGGTCGGCGAGCGTTTGAAAACCGAGGGCGTGATAGGCCGCGGCCAGGGCGCTCGAGAGCGTCTCGTTGGCGCCTTGCGCGGCCTGCGCGCGCAGGAAACCGCTGATCGCCTCCTCGAAGCGCCGCTCCAGCATGCGGCTGAAACCATCGTAGGGCACGCGGCCGGTGCGGGGAAACTCGGGCCGCACCGGCAGGTGATAGCGGTGAATGGCGGCGAGAAAGAACAAAGCCCGGACGCGCCGATAGAGGTTGGCCTGCTGGCGGCGGTAGGTCTCGAGTTCGGCGCAGGCAGCCAGCAACTCGGCGGCCGGGCGCCCGGCACACCAGCGCTCAATCGCGAGATCCCGCGTGGCGGGATCCGCCGACTCGATGATGTCGGTGACGCGAAAGGTCATTGGAATCTGCTCTCGGTTGATCTCCGTTTCCTAGGAAACAGGCCAAGCTGTAGCCGGCCGCGTTGAGGCCGGCCATGCCTCTCGATCGGAATTGCCGGGGTCGGCCCGTTCGGCAAGCTCAGGGCAAGCGCCCCCGGCTACAGGTTTCCGCAGGTCGCAAGCAAAACCGTGTTTTTGCATTTTGGGCTTCTGTGAAGCGATTTGGGTTTGGTGTGATTCCGGAACGAAGCGTCGTGCAGCCTCGCTATCGCGTCGCCAGCAGCTCCACGAGCTGCGTCAGGATCCGGTCGCGATCGCGACCGGCCAGGGTTAGCGCGAGCTGGGCGAACAACAAGCCATAGGTCGCGCCGATGTCGTAGCGTCGGCCGGCAATGCTGAAGGCCAGATAGCGGCGGCGTCCGGCGAGTGCGTGCAGGGCAGGGGAGAGTCCCAACGGCCGGCCAGCGCCGGCGATGGCCAGTTCCTCCAGGAGCTCAAAGATCTCCGGGGGCAGCACGTGCATGCCGAAGAAACAAAGGTAATAACCCGCCCGCAGACCCGGTACCAGGAGCTGCTGTTCGGCCACGGTCGGGGTCGGTTTCTCCAGCACGGTCTCGATTTGATAGAGCGGTCGTTCGCCGCCCACGAGCCGGCCGCCGACGGTGCCGTAGGCCGTCAGGAGGCTCTCGTGCGTCGGCTGAACCGCGGAGACCGGTGCGTCCTCGGACTCCGCCACGCTGATGAGCTGGCGGGCGCAGCTGATCGTGCCCTGCGCCACGTGCAGGTGGTCTCCGACGAGGTGAAGAAAGGTCTCCCCGCCGATAAACTCCCGGCCGCAGAGCACGGCGTGACCGTAGCCGCGCGGGTCGCGCTGGGGGATGAAGCGCACGCGATCGCGCAGTGCGCCGCTCGCGCCGGAGTAGGCGGATTCGTCGCCCGGGCAGACGATGACGCCGAACTCCTCGACTCCCGATCCGGCGGCCTCCTCGATGACGATCTGCAGGGCGGACTTCGACTCGCCCTGCGGGTCGATCAGCATCTGGAGCGGCAGCGCGCGCTGCCGGGGATTGGCGGCGGTGATGAGGGCTTTGCGGACTTTCATGGAGTTGAGCTAGCGAGGTGCCGCCTCAGTCCAAGCTTGAGGATTGATGCGACCATGAGGTTGAAGGCGAATTGAAGCTGAAACCAGCGCCTCGCTGAATGTCCGCTGCGCGGACAAGACGATCGGCGGGACGAGGAAGAATCCGGGTTAAGCAGGAGAGGATCACGTCCGTGAGATCGATCGGGCCACAAAACAAGGGCAGAGACAAGCTGAGACAATCCGAAAGGTTGACCAACGCCGGTTAATGAATACTTACTCCGGCTCCTGCGGCGCCGGACTGTTGACGCCGCCGGATCGTTTGCGAACCGTTGTCGCCGGGACTAGTGTCCGCGGCGGCCGGACGCAGACCGGACCTGAGAATGAAGACTAAATCGAAATTGTATCTCCACCAGACTGAAGCCTCCCCGGCGCCGCGGATCCCGCGGGTTTACGACACGAAGTTCGAGGTCACCCCGGCCTACCGTGCCGGGCTGCCGGACATGATGGCGGCGGCGGGAGCGATTCAAGGAGCGAAGGTTGGCATCCAGCAGGTCGGCGTGGCGAATTTCCGGCTGCCGATCAAGGTACGCACGAGGCGGAACGGCATTTTGACGCTGGAGGCGCGCGTGACCGGAACGGTGTCGCTCGAGGCCGAGCTCAAGGGGATCAATATGAGCCGGATCGTGCGTTCGTTTTACGATCACAAGGACGGTATCTTCACGCTCGAATGGCTCGGCCGGATTCTGGCGACCTATCTGCGGCGGATCAAAAGCAAGGACGCCCGGCTGAAGGTCGCGTTCTCGTATCCGATTCTGCAGCGGAGCCTCCGGAGCGGCCTGGAGGGCTGGCAGTATTACGAGGTCGCGTTCGAGGGGGCGATGACGCACACCGGGCGTTACCGGCGCTTCATCCATTTCGATTTTGTCTACTCGTCCGCCTGCCCATGTTCCGCGGAGCTGGCGGAGCATGCGCGCGACCGGCGCGGCGTGTATTCGATCCCGCACTCGCAGCGCAGCAAGGCCCGCGTGAGCGTCGAAGTCGCGCCCGGCGCGAAGCTCGCGATCGAGGACCTCCAGGCCCATTGCCTCAACGCGCTTCAGACCGAGACCCAGGTGATGGTGAAACGCGAGGATGAACAGGCGTTTGCCGAGCTGAACGGGGCCTACATCAAGTTTGTCGAGGACGCGGCCCGGCTGTTGTATCGCGAGCTAAACGGCGACCGCCGGATCCGGGACTTCCGGGCGGCCTGCAGCCATCTCGAGTCGTTGCATTCCCATGACGCAGTCAGCGTCGTGTGCAAGGGCGTCAAGGACGGCTTCGCGGCGGACTTCATGGACTTCGGCCAGCTCGTTTGCTGACGGGCCGAAAGCCCGCGGGAAAGAAAGCAGCAGATTCTCCGCCGATGAACGCGGATGGTTCAACGGTGGATTTTGGCGCCTGCCGGCAGGACCGCGGACTGCGGGTGGTGGGCGCTACGCCAGCCTTCGCGCGAGGCAACGGCATGGCAGGCCTTCAACGCCCTTCTTTGCCCGGATTGAATCCCGGGAGCGCGCTTTGGCGAGGACCCGAGTTTTTCAGTAGTTATGAGTCCTTGTAATATTACGCAATAAATTGTTATGTAGTAGGTTGTGAATCTATTATGGTAAGTGACAGAGATTCTGATAGCCCGCCGAAATATGCTTGTTGCCTTCGGGCGATCTTGTCACACATTTGCATATCAGTTTTGGATTCAAGCAGCCGTTGGCACCTCACTCTATCAAAGGCACGCTTTTGTGCCCTTATCCAATGATCTCATCTGCTCACTTCCGAGCGCTCGCTGCCATTTTGTGGGCCGTATTCATTGCGACATTTCCAGTTCGGGCCGGCACCGATTACACGGTCGCCACATCGTCCGGAAACTGGTCCGACCCCGCCTCATGGTCGCCGGGCGGTCCGCCCACCAGTGCTGATGGTGCGATCATCAATCAGACGACCGCGCTATTCCTTGACAGCAACTTCACGATCGACGCCTTGACTGTCAACGCCTACACAGGACCGAATGCGGCTTTTTCGGGCGGAAGTCTGATCATCAGTTCGGCTTCCATGATCAACGGTGGAATCACCTTCAAGCAGACGACCACCGCCAATGGTTTGTTCACGGTGAATGGTGGCACTGCGGCCGTGCAGGGCGGAACACTAGTAGTCAATAACGATTTCATAAACAACGGCGCAGTGTCGATCGACGGAAGTGGCAGCTCGCTGAACGTTACCGGAAACCTTTTTGTTGGGTATAACGGCACCGGCACGCTCACGATCAGCAACGGCGGTACGGTCAACGTTGGAGGCGGATCGGGCACCGTCACGCTCGCTAACACCACCGAATCCTCAATCGGCATTTTGAACATCGGTGCGCCGTCAGGCAGCCCGGCGGCTGCGGGCGGAATCCTGAATGCGGGCACGGTAACAACAACCAGTGGCAACGGTGAAATCCAATTCAACACCACGGGCACATTATCCTCGCCTTACTTTTTCACCAAGACTGGCACTTCCGGCGTCGGGGCAATAGCGATCACAGGATGGACTGTGATCTTCAATTCAGGCGGCTACAACGTTCTTGTCGGAGCCAATACCTATGGCGGTCCCACAGTCGTCGATGGCGGGACGCTCGAATTGAGGGGCGGCTCGAACACCAGTCCAATCCTCATCGGCGAGAGCAGTGGCGACAACGGCACACTCTTGATTACCAATGGGTGTGTCGTGACCAACGGCGATTTCACCGTGGGCGACTTCGGCACCGGCACGCTCAAACTCACGGGCGGCAGCACACTCACCGGCACCAACGGTTATCTCGGCTACGACACGGGCGGCATCGGCGCGGTGACGGTTGACGGCGCCGGCAGCTCGATCCTTTTGGCAAACGATCTGAATGTGGGTAATAACGGCACCGGCACGCTCTCGATCATCAACGGCGGCCATGTCACTGTCACCAACGGCGTGATCGGGATCAACTCTGGCAGCTTAGGCACGGTGACGGTTAATGGCTCCGGCAGCGTGTTCAATGCCCTGTCCGGGTACTTGGGTGTGGGAGCCGCTCACGGCACGGGAAATCTCACGATCGCCAACGGCGGCACAGTAAACGTCGCGAGTGGAGCGCAGAGCGTTGTTCTTGGTGGCGACTGTAGTGATAGTGTCGGCACCCTGAACATCGGTGCGCCGTCAGGCAGCCCGGCGGCTGCGGGCGGAATCCTGAATGCTGCCACGGTGACCACTGGACCGGGCTCGGGTACCGTCCAGTTCAACACTGACACTTCATCCGGATCCTATTACTTCACCACGACCGGCACTTCCGGTGGCAGCGCCATTGTCATCTCGGGTCCGACGCAGGTCGTCAATACCGCAGGCTTCAACGTTCTCACCGGCGCCAACACCTACACCGGTTCGACAACGATCAACGGCGGCACGCTCTCCGTCAGCAGCCTGGCCGATGGGTGTTCCCCAAGCGGTATCGGCAAGTTGACCAATGATGCTGGCAACCTGGTCCTCAACGGCGGCACGCTCCAGTACACGGGTGGCACTGCGGGAGGCACTACTTACACGAACCGGTTGTTCACCATCGGCGACAGCGGCACGATCGACGCTTCCGGGGCTGGAGCCATCAGTTTCACCAGAACGGGCAACGGGAGCAATGTGAGCTATCTCTCCTCGGGAAAAAACGCCACTCTTACCCTGACCGGAACCAACACCGGCAGCAACACGATTGCGCCATCCATCGGCGACCCAGGCACTGGCTACTCCACTTCGCTCATCAAGTCAGGCCTGGGCACCTGGGTGCTCACGGGAGCCAACACGTACTCTGGCGGCACGACGGTTGATTTCGGCACGCTCTCCGTTACGAACGGCGGCTCGATCTACCATCCTTTTGCCGATATTTACGTCGGCCGCGCCTCCGGTGACGATGGCACACTCTCCATCACCAATGGCGGCTCTGTCACGAGCGGCGGCCCCGACATCGGTGGCGGTGGCGGCGGCGGTGGCGGTGGCTGGGGTCGTTGTTGGCTACGAGGCCGGCAGCACCGGCACCGTGACGGTTGACGGCCTTGGGAGCACTTGGACCGACACAAATTCGATTATCGTGGGCTACGATGGCACTGGCACGCTCTCGATTACCAGGGGCGGCGTGGTCAATATCGGCGATGGGTCAGGCACGCTCACTCTTGGTTACGACGGAACCGGTGTCGGCACGCTGAATATCGGTGCGCCGGCCGGCCTCCCCGCGCTGGCGCCGGGATTTTTGAATGCGGCCGCGGTGACGGCTGGCGGCGGACCGACTGGCAACGGAACGGGCACCATCCAGTTCAACACGAACGCTACCGAAGATTCACCGTACTATTTCACCACGAACGGCACTTGGCCCGGCAACAACATCGGCATCTCCGGCGCGATTCAGGTCATTAATACCGCCGGCTACAACGTTCTCAATGGCAGCTACTACTATACCGGCGGTACAACGGTCAACAACGGCACGCTTTCAGTCACTGGCAGCGCTACGATCGGATCATACTATTCTCCGTCGGGGCCCATCCTGGTCGGCGATGTTTCGAAGAACAATGGGACACTTTCCATCGCTCACGATAGCGAAGTCTACGCCAACTCCGCGGTGATCGGGAACAACGCCAAGAGCTCAGGTGCGGTGACCGTCGATGGTTCATTCAGCTACCTTGACATATTTGGAGACCTGACCGTTGGCATTTCTGGTTTTGGCACGCTTTCGATCACCAACGGAGGCGAGGTTGACAGCAACAATGCCTCGATCGGGCAGAATGCTGGCAGCATAGGCATGGTCACGGTGGACGGCGTCGGCGACTACGGCAGCGATCTTTACATATTGAATGGCCTGATCGTGGGCGGGTCCGGCATCGGCACGCTTACCATCACCAACGGCGGCGAGGTTGACAGCACATACGCCTTGGTCGGGCAGAGCACCGGTGGCGTTGGCCAGGTTTGGGTGGGCGACCCGAACGGCGATTCCAGCGGCTCCCTATATGTAACGAGAGGCCTGATCGTTGGCGTCGGTGGGTTGGGCAATGGCACGCTCACCATCGTCAACGGGAGCGAAGTTCAAAGCGGTTTCACCATGATCGGAAAGGAGGCCAATAGCTTTGGCACGATCAACGTTGACGGCCTCAGTAGCTCCCTGAACAAGCTGGTGCCTGATGATTCCTATCACGGGGCCGGGCTGATTGTGGGCAAAAAGGGCAATGGTTTCCTCAACATCACGAACGGTGGCGAGGTTGATAGCACGTTCGCCGTGATCGGGAAGGACGCCGGCAGCCGGGGCAGTGTCGCTGTGGGTAGCTCCGACGACGAATACAGCAGCTCCTTTTACATAACGAACGGTCTGATTGTGGGCGAGTCGGGCAGCGGCGCGCTGTCGATCAGCGACGGCGCCGAGGTCACGAGCGGCTCCGTTGTGATCGGAAAGGACGCCAGCAGCTCCGGCTCGGGAACGGTCACGGTGGGCAGCACCAGCGACGACTCCAGCGGTTACCTTGACGTCACGAACGGCTTGATTGTGGGCAAGTCCGGCACCGGCACGCTTTCGATCATCAACGGTAGCCAGGTTCAAAGCGGTTTCGCGGTGATTGGGCAGAGCGCCAGCAGCTTGGGCTCGGGCACGGTCACAGTGGACGGCTACCGCAGTAATTGGACGAATAACTGCAATCTCTACGTTGGCCAGAGCGGCACCGGCACGCTGTTCATCAGCAACGGTGGCAGCGTCACCGTCGGCGGCGTGTCGATCAACGGCACTGATGATAGCACCTATATTACCAGCGGCTACGTCGAAATCGGGAGTGCTTCTGGCAGCTACGGCACGGTGACGGTCTCTGGACAAGACAGCGCGTTGACGATTTTGGGTGGAGACGTATCCCCGGGCGAGCTGGTCGTCGGTCAGGCCGGCAAAGGTACGCTGTCTGTTATCTACGGCGGCACCGTCAACAGCGACTACGGCTACATCGGGAACAACGGCGGCTCTGGCACGGCGACGGTTGACGGAGGGTATTTTGTGACCTCTTCGGGAAGCGGAACCGTCTTTGTGCCGAGTTCCTGGACCATGTCGGGCGATTTGAATGTGGGCAACGGCGGCACTGGCTCGTTGTGGATCACCGGTGGCGCCTCCGTTACCAACAACGGCAGCGGCTATATCGGAAACAACGGCTCCTACGGGACGGTGGAAGTCTATGGAGTTTCGTCCAGTTATGAGGGCATCGTTGCTCCCAGTTCCTGGACCATGTCGGGCGATTTGAATGTAGGCAACGGCGGCACTGGCTCGTTGTGGATCGCCGACGGCGCCTCCGTTTCCAGCGAAGGCAGCGGCTATATTGGGATCACCGGTGGCTCCGGCACAGTGACGGTCGATGGTACCGGAGCAGGCGCCTCCGGCCCTATTCCAAGTTCGTTAACGGTCGCGGATGGCCTTTTCGTGGGCAATGGCGGCACGGGCACGCTCAGTATTTCCAACGGCGGCGTTGTCAACGTCGATAACGGCGACGCGGGACTGGGAACCGTCACGCTTGGAGGCAGTTCCGGCACCCTGAATATCGGTGCGCCGTCAGGCTCTGCCGTGGCGGGAGGAATCTTGAATGCCGCCATCGTGACCACGCCGACCGGCGGTGGTTGGGGCACTATCCAGTTCAACACCACGGGCTCGCCATACAATTTCACCCAGGATGGCAGCGCCAGCCCCTCCAAGGCCGTTTCGATCCAAGGCGCGACGCAGGTCATCAATAGTGCCGGTGATACCGTTTTCACTGGCAACGGCATCAACAGTTATTTCGGTTCGACCACGATCAACGGCGGTACGCTGGCGGACGGAGCCAACAATGCGTTTTCACCGACCAGCGCGGTCTGGGTCTATTCCCCCGGCACCCTCGGCGTGAATTACAATGAGATCATCGGCGGCCTCGATGGCAGCGGCAGCGCAACCATCGCGAATAGCGCGACGCTGACGATTAACAACGCAAGCGGTGCAACTGACACGTTTTCCGGGGTTATCTCCGATTTTGGTGCCGGCTCACACGGTGCGTTGGCGAAGACGGGCACGGGCACGCAAATACTCACCGGCGCCAACAACACCTATACGGGCGGCACCACGGTAAACAATGGGACGCTCTCGATTATCAATGGGGGCTCGATCGGCCAGTCTTCGGCGTCTATTACGGTTGGCGCGGTCAATGGCGACATCGGCACCCTTTCGATCACTGGCGGCGGAAAGGTCAACAGCTACAATAGCACCATCGGGGCGGGCACAGGCAGCACTGGAACGGTGACGGTCAATGGCTTCGGCAGCTTGTTCAATGATACCGATGGCTTGTTTGTGGGGTATTCCGGCCTTGGCACGCTTGCTATTACCGGCGGCGGCTCTGTCTCCAGTTTCGGTGTCTTCATCGGCCAATACACCGGCAGCTCCGGGTCAACGGTCACCGTCTCAGGCCCTGGCAGCTCCCTGACCTCAACGAACGGCCTGTCTGTGGGCCTCCTTGGTTCTGGCGCACTTTCCGTCACGGGCGGCGGTTCTGTCTCTACCAACGGCAGCAACATCGGCTTCAACGCAGGTCCTGGTTTGTCCGGCACGGTGACCGTCGTCGGCCCGGGCAGCATTTTCAATGATTCCACCTACCTCAACGTTGGGTATAACGGCATTGGCACGCTAACCATTGCCAACGGCGGTACCGTCAAGGTCGGTGGCGGATCGGGCACCGTCACACTCGGCGCCAACAGTGGTAGTAGTGGCACCCTGAACATCGGTGCGCCATGGAATGGCACTCAGGCGCCGGGGGGAATCTTGTACGCTGCCGGCGTGACCACGCCAGCTGACGAAGGTTCGGGTACCGTCCAGTTCAAAACGGACACTTCATCCGGATCCTATTACTTCACCACGACCGGCACCTCCGGCGGAAGCGCCATTGGCATCTCGGGCCCGACGCAGGTCATCAATACGGCCGGCTTCAACATCCTGACCGGCACCAACAACTCCTATACTGGCGGTACCACGATCAACGGCGGCACGCTTTCTGTCGGCAATCTGGCCGATGGTAGCAGCAGTATTGGCAACTCCAGCAGCAGTGTCACCAACCTGATCCTGAATGGCGGCACGCTGCAGTACACGGGAGGTACTGTTACCACGAACCGGCTGTTCACCGTTGGATCTGCTGGCGGCACGATCGACGCCTCCGGCGTTGGAGCAATCAGTTTCTACAACTCAAACAGCATTGTTTCCGCTGGCAATAACACGCTGACCCTGACCGGCAGCAACACGGGCAACAACACGCTGGACCCGGTCATCGTCAACAATGGCAGCATGCCGACTTCGCTCACCAAGTCGGGCACGGGCACCTGGGTGCTCGGCGGCGCCAACACCTACACCGGGTCCACCACGATCAACGGTGGCATACTTTCTGTCAGCAGTCTGGCCAACGGTAGCTCGAACAGCAACATCGGCGCCTCCGGCAACCTCATGCTGAGCGGCGGCGGCACACTCCAGTATACTGGAAGTGGTGCGTCCACGAACCGGCCGTTCTCTATCGGCGCCGGTGGCGGTGTGATCGATGCTTCTGGCATTCCCTCTGGCACCAATACTGGCGCGGTCGATTTCACGGTGGGCAGCATGGGCTTTGGCTCAAGTGGAGCCACTACGCTGACTCTGACCGGCACCAATACGGCCGGCAATACGCTTGCTGCGGTCATCGGCGACAACGGTAGCACCGCCCCGACGTCGCTCGTCAAGTCAGGCACAGGCACGTGGGTCCTCACTGGCTCAAACAGTTACACCGGGTCCACGACGATCAACGGTGGCACACTTTCCGTCAGCAGTCTGGCCGATGGTAGCTCGAACAGCAATATCGGCGCCTCCAGCAGTAGTATCACCAGCCTGATCCTGAATGGCGGCACGCTCCAGTACACGGGTGGCACTGCGGGAGGCACTACTTACACGAACCGGCTGTTCACCGTCGGATCTGCAGGCGGCACGATCGACGCTTCCGGCATTGGGGCCATCAGTTTCAACAACTCATCAAACAGCATTGTTTCCGCTGGAAATAACACGCTGACCCTGACCGGCAGCAACCCGGGTAACAATACGCTGGACCCGGTCATCGTCGACAATGGTAACAAACCGACGTCGCTCACCAAGTCAGGCACAGGCACCTGGGTGCTCGGCGGCGCCAATAACTACAGCGGCGGTACAACTATCAATGGCGGCATCCTTGCCGTGACCAACGCGACTGGTTCTGCCACGGGCACCGGCACGGTCACGATCAATGCGGGCACGCTCAACATCGGCAACTATGGACCCACGGGTTCGATCTCGGGCAACATCATCCTGAACAACGCCGGCTCCGCGGCGGTGGACTTCTCCGAGACGGGCTCGAACAGTTACGCTGGCAGTATCACAGGAAATGGCTCTCTGATCTTGGACACAGGCAGCACGGGCAGCCTTGCCTTGAAAGGTGCCAGCAATTTCACCGGCCCGACGAGCATCCTGAGCGGCACGCTAGCTGATGGCGTCGTCGCCAATGCGTTTTCACCGAACAGCGCGGTGTCAATCAATTCCGGCGCGACCCTCAGCGTAAATAACAATGAGAAGATCGGCGGCCTCGATGGCAGCGGTAGCGCCAATATCGCGAGCGGCGCGACGCTGGCGATAAACAATGCCGGCAGCGACGCGTTCTCCGGAAGCATTACTGGATCTGGCGCGCTGGCGAAGACCGGCGCAGGCACCGAAACGCTTACTGGGGCTAACAATACCTACGCCGGAGGCACGGTGATCAGTCAGGGCACACTCGCGGTCAACGGCGGCTCGATCGGCCAGTCTGCATCCGTCACGGTCGGCGCGGCCAATGGCGACAATGGCACGCTCGCAATCACCAATGGCGGCACGGTTGCCAGCGTTAACGGCTACATCGGTAACAACGTCGGCATCAACTCGGTGACGATCAGCGGACCCACGGGCGGACCTAATGACGATCTCACTTCCAGTTCTTGGATCATGACCGGCGACCTGTATGTGGGCAATTCCGGCACCGGCACGCTCACTCTCACCAACTATTGGACCAAGGTGAGCACCGGGATTTATACCGTTGATCCCGACACCGGTAGCCCTGCAAGTGTTACTACCCCCGGTTCTGTTTTCATCGGCAACGGACCCGGCAGTTCGGGCACGATCACAATTGCCAACGGTTGGCTCATGGATACCGGCAGCCTGATTGTCGGCAACAACGGCACCGGCATGCTTGCCATCAACGGCCAGTACGGCGAGGTAGACTTCGGTTCGGCCGGTGCCGTGATCGGGAATTACGCCTCCGGCACGGTTACGGTCAGCCAAGGCGCCCTTATCCCGGTTGGTGGTGAATCAATGGGGGACCTGACCGTGGGCAATTCCGGCACCGGCACGCTGTCCATCACCAACGGCGGCAAGGCCACCAACAATTACGGCTACGTCGGCAAAGGCGGTGGTAGTGTGGGCGCGGTTTCGGTCGATGGCGGCAGCACGTGGACCAATAACAGCGATCTCTACGTGGGTGACTCAGGCAAGGGAACGCTGTCCATCACCAATGGGGGCACCGTCACCAACAACCATGGCTACGTCGGCGAAGCCGGCGAAATCGGGCAAGTCAGTGGCGGCGTCACGGTTGACGGCGCCGGCAGCATGTGGACCAATAGCAGCAATCTCTACGTGGGTGATTCAGGCACGGGAACGCTGTCTGTCACCAATGGCGGTTCCGTCAGCAGCGTTAGCGGCTACATCGGCAATACCGGGGGCACCGGCACGGTGACGGTTGACGGCAATACAGTCAACGGTGTCACGCACGTTGTTACTCCCAGTTCCTGGAGCGCTTCGGGCAATCTGTTCGTTGGGAACGGCGGCACCGGCACACTTGGCATTTCCAATGGCGGCGTGGTTACCAACAGCAACGGCTATGTCGGCGAAATCGTGGAAGGCAGTCGCGGCACCGGCACGGTCACGGTGGGTGGCGCCGGCAGCAAGTGGACCAATGTCATTAATCTCTACGTGGGTGATTCCGGAACGGGAACGCTGTCCATCTCCAGCGGCGGCGCGGTCACGAACAATTATGGCTACGTCGGCGAAGTCGGTGGCAGCACGGGCACGGTCACGGTCGGTGGCGGCGGCAGCACGTGGACCAATGGCAATGATCTCTACGTGGGTGATTCTGGCAAGGGGACGCTGTCCATCACCAGCGGCGGCGCGGTCGCCAACAATTGGGGTTACGTCGGCGAAGTGGGCGGCAGCACGGGCACGGTTACGGTCGATGGCGGCGGCAGCACGTGGACCAATCGCAACGATCTCCACGTGGGCGATTCCGGCAAGGGGACGCTTTCTATCACCAACGGCGGCTCGGTCACCAACAACATTGGCTACGTCGGCAACAACCCCGGCGGCACGGGCACGGTTACGGTCGGTGGCGGCAGCACGTGGACCAATAGCTTCGATCTCTACGTTGGCAATCAGGGCACCGGCACGCTTTCGATCACCAATGGCGGCGTGGTCACGGCCACCGAACTCGCAATAATTGGAAACCTCTCAGGCAGCACCGGCACGGTGACCGTTGACGGTCCCGGCAGTTCCCTGGCCGTCTTGAGACCGGTGGGAAACTGGAGCTACCTGTACGTCGGTGAATATGGAACCGGGACGCTTGGCATCAGCAGTGGCGGCGCCGTCTCCACCGACTATATTCAGGTAGGTGACGAAACCGGCGGCAAGGGCACGGTGACAGTCGGCGGTGGTGGCAGCCAGTTGAACGTTACGAAAGCTTTGTACGTGGGCTTCGATGGCATCGGCGGGCTCTCCATCACGAACGGCGGCGCCGTCACGGATTTCAACGGCTACATCGGGACTGATGGCACTTCCGGCTCGGTCACGGTTGACGGCTCCAAGAGCAAATGGATGAACAACGGCAGTCTCTTCGTGGGCAACTCCGGCCCCGGCACCGTGGCTATCACGAATGGCGGCCTTGTCAGCGACATCTCCGGCTTCGTCGGAGAGAAGAGTGGCAGCGTAGGCAAGTTCACTGTCGGCGGTTTGGGCAGCCTTTGGACCAGCACCGGCGACCTTATTGTTGGCGACAAGGGCTCAGGCACACTTGCCATCACCAACAGCGGCGCCGTCAACGGTTCCAATATCTTTATTGGCAATAGTGTTGGCGGTTCGGGCACGGTAACGGTCGGCGGCGCGGGCAGTTTGAGCGCGTCTGGAAACTTGATTGTGGGCAACTCGGGTGGTGGATCGCTGGCCCTGACGGGTGGGGGAACCGTCGTCTCCAACGGCGGGACCGCGATCGGCTACGGCCCCGGCGTCAGCGGCTCTGTCACGGTGGCTGGTTCGAGCAGCAGACTAACCAGCAGTGGATTTGGGATTGGCGTAAATGGGTCCACCGGTTCGCTCGCGGTTACCTCCCATGGTGCTGTTCTTTCCACCAATGGCGGCGACAGTGTCGGCAACGGCACGGTCGCGGTCGACGGGGCGGGCAGCTCCTGGACGATTTCGGGCACTGAACAGGCTGGAGGAACGACCATTCTATCCGGGCTGCTCCTGGGTGACGGCACTGCCAACAGTCCTGGCGGCGTTGGCTCGCTGGCGATCACCAATGGTGGATTGGTTGCCACCAGTTGGAGTTTGATCGGCGCCTTTTCTGGTGGCAATGGCTCGGCTTGGGTCAACGGTGCAGGCAGTGCTCTGACTACGTCTGGCGGCGTTTTCGGAAACGTGGATGGCACGGCTGAAAGTCTGTCGCTCGCTGTTGGAGTGGCGACGACGGGTTCCCTGACCATCAGCAATGGTGGCACGGTCAATGTTCTCAATGGCACCGGTACCGTCGGTCTCGGCGTGAACAGCATTACCGTCGGTTCGAACAATCTTACCGGACCCGGGGTCGGAACGTTGAATATTGGCGGCTCGGCGACTGGTTCTTCCGCTGTCGGAGGAATCTTGAATGCAGCCGCGGTGTGGACTGGTAATGGTTCGGGTACCGTCCAATTCAACACCAAGGCCACCGCCGCTTCTCCCTATTACTTCACCCAGAACGGCACCTCCGGTGGCACGGGCGTCGCAATCGCGGGCGGGACGCAGGTCATCAACACGGCCGGATTCAATGTTCTCTCCGGCAGCAGCACCTACACCGGCTTGACCACGATCAATGGGGGCACGCTGGCGGACGGAGCCGCCCATGCGTTTTCGCCGAACAGCCGGGTGTCGTTGACTGCCGGTGGCCTGAATGTGAATTTCAACGAGGAGATCGCCGGTCTGGACTCCGTGACCAATAGCAGTTTGACGACCATCGGGAGCGGCGCGACGTTGACGATCAACAACACTGGCAACGACACCTTCGCTGGCATCATCGCCGGCGCGGGCGCGCTGTTGGAAGCCGGCCCAGGCACCGAAACGCTCACCGGTGTTAGCAACTATACCGGCGGCACGACGATCACCGGTGGCACATTGGCGATCAGCGCCGATACCAACTTGGGACTTGGACAGTTGACGTTGAATGGCGGCATCCTCGAGACAACCTCTACCTTCGCGCTGGCGACCGGTCGGGGAATCAACCTCGGCTCCAATGGTGGTACGTTCAACACCGATGCTGGTACGATCCTCAGCTACGGAGGCACCATTGCCGGCCCTGGCGCGCTCGACAAAGTGGGCAATGGCACGTTGGTGCTCTCCGGCAACAATTCCTACTCCGGCGGCACTTGGGTCAATCAGGGAACACTCGATGTCGGCAGCAGTTCCGCGCTCGGCTCTGCTTCTGGCGTTGTCACGGTCAGTGGCGGTCAGCTGAACGTTGGAAGCGGCGTCACGATCAACAACCCCATTAGTTTCGTTGGTGGCGGCACGCTTGGCGGCAACGGTGCCTTCGGGGCGCCCATGACGATTGGCAGCAACATTATTCTATCCCCGGGCAATTCGCCTGGCAACTTGACGTTCACCTCAGGCCTGGAGTTTGCCCCAGGCGGAACCTACAATTGGCAGATCCAGTCGGTGACTGGCACCGCCGGGACTGACTGGGATCTCACTTCCGTCAACGGCCAGCTCAAGATCACGGCGACCTCCGCGAGTCCGTTTACGATCAACGTCCTCTCTCTCAACAATCCGGGTGGCACGGCCGGTCCGCTCAATGGCTTCAATTCGGGGGACCCCTACACTTGGACCATCGCGACTACGACCGGTGGTATTACCTTCGGTACTGGTTCCAACATCAGTGACCTGGCCATCAATTCCGACGGGTTCCTGAATCAGCTCGGCGGCGGATCCTTCTCCCTCGCGATTGACAATACGAATCTCGATCTGAACTTCACGCCGGTGCCCGAGCCGTTCGACCTACGGTCTGATGGCGATGGGCTTGGTGGTTCTCCTCTGGCGCCGCCGCCGGAGCCTCCGTTCGTAAATCCCGGCTTCCTCGGAAATGCGCTTCTCTGGGGACGCGACGCCCTCGTCGCGTTTCTGAGGAATGATCCGGCGTAGATCTGCGAGATCCGCGGAAGAATGAATGGGGGTCTCCGCGGATGGAGCGGATCAACTCGGATGAAATGGCAGAGAAGCCAAAAGCTGAAACAGGGAAACAGCCGGGCCTACCAGATCACCTTGAGGCCGCTCACACCGGCGAGCGCGTGCATCTTCTCGTCGATCGTGATGAGCGGCAGGCGGTGTTCAACGGCGGTAGCGACGATGTGACGATCGCAGGGATCACGGTGCGGCTTCCCTTCTACGGTCCAGTCGAGAAACGCCGCTTGAATGGCGATTTCCTGGGTGACGGGGAGGATATCGAGCCCGGCGGTCGCGCCTCGCAGCCATTCCTCGGGCGTGAGCCGCGTGGAAATCTTTCCGGATGCGAGGTGGCGTGCCAGCTCGGACAGCGTCACGTCCGAAACCGCAAGGTCGCCAGGCCGCGCCTCGCGAACGATGTCGAGCGCCTTTTCGGAAAGTCGCTGTTCGTCGGTCTGTATCCAGTTCACGGCGTGCGTATCGAGCAGGAATCTCACTTTCTGATCGTGTCCCACTCAGGCTCGTCGAAGGCGGGTTTGGCGGGATCGTAGGTTGAGGGACGAAGCGAATACCGGGCGAGCCGGCCCAACAGAAACCCTTTCCCGCCGGCGGGCACGTCCTTCTCGACCGAGGTGCGCACGAGCTCGGAAACTGAAATCTTGCGCTGGCGGGCGGCGCGCGCCAGGCGGCGCTTGAATTCGGGCGAAACCTTGAGGGTCAGAGTCGGCATGGTGTTACCCTGGTATTACCTGACGCCTATGTCAATGGGTGGCGTGGCGAAAACCCGGAGCGCCCTCAAGACCGAGGCCTCCACTGCCTCGGGTGTCGGCAGCCTGGAGGACTTCGTCCACCAAGCTCTCCGAAGGCATGCAGGCGCCGGAGCTTGTACCAGCAGGACCCGGCAACGGGCGGGGATGCCTTTCTGACGCAAGCCCATGCCAAAGTTCAAAGCTTCTCCGCTGAATCGGAAGAAACGTCGCCGTTCTGCTCAAACGGCGTCGGCCGTTTGTTCAGGAGCGTGGAGGGCGAAGCCCGAAAAGGCTCCTGGAAACAACCGGCCGTGATAATGCACCTACAGCAGCGTGCCTTGCGCGCCCGCGGCAGGGCTTAGGCCGATGGCCTGATAGCCCTTTGCCGTGAGCATTCGGCCCTGCGGCGTGCGCTGGAGGTAGCCCTCCATGATCAAAAATGGCTCGTGCACCTCTTCGAGAGTATCCGCCTCCTCGCCAACGGCCACGGCGATCGTGTTCATCCCGACCGGACCGCCGGCGTAATGCTCGGCCATCACGCGGAGGATGCGCTTGTCCATCTCGTCAAGCCCGCGCACATCGATCTCCAGCAGTTCAAGGGCGGCGGCGGCCACCGGCTTCGTGATTCGGCCCTGCGCCTTCTCCTGGGCGTAGTCGCGAATGAAATAGATCAGATTGTTCGCAATGCGCGGCGTGCCGCGTGCCCGGGTGGCGATTTCGCGCGCCCCGTCGTCATCGAGCTCGACCTTCAACAGGCCGCAGGACCGGCGCACGATGCCAAGCAAGGTCGCAACGTCATAATAATCCAGGCGCGTCTGCAGCGTGAAACGACTGCGCAGGGGCGCCGTCAGCAGGCCGGAGCGGGTCGTGGCGCCGACCAGGGTGAACTTTGGCAGACTCAGCCGCACGCTTCGCGCGTTGGGCCCCTGGTCGATCATGATGTCGAGCCGGTAGTCCTCCATCGCCGAATAGAGATACTCCTCGACGGTCTTCGGAATCCGGTGGATCTCGTCGATGAAGAGCAGGTCGCCTTCCTCCAGATTGGTCAGCAAACCGGCGAGGTCGCCCGCTTTTTCGATCACCGGGCCCGACGTGACGCGTACGTTGCGGCCCATCTCGGCGCCGAGGATGAAGGCGAGGGTGGTTTTGCCGAGGCCGGGAGGCCCGCTGAACAGAATATGGTTGAGTGCCTCGCCGCGGCGCCGGGCGGCGCCGACCATTACCTTCAGCCGCTCGACGGTCTTGAGTTGGCCCGCGAAATCGCCAAAGGAGAGCGGGCGCAGGGCGGTTTCGGCGGGCGAAGGCGGTGCGGTCAGGGTCGAGCGCAGGAAATCCACGCCGGCCGGAGGGGCGGCGGGGAAGGCCGGAAGGCTGCTCTTGGTGGCGGGCTGGTTCTTGGAGGATGGCACGGTGGTCAGGGCTGAAAGCGCATGGTCATGCGATGATCGCAAATGCGAAATCGTAGATCGCAAATCATAGGTCCCGCTTCATTCCGTCCACTCCACGTCGGCGCCGAGCGAGCGGAGATTCTCCACAAACCGGGGATGGGCGCGTTTGATGATCTCGGCATTGCGCACGACGCTGCGGCCGGGGATGCTGGCGGCGACCATGAAGAGGGCCACGGCGGCGCGGATGACGTACGGCGCCTCGACCACCGCAGGGCGCAGCGGCCGGTTGCCGAAAACAATCACGCGATGCGGATCGCAGACGACCAGGTGGGCGCCGAATTTCGCCAGTTCTGGCAGCCAGGTGAATCCCCCCTCATAAACCTTGTTCCAGAACTGAAGCTCGCCTTGGGCGCGGACCGAGAGCGCGATCATGCACGGCAGAAGGTTGACCGGAAAATACGGCCAGGGAGCGGCCTCGATTTTGGGCAGGAGATTGGACGTATAGGTGGTCTCGACCGCCAGATGCTGATCCGAGCGCACCACTGCGGCCGTCTCCTCGTGGAGGATTTCGACGCCGAGCTTGCGGAAGGAACGGTTGATGAGGTCGAAGTGCTGCGGCAGGGATTTTTCGACCCGCACCTCCCCGCCGGTAATGGCTCCGAGCGCGAGGAAGGTGACGATCTCATGATAATCGCTGTTGATGGCAAAGGTGCAGCCGTGCAGCCGCGTCACACCTTCGATGTGGAGCATGCTGGTGCCGATGCCGGAGATCTTTGCGCCCATCGCATTCAGCATGGCGCAGAGATCCTGGACGTGCGGTTCGCTGGCTGCGTTGATCAGAACGGATTCCCCGTCGGCGAGCACCGCGGCCATGACAAAGTTCTCCGTCGCGGTGACCGACATGTAATCCTGCCAATAGCGGGTGGGATGGAAACGTCCCTCCAGCGTGACGGTCAGCGATCCGTCTCCGGTGATGACTGCACCGAGCGCCTTGAGGATGTCCAGATGCGGATCCAGTTCACGAATGCCGAGCGAGCAACCCTTGGCGTTGGCCGGCACCACGATTTTCCCGGTCCGGCCGAGCAGCGGGGCGAACAGCAGGACCGTCGAGCGCATCCCCGCCGGCATCTCGACCGCCAGCGTGGTCGGATCGAATCTGGCGTGATCGACGCGCATCTCGCCCTTCGCCCGATCCCAGGTAATCCGGGAGCCCAGCCGGGTGAAGAAACCGACCAGCTTCTCAAGGTCGGTGATGTCCGGGACGTTGAGCAGCCGCACCGGTTCCGACGCGAGCAGCGTGGCACAGAGAATCGGCAGCGCCGAATTCTTGTTGCCCGACGGAATGACGGTGCCGGAGAGCGGCCTGCCGCCGTTGATGATGAGGTCGGCCATGGGTTGGCGAAAAGCGACCGTAGGAGCCTGCTCGCAGGCGATTCAGGGCGCCAGTCCGGAAGTTTGAACGCTATCAAGCTCCTACAGCCAGCAAGTCGATGGGGAAAAACAAAAAGGCGCCCACCGGTTGATGGACGCCTTTCAATTCGGTCCGGGCGGAACTTATGGCAAGGCTTAACCCGCGCCGTTGTTTCTTGGAAATAGCCCGGCGGTGCTGTAGCTGATTGAACGCTACGGCCGGGTGATCCTGGCTAATTGCCGGCCGGCGGGGGACCGCCCTCGGGCCGTCCATTGCCGCGGAAACCTCCGCCGCCGTGATGATGGTGCCGGCGGCCGTGCTGACGCTGGTCGCCTCCGTAGCCACGTTGATCGCCGCCTTGCTGACCGCCCGGCTGGCCGTCGCGTTGGCCGCGCTGGTCGCCTCCCTGGAAATTGCGGCCCCGGCCCCCGCGGCGACGGCGGCGGTGATAGGGACCGTCCTGATTGGGCGGACGTTCGTTTCGGGCTTCAGCCTGGGGCTCCGTCTTGGGCGCTTCGGCGGGCGCGTTGCCAAAAAGTTTCTTCACCCAGCCGAACATCCCGGGTGACTTCTTCGATTCTTCGGGCGCGGAGGCAGGCGCCGGGCCGGCTGGTCCCCGGTCGCCGTCGATCGGCCGACCTTGTGGCTCAAAGCTTGGGCGCTGCTCGCGGTATTCCCCGGGCCGGTCTTCGCGGCGTTCCCGCTCCGGGCGATAATAGGGACGATCCCCCCGGCGGTCCTCGCGATACGGACGCGGTCCGGCAGGACGGCCTTCGTCTGGTCGCCCGGCTCCGGCGCCCGGCTGGCCGGCAACGTCGCCAAACGACTTGCTCTCCCAGCTCTGTTCGACCCGACGCGGTGTTTCCGGAGGCAAAATATTGAGTTCTGGTTTCGGCGTAATCTCGGCGGCAGGTGGCGGTCGGGGCGCAGCCGTCACGGACGGCTTTCCGGGCAAGGTCGGAATATCGTCGGTCGAGGTTGTCGTGGAGACTCCGACCGGACTTGCGGCGGCGATTGATTCGGGCTCGGGCCGGGCCTCAGGGGCGGGGGGCGCTGGCGGGAGGATTGCGACCGGTTCTGCGGTTTTGACTTCGGGAACAGGCGTTTCTGCCGGTGGAGCCGGTGGAGCAAACGGGTTCTTGTATCCAGTCGGAGCGGTGAGGATGGACACCGCGGTGGGTCTATAGTCGGCTGCTGGAGCGGCCACGGCAGCCTGGGGGGACGGACTTGATGGGCGTTTGCCGCGGGCCAGTCCGGAGCCGCGGTTGTTGCTGAACACTCCCGGGATCACCGCCTGAGGAGCCGGCGCGCTGGGAGCGCTCGCGGTCTCGGCCGCCGCGGTTGCGGCGCCGGACGAGTCTGTATCTGACATGTTGTGTGCTTTGTTTTGGAGGGCGCTCACCGTTGTCGGGAGCAGCCTGTGGTTTATGGAAAGGCCCTACGGAACGCGTGACGCGCTCGACGTCGGCCACAAGAAAGCAGCATCGTCCAAAAGCCCTTTTCCGGCAACTCCAAAAGCTGGTTGATTCGCGGGTTGGTCAATTCGGCGGCGGTTTCTTGAGATAGGACGGAGCTTGCGGGAATTGATGGAGCGAGCCGTAGAACTGGCCGGATGGGTAGTATTCTGCTCCCAACTGGACCTTGCCGGCCACGGTCTCGCCGGCTTCGGATGCGATGAATGCCAGCGCCAGATCGATGCCGGCCGAGACACCAGCGGCCGTCCAGATGTTTCCATCGCGCACCACGCGCTCCTGGCAGACGAGGACATCTCCGAGTTCGGCGAGGCGCGCCAGCGAAGCCCAGTGCGTGGTGGCGCGGCGTCCGGTGAGCAGGCCGGCCCGGTGCAGAATGAATGAGCCGGTGCACACCGAAAGGACGGCCTGACAGCCCGCGGCCTGCCCGGCCACAAAGCGAACCAGCTCAGCATTGTTGACCTCCGTGCGGGTGCCCTGGCCGCCGGGAACGAGAAGATAATCCAGTTGCGGGCATTCGTCGAACGCCAGATGAGGATTGAGCGACATGCCTTTGGCGCAGATTACCGCCTGCCGATTCTGAGCCACCATGAGGCAGAATCCAGGCCCCTGCAGCGACTTGCCCCAAAGCGAGATCATTTCCCAGGGCCCGACGAGGTCGAGTTCCTCCAGGCCCGGGAAGATCAGAAAACCGAATGAGTGGGTGGAATGGTCGGTCATGGCGGAAATTCAGTCCGCAGGTTCGATCCGTCCGTTGGTGAAAGATGTAGAGCATCCGGTCGGCGTCGAGCATTGAGCGGACGCCGGAACCGACCGACGCATCCGGACTGCAGCCGCGCCCTTGTGTCCAAGCTGCGGAATGGCGCTGGTCCCACAACGATGAACCCGAACCACGGCAACAGAGTGAACGGGGATCATAAGCCTGGGCGGTTGTAGTCCTGACCGTTGGCCGGTCCGTTTTTTTGTCACGATCGTACCAAAAAAATGGGTTTTCTTTTTAAACGAAAGATACAAAGATCGGATCATGGCAGGATCGCTCTACCTGACACTTAGCCTCGTCGCTCACGGCGGAGAGATGGCAGAGGCAATGGCGCGCTGGATTCTTGCCCGCTCGACCCGGGCGAATCGTATCCAACGGAAGCTCGCCCGGCTCGAAGCTGCAGGCGCGATCACCATCCTCCCGGGTGGTTCACTGGACCAGCGAATCCTACGACTGACGGACGAGGGGCGCTGTCGGCTTCTTGGCGGGGTCAACCCGGAGGTGGAGTGGGGGCGGAGGTGGGATGGCGTCTGGCGAATTGTGGCCTTTGACATCCCCGAATCGGCGGTGGCGCTGCGCACGCGCCTGCGCCGGAGATTGCGGGATTTCCGTTTTGGCTGGCTCCAGAAGAGCGTTTGGATCAGTCCCCACCCCACGAATGCATTTCGGCAGGTTGCAGGTGAGACTGGGGTTGTTCCGGAAAGCCTCAGTTACTTCGAAGCACGGCCGGTCGGCGGAGAAAGCACCGCAGCCCTGGTGAACGGTGCGTGGGACTTCGAGAGACTCTTGAACGATTATGCGGCATATCGCGGGATTCTCCGGAATCGTCCGAACCAGGTCGTAGGCACCGCGGCTGGCTGGCTTCGCTGGCTTAAAGCGGAACATAAGGCTTGGCGCCGCATCGCAGGCCGTGATCCCTTTCTGCCGCTTGAGTTGCAGCCGACTGATTATCCGGGACAAATGGTGTGGGCCGAGCGGTGCGAAGCACTTCGGGCCTTTGCGCGGGAAAGCGTATCGTGGGTCCGTGCGTGATCCTGGATGAACACGGCTCTATGACTCGCGTTTGAACAAGCCGAAGTTCGGCTGGCTGGCCGGCGTTGGACAAGGCTGATTGGCCGACGGCACTGCAATGATCCCCGGACCCGGGTGATGGCCGTTTTCTTGATACGATCGTGACAAAAATCTGGCCAGCGGGTGAATTCGCGGCGGGCGATCATTGCTCCCGAGAGTCGAAGATGCGCCAATCTGCTCGGCCGACGTTTTCCCGCGGCAGCCGGCTTTGGGGAGACAAACCGGCCCTCAGCTATTAGCCAGAGGAGGTGTCGGACGGAGTGAAGGCCCGGGATCGTGAAAAGGCCGGCCTCAGGGGGGTGCGTCCCTGGCGACCGGATTCCAGCGGTTCTTCGGCAAATCGACCAGATTGATCACCTGCGGGTCATTGTAGATTCGCTTCAGCGTCGACCGGTCCATCTTCTTTGGCCCGAGATCGTTGTTCCAGGAGGCGAAATACGCCCAGATGACGCCGAAACGCCGGGCTGCCGCCAGGTCCGGAGCGCCGCCAAATTCGCTCAGCGCGACGAGCTTCCGGCCGCCGAACCGGGCCTGCACGTCGTCCCAGGTGGCGCTGAGCGGATCCCGAACGTCGGCCGGGTACTCGTTGACGCCAACAATGTCCACCACGTCATCGCCGGGATACCAGGCCGGGTTGGCCGTGCCTGAATAGATCCAAATGAGATTGTGCAGTCCCTGGACCCGGGTAAGCCGGTCGTACACAAGGTGCCAGAGCTGGATGAACGGTTTGGGACCCTTGGCGCCCCACCAAAACCACCTTCCCTCCGCTTCGTGCAGCGGTCGCCACAGCACCGGAATGCCGCGGTCCTCGAGCTTGCGCAGTTCGCCGGCGACCATGTCGATGTCGGCGATCAAAAGCGCGTAATCGGGACCTTCCGGATGCGCGAGGGTGGCCTCCAGATCGAACGCGGTTGCGCGGGTGTAGAAGCCCATGTACCAGCGCGCGTCCTGTTTCGTGCCATCGGGGCCGACGAGCATCGTGTCAAGCAATCCGGAAGGCGCGCGCCAGTGCCAGCAATAGCTCAGGATGTGTCCCTGCCGGGCCCGTTCAATCATCCGTTCGGTCTCTCCAGAAACCACGCCCATGTGCCGGATCGAGGCGGTCGTGCAGTTGGTCAGGTCGCCCGCGATGATCGCCGGCAGCTGGCCGGTCACTTCGCGCAGGTAGTCCACATCCGGGCCCTGGAGCGTGCCGGAAAGCGTGCGCTGGCCGTATTGCTCCACCAGATACGCCATCAGGGCGCGCGCCGCCGGAGTGCCTTGCGGATCGCACAAGGTGGCGGCGGGCTTGACCAATCCGGGAAGCGCGGCCAGCGGGGTCAGATCCACGCGGTCAATCTCGTAGCCGGTCCATCCGCCGTGAATTGCGATAGCGTTCTCCCCATCAATCAACTCAACCTTGCCAAAGCGCTGGTCGGCAAAGGCACCCTTGGAATCGGCAAACTTACCAGAAAGCGCCAGCCCGTTGATCTCATACAAGAATCCCTTCACCGGCGAACGGTAGCGAATCGAAATCTCGTAGACCCCTGCAGTGGCGGTGAAGGTCAGGGTCAGGCGGTCGATGTCCTTGTGAAAACCGGTCACGTAACCCGTGCCGGAAAAGCCTTCTCCGGCATTGGCGACCGTGGTTCCGCCCGTCCGCTGTCCCGTTTCCGCTTCGAGTCTGATCACCGCCGGCGCATTGACCGGCGATTGAATGCCGCTCGCAGTTGTAGCAGCCGGCGGGCCGAAACCCAGGCAGGCTGACAGGGAAAACAGCAACATTCGACGGCAGTGCAACGAGGACGGCTGATTCATGGCTGCCATATCATAGCAATGGTGCTCCGCGCGGCCAGTTAGATTCAAATCGAGTGGTCAGGAGGGGTGCATCTCCCGATTGACGGTAGAGCAGCAAGCTCGGCAATTTCGTAGCGGAGCCGCGCCCGGCTCCGACGGCGCGGAACGCCGCGCCGCTACCGACAAATCGGAGATGCGCCCGATCAGCAGGCGATCTTCGCCTCCAGCAGTGCGACCGCCATCTCGACGTCCATGGTGTCTCCGGTTAACGAGAACGCTGTGCCTTCGGGGTAACGCTTGGCTTCCTTCAGCAAAGCGGGCATCTGCTTCGCGCATGGCCCCGCCTGAAGCGCAGCGATGGCCTTGCCACCAAGAATCAGGGAGATCCTGAAACCACCGCGGGTGGGCACCAGATAAAACAGCCGGCGCTTCTTCCGGTTGTAGATCAGATGCCAGCCGGAGCGGGCCGAATACTTCCATTCCGGCGCGATATCCGGATGGGCGGCGCGAAGACGTTCGAGGATTTTTGCCAATGGGCCGAATGCGCGGCCCAGAGCGCTGGAGAGATCGGCCTCTGCGGGCTGCCGTTTTGCATCGGGAAACGCGGCGTTGGGGTTGACAACAGGAGGGGTTTTCATCGGGGAAAGGTGGGTTGGCAGTCAACGTGGCGCGGCGCTTTAGCCCGCGCCAATGAGGCTTCGAGTGCGGGCTGCCCGTTCGACAAGCCCCTCGACAGGCTCGGGGCCTTGGGCTGTAAGCGACAAGCGTTAAGCGAGTAGCAAAAGACGATGATCTGCAAGAGCGAGATTTTTGAATCAAGGCTTTGAGTTTGCAGCTTGTTGCTGGCCGCTTAATCCACCCGCCGCAGCGGATTTGACACCCCCCGGCAGTGCGGCGACGCTGTGCGCTTCCAGTTAACTCCAGGCGGAGACCCAAGCCTCTCTTCTCCGCCGCCCAACAACCTGTCCGGATACACCCGGTTCAACTCTTTGGCCATGCATTCTTTCTCTGCCAATCACCCTGACTTCATTGTGGCGATGCGTCGTTGCTTCGCCGCCGCTTTCCTGGGCGGCGCCATGACGCTCGCGCCAGGATTGCTGCGGGCCGATGCCGCGAGCCCCGCTCCGCGGTGGCAGCACATCAAGACGTCGGTCTTCTTCACAAGTGAAGACGTGGAAACGCTTCTGACCAAGCCCGAGGCGCGCCGGGCGACGCTGGCCTATTTCGCACCGCTGCGGCTTTCGAAGGTCTACCTCGACAATTCTAGCGGCGATCCGGCTGCCGTGGCGTCTTTTCGCGAAATTGCCGCGGACTCTGAAGGCCGAGGGGGCTCGAGGTCTCCGGAGCCGTCGTGCCCGCCGGCGAACACGGCCCGCTATGTTACAACGATCCAAAGGACATGGCCACGCTCGAAAGCCGGGTGCGCGTGCTGGCCCAGGTGTTTGACGAAATCATTGTGGATGACTGGCTTTTTACGACCTGCACGTGCGATAAATGCCTGGCCGGCCGGGGCAGCGAGTCCTGGGCCGACTACCGGAGCCAGCTCGTGGCCGAGCAGTCAAAACGCCACCTCATCGACGCCGCCAAGCAGGTGCGCCCGGAGGTCCGGGTCATCATCAAGTATCCCAACTGGTACGAGGGCCACCGCCAGAACGGCTATGATGTCGCCCGGCAGTCGCCGCAGTTCGACGGCGTGAGCGTCGGGATCGAGACCCGGCAGCGGGCGACCCACGATCAGCACATCCCGATCTACTCGGGCTATGTCTTCCAGCGCTGGATTGGCGGCAACGCCGGATCAAAGTGGCGCAGCGCCTGGCTCGACAACTACGAGATGCAGGGCGACGACAACGACTATGTCGCGAGGTGTGGCAGGCGGTCCTTGCGCGGACCCCGGAGATCATCTTCTGGTGCGCCGGCCAGCTCCACCCCCCGTACCCGGCCTCCGACGTCTACCCGCATCTGCGTCGAATTGATGCCGATTTCGACCGGCTGGCCGGGATGCTCGACGGCCCGGCCCGGGGAATCCCGATCCACCTTCCGCTGGGCTCGATGGGCGAATACAACATCTTCGGCTACTTCGGCATGATCGGGCTGCCGATGGCGCCGTGCACGGCCTTCCCCGCCGACTCCAAGGCCGCCATCTTCACGCAGCACTCGCTCCGGGACCCGCAGCTTGCGGCGGAGCTCCTGGCGCGGATCCGCGCGGGCAAGGAGGTCTTCCTGACCTGGCCGCTCCTGCGAGACCTGCGGGAGAGCGAGCTCGGCCGCGTGTTCAACGTCATCGGCGACGGCGGCACCGCGACCTCATCCACCTTCCGCGCCCGCGACGAATTTCTGGGACGCGAAGCCCGTCACCGCCGACCGGCCCTTCACCTTCCCGAGGATCCAGCTCTCGACCTGGCCCTACGTGCGCAGCGTGGCGCTCGTGCGCGAAGACGCGGACTTTGGCGTTCTCCTTTCCGCCCCTTATATGGAAGGCAAGGTGGACCTCCTCAACCTGCCCGACAACAGCTACGACCTGCTGCGGCTGCCGGACCCGTGCTCAACGCCATCCGCCGTTGCTTCTTCGACGAGCTCGGCGTGCGGCTGACCGGCCCGGGCGGCGTAGCGCTCTATCCGTTTGGCGAGAGGCAATATGTGCTCTACAACATGACTGACGCGTCCGCGAAAGTTGCGCTGCGCTTCGCCGCGGAACAACCGACCCGTGTCTGGAAGGAACGAATGCACGGCAAGAGCCTGGCCGTGACCGACGTCACGATTGGTGCGGATGAGGGACCCCACGGACCACCGCCGCGGCACGAAGCCGAGGTGGCGCTCACGCTGCGCCCGTTTGAGATCGCATTGGTGGAGAGCCAGTAGGCGGCAGGCCTTCCGATGATCCCCGTAGCGGAGCCGCGTGCCGAGCCGAAGCTTCAGCGAAGGCTGGCGTCCGGCTCCGACGGCGCGGGGCGCCTGCCATGCCGTAGCCTTGCGCGAAGGCTGGCCGCGCCGCCACACCCCCGCCTGGGCCGCGTTCACGGCTTCGCTGGCGGGGTTCCTTCGGTCTTGGGCGCTGCGGCAGATTCGGCCTTGGTCGGTGCGGGCGCAACGTCGGGTTTCTTCGGAACAGCAGGCGGCGGCGGAACCGGCTCGAAGAGTTCGTCACGATTCTTGGGTAGATTCGTGAAGTTCCAGTCGAAGATTTGGAACGCCCGCTTCTTCATCAAAGCGTTGATCGACGCAGCCGGATCAGAGTTGGTGATGAACGCATAGACTGGACCGGCAGGAATCGTTTCCACCTTGGGCTCCTCAGGCTTCGCCGGTGCGGGCGCGGCCGCCGATGTTGCCGCCCCTGGCTCACCTTTGGTTTCAGCATTGTCCGCCATTGAGGCAACCGGTTCGACTGGCTTCGGTCCTGCAGTCTCAGTGGTCGGAGCTGACTTCGAAGCGGACCTGGCTGCGTCCGCCGGCTTGACGATCTTCTGCTCAGGCTTGCGGCCAAGATCGACGCGGATGGTCTTGTGGTCAAAGGTCGTCAGTTTGACGGTGCGACTGTGCTTGCGCGCAGCGTTGACGTTTGCGTCAGTCAGGTCAGCGGTATCCTCGAAGCGCAGGCTGGTAAACGAACTGAGCAAGGAGACGATCCGGTCGCTCTTGATTCGTTGTCCGGCCGGAGCCACGGCGACCCAGGCCCCGTCCTTCTTCTCCCGCGTCGCCTCGACTGGGGCGGCATCATCAAACGTGATTTCAACGCCAGAAATGTCGTCCGGCTTGAGGTTGACAAGCAAGGTGTCGGCCCAGTTCTTCGCCGTCGAGTCGAGGTACATGCTCAGATTGGCGACATAACCCTTCTTTTCGTCGCCAAACCGCACGAACCGGCCGCCGCCTTCCGCGTCTTTGCCCAGGGTGAGAGTCCACAACGCGTTGCCGGTGGAATCGAGCAGCGCGACCGACGTGTCCTTGAATTCAAGCCGTGCCAGACGATCTGGATTTTGCGTAACGAGGCGTAGGATCTTTGAGCTTGAGAGATCGTCGATAAAGCGGCCGAGCTTGGCGAAATCGGCCGGGAGGTCATAATAGGAGGAGACCAGCCATTTGCCATCGGATTGCTTTGCCAGCTCGACCGTCTTCCCCTGATCTGTGAGACGGATCCGAGCCGCTTTCTCGGCAGTTTTTGCGTCGATCATCGGCTGGCCGATCCGGGAGTCCGTGCTGGTCAGCCGAGGCGGACGCTGAAAAAAATAGGCGACGGCCGAGAGGACAGCGAGGATCGCGACGGAAAGAACGAGGGTTTTGAGTTTCATCGCAAATTCAGTCATTCAATCTAACCACAGATTACGCGGATTACACAGATATAGAAGAATGCAGAGAGAGCGT
>CAWDQK010000116.1:0-15625 GCA_963804395.1 uncultured Verrucomicrobiae bacterium | reverse complement strand
TCTCTCTCTCTCACAAAAACCTCGGCATACGGCAGGCCGGTGTTCTTCGGTCCGACTTCTCCTCCGGCGACCAGCACCCGTCCGTCAGCCATCAGCGTGGCGGAATGGGCGGAGCGGGGGAAACGCAGGCTGTACAGCCCTCTAAACTGCTCACTCTCGGGGTCGAATATCTCCGCCGAGTTTGGCGCATCAGAGCCCCCGACGATCAGGACCCGACCGTCATTCAATCGCGTAGCGGTCGAATAAACGCCGCGTTGGTACACCATCCTGCCGGCCAGTCTGAACTCGCTCGTGGCCGGATCATAGATCTTGGCGATTCTCGAGTAGAACCCTGTGATGAGGACCTTTCCATTTGCCAGCAGGGTTGCGCGATGTCCCCAGCGCGCCGGTCCCATGTTCCCGGCTTCGGACCAGCTGCCTGCCTCAAGCAAGGCACCCGCAATCGCGCCGGGGGCCGTCAGAGGCCGGAACCGACCCTTGGTTTTCGCCGATGGCGGGCTGAGATCGTCCGAATTTTGCGAGAGCTTTCGTAAGACATCGAGGAGAGAAGATGCGTGGGCGTACATGGGATGATCAGATACCCTGTTCTAACGAGATTCCGGACCGAGGTTACGGCGGGTGGGCTTTTTTCGGGCGGCGTTTAATCCAGGGCTTGCGTCAGGGCGCGATTGCAGGATAGGGAGGCAGGCGAAATGATCCCCGGAGGCTCCTCCCAAGCCGCTCCTGAACCCGCCCGCCCGCCGGCGGCCTTTGCCACGACTCACTGGAGCATGGTCGTTTCAGCCGCCGATGCCGGCACCGCTGAAGGCCGGGCGGCCTTGGAGGAGCTTTGCCGGATTTATTGGTATCCAATCTACAGTTTCGCGCGCCGCGGCGGGCTGGCGCCGCCCGATGCCGAGGATCTTACCCAGGGGTTTTTCGCGGACCTGCTCGCGCGGGGCGCAATCGCACGCGCCGACGCTGCGCGCGGCCGGTTCCGGACCTTTCTTCTCGCGGCGTTCCAGAACTTCCATTCCCACCAGCGGACGCGGGCGGCCAGCCTGAAACGCGGCGGCGGCAATGAGATCGTCTCGATCGATGCCATCCGGGACGCCGAAGGGCACCTGGGCGCCGAACCTTCCGCGGCGGAGACACCGCAGGCGAATTTTGACCGGCAGTGGGCGCTGCGCCTGATCGAGCAGTCGCTGGGCGCCGTCCGACGAGAGTATTCCGCGGCCGGAAAGGCGGCAATATTCGATGAGTTGAAGGGTGTGGTCTGGGGCGGAAACGATCCTGGTCGTTATGCAGAAATCGCGAGCCGGCTTGGAATGGCCGAAGGCGCGGTGAAAGTCGCGGTGCACCGGCTCCGGCGGAGTTTCCGAAACCAGCTTCGTGCGGACGTGGCCAGGACCGTGATGAACCCGGCGGAGGTGGATGATGAGATCCGTCATTTGATCCGTTGCGTCGGTGGTGTAACCTGAGCCGCCATTTCCGTTAGAATAACCTCGCCGGCCTTGTTGCCCCGTGAACGCCCTCTCCACCTGCCCGAGCTGCAATTCAGTGTTCCCCACCCGATCGGCGGATGGACTGTGTCCGGCTTGCTTGCTGCGGTCGGCTCTCGGCGCGGAAGACGACGAATTGGAGGATGAGTCGGGGCGGTTGACGCTGCCGCATCGGTTCGGCCCCTACGAGTTTATCGAGGAGATCGGTCGCGGCGGAATGGGCGTGGTTTACCGGGCCCGCCAAAGCGCGCTGAATCGGACGGTGGCGGTGAAGCTGCTCCTCTCGGGTGCGTATTCGAGCGAGGCCGCGTTGCGCCGGTTCCAGCTTGAGGCCGAGGCGGCCGCCGGGCTGCAGCATCCCAATATCGTCGGGATCCACGACTATGGCGAATGGGATGGCCAGCCGTACTATGCGATGGATCTCATCTCGGGGCGCAATCTGGCGGAGCTTTGCGACGGGAGGCCGCTGCCGGCGGCGCGGGCCGCGGAGATCCTGCGCGACCTGGCCCAGGCCGTTCATTACGCCCATCAAAAGGGTATTCTGCACCGCGACCTCAAGCCATCGAATGTGCTGGTCGGCGAGGACGGGCGGCCCCGGATCACCGACTTTGGGCTGGCGAAGTGGCTGGACCATTCCGCCGGAGCAACCGTCAGCGGGCAGATGCTGGGTTCGCCCAGTTACGCGTCGCCCGAACAGGCCTCCGGACGGCTGGACAAGATCGGCGTGGCCAGTGATGTGTACGGTCTGGGCGCGTTGTTCTACCATCTCCTGACCGGCCGCGCACCGTTCAATGCCTCCACTCCAGCCGAGACGCTGCGCCTGGTTCTCGCCTCCGATCCGGCGCCGCCCCGGCTGCTCAACCCCGCGCTGTCCCGCGAGCTTGAGACCATCTGTCTAAAGTGCCTCGCGGCGGAACCGCAGCGGCGATACGACTCTGCGGCCGAGCTGGGCGGCGACCTCGACCGCTATCTCGACAACCGGCCGATCCTGGCCCGCCCGCCCGACGCGGTGGATCGCCTGCGGAAGTTCACCGCGCGCCATCGGGCCGCCGTCACCGCTGCCGCAGCGCTCGCGGCCGTCCTCATCGGCGCCTCGATTGTCAGCTCGCTGCTCGCGCTGCGCGCCACGCGCGCGGAACGGGCACAGGCGCAGCAGCGTGCGCTGGCCGAGGTCGAGCGGGCGAACGCCGAGGATTTGCTTGCGTTCCTGCTGGGCGACCTTCGCACCCAACTCGCCCGGATGGGGCGGCTCGACGTGCTTGAGTCCATCGGGGACAAGGCGATGACCTACTTTGGCTCCCGGAAGGCCGGCGAGCTCAGCGACACCGCCCTGGCCCGCCATGCCCAGGCGCTCACCCAGATCGGTGAGATCCGGATGGCCCAGGCCCGCTATGCCGACGCGACCGCCGCATTCACCGAAGCCTACCAGCGGGCGTCCGCGCTGGCCGCGAAGCATCCCCATAACGGAGCCATGTTGTTCGAACGCGGCCAGGCGGAATACTGGATCGGGTTTGTGTACTGGCGCCGCGGCGACTTCGACGACGCCGCCGGCTGGCTGACGCGCTATCGCCAGACCAGTCTCGCGCTCCTCGCGCTCGATCCGTCGCGGACCGCCTGGCGCAGTGAGCTCGTCTACAGCGACCACAATCTCGCCGTTCTCTGCACCGACCGGGGCGATTTTACGAAGGCCCGCTCCGGTTTTCTCGCGGAACTGGACACCCTGGAGAAGCTTCATCAGGCCGACCCGGCCGACATTGACTTCTGCAACCGGATCGCCGAGGCGCACTCATGGCTTGGAAGCCTGGCCGAGCAACAAGGCGATTATAGGGAGGCGATGGATCAATTTGTCGCACAGACCCGGCAACTCGAACAACTCGTCAAGGCCGCACCTGAAGCGGCCAACTGGCGGTACAAGCTGGCCAAGGCTTTCTTGTTTTGCACGGACATTCACATGATTCGCGGACAACTGGCCGCCGCCCGCGAGAGCCTGGCGCAGGGACGCACGTTGATCGACGCCTTGGTGGTTCAGGACCCGTCCAACCGGCTGTGGCTGCAGACGTCCTTGAATGCCCGGCTGATGGGAGCGATGGCCAGCAAGAGCGAAGGCGACACCACGATGGCTGCCCAGATGGTGGCTGAGATCCGGCCGCAACTCGAAACCCTTTCGGCCACGGAGCCCTCTGATCGTGGATTCGCCCACTTGCTGGCTCTGGCCTGGAGAGTGGAATCACAACTTTGTCTGGCCGGCGGCCGGGCCGATGCAGCGGGTGACGCTGCGCGCGCCGTTGCAATCGGCGAAGGTCTGGTTCAGGATCATGGGGCTACTTCCATTGAAGTCGGCGAATGCGTGGGTGCCTACCTCGCCGCAGGTGAGATCGCGCTTCGCGCGGGCGATCGCAATACCGCGCAGAAAAACTGGCAGAGGGCCAATGAGCTGCTGGCCCCCAGACTCGCCAATTCGTGCGACTGGCGGCTGCTCGACCCGGCTGCGCGGGTTGCCGCCGTGCTCGGCCATCCTGACGAAGCGCGCGCATTGATTATCCAGCTGAGTCGGATGGGCTATGTGCCGCTGGATCCATGGCCCAGCGTCAATCCGCCCCAGGCGCCCTAAGCTGTCCTTATCCAATAGACTCCGCCTTCACTCGTAAACATGATGTCGTCAGGTGATTTTTGTAGGAGCCTGCTTGCCCGTTCGACAAGCTCAGGGTCCCGAGCGGAGTCGAGGGACAGGCGATTCCAAAGGGACAATCGCCTGCAAGCAGGCTCCTACAATTTGCGTGGATTCGGCCAAGTTTTCCCTAGGAACAACAACCCAACAACCAGAACCATCCCATGGCATCAAAACCGAAACAGCCCACCGAGACTTTCACTGAGATCGTCTTTTCGATCGTCAAATTCCGCAATTTGCTCAGCCCGTACGCCGGCTCCCCCCTGACCCTGCACCGGATGCAGCTGGTGAATCCGAACCAGGCGGTCGAGCTGGCGGCAAGGAAGAGCTCGGAGAAGATCCTGATCCACAGCGGTGAGGCGACCATCCGATTCACGATCAAGCCGGACGCCAACAACGATGTCTATTTCCCGATTGGAATCGCCTTCCAGCTCCGGCGTGGAAAAGGCAAGGCGGTGAGTGGAGACATCCTCGGGCGAAAAGACTTTAGCCGGGAAAAGGTCCGCCTCGGGGCGAACGACCTCGTCATCAAGGCCAGTCATTTGGAGGGTTGTGGATCCGCTCCCCGGCACCGGTACAAGTTCTCGTTGTTCGTCCAACGGGAGCGCGACGGAGCCCTCGGCGTCATCGATCCAGGGATCGACAACGATCCAAGCCTGCATTGATCCAGCCGCTGATCCCGCGGTCGGGAATGACTGACCGCGGGAAGGTTCATCCGTCAGGGTCACCCAGCCATGGTCCATCCATGGCACCGATCATCCGTTGGTTTCCAATTCGGTGATTTTGTTTTGATCGGGGTGACCGGGTCGGCATAGAATTTCCTCTCAGACGAGGGCCAATCCGACAGGGTCAGGCCTGACCCCTTCCGGATCGAACCCAAGCTGCCGAAAACGCCTTCCATCAGGAAACCGAGCATCACAAGTGCGACCATGTTATTCATCAAATGGAGCAGATTCGCATGGACAAAAAGCGACGTAACCAGCCGCCAGCCCGCACCTGCCTGGATATTGGAACCATCCCCTTGTGCAAGTGTGAGCCGGGAAGCTCGTTGGCCGACAGAACATTGTCACGACGTGGGAACAAGCCGAGGGGACCCGAGTCTTTGCAGAATTGCGCCCTCCCCATTATGCCGTCTTGGGCGCTTGGTCGGCAGCTTGTCAGTAACTGACGACGAAGCTGACGTCGCACGTGGAACCACCTCGTGAATCGGAGCCCACTGCAAGCAAGCGGTAGCCCCAGTCGAGGCGCAGGGTCGCATACGTGCTCACGCTGGCGCGAAGTCCCGCGCCGAGGGACTCAAGGCGGGTTTCCCGTGGCTCGTTGGGCAACAACGTGTGGTTGAAGGCGGTCCCTTCGTCCCAGAAGGCGAGCAGTTGCCAGTCGTCTACCCATTCGGCCCGATGCAAGTGCCGACCAAGGCAGAAATCCGGGCTGCGTATCTCGACGGTCGTGAGAGTGCCTTGGTCGGCATTGGCGACCCGTTCCTCGTAGCCTCTCACGGTGTCGTATCCGCCAAAGCCCATTTGCTCGCTCGGTGCCAAGTTGGAATTGGACAATTGCAGCGTGCCGCGCACCACCACGGACCACTCGGCCGGGAGCCGGATGAGCCGCTCCAAGGCCAGCGTGCCATAGGTGTAGGACGAAGCCGCCCGGGAGTGGGCGGCATTGAACGCGGCGCTGGTGTTGTTCCCACCCCAATGCCCGGGGCTGAGATAGCCCTTGAAATCAAGCGTCGTCCGGCCATGGGGATCGCTCAGCGAACCGTTGTAGCTGAGAACAAACTGATCCACGGCATAAAGCGATCCTCCGGCCGGCAGACCGCCGAATTCGAGCGCGTTGTCATCGTATTTGTAGTCAAAACCCGCGGCCACGGTGTGCTTGTAGGCAACAAGGTCGGTCTCGATCGTGGACAAAGGAACACTGTAACGGCCGCTGATCTGGTCGCTGCGGCCTGCGATCCCGAGGTACGGTGGAATCGCACCCCGGGTTTGCGTGTGGTTCCCAAAAAAAGTAAGTGTGTTGCGCCAAGGCAGAGGGATGATGCAGCTGCCTGATTCCGCATGCAGATCTTCGCCGCTAGTCGTGTATTCAAAATTGACCTGCTTACCGAGCCCGGGATCGGCAAAGTTCAAGCCGACGTCATAACGGCTCAGCCCGGTCACTGCATTCCCGTCGTTGTCGTAGCCGGCGTAGAGCCGCAGGGGGAAGCGATCCTGGGTCCGAAGCTCGATATCGGTGGCTCCCAACTGCGCGCCGGGGCGGTAGACTGCATCCGTGTTGCGAAACGGGTTCGCGTTGAGCCAATCAAGATCTTCCTGAAGTTCACTTGAGCGGATAGGATCGCCGGGTTGCAGCCGGATGCCTTCCCGGATCTCACGGTTCGGGAACCAGCGGTTCCCCGTTGTTGTGATCTTCCCGACATGGCCTTCCAGGATGACGACCTGGATTGTTCCAGTCGTGATATCCTGTTCCGGCGCGAACACGTCAACCACTGGCCGGTCGTGGTGACGGTAGTAGACAATGACCTTCTCGATTAACTCATTGAGCTGCCCGCGGGTGAAAACATGTCCGAGATATGGCGAGATCAGCCCCTCAAGAACGTCCGGTTTGGGCACCGGGACATCCTTGAACGCAATGCCCGGTGTGCTGACACCTGCTTTCACGACCGCTTCGGGCCTGGAAACAAAGACCAGTCCTTTCAGCTCGGATAGAAGCACCGCGCAGGCGTTTGGGGCAGCCCGGGGCGATCGCGGCAAGGCTGAAAGCGGCGCGGCGTCCACGGGTGGCTCCTTCGGAGCAGTCCCGGAAGAATCCTGGGCCACAACCGGGATGGCCAGAAGGAGACAGCCGCCTGTGAGCAATTTCGTCAGTTTCATCAAATATTCGACGCGGTTAGGACGGTGGGAAGCACGAACCCGGGAAAAACTTTGATGCACATCTCGAAACGTGGAACGGTTCCCGCTTGCACAACCATCGCGAGATGTGTACTGAAGTTATTCAATAAATCATACAGTAGAAAGTCGGTATGCTCCCTGCGGCAGGAGGTTGGAGATCTTTGCCCAACGTACCTGGACGCGGTTGAACTCTGGAACCTCACCCCAAAACCCATTGGCAACATCATGAGCTGGAAACTCGTCCTCCCCATCGCCCTTTTCTCGAGCCTGATCATTGAAGGCCGCGCGGATGACTTCTTCGTCCGTCCAATCATCTGCGAGATGAATCCGCATGTCGTCGATGGAGCGAAGGCCACCGGTTGGGGCGCCTGTGCGGGCTATTATTGGCAGGACAATCCGACGGATGTCATGAAGGAGGTGAGCATTGAGTTTGAGCGGGCCAAGTGGGATGGATCGTTGTCAGGCAGCGGCGGTCAGGGAACGGCGAATGAGACCGTCGTGCCGGTGCTGGTGAATCTGCGGGTGATCTTCGTCCCCGACGATCGTTTTAGTAGTTTGCGCATGTATGTTGGACCCTGCATCGGCTTCATGAGCGCCGCGGCAAGAATCGATCTGACTGGCGGTGGCCAGACTACGTCACTCAGCAGCTCAGATTTCGACTTTGCCTGGGGCGGCACAGCCGGAATCCAAATCTCCACTATTAAGAAACTGGACATCGATATCGGATACCGAATGCTCGGCACGACGGATACCAATTTCCAGTTCAATGGGCAAAAACTCAGGACCGGAAAATATACGATCGACGGCTGGTTTATCGGTGTTGGGAAGCAATTTTGAGTTTGCCTGTTGCGGGAGAAACTGTCGGACCAAGGCGCTCGGATGGGCGCCTTGACGGGCCGTTCACCTCTTCCGAGCAGAATAGCCTCCGAAGCTGATCGCTCGCGCAATACCCATCAGAGCGAGCGCACAAACGAACCACAAGCTCGGCACGCCTCCGCCTTTAGTGCTATTACCGTTGCTTGTCAGCCCTGGTTGGGATGGATTGATCGTGAGCGTTGCAGGCGTGCTGGTTACGCTGCCCATGGCGTTTGTGACCGTCACGGTGTAGGTTCCAGCGTTGGTGGTTTGGACGTTTGCCAGGCTGTAGGAACTTCCCGCGGCCCCATTGATGACCGCGCCATCGAAATACCATTGGTAGTTTGGCGCCGGCCGGCCGGAAGCGGTGACGGAGAATGTGGCGGCGCTGAAAACATCGACCTTCTGACTTTGCGGCTGCTCTTGGATGGTCGGAGCTATTTCCAGCAATCCAAGCCGGATTGTCTGGTTGTCAGTGTCCGCGATATAAAGATTCCCACTATTGTCTGCGGAAACGCCTGTTGGCTGGAAGAAGAGGGCCGCTGAGCCAACTCCGTCTGCACTGCCGCTGGTCCCTGCCAAACCAGCGAGCGTGTTAACCGCTCTCGTTGCCGGAATCACCTCGCGGATCGTGAAATTGCCGGTGTCAGCCACGTAGATAGTTCCGGAAGCGTCAACCGTGAGGGCGGAGGGACTATCGAACGTCGCGCCGCTGCCGATTCCATCAGCACCACCGGAGCTGCCAGCCAACCCTGCGAGCGTGCTGACCGAACCCGCAGGCGTGATCGCCCGAATGGTGTGGTTGTCCGTGTCTGCAACGTAGACATCGCCTGCGCTGTTGACCGCCACACCAGATGGATAGTTGAATTGGGAAGCTGTCCCAGAGCCATCGGCATTCCCTGCAGCGCCGGCAGTTCCTGCGATGGTGGAAACCGTGCCGGTGGAGAGCAGCACCTTGCGGATCGTATTGTTATTCGTGTCGGCCACGTAGAGGTGGCCGGAGTTGTCCGTAGCGATTCCTTGGGGTCCGTTGAATTGGGCGCCAGCACCAATACCGTCCTCGCTACCAATCCTCCCGGGACTCCCGGCAAGCGTGGTCACAACACCCGAGGGGGTGACCACTCGGATCGTGTTGTTCAATGTATCTGCCACGTAAACGTTGCCCGCAACATCCAAAGCAACGCCAGAGGGTTTGTCAAAACGCGCAGCCGTTCCCGTGCCGTCCGCACTGCCCGAGGCCCCTGCCAGACCAGCCAGCGTGGATACAGTTCCCGTTGCCACCGCGATCTTACGAATGGTATTGTTATCGGTGTCAGCAATGAAGATGTTGCCGGCATTGTCGGCAGCGACGACACCGGAGGGGTAATTGAAGCGGGCGCTGCCGCCAATGCCATTGGCGCTGCCACTGGTCAAGGCTTGGCCGGCCAGCGTGCTCACCGTCAGAGGTGTGGCGATATTGATGATTGAAGTGGTGGTCGTCTTGATCGTGGCGGAACTAATCGCTCGAGCCGGTGTTGTCGTAGGCTCGGACCCGGTAGTAGTAGGTCGTGGCGGGATTCAGGCCGCCAACCTTGACACTGGTGACATCGCCGACGTCGATGTTTTCGTAGCCGGCGACGAAACTCGTGAATGAACTATTGGTTGAGATGTCCAATCGATACCCAGTCGCTCCGGCCACTGGGCTCCAGACAGCAACAAAAGCCGTTGCGGTCACCGCCCCAGCCGGATCTGCTTTCGGTGTCGCGGGATCCACAAGCAAAGTCCGGGTCGCGGCCACGTTTGTGTAATCCGTAGAGTCTGTCGGCGTGAACACCACGTTCAGGCTCTGTATGCCCAAGTTCAAGACGGTCCCCGCCGCCGGAGAATAATCAAACGTTCCGGGGACGCTTGCTGTCGCGTCAAGTTGCAAGGAAGAAAGCGCCGTACCCTCACCAATCGCAGCCGGAGTCGCCCACGTAATCGTAGGAACTGCCTGGTTGACGCCCACCGTTTGGGTTGCCGTAGCCCCCGTGTAATCCATCGGAACATCCGGCGTGAACGTCACGTTCAAAGTGTTTGTGCCAGAGTTCAGGACGGTCCCCGCCGCCGGAGTGTAGACGAAGCTCCCCGGCACATTTGCGGTGGCATTGAGCTGCTGCGACGTCAACGCCGTTCCGTAGGTAATCGCGGCCGGAGTATTCCAAGTGATCACCGGCACAGCCCGGATGATCGTCAAGTTCGTCGTGTTGCTGGTCGCGATCCCATCGGGATTGACCGCAATTGCCGCAACTTGCATTCCATATTCGGCACCCGAGATCGTGAGCGTGTTCGTTGTGGCCCCAGAGACTGTGCAGGTCAGCGTGGTCGCGACCCCGGAGAATGTCGTGACTTCGGATTGGGGTCCGTCCGAGATGGCAGTTCCATTGACAAGCCACCGATAATTTGGGGCCGGTATTCCACCAGCCACAACCGTGAATGTCGCCGTCCCGCCTACGGGCACGCTCATTGCCTTCGGTTGTCCCGTTATGACAGGCGCCGTGCCAGTCTCCGGGACGATCAAGGCAGCAATCAGGCTTCCCACATCGGGGGTACCCAGCCCGGTGACCAAGTTGTAATTTGGGCCAAGCGTGTAGGCGCCGTTCGTGGCCATTGTCGAAAAACCGTCAGCTCCGGTTGCTGAGCCCGTGGTCATCCGGGAAAAAACGGACGTGCCGTTGAGCGGATAAATCCGGGGTCCCAAGAGTCCGACCGGTTGCAGCCCTGCGTTCGCTCTCGCTTGATTGATCAATGCGCAAAAACCGGCCCAGATGGGCGAACTCAAACTCGTGCCGCCCGCTCCGAGAATCTTGCCGGAGAAATTGTACATGGGAGCAAAATTGCCAAATGCCAGTGCGGCCACATCAGGAACGCAGCGCATTACACCGGAAGGCATTCCCGCGCCAGTCTGCCAGGGTGGCCGGGAAAAGAACAAGCTAACCCCTCCCGCGCTCGCGTCATCGCCAGAATCAGCCGATAGCGGCTGGTTGTTGGGCAGGCACCATCCACCCTCAGTGACCGGCAATGCCGGACCACCCGTGACGTCAGTTGCAAAGCACATGATCGTGCCACCCACGGCAGTAACCATCGGATCTGACGCCGGATAGTTCGGTGCCAGCGGACCGTTGGGGCTGAAGCCGGTGCCTAACTCCTGGTTGCCTGTCACATCAGCATTCGAACCGCTGTCTCCGGAGCTGGCAAAGAAGGTGACGCCGGTCGCGGTCATGGCCGCAAAATACTGCGAATACGCCGGGAGTGCACCGGCGTTCGCACTGCAGGCTTCGCTCAAGCTGAAACTCATGTTGACCTGATGGATCGATTGGTCTGTCGTTTGCCACGTGAACAGCCAGGATGCCAGCAGTTCAGGATCAACCGAGGAGAAGTAGATAATCTTGGCGCCTGGCGCCATTGCGCTGGCCCACTCGACGTCCATGGTCGGCTCGGCGGCGAAACTATTGGATTCGAGCTCCTGGGGCGAGGGATCGATCTCGGTGAATTGCGCCGCAGTTGTCGGGAGCCCGGCGGCGGTCCAAAATGTTGTCAGGTCGCTCGTCTGGATCTGCGCTCCACCGAGAACAACGATCGTTTGTCCCGTTCCATCCACTCCATGGCCGGGGGCATTGTACAGCTGGGCAACCGTTACCGGTGAAATGTAGTCCTTCCCGTTGCTTTGGATTGGCGTGATTGTCTGAGAGCGAATCAAACGGAGGTGCGGTTGGAGTTTCAGTACGGTGAGGACCGAGTCGCCGAACTCTGCCGGCAGGGCCGGAGGCGTGATGGCGCTTGTGTATTCCCTGCCATCGGTGCCGACGACGCGCGCAAACTTCATTTGGAGCATTGCCCCAACCCGCGCGACGGAACTGCTGGCAAATACCGTCATGCGGGACGGGGCCTCATCCTCGACAGTGAAACCCTGTGCCCTGGCCCAGGCAGCGACGGCGGTCCATGTCTCATGAGTCGGAAAGTAGCGGGAATCCATTTCGCCCAGCGAGATGATGTCAGCTCTTTGGATGCGAGCCTGGAGTTCGTCGAAATTGCGCATCTTGAGGACAAAATGGACCGGCTGTTGAGCCGCAAGCTCTGAGGTCGAGAGCTCCTGCCTGGTAACCGTGCCGGTCACGTGGGGCTGTCCGCCGATAAAGGTCGGCATGATCGCATTGGTCAGGATTCTGCGTTCGGAGGAGGCGTATATGGCGGTTGCGCTGCCAACGGCACAGAAGAGCAAGAACAGGCTGAGTCGGTTCTTCATGGATCTTACGCAAAGCTCCTTGGGTATCATGAGGGATTTTGTCTTTGGCCACTCTCGTCAATCTGTTGGCGCACGTTGGCTATTCGTAACCGGCCGGCTCCACAGGCGGAACGGCACCGGGAGTCTGCGAGCAATAGTCCTGCCGGCTACATTAAAAATCTTTGGGGTTAGCGATCGAAAAACTCGATCCGAATGCGATGGATTCAGCCGGGATTCCACGTTCATGATCGGGAACAAGGACCTCATCGCGGGTAACCCGGCAACGGTCCGAATCGGAAGTAGCTATCTGATCTCGCTTTCCGTCAGTCACAGGGACGACAAAGGCGTCCGAGAAATCGGACAGAAAGCCACCCAAGCTGGTTCTCGCGTTAAACTGGGCCAAAAGCGCAAGCTGTCCGCTGCTTGCACCGCCACCGATCGTCGGCGTACCGCCCGTGCCGGGCAGCAAAGGCGCCTGCGTGATCGTCAAAGTGCCGCGCTCGAAAGTGATCGCGTAGTTCGAGGATGTCAGTCCTCCCGGAACAATTGAATAGGAACCCGGATTGACCGCGCCTTGTGAGTTACCCAAGTAGTCCAACGTGCCGCCGAGCACGGTCGCTGTCTCGCCCCCAACCAGCCCGCTGTAGACCACACCGTTGCCTCCGGAATACGCCGAACCGTTGCTCATCTTGCTCGCGTTATTCGCGGTGATTGTCAGCGACGCAGGAACGATCACCCCGCTGCTCGTGCTGACCGAGGAGGAAGCGAGGGCATAGTCACCCGCTTGCGCCCCACCCAACTGCAGCCCCACAAAACTCACGCCGATTCCAGTGCCCACGTTCTTCGAGGCATAAGTTCCACCCGCCGGATCGATCAGCGTGACATTGTCGCTGCCAATCACACCAGTCAGATTATAGGTGGCGTTGGCAAAACTTGCAGCTGTCGTGGCGTCATAGGTCTTGGTCACCGTACCACTTAGCCCCACTTTCAGTGTCGCCGGACTAATGGCACCGATGCTGGCGCTGGCTGAAGTGGAGGCTAGCACGTAGTCGCCAGCTTGGGCGCCGCTAAGCTGCAAACCCGTCACACTGACGCCAATCCCGGTGCCTGCATCCTTCGAGGCGTACGTCCCGCCTGTCGGATCATTTAACGCGACCGTGTCGCTTCCGATCACTCCAGACAACGTGTAGTTGCCGCTGACCAAGCTCGCCGCGGTCGTGCCGTCGTAGATCTTGGCCACAGAACCCGTCAAGGAAACGGTCAGGGTTGCAGGATCAATCGACAGGGTTCCGTTAGTCAGTTCCACCGCGTCGCCGATCTGCGGCACCGCGGACACAATTATCGTGTCTTTTGTCCCCGCACTGACATTGGTTCCGCTGACCGTTAGCGTTGGGCCGCTGAGAATATAAGTGGACGGTCCCGTGATCACCCAAGCACTGGTGGACGGAAGATTTGGGACAACACCAGAATAGGTTGCGGCCTGGTTGCTGGCAGTCACTTGGACGGTGGGATACTGCCACTGAAAATACGGCATGCCGCCATTGATGGAAACGGCGTTGCCTTGGCCGTCGTTCGTATAGCCATTGATCCCCCACACACCCGTCCCAATTGTAAAGTCCCAATTCGCCGGTCCGGTGCCCGCGGGAGCAAAGGTCGCTTGCTGTTGCAGTTGAGCCGTGGTTTCTCCAGTGCCACCAGCGGAGCTCGTTTGCCCCGACGTAGTCGTGTCCCAAAAACTGTTGCTCACCGTTCCCGTATTCCGACCCACCAAACCACCGACGTTGCTGCTGCCGCTCACGTCACCGACACTATAACTCGTCTGCACCGCTCCATTGTTATATCCTACCAACCCACCAATCGAGGCGTTGCTGCCGGCGCCGCTCACCACACTCATGCTGTAACTCGTCTCCACCGTGCCATCGTTCTCTCCCGCCAGGCCTCCGACGTTAGTGCTGCCAGTCACCATCCCCGTGCTGAAGCTCGCCAGTAGTGTGCCGCCTAGATTCAACCCCGCCAAGCCGCCAACGTCGTTGGCTCCGCTGACGTTCCCTGAGATCAACCCCAGACTCTCAATCGTCGAGCCGGAACCGGTGACGCCAAAAAGCCCCACGTCATTGGATCCGGAAAGGCTGATCGTCAAATTGCTAATGATGTGGCCCCGGCCATCAAAAGTACCTGTGAAGGGAGCACTTGCGTTGCCAATCGGAGCGAAGCCGGCGGAACCCCAGACATCGCGAATTTTGCCGGTCGCGGACAAATCAAGGTTGTTTGCCAGCGCGTAATTTGCCGCGGGCGCCAAGCCGACCAGCTGGAGCTGATGAACGTTGGTAATCGTCGTCGAATACTCCCACAGCAGCATCGGTGTCGTCGAACCAGCCGCTCCGCCGCCGTTGTTGAATGAGCCGTCGGTATCCGCGATGACCCATCCCGCCCCTCCCGGCGTGGTCCCAAAGGCCCAGCCTGCGAACGAGGAGGCCGTGCGCATTTGCAAATCGTTCATTCCGGTCCCACCTGCTGAAGCGCTTTGCCCCGATGTCGTTGTATCCCAGAAGCTGTTGGTCGCCGTCCCGCCGTTGCTCCAGCCAACCAACCCACCCAGGTCGCTGGTCCCGCTCACCGCTCCCACACTGTAGCAACTATCCACTGTGCCCCAGTTTTGCCCGACAGCGCCGCCGACAAGATTGCTGCCACTGACCGCGCCTGTGCTGTAGCTGGTTTCAATCTTTCCGCTGTTATTCCAACCCACCAACCCGCCAATGCTATCGGCGCTGCCAACCACGGCACCAGTAGTGTAGCACGTGTCCACCGTGCCTCCGGCGTTCAAGCCCACCAGTCCACCGATTTTGCCAACGCCCGTAACCAAACCCAAATTGTAGCTCGCTTCCACCTTGGCGCCGTCATCGTTACCCCCTGCCAATCCACCGACGTTGGTGCCTCCGGTCACCGGACCGGTGTTGTAGCTCGCTTTCACAGAGCCATCATTCCAACCCGCCAGCCCGCCGACATTGGTGGCAGTGCCGCTCACCGTACCCGCAAAATAGCTGGTATTCATCGAGCCTCCATTCCAACCCACCAACCCTCCAAGGTCGCTGCCACTGCCGCTCACCAGATCCGTGCTGAAGCAATTGTCCACGTGCGAATCATTTTCGCCGACCAATCCGCCAACTGCGGCGCCGCCACGGCTGCTGACCGCACCTGTGCTGTGGCTCGATTGCACCGTGCCACCGTTGTTTCCCACCAGTCCGCCAACGTCTATGGACCCGTTGGCAACCAACACGCTCGTGCTATAACTCGATTGCAGCGTGCCCCAGTTGAGCCCAACCAACCCACCAAGATCGAGACTTCCATTTCCAGTCACCGCGCCTGTGCTGTAGCTGGTTCCAATCGTTCCGCTGTTGGCGCCCACCAGCCCACCGACCGATCCGTCTACTCCACTGAAAATGACTGTTCCTGACGCAAACGCACTTACGGTCACCGCTCCGGT
>CAWDQK010000115.1:0-41908 GCA_963804395.1 uncultured Verrucomicrobiae bacterium | reverse complement strand
GCCGCTCCGCGCGACATCAAAGGCCACCAGGTGGGCGTAAGCTCCCATCACCAACTCGAGCGGCCCGGGACGTCCGCCCCCGGCCGATTCGACCGTCAGCGTGAGACCGACCACGGCCCGGGCGCGAAACGGGGCATCCGGCGCAAGCGTGAACCGCAACCCGTCGGACTCGGAGACCCAGTTGTCGGTGGTTGGCGGCAAATCCGGCGTCCCCTTGACCCAGAATTCCGCGGCTGCGTACAGCCCGCGCCCGGTCGCCGCGGGCGTGAAATCGGCAAACACGAGATACCGGCCGGCCCGCCGCGGCGTGAGATCTGCGTCCCATTCTCCCGGAGCATGACCCGGCTCCGGATGAATGTGCTGATAGTCGCGCAGACTCGGATCGACCACCAGGAGATGCAGCAACCGGGTGTGCGTTACCAGCAGGTCCACCGGCGCAATGGGTTTGCCGGACGCAGTGTGCAGCGTGAGCACGACGTGCATCCGGCGCCCGGGCTCGGGCGCCACCTCCGCGACCAGGGTCATCGACACGGGAGACTTGACCGCGATCACGGGGATGAACGCCGGATTGGCCGGATCGCAGAATTGGAGGTTGTTCGCGCCGGGCACCTGGAAATCAACATGCGCGAGGTTGGTCCCGGTCGGTAGCAGCCGCACCACTACATAGAGGGCGGCCGCCCCGGCCGTGAGCGCGGCGATCTGTCGCTGCTGCTTTCCATCCAGGTGCCGGGAAATGTTCATGGGAACGAGCCGCCCAGGTCCGTGGTGGCATCAGTTCTGCTCAACTCGTTTTCCATTTCCGCTCGCTGGCGCTCGCAGCTACTCCCTGCACCTGTGCCATCCCGCTTCGCCGGTGCCGTGACCGCGAGCGCCAGCCCCTCGACCTTGCTCGGGGCCCTGAGCTTGTCGAACGGGCGAGTGGTCGGGGGACATAACATCGTCCGTGTCGATGCCAGAACGATACCGATCACGGACCCTCCTGTTTCCGCATCTTCTCCACAAACTCATCGACCAGCCATTCGCTGCCGTCAGCCCGGTGAATGATGCGCCCCTGTTCGTCAATCAGCAGCGTCGCCAGCGTGTGCCTGAGCAGACCATCCTGAAACTCCGCGATGACGCCGAACTGCATTAACAGATCGCGGATCGCCGTCTCGGGACCGGTTAGAAACGAGAAGTTGCTGGTGTCGATCCCGCGCGCCGCCGCGTAATCCTTCAACACCCCGGGAGTGTCATTGGCCGGATCCAGCGTGATCGAAATCAACTCGAGGTTTGCCACCCCCGCGGCTCGCGCCTGTTTCTGCACCGCCATCATCCGCAGCGTGGCGGCCGGGCACATCGCGGCGACCGGGCACCGGGTGTAGATGAAATTGAGCATGACCTGCCGGCCGCGAAAGCGTTTCGCCTCAACCACGCGCCCATCCTGGTCGTACAGTGCAAACTCAGGCAGGTTTTCTCCCACTTCGCGATAGGCACCCTTGCCCCGCGCGGCGGTATCCTGCCGCAACGCATTGGCGGCGGCGGCTACACTTGCAACGGCTACCCGGTCGTCCGGCCAGATCTTCTCCAACCGGAACTCGCCGCCGTCCTTCACCAGCTCGCCCCGGATTGGCTGCTCCGGCTTCGCAAGGTCCAAATCGCCGGCGGCAACCGGAAACTCCATCGTCATCGCCGGCATGAGCCCCGCAATCGCCTCGTGAGAAATCGTCAGCGTTCCCCGCTCGCGATTTACCGCAATGATCCTCCCGTGAAGCTCGTACCGCTTCTCCTCGGAGGCGGCTCGGGCTGCCTGCGCCTCGGTCGGCGCCGCCTTCTCCGGGCGCGAGCAGGCAGCGCAGGCCAGCAACACCAGCAACAGCCAGCCGCCCAGCCAGCCCCGGTGGAATTGATGCGCCGGGTGCGCGACCGGTGGCGGAACGGCGGCGCGGCGCGTTGATCCGCGCGCAAGATTCCCTGATCGGAGGCTGACGCACTGCGCGGTGCTGATTACGGCAAACATGTTGTTTCCTGAACTTGCATCCTTTGACAGTCACCCACCCATCATCAGCAGACAGAAATAGTCAAAAAATACGGCCGGTTAGTTGCAGCTCCCCAGTTCCCCAACTTATTGAGGCATGATCGAACCGATTCGCGTCGCGCCTGCCGCCCGTTATCGCCCCGCCCTGGCCTGGTTTGCCGCGGTCGCCGCCAGCTGGGTCTTTGTGCTCGTGATGCTGGGGGCGCTGACGACCAGCATCGGCGCGGGCATGATCTTCCCGGACTGGCCGCTCTCCAACGGCTCGCTCAATCCGGCCGGCTGGCTGCAGAACATGGCGATGTTCGCCGAGCACTCGCACCGCCTGAGCGCGGGGGTCATGAGCGCGCTGACGCTCGGGCTCGCCGCCGCCTTGGGGCACTGCGAAAAGCGGCGCTGGCTGCGCCGGCTCGGCTGGTGCGCCGTCGCGCTGGTGGTCCTGCAGGCGGCGGTCGGAGGACTGCGCGTGCTGCTCGATCCGGTGGAAGTCACGGCAGTCAACACCAGTGTCGGCCGATTGTTTGCGATGCTCCATGCCTGCCTGGCCCAGACCTTTGTTTGCGTGCTGCTGGCAATTGCGGCCGCCCTGTCCCGCCCCTGGATCGAGGCGCCCGGCCGCCATTCTCCACCGATCGGCGCGCACCTCCCAAGGCTGGGTGTCTGGTGCTGCGGATTGCTCTTCGTCCAGCTGGCGGTGGCCGCGGTGATGCGCCACAGCTTCGCCGGCCTCGCGATTCCAACCTTCCCGCTCGCTCCGGCTGGCGGACTCCTGCCGGTCCATTGGAATTTCGGCATCGCCATCAACTTTGCCCATCGCGCCCTGGCGCTGGTGCTCGCCCTTGCGCTGGGATGGCTTTCGGCCGCAATCTGGCGTGATCCCGTCGCCGGACGCGGCTGGAGGGGTCTCGCGGCTCTGGTCCTCGTCCTCCTCGTTGTCCAAATCGGGCTCGGCGCGACCGTCATCTGGTCTGCGCGCAACCCCTCTGTCACGACCGCGCATGTTGTCGTCGGCGCCCTGACGCTTTCCACCACGTTTTTGCTCACCTGGGCAATGCATCGCAACACCCTCGAAGGCGCCCCGGACGCCTCCGAGGTTGTGCCTCCGCCGGGTCAACCAGCCATCGGACGCCTTCCGGCTCACGCATGAACTCCGCCTCCCGCCAGTCGATCGATTTGACGGCCCGGACCTCGGTGTTCGCCGAAGCCAGGGCGCGGGCCACGTTTGCCGACTATGTCGAACTCACCAAACCGCGGCTCAGCCTGCTGTCGGTTCTCACGGCGCTGGTCGGCTATCTCGCGGCCCGGCCAGCCGGACCCAACTGGAAACTGATTCCGCTGCTGGCCGGCACGGCGGCGTGTGCCGGGGGCGTGGCCGCGCTCAACCAATGGCTGGAAGCGGACACCGACGCCCGGATGAGCCGCACATGCGATCGCCCCATTCCGTCGGGCCGGGTCAGCACGGGCTCCGCCTTCGTGCTCGGATGGGGGCTGTGCGCCGGTGGCCTCGCCATGCTCTTTGCCGAGGTCAACGGTCTTGCCGCCGCCTTTGCGCTCGCCACGGTCACCTGTTATCTCGCGGTCTACACTCCGGCGAAACGGTGGTCGCGCTGGTCAACCGAGATCGGGGCCGTCGCCGGGGCGCTCCCACCGCTGATCGGCTGGACGGCCGCCGCCGGCCGCGTTTCTGCGCTTGGAGAAATCCTCTTCGCCGTCCTGTTCTTCTGGCAGATCCCGCATTTCATGGCGATCTCGTGGATCTACCGCCGCGATTATGCGGCCGTCAACTTTCCCATGTTGCCGGTGCGCGATGCCGCGGGCGGCAAGGTCGCCGCCTGGTCGCTTGTCTGCACCGCCGGGCTCGTCGCATTGACCCTTCTTCCAGTCGGGCTCGGCTTTTCGCACGCGCCCTATGGCATGGCCGCCGGCAGTCTCGGATGCTGGCTGGTATGGCGGGCCGCCGCGTTTCTGCAACCGGCCGGGCGGGAGCTCGCAGCCCGAAAGCTCTTCTTTGCCTCGATCATCTACCTGCCGCTCCTGCTTGGTGCGCTGGTGGTTGACCGGATGATTTTCTGAGGCCGCGATGACCATCTACAATTTCCCCGCAATCGATGCCATCCTCAACGGCACCGCCACGGCGCTGCTAACCGCCGGGTTTGTCTTCATCAAGCTCAGGAGGGTCACGGCGCACCGGGCTGCAATGCTGGCCGCCTTTCTTGCCTCGGTGGCCTTTCTGGCCTGTTACGTGAGCTACCACCTTCAAGCGGGCGCCCGCACCCCATTTGGCGGGACCGGACCGATCCGCACCTTTTACTTCGTCCTGCTTGTCTCGCACATTCTGCTGGCGATGGTGATCGTGCCGCTGGTCCTTGTCACCCTGACCCTGGCATTGCGCGGCCAGTTCACCCGGCACCGTGCCTGGGCGCGATGGACCTTCCCCCTCTGGTATTACGTCAGTGTCACCGGCGTGCTCGTCTACTTCTTCCTTTATCGATGGTGGCCGGCCGGCGGCTGACGCGTCCCCCACGTCCCCGGCAAGAACTCGCTTGGGTGCGATCCGGGGAATGGCCGGCCGCGGGTGCACTCGCGACCGTCCCCCCTCGCCTCGGCGCCGATCGCTCGGAGCGTCGATTCCATCGAACGCCACGCCGAAAGGCCACCGTCCTCAATCTTTGTTATTTAATAGATGACATCGGCGACTGGTGCTGGCCGGCGCCGCCTCACCGGGTTTCGGATCCGTCCTTTGCCGCTCGCCGCTCGACCACCCGCTCCCAGCCTCGCCCAGTTCCGCCTTATCCTGCCACACCGCCAGATTACGTTCCATAATCAGAGCCCCATTGCGGCCGATCCGTTTGCGCCGCAGACCTTTCGCGCTATACGTTTCTATCGGAGCGGGCGGATGCTCGCGCTCCTTTCCACCCGCTCTGACCGAGCTTCTCCGACTTCCGTTGCATGCGCCATAATTCCGTCGCAACCCCTGTGTTTTGGTGGCTCCGCGCCTTTCCGGCGCTAGCTGCCCTGCTCTTGTCAGCGGGTTGCTGGCTCGACGGCCCGCAGTCAACCTTTCACACCAAGGGCCCCGTTGCCCGGGCACAGCTCGATCTCTTCCTGGTGACGGTTTACGTCACCGCCATCATCTTCCTGCTGGTCGGCACGGTGCTCGCCTATGCGATGGTGCGATTCCGGGCTCGCGCCAACGCCGGCGAACCTGCCGAAGCGCCTCATCATGGCCATGGGCATTTCCTCATCGAGCTGTCGCTCGTCAGCGCCTCGGTGCTCTGCCTGGCGGTCATCGCGTTCCCAACCTTGAAGAACATCTGGTACACGTATGACATTCCCGAGGGCCAGCAGGCCGCCGCCTACGAGATCACCGCCACCGGAGCCCAATGGTGGTTTAAATTTGAATACCCTCGTGAGCAGATTGACGGCGTCGGCCCGCTGGTGACCGGCAACGAACTGGTCATCCCCGCCGGCCGGCCGGTGCGCGTGAATCTTCGCACGATGGATGTCATCCACAGTTTCTGGGTGCCGAAACTTGCGGGCAAGGTGGACATGATTCCAAACCGCGCCAACCACCTCTGGCTCGAAGCAGATGAGCCGGGTTATTTCTATGGACAATGCGCCGAATTCTGCGGCGACTCGCACGCCGTCATGCGGTTCCGGGTGGTCGCGCTCCCCGCGGAGGAATTTGCCGCCTGGGTCGCCCATCAGAAACAGACCGCGCGTGTCGGTCCGGTTGCGGCCGCAGTCGCGGAACGCCCCGGGCAGCCGCAGTTGAAGTTCGCCAGTCTCATCCGGGATGGCGGGGATCCGAACGGCGCGCTGTCCGGTTCGGCCGCCTTCGACGCCGACCCCCTCGCCGCCTGGCGGGCAAAGCAGGTTGCCGACGTCGCCCGCGAAGACCCCGCGCTCATCGCCGAAGGGCGGCGGCTGTTCCGGCAAAAAACCTGCATCGCCTGCCACACCATTCGCGGACACGAGGGCGTCGGCATTACCGGTCCCGATCTCACGCACGTGGGAGCGCGCACGACCATCGCGGCCGGCACGCTTGAGAACACTCCCCGGCGGATGCACGACTGGATCGCCAACCCCGAGAGCATCAAGCCCGGCAACAAGATGTTCAACGGCGGCTACACGGACGCCTCAACCGGCCAGCGACTCATCCCGCTCGACGACACCGAGATCAGCGCGCTCGTCGCCTATCTGCAGAGCCTGAAGTGAGGGCGCACATCAAGTGAAAATGAAGGTGAAAGTGAGAGTGAAAGTGAGAGGGCGACTGAAAGGGACAAGAAAATGAACGTGTAATTCTTCCGTCGCCCGCCAACCGCTTTCCGCCCTCACTTTCACTCTCACTCTCACTCTCACTCTCACCCTCACTTTCACTTTCACTCTCACTTTCCCTTTCACTCTCACCTTCACCCTCACTCTCACCCTCACTTTCACCTTCCCTCTGCCATGGCTGAAACTCCCGCCCGCTCCGCCTTGATCGGTCAGGACCCGCGCGCCACCGCCAGACCGTTCATCCTGTTTCAACGGCCGACGGCGCGGACCGGCCTGGTGGCCTGGTTGACCACGGTTGACCACAAGCGAATCGGCCTCCTGTACGGATTGTTCGCGTTGAGCTTCTTTCTGATTGGCGGGATCGAGGCGCTGATCATTCGCACGCAACTCATCGTCCCCAACAACCACCTCGTCAGCGCCCATTTCTACAGCGAGCTCTTCACGATGCACGGCACGACCATGATCTTCCTGGCCGTCATGCCGCTGAATTCCGCCTTCTTCAATCTGCTGGTGCCGCTGCAGATCGGGGCGCGCGACGTGGCGTTTCCCCGGCTGAACGCCTTCAGCCTCTGGGTCTTTGTCGCCGGCGCGATCATCCTGAACGTCGGCTGGTTCCTCAAGGCCGGCGCACCGGCGGCCGGATGGTTCGGTTACGCCCCACTCACCTCAAAGGTCTACACGCCCGATCTTTCCGCCGATTTCTGGACCGTCGGCCTCCAGGTGCTGGGGGTTTCCTCAATCGTGGGCTCGTTGAACTTCATCACCACGATCATCAACCTGCGCGCCCCCGGCATGACGATGATGCGCCTGCCGGTGTTCTCCTGGATGGCGCTGATCACGAGCTTCCTGCTGGTGCTGGCGATGCCCTCGATCGCGATCGCGCTGATCGAAGTCATCTTTGACCGCCATTTCGGCACGAGTTTCTTTGAGGTCTCCAACGGCGGGCAGCCGATTCTCTGGCAGCATCTCTTCTGGATCTTCGGCCATCCCGAGGTCTACATCCTGATTCTTCCGGCCATGGGATATATCTCGGAGATTCTGCCGACGTTCTCCCGCAAACCCCTGTTCGGGTATCCGGTCATGGTCTTCTCCGGCGCGATGATCGGCTTCATCGGCTTTGGCGTCTGGAGCCATCACATGTTCACGACCGGCATGGGCACGGTCGCCAATTCGGCCTTCGCCCTCGCCACCATGGCCATCGCCGTGCCGACGGGCGTGAAGATCTTCAACTGGATCGGCACCCTCTGGGGCGGGCAACTGCGCCTGCGCACGCCAATGTTCTTCGCCCTCGGCTTCCTCTGGCTGTTCATGATGGGCGGCTTCTCCGGCATCATGCACTCGGCCGCCCCGGCCGATTCCCAGCAGCACAATAGCTACTTTGTGGTCGCCCATTTCCACTACGTGCTGATCGGCGGATCCACCTTCGGCCTGCTCGCGGCGATCCTCTACTGGTTCCCGAAATTCTTCGGCCGCCTCGTCAACGAATCTTGGGGTAAGGTGTCCTTCTGGCTGATCTTCGTCGGCTTCAACGCCACGTTCTTCCCGATGCATTTTCTTGGGCTCAACGGCATGCCGCGCCGCACCTGGACCTACGACTCCAACATGGGCTGGAACGGGGCCAATTTTCTCGCGACCATCGGCGCCTACCTGCTCGGCGTCGGCATCGTGGTCTACCTCGCAACGCTGATCTGGAGCTACTTTAAGGGGGAGCGGGCCGGACCCGACCCCTGGGATGCGCGCACGCTCGAATGGAGCATCCCGTCGCCGCCGCCCGACTACAATTTTCTCACCATTCCGACGGTGCACGCCCGCGACGCCTGGTGGGATGAGAAACGCCACCCGGCGGAGGCAGCCCGCGAATCGGCAGCACACGCGTTGGATGAGGCCGCCCACGGCGGCATCCACATGCCCGACCAATCCTGGTATCCGCTTGCCGCGGCCGGCGCGCTGCTCATCGCGGGTCTGTGTTTCGCCGTCAGCGCCTATCCCGCCGCGATCGGCGCGGCCGCCGTCATGGTGGCCGCAATCTACCTGTGGTCGCTCGAAGGCCCGGGCGGCTACCACCTTCATCCATGAGCCTCGCCGCCACGAACGCCCTCGACCTGCACCGCGATTCCTCAACCGCGACAGGGATTCCGAACAAGAAACTCCTGCTCTGGGCGTTTCTGGCCTCGGACTGCATGTTCTTCGGGACGCTGATCTCGAGCCACCTCGTTTACCGGCTCCACCCGCCGCCGGGAAATCCCAACCCGACGCAGATCTTCAACATCGAACTCACCTCGTTCTCGACGTTCATCCTGCTCATGTCCTCGCTGATGATGGCGCTCGCGGTCAACGCCATCAAACGCGGTCAGGTTCGCAGCATGCGTTCGTCGCTCCTCATCACGATCGCGTTCGGCCTGATCTTCCTCGGATGCCAGGTCTTCGAGTTCAATGACTTCGTCTTCGCGAAACACCTGACGATCACGAACTGCATCTTCGGCTCGACCTTTTTCACCCTGACGGGTACGCATGGCACCCACGTGGCGGTGGGTGTTCTGTGGCTGACCCTGATGTACATCCGCTCCTTTAAGCCGGCCGACGCCGCCGGCGGCGGCTGGGTCGGGAGGGCCGTCGTTCATCTCCTGTTCTTCGTTGCCGCCGTGCTGCTGACCATGTACACCGCCCTCGGCCTGGTGCACACCGTGCTGGCAGGCGGCAGCCCTGCCTCCCTCATCGCGTATTTCAGCTCGTACGGCGGCGCGATCGCCGGGGCGCTCCTCGCGTTGGGCGGACTAAAGTGGCTCAGCCACGCGCCCGACCGCGTGGACTTCGACGCCCGCAATGCCGACGACGTCGAGTCGATGGGCCTCTACTGGCACTTCGTCGACATCGTCTGGATCGTGATCTTCACCGCGGTTTATCTGCTCGAGTATGTCCTCCCGGCAAAAATGTAGACTGGAGGACTTGTGGAGACGCGACGGGGGCGTCGCATCTCCATTAGGTACCAGGCTCGGCCGCCTGCTTCCTGCCTCCGACTTCTGCCTTCTGCCTTCTGTCCTGCCTGCCGCCCGCCTTTCACCTTCACTTTCACCTTCACTTTAGCTTTCACCTTCACTCTCACCTTCACTTTCACCTTCACTTTCACTCCGACTTTCACTCTCACCATCACCATCACCTTCACTTTCACCTTCACTTTAGCTTTCACCTTCACTCTCACCTTCACTCTCACCTTCACTTTCACTCTCACTCTCACTTTCACTTTCACTCTCACTCTCACTTTCACTCGCCCTTCCCATGGATATTCCTGTGCCGGCAGACACCCCTGGCCAGTCGCACGTTCAGAGCCATTTCAACGCCTACGTCCAGATCGCGATGGTTCTCGCCGTGATCACTGGGACGGAGATTCTGCTCATCTTCCTGCCCTTCGCCAAATGGCTGGTGATCGGGGCCCTCGTGGCGCTGTCGGCCGTGAAGTTCATGCTGGTGATTTCCTTCTTCATGCACCTGCGGTGGGACCGGCTTCTGTGCACCGGCATCTTCGTGGTCGGATTGATCCTGGGAGGCGGCACGATGCTCGCGCTGGTCCGCCTGTTCGGGGCCGCCGCCAGCATTCCACTTTCCACGCAGCCCTAGCCAGGACTCTGTGGTTGGATTTCCACTTTTCCGTATGGATGCAAACACGATTTGACGATCGGTGTAGGAGCCTGCTTGCAGGCGATTCTTGTCTCAAAATCGCGAGCAAGCTTGCTCCTACAATTCTCACCGTATGCCGTGGGTAATATCTCCATGATCGACTGGCGCCACTGGCATAACGAGCCCTTCCTCATCGGCGGCCTGATCCTTCTCGGTTGGGCGTACGCCGTCCTCACGGGCCCGCTGCGCTCATGGCTTGAACCCGGCGCGGCCTTTCCGCGGCGCCGCGCCGTGCAGTTCTATTCCGCCCTGCTCATCTTCTACCTGGCGGTCGGCTCGCCGCTCGACCAGATCGGCGAGCGGTTCTTGCTCAGCGCCCACATGGTGCAGCACCAGCTCCTCATCTATCCGTCCGCCGTCCTCTTTCTGCTCGGCCTGCCGGAATGGCTGGTCCGCCCGGTGACCGCCGCCCGGCCGCTTCACGGGCTGCTCTGGCTCCTCACGCGTCCCCTGATCGCCGGCACCATCTTCGTCGCTGTCTACAGCATCTGGCACCTCCCGTCGCTCTACGACTGGGCACTCCGGGACCGGCTCGTGCACGTGGGGGAGCATCTGATGTTCTTCGGCGCCGCGCTCCTCTACTGGTGGCCGCTGCTGAGCCCCTCCCGCGAGTTTCCGCCCATCAGCTACCCGGGCCAGATGCTTTACGTCGTCGTGGTGGCGATCGGCATGACGCCCGTCTTTGCCTTCATCACGTTCTCCGGCGATGTCCTTTATCCAACCTATGAATACGCGCCGCGGATCGTCGGCGGCCTCTCCGCCGCCAGCGACCAGATCCTCGCGGGCGCGCTCATGAAGATCGTGGGCATGGCCGTCGCCCTGACCGCGTTCGGCGTCAGCTTCTACCGCTGGTACCAGGCTTCCAACCGTGGCGTCCGGCAGCCGGCATGAACCTGCCTCGGAACTCGCGCCGCCGGCGCGCGGCGGGCCGGCGGTTACCCGACGCGCTGCAACCCAAACCTGGGCCGCGGACGGAGGATCCCGCTTCAATCATCGCGATGTAACATATTGCGTTACAAACCTGCCGGGCCGACCGGCGCGCTGGTCACGTGATCCGGATCAAGGCGGGCCTGGACCCGCCTCCTGCAGCTTGCCAATTTCTCCGGCACCGGCCTTCCTGCAATTCTCCACCATGTCCTCGATTCACGCAGTTCCGCTTCGTTTTCCCCCGCGCTTCGTCTGGGGCGCCTCCACCGCCGCACCCCAGATCGAAGGCGCCGCATTTGAGGATGGCAAAGGCGAATCCACCTGGGACCGGTTCTGCCGCGTGCCCGGCAAGGTCCTAAACGGCGACACGCTCGACGTCGCGTGCGACCATTACCACCGCTATGCCGGGGATTGCGCACTGATGGGGAGCCTCGGGATCAAGCATTATCGGTTCTCGATCGCCTGGCCCCGCATCTATCCCGACGGTACTGGCGCGCTCAACCAGAAGGGCCTCGATTTCTACCACCGGCTGCTCGACGCGTTGGAGCAGAACGGAATCACGCCGTGGGTCACAATGTACCACTGGGACCTGCCCCAGGCTCTGGAGGACGCCGGCGGCTGGCGCTCGCGCCGCACCGTCAACGCGTTCGCCCGGTATGCCGACACGATCGTCCGGGCCTTCGGCAGGCGGGTGAAGAACTGGATCACGCTCAATGAGATTCTGTGCTTCACGCGCATGTCCTACGAGGACGTGACGCGGCCTCCGGGCCTTCCGCTCGGCGAAGCCGTGGTCAACCAGACCTCCCACCACGCGCTGGTGTGCCACGGCCATGGCGTGCGCGCGGTGCGCGAACACGGCGGACCCGGCGCCCGCGTCGGACTGGCCGATAATTCATGGATTCCCATTCCGGTGACCGACAGCGAAGCGGACATTGCGGCGGCCCGGGAGCTGTTTGTCCGGGAGAACATCCGGGTGCTCGATCCGATCTTCCGCGGGCGGTACTCTCCGCTCTACCATCGCGTGGTCGGGGCCGATCGTGCGAAGGTGGCCCGGGGCGACTTCGCCCTCATCGGGCTGCCGACCGATTTCCTCGGCCTCAACGTTTACTTTGGCAACTTCGTCCGGGCCGGAAGCGATGGCCGCCCGGAAAGCCTGCCGTTCGCCTCCTCGTATCCGCACACCAGCTGCGCCTGGCAGCGGCTGTCGCCCCAGGCACTTTACTGGGGCCCGCGGCTCGCCGCGGAAGTCTACGGACCCAAGGCCATCTACATCACCGAGAATGGCTGCGGCTACGATGACGACGCGGTCGTGGACGGCGAATGTTGCGATCTGCACCGGCGCGACTACCTGCGGACCTACCTGGGCGAACTGCACCGGGCGATCGGCGACGGCGCGCCCGTGCGCGGCTACTTTGTCTGGTCGCTGCTGGACAACTTCGAGTGGCAGGACGGATACAAGAGCCGCTTCGGCATCTGCCATGTGGATTTCGCCACCCAGCGGCGCACGCCGAAGCTCAGCGCCCGCTGGTACGCGAACGTCATCCGCCAGAACCGGCTGGTTTAGCCGTCGGCCAGGCCTGCGGCCCGCCCTCCGGCTAAACCAAAGGCACTCCGCCACCGTGCGGGCTCCGCACTGCTGCGGCGCCCTTGGGAATGCGACGATTCTTTGTCTTGACCGTGAAACAGATCGGATCAGTAGCGCCGGGAACCGACGCTCTCTCGCGACGAAGTCGGAGTTGCGCTTAAGATTCCGGAAGCTACAAAGGGTGCTTTCACCCGCCCCATGCCCTCCGGCCAAAACGAAGCCTTCTCGCGCGTCCTGATCGACAAGGCGCTGGAATACAGCGACTGGAACCTGCTGGACCCCCGGCAAGTCCAGTTTGAATCCCACACCTCCAATGGCCGGGCTGACTACCTTCTCAAGGACAGCCTCGGCCGGGTTCTGTGCGTTCTCGAAGCCAAGCGCGAGAACCTGGATCCCTACGACGCCAAGGAGCAGGCCCGCGGCTATGCCGAGAATCTCAAGGCCCCCTTCGTAATTCTTTCCAACGGCCGCGAGCACTGGATCTGGAACTACGAGCGCGCGGACCATCGCGACGCCTACCGGATCGAGCGCCTGCCCTCTCGGGACGATCTGGAGCGTCTCCGCCTCAAAAACCTCCAGCCGCCCCGCGCCCTAGGCAGCGAGGTTCTCTCGCCAGGATACCGGCGACCCGCTCTTCAATGCCGCCCGCGACGCCATCGAGAGTCTGCACGAACTCCCCGGCCTCACCGACACCGGCAAGCTCCTCTTCAGCCGCGCCACGCTCAAGATCTACGACCGCCCGACACTCCGCGCCGTCATCCAGGGGATCCATGAGTTGGACCTGTCCGCCCACGACGGCCACGACTTCAAGGGCGACATGTACGAGTATCTCCTTTCGAAGCTCGCCGCCTCCGGCACGAACGGGCAATTCCGCACCCCGCGCCACATCATCGACCTGATCACCGCGCTCGTGGACCCGCAGCCGGAGCAGCGGATCTGCGATCCCGCGTGCGGCACCGCCGGCTTCCTCATCTCCGCCTTCACGCATATCCTGCGGCAGCACACCAAGCCCGCCGATCTGAAGCGTGGCTTCGTTGACGGCGCCCTGCTCCGTCCCCCGCAATGGAAGTTCCTCGAAGAGCAGGCGTTCACCGGCTTCGACAACGACGCCAACATGGTGAAGATCGCCATCCTCAACCTGTACCTGCACCAGTTGGAGAAAGCGCAGATGTCGATGATGAATCCGCTGACCACCGGGTTTGGCGGCACGTATCCCGGGAAGATGTTCGACTGCATCCTCGCCAACCCGCCGTTCTCGGGGAAGGTGCAGGACGAAAGCATCCTCGCCGACCTCAACTACAAGCTAAACACCCGCGCCACCGAGCTGCTGTTCCTGAAATGGTTCATCGACCACCTCACCCCCGGCGGGCGCGCCGGGGTCATCGTACCCAACGGCGTGCTGTTTGGCTCGACCAACGCCGCCACCGCCCTGCGCGAGCTGCTCCTGACCGAGTGCGACCTTCAGGCCGTCATCAGCCTCCCCAGCGGCGTCTTCAAACCCTATGCCGGCGTCGCCACCGCCGCCTTGATCTTTCAGCGGCATGGGTCCCATGGGACCCATGCGTCCTATGTTTGGTTTTATGATCTGACCGCAGACGGCTTCAGTCTCGACGACAAGCGCACGCCGATCGAGGCCAACGACATCCCTGACGTGCTCGCCAAATGGCCCGCCCGCGAGGAAGGCCCGAACAGCTACCGCGTGCCGATCGAGAAGATCCGCGAGAACGACTGGAGCCTCGCCGCCGGCCGCTACAAGCCCGTGACCGCCACGGCAGTGAACCACGACGCCCCGGTAGACATCCTCGGCGACGTGCTCAAGGTGGAGAATGAGATCTTGCAGCGCGGGAACGCGCTGCTGAAGCAGATGGGAGGCAAGCCATGAACCCACGCATATCCAAGGGACGCAAGGGACGGAAACGACCAACAGCGGGACGCAACCGTTCGTCTTCGTGGCCAGCGCCCTTTTCGTCCTTCCAGTCCCTTTGGTCCCTTCCCCGGCCGCCCTCCAATGCCTGAAGGCTTCATCCCACCGCCACGGAGGCTACGAGGACCTCCTCTCCTTTCAGAAGGCGAGGATCGTCTACGATGGCACGGTGTGGTTTTGCGGGCGCTACCTGGAAAAGCGCGACCGCACCTATGACCAGATGGTGCAGGCCGCGCGTTCAGGGAAGCAGAACATCCTCGAAGGCAGCCAGGCCTCCGGCACTTCTAAGGAAACGGAGATCAAGCTCACCAATGTGGCCCGGGCGAGCATGGAAGAGTTGCTCGAGGACTACCGGGATTTTCTGCGGGTACGCGGCCTCGCGGAATGGACCAAGGACCACCGCTACACCCGGCGATTGCGCGAGCTGAACCGCCAACCCAACGCCGATTACAGCACCTTCAGAAAAGGCATTGAGCACCCGGATCCGGTCATTGGCGCCAATGTGATGATTGGCCTGATCAAGCTCACCAATTACCTGCTCGACCAGCAGCTCCGCCAGCTGGAGACAGCCTTCTTGCAGGAGGGCGGGCTGCGCGAGCGGATGACCCGCGCCCGCCTCGCCGAACGGGCCCGGCAGGCCCAGCCCGCTCCGAAAGGCGGATGAAAATGAAACGCTGGCCGACAAGACCGACTAGCAAATCGGCCGACGTCTTCTTCAGGAAAACTTCCACCGAAGGGACGCTGACGTGAGAATGGACCATATTGAGCTTGGTCGAATAATCGTTCCCGCGCAGGTGCGACGGGCGGGCGATCGCGATTACCCGGTGCTCTCCATGACCATGCGAAATGGGCTAGTGGACCAAGCTGACAAGTTCAAGAAACGCATAGCTAGCGCGGATACTTCTGAGTACAAGGTTGTGCAGAGAGATCAGCTTGTCGTGGGTTTCCCGATAGATGAAGGCGTCCTTGCATTCCAGAATTTATATGACGAGGCGATTGTCAGCCCGGCTTATAACATCTGGAGCATCCATGACGGAGTATCGGTGGACAGGAAGTACCTTGAGCTGTTTTTGCGGTCTCCCGGTGCCCTGGCGTTCTATACGTCGAGATTAAGGAGCACCACCGCACGACGCCGTTCACTTCCCAACGACATATTCTTGTCGCTATTGGTTCCGAACCCGCCGCTGGCGGAGCAGGAGCGGATCGTGAACCTGCTGGACGAAGCGGACACGTTGCGGAAGCTGCGCGCCCAGGCCGACCGCCGCACCGCTGCCCTCCTTCCCGCCCTCTTCCACGAGATGTTCGGCGACCCGCTCGCCAACTCTCTGAATTGGCCAAGGAAAGAACTGCGTCAGCTTGGCCGTGTTGTCACCGGTGGCACACCACCCAGCGCCAAGGAAGGCATGTTCGGCGGCGAGGTTCCGTTCATCACGCCCGGAGACCTAGAGAGCAACACGAAGGAAACCATGCGCTATGTCACCGAGGCGGGAGCTGAAGAAGCGCGGACGATACGCGCTGGCAGCACGCTTGTATGCTGCATCGGTGCAACGATCGGCAAGACGGACAGGTCCTGGAAACGCTCGGCCTTCAATCAACAGATCAACGCCATCGAATGGAGCGAAGAAATTGACGACGACTTCGGTGCCGTGTGCATGAAGCAGTCTTCCAAAGCCGTCATTCAGCAAGGCAGTCAAACAGCTTTGCCCATCTTAAAGAAATCGCTGTTCGCGCAGATCCGCATCCCCGTTCCCCCCCTGCCCCTGCAGCAGGAATTCGCCCGGCGGGTCACCGAAATCCGCGCGCTGGAAGCCGCCCAGGCCGCCAGCCGCCTCCGTTTAGAGGCGCTGTTTCAGTCCATGCTCCACCGGGCGTTCAATGGAGAGCTTTGAACCATGCCGGATCCCTTTCCAGTCGTTCAACTGCTCGTCGATAGCCCCCAGGTTATCGAGCAACTCGGCAGCAAGCCGAAATTCTGGTTCCGCATGCAGGGCGATGACCAGCCATGGCTGTTCAAGTTTTCCCGCGAAGGTACGGGAGAGGACTGGGCGGATTGATGGACCCAACTGCGAAACGATTTGCGCTGGCGTTTGTCGAATACACCCGCACTCAGCTATGCACGCCATGAAATCGCTCTTCCTCGCCTGGCAGGATTCGGGCCCGAGTCGGGCCTGGTTTCCGATTGGCCGGCTGGACGCCGAGATCGGCCAGTCGCGCTACTCCTTTGGCTACACGCACGGCGCCACTCGCGCCGCTGCACAGGCGGGCCTGCAGCCGCTGTTGGCTTTTCCCGATTTCGACGGAATCTATGAGTCGAGCGAGCTCTTCCCTCTCTTTCGCAACCGGGTCCTGGGCTCCGACCGCTCGGACTTCCTCGATTACCTGAAGCAACTTGATTTGAAGCCCGAGGAGGCGAATCCGATCGCAATTCTGGCCGTGACCGGCGGCACGCGGCAGACTGACAACCTGGAGGTCTTTCCCAAATTGGAGCGTCGGGCGGATGGGACATTTTGCTGTCGGTTCTTCCTGCATGGCACCCGGCACGTTCACAAGGTCGCGTATGAGCGGATCGAGAGCCTAAAGACCAACGAACCGTTGCGGGTGTCCGTGGAACTGAACAATCCCGCGACCTCGCTGGCCTTGCAGGTGCAGAGCGAAGATTACGTCATGCTGGGTTGGGCGCCGCGTTACCTCGTGAAGGATTTGACCGAAGCCATTGCTGAATCTCCCACGAAGATTGCGGTCCAAGTCGTGAGGATCAACCCGGCGCCGGCGCCGACCAATCAGCGTGTCTTGGTGGAGTTGAATGGTTCATTACCGGCCAACCGTGAGCCAATGTCCGGGCTGGATTTCCAACTATTGCACCCGTGGGAAGTCCAATGGGGCCAAGTCGCGGAGACTGGTACGGGAGATTCCAGCAACGTTCGGATCTAGCGAGCTGCAATCGGACAGCGGTCGAAACGGCCGGGGCGCGGCTCCGTGAAACCATCGGCGGAACCTCCCAGTCGGCCGCACGGACGCTGGTCCGCCAGGCGGGCCGCCGGCTTCGGGCGGCAGCGGTAGCCGAATGGAGGAAGCCCTTGGGTTGATTCGCGGCCGCCAGGATGGGCAGGCTGCAGGAAAAGTTTTCCCTATGCCCACACCTGCCGATCTGCCAACTATCCACACCTTTCGCGCCACCAAGGTCGTCCTTGATGGTGATCTCGCGAAACTCTACGGCGTCACTACGAAACGGCTTCTCGAACAGGTGCGCCGCAATGCCAACCGCTTCCCACCTGACTTCTGCTTCCAACTTGAGAACGACGAGATGGCGGCTTTGAGGTCGCAAATTGCGACCTTAAAGGCCGGACGAGGCCGGCATCGGAAACTTCTCCCCTTTGCCTTCACCGAACATGGGGCACTGCAGGCGGCCAATGTCATCAATAGCCTTCAAGCCACCCAGATCGAGCATCGATCTCGTTAGGGCCTTCATCCGCATGCGCGCCGAACTCGCGAGCGGGGCCGGCATCCTCAAGCGTGTGGCGGCGATCGATCGCCAGCTCCTCGTCCACAATGCCCAAGACAACCGCGGCAGAATTTCGTGCGATAATTCCAAGCCGCAAAGGCTGGCAGACAATGCCATCCCGACGCGTCCTTCGACATCGTTCTATTCTGCCACCGGGAAGGGCTGGACGAAATCCACCAGCAGCCGGAGGTAGCACGCCTCATAGTAGAGGGCGGGTTCGCTGAGTTCCCAGGAATTGGCCGGCCAGCCGTCATTGAAATCTGCATACGACTTCGCCGGCGGCTGGTGCTGCAGCCACTTCAGTTCGCCGCCGTATGTCTGATTGGGCCCGCCCACCACGTACCCGGGCGGCGGCTCATCGCGGAACCACCCGTGGTATACGTGTTTCGCCGACACCTCGGTGCCGAACCGGCCCATGTTGGTGAGATTGACCAGATCGAGCGGATTCACGCCATGCAAGGCATGCAACAGGTCGAGCGCCCGCTGCCGGAGCCGGTCGCGCCGCCCCCCGGCGAGGTCATAGGTCACGGCCGCCTCCGCCACGATGCCCTGGCACGCCCGGATCTGGTTGCTGCCCCAGTGGTAACAGCTCTTCGGCATCCAGGCCCGGTAAAGCTCACCCGCCCCGTCCTGCGGCATGAACAGCCTTGAACCCAGGGACCGCCTCAACGCGCTGCCGATCCGGCTGCTGGTTTCAGGGTCCGCGCCCGGAAGCGTCCGGTATTCGAGCAGCGCCTCGGCCGCCCCCATTTCGTAGGCGGACCATACCTCCTCCGCGAGCTGGCGCATGCCGCCGACCTGCTGCTTGAACGCCGCATGATACTCCGGTTTGGCGGTGAGCGCCCACAGATGCATGGCCGCGACCGCCTCCGCGCGGTCCTGCGCCGCTTTGTTGAGATTGGCGATTCCGGCTTTGATCTCGCCGGTGTCGCAATCGTAGCTGCGCGGATGCGTCCGATACCACGTCCACGCGCGCTCCGCCCGCTCCCGCAGATCTGCTGCAAACACCTTCCACGCCTCGAAACCGCCGTACACCCGCGCGGCATGCGCGAGGATGCCGGCCGTAACGATGGTCGATCCGGAGCACTTGGGTCCATAATAGCGCGGCTTCCGGTCGGTGCTCGGCGGCCAGGCCGAGGCATACTCAATCGTCCCCATCTTGACGAACACGCCGCCGTCCGCGTCCTGCATCTTGCACAGCCAGTCGAGCTCCCACTTCACTTCGTCGAGCAGGTCGGGCAGGCCGTTGCCCGATTCCGGGATGTTGAAGTCGTCGGAGAACGCGGCCGGGTTTGCCCGCCAGGCATAAAGCAGCGGATGGATCACCTCGCTCAGGAACGGCGGATATTTGTTGGCATCGCCCGCGTCCATCCAGCCGCCGCTAAGATCTCTCGCCGTCAACGGATCCTGTTTCGCCCAGACGGCGCGGGCCTCCCGGTCCTGCAGGTAACTCGGGCCGTCCAGCCAGGGTGGCTCCGCCCAGGGCGCCGTGTGGGCCGTCGCTTCCCGCTGATAGTAGAAGACCCGGACGGCCGCCCGCAAGGCGTCGCGGTAGACGCCCGTCCCGATCCGCACCAGATGCGAACGAACTCCCAGACTCGGATCAAAGACATAATACTCCCCGGGATCCTTCACCGCCGTGAAATCAAACCACCAGCCGCGGTCTCCCGAGATCGCATCGGTTTGCCCCTGGTCAAACGGCTCGGGGGCGCCCGTGCACACGCTCTTGCCATCGGCCACCCGGCGAAGCTCCAGCATCGGCCCGGGGGTGAAATGATCACCCGCGTTGAACCCCCTCACCGGATCACTGATGACCGCCACTTTCTGCTCGTCCGGCAGATAGCCAAACTGGTCGACGTGGATGTGACCGTTCACCGGAGGCAGCCCCGGAATCGTCACCCCAGTCAAAGTCGGCTGCGCCCATTTCAACGGGGCAGGGGGTGGTTCCGCCGCCGTGGCGCCCAAGGCACCCCACTCTGCCAGCATTCCCGCGGTCAAACAGACGGACAGTCCCAGCCACCAGGTTCTCATGTCGCGATTTGGCCCGAGTCACCTCACGGGGTCAACCCACGGTTGTCCAGGGCGGCTTACGGGGGCGCATCAGCCGATTGACGGTTGTCGAGGGCGACTTCCGGCCGTAGCGCAGGCTTCCAGCCTGCTTCACCGTCAATCGGGAGATGCGCCCGGCTTCCGGCCTTCTCGCAATGACAGGTATGAAGCCACGTCCTGGCAAATGTGTTCCCGCTTTCCTGAGTTCCACATCCGCCCGCCAAGAATCCCATTTGCCCTGCCCCGCCAGATCCAAAGACAAGATGTGGAACTCAGGGAATCAGGATGCCGAGCCGCAAGGCAGCACCCGTTTCCGCCCGGCCGGGCCGCCCGTCACAGTACGGCGCCGCCCGGCGTCATGGGCTCGCCACCGGTGCGGGTACCCGGCTTGAGCCTCACGGTCTCAACCGGCCCGAGGGAGCCGGGCTTCCGGTCCAAGACCCAAACGTCCAGACAGGCCATCACCCGGGCGAAGATCTCCCGCGTCCGGACCCGCATCCACCAGTTCCAGCCTGGCTCGGCCGCCACATAACCCTCCGCTTCCAGTCCGAAATGCTGCGCGAGGAATATCGCCCGCTGCGCGTGGAACCGCTGGGACACCACGACCACCTTCTTCTGCTGAAACACGAATTGCGCGCGCACCACCGAATCCAGCGTCCGCAATCCACCGGGGTCCATCGTGATGAACTCGCCGGGTACACCCGCCCGCATCAGGTCGGTCTTCATCATCGCCGGTTCATTGTAGTCGGCCCGCCGGTTGTCTCCACTGACGATAATCCCCGCCACTTTGCCCGCCGCGAACAACTCCGTCGCCGCCCTGATTCGCGCCGCATAGTACGGGTTGGGTCGTCCCGCATAGGTCCGGTTCGTGCCCAACAGCAGGGCCACCGGCGCCGGCGACACTTCCGCGAGCGTGGCATGAACCAGGTCATCGGTGCTCGCGCTCACCAGCCAGTCACAGCCGAGCAGACCAATTGCCGCGACGATCACCACCGCCGCGAACCACCAGCAAACACGCCGGATTACCCGTGGGAATTTACGCTTCATCGATCCAGGAGCCTCGTCATGACGCAACATTGAGGCAGCGCCAGGCCCGCGAATCAATGGAAGATCGCCTCTTCCAGGGCGGCCTCGGTGCTGAGAAGTCCGGTGGTCATCGGCAAGGTCTGCCGCCCACCGGCAATCGTGCTTTCAAAATACGCGTTGCCCTGCGAAAAATCCGCCCGCCAGCAAAAATGCCGGCCGTCGTCGTAGGCGAAGGCCAGTTCGAGCGACGACGTCGCACCCGGCGCAACCTTCCTGGTCCCACGTTCCATTTCGCCCGGCACCGGAGCCCCGCACAGCTCCAGGCGGGTCCACACCCAGTCGCGCAGCACCCGGGCCTCGGCGTCGAATCCGACCCCGCCCGCAACCCGGACCTCCCGGAGCCCGCGGACAATGGTCCGGGGTGCATAGGCGCTGAGGAACTGTCCAACCGACTGCCGCACCGGCAGCAGGCGCGCCTGGACCAGGTCGCGAAAACCATCCGGGCGGGGCCACGGGAAGGTGCGCGCCTCCGGGGTTGAGATCCCCGTGTCGATCAAAAAGCGGCGCGAGTTCCGCAGGAGCCACTGGTAGCTGGCAATCCGGTGCACCTGCGACATCCGGTGGACCCAGTAATAGATGGGCAGATCGGCCTCGATGATGATCGAAACCTGGTCTTCCAGAAACTGACGGTTCTCCTGTGGGTAGGTGAGGATCACCGCCTCAATGCAGCTCATCTCCCGTTGCGATCTCCCAATGAAACATTCGCTGTAGATCTTCGCGCGCATCGCGAGGTCCGCCCCGCCCTCGGTCCGGGGACAGAGCACCAGAATGCGCGCCGGATATCGCTGCGTAAATCGAAGCGCGGCGTCAAACTGCGCCAGACCATCCGGCGGCGTCGTCGGCAACCCGATGTGCAAGACGAGGTTCATCTGCGACGCCCGGAATTCAGACGGAGCGCCCGCCCCGCCATCGGCTTCACCATCCCAGAGCCGGGCCAGGCTCCGGCTGATCTCGCCAACGGGGACCTCAATGCCGGGAAGAACCTCAAAAACGGAACCCATGGGATAAAATCTCAAACGCCAAATCCCAAACTCCAAACAAATCCCAAGTTGCAAGGTAGTTCCAACGGCCGCGGGTCAAATCCCAAACGCCAAATTTCAAACTCCAAACGAATCTCATCCTCCAAATCCCAGTTTCCAAGGGCACCACGCAACACGGAATTCCTGATGCGGACGACGACGTGATTCGGATTTGGCATTGCAGGGTGGGCTCTAGCGTTTGGCGTCTTGGAATTTGATTCCCGGAGTTTGGCCCGTGGAGTTTGGCGTTTGGAGTTTGGGTTTTGGCGTTTGAGCGTTTGCAGTTTGGCGTTTGGGATTTGGAGTTTGGCGTTTGGGATTTGGAGTTTGGCGTTTGGGATTTGGAGTTTGGCGTTTGGGATTTGGAGTTTGGCCTTTGGAGCTTTGGTTTTTTGCTCGCTCCGCGCCGTCACGGTTTTCGCCATTCGTGTCCTCGCGACGCCACCAGGGCTTCCGCCGATCTCGGGCCCCAGGAGCCCGCGGGGTAACTGTCGAGCCCCTTCTCGACCTGCGCACGCCAGTGCTCCAGTACGGGCGTGATGAGACGCCACGACGCCTCCGTCTCATCGCCGCGGATGAACAGCGTGCCGTCGCCGATCATGGCGTCGAGGACCAGGCGCTCGTAGGCCTCGGGCGTGTTCGAGCCGAAGGTCGTCGCGTAGCGGAAGTGCATCTTTACCGGCTGGGTGCGCGTATCCAGTCCAGGGATCTTGGCGTTGAGCAACACGGTGCTGCCTTCATCCGGCTGGATTTGGAAGGCCAGCGTGTTGGCGGCGAGATCGAACAGCTCCGTCCCGGCAAACAGCGTCCCGGGCGGACATTTGAACTGGATGGCAATCTCAGTGACGCGCCGCGCCATCCGCTTGCCCGACCGCAGGTAAAACGGCACGCCCGCCCAGCGCCAGTTGTTGATGGCGATCCGCAGCGCAGCATAGGTCTCCGTGGTCGACTGCGCGCTGATCCCCGGCTCCTCCCGATAACCGGGCTCCGGCCGGCCCGCCACCAGACCGGCGCCATATTGCGCCCGGGCAACATCGCCGCCCGGTCCGGGATCCAGCGGCTGGATCGCCCGGAGGAGCTTCACCTTCTCGTCGCGGATCGCCTCCGGGTCGAGCGACACCGGCGGCTCCATCGCCGTGAGCGCGAGCAGTTGCATGGTGTGGTTCTGAATCATGTCGCGCAGGCAACCGCTCTGCTCGTAGTAGCCGGCCCGCGCCCCAACCCCACCCTCCTCAGCCACAGTGATCTGCACGCAATCGACGTAATTCCGGTTCCAAAGGGGCTCAAAGATCGCATTGGCGAACCGCTGGACGAGGAGGTCCTGCACTGTCTCCTTGCCAAGATAATGGTCGATGCGGAAGACCTGGGCCTCCTGGAACACCCGGGCGATCACCCGGTTGAGTTCCTGCGCCGAGGCCAGGTCCCGCCCGAACGGCTTCTCGATCACCACTTTCGATTGCACCGGGGAACCCAAATGCCGCTGGGCCAGCCCCGACTTCCCCAGGTTGTCCAGGATCGGCTGAAACACCGTGGGCGGCGTGGAAATGTAGAACAACGACTGCATTTCGCGCCCGGCCTGCGCCTCGAGTCCTGGATCAGAGTGTTGAGGCGGGCGAAGGCGTCGGGCTCGTCGTACCCGCCGGTCAGATAGAACGTATTGCGTGCCACCCGGCCCCACGCGCCTGGATTCAGCTCCCGCCGCGAGAATTCCCGGACCGCCGCTTCCGTATGCCCGCGGAACTCCTCTTCCGGCACCGGCTTGCGGCCGAAGCCGACCAGATGGAAATCGGGTGGCAGCAGATTGTCGAAGCCGAGATTATAGATCGCGGGAAGCAGCTTGCGCGCCGTGAGATCGCCGGAGGCACCAAAAATCACGACGATGGTTGGAGGCGCGCCGCGATGCCTGCTCAAACCCTGCAGGAACGGGTGACGTTGAAGATCAGCCATGCGAGGAACCACTATCGGAAGCCACCGGAAGAAAGTCAAAATCCGCAAAATGGCGGCGCCATTCTAATCCAGCGAGGCGCCTCCTCAGACCAGAGGGCAACCGAGGTAGCGGCGCGGCGTCCCGCGCCGCCGGAGCCGGACGCGGCTCCGCTACGGATTCGTCCTCGGCTACACGCCATGCCCCGACAACTTGACTTGATCTCAATACGTTTCGCAGTTCAAGGACTCCCGCGGGCGGACGAGATCCGCCCGCTGCTAGTGCAGCACGCGGTATCCCTTCGGAAACAGCGGCACGTTCTGGAAATGTAGCACCTGCGGCGGGGTGTTGCCTCCGAGGATCACCTCGGCCACATCGAAGCGAAACGTCAGCGGTCGGGCGCGTAGCTGGGTGAGATAGGCATGAATGGCCCGGCGCAGCGCCCGCTTCTTCCGGCGGTCAACCGCGAAGAATCCCGGCACCAGCGCGCCGGCCGAACGGGCCTTCACCTCGACAAACACCAAGACCTCGCCATCGCGGCACACGAGGTCGATTTCCTCCCGACGCTCCCCCGGATTGCGCCAGTTCCGCACCACAATCTCATAGCCTTCGCGTCCGGCCAGAAACTCGGCGGCGAGCCGCTCGCCCTCGGCGCCACGACGCACCGCCTCAGGGTCGGATCGCCACTCGTCGAGCGCAAAGATCCGTCGGAGCCAGTTGAACATGATCTTTCTCATTGCGAGGCGCCGGCCGCCGTGGCAACTAAAGAATCAGTCCATTAGCGCACGCGGTCCGCCTCGCATTTCAACTTATGCCTGCCTCCACTCTTTCCGGCCAGCTGCGCCGATCGCTCCTCCTCAAGATCCTGTCAAAACCGGCGCCCAGCCGCGAGGATCTCAGCTCGGTCGTCGAGCTCACTGCCGCCAAGGTTGTTGACCAGCTGCAATGCCAGTCGATGACCCTGTACCTTCTCGAAGCCGACCAGATCTACTTCCGGTACGTCTACTACTCGCCCACGTTATGGGGCAACGACAAGGCCAAGGAACTGCAGTTCAAGGAGACGGCGGAAAAGCTGCTTCAGACCTCGCTGCCAAAGGGCACCGGCAATGTCGGCAAGGTCATTGACACCGGCCAGCCCCTGTTCTTTTCCGGCACCGGACCGGAAGCCATGGCGCTGAAGAAGATGAACACCGGCTTCGACGTGCGCTCGATGCTGACCGTGCCGCTGAAAGGCAACGTCGTCATCGGAGCAATCCAGCTGCTCAACAAGGAGGTCAACGCCGGCACCAGCGGCCGGTTTGAACAGAAAGACCTGGTCCTCCTGCAGGAAGTCGCCGAGTACTCCGCGACGTTGATGCAGCGCATGCTGGATCCGAAGTTCCAGCTCAGCAGTGAGGACACCGCCAAGTTTGTGGCGAAATTCTCGGATCTGCCGCTGGTGACGAAGATCGACGAACTGGAGATCGACGAGAAGTTGGTCGAGATTATTGGCGACGCCATCATCCGGCGCGAAGGAATCTTCCCGGTGCGCAAGACCGGCGGAGCCACCGTGTCAGTCGTGATGCCCAACCCGCTGGATTATGCGAAGCGGGAGGCGTTTCAACACGCGACCGAGCTGACGATCGACGAAGTGCGGGTCGCGCCCGCCACGCTCATCGAGCAGCTCGTCAAGAAGCATTTCAAGGATGTCGCCAAAGGGCCGGCCAAAGGCGACAACGATGTGGGGATTTCCGAGGTCGCGGAACTCATCGGCACCGCCTACACCTCCGAAGGCGGCGAGATGAAGGCCGAGGAGCTCGAAAGCGAGGATTCCGCCCCGATCATCCAACTCGCCAACCGGATCATCGAAGACGCCTACGTCACCGGAGCATCCGACATCCACATCGAACCGCAGGAAAAGGATCTGCTCGTCCGGTACCGCATCGACGGGTTGTGCGCGGAAAAACTGCGGCTGCCGAAACAGGTGTCAAACTCACTCGTGACCCGCCTCAAGATCATGTGCAACCTCGACATCGCGGAGCGCCGGCTGCCGCAGGATGGTCGAATCGTCTTCAAGAAATTCACAAAAAAGAACATCGACATCGACCTGCGCGTGGCCACGGGCCCGATGAATTTCGGCGAGAAGGTGGTCATGCGCATTCTCGACAAACAGAAGAGCACCCTGCCGCTCACCGCGCTCGGCTTCTCCGACGAGAATCTCGCCAAATATCGCGAATGCATCCGCCAGCCCTACGGCATGATCCTGCATTGCGGCCCGACCGGTTCGGGCAAGTCGATGACGCTTTACTCCGCGCTCGGCGAGATCAACACCCCGGACGTCAACATCCAGACCGCCGAGGATCCGATCGAATATACGCTCGCCGGGATCAACCAGATGCAGATGAGCCGGCCGATCGGCCTGACGTTTGCGCGCGCCCTGCGCTGCTATCTGCGCATGGATCCTGACGTGATCCTCGTCGGCGAAATCCGCGACAAGGAAACCGCCGAGATCGCCATGGAGGCGGCGCTCACCGGGCATCTGCTGGTCTCCACGCTGCACACCAACGACGCGCCCTCGACGATCGCCCGTTTCACCGAGATGGGCGCCGAGCCGTTCAACATTTCCGCCTCGCTGGTCTGCGTTTGTGCGCAACGCCTGCTGCGCCGCGTATGCAAGAACTGCAAGCAGCCCTACGAGGTGAAGGACCGGGAGAAGGCGCTCATGGAAAAGGCCCTCGGCTGGAGCGGCCAGGTTTTCCGGGCCAATCCCCACGGGTGCCACCTGTGCGGCGGCAACGGCTACAAGGGTCGCGTCGGCATCCATGAACTGATGATCAACAGCGAGGCGCTGACGGCGGCCATCAACAAGGAAATCGAGACCGCCGAGATCAAACGCATTGCGATGCGGGACGGCATGAAAACGCTGCACCAGGATTCGATGCTCAAGGTGAAGCAGGGCGTCACCACGGTGGAGGAAGCCCTCGCCAACGTTCCCCCGGACATGGTCCTGTAGCAGCGGTCCGGCCTGAGTCCGCCCGCCGCCAGAGCCGGATGGTGGCATGCCTCGGCTTCAAGCTGAATTTCAATCGCAACCGGACTGAGCAGGAACATGTCGGATATCTCCGGCACGTCTACGAACTGGCCACGGCGAGAAGGATTGACCGGCTGAAGGAGATTGACCGGCAGATTGAGGAGTCCGGCCGTTCCTGGACCGCCAAGAATTTCATCGGATCAATGCTCATCGACATGGCGGTACCGGCCTTTACCAAGGTGGTCACGAACTTCTAGCAGCCTGAGGACCAGCGGCTAGCCCTGCTGGCACCGTTGGAGAAGCCGTAGGTTTTGCCTCGCCAAGAAACAGCGCTTTCTTTGTAGCCACGAGCGCCAGCGAGTGGATCCGGCACCAGCCGTTTGCTCGCCCGTTCGACAGGCTCAGGGCCCCGGGGCACGGCCGAGGGGCTGGCGCTCGCGGCCACCCCGCCAAATTCGCTCCCTTCGCCTCCTGTTTGGCCCTTGGGATTTGAAATTTGGGTCTTGGAACTTCGCCGCCCGGTTTGGCGTTTGGAGTTTGGCCTTTGGGATTTCCCTCTAGGTTGGCATGACCGCCGGCGCCTCGGGCTTCGCGTCGCCCAGCCCCGCCGGGCGCGCCTGGCGCACGGCGTCGGCCACGGTGTCAGCCACCACCTCCGCCTCGCCGCGGTCGGGATTGAACCGCATCGAGACCGTCTTCGACACGCCGCGCTCCTCCATCGTCACCCCGTACACCGCGTTGGTCGCGGCGATCGTTCGCTTGTTGTGCGTGATGATGAGGAACTGCGAATCCTTGGAGAAGTGCTTCAACAGGGTCGTGAAGCGGCCAATGTTCGACTCGTCGAGCGGCGCGTCGAGTTCGTCCAGCAGGCAGAAGGGCGACGGCTTTACCATGTATAAGGCGAAGAGCAGGGCCACCGCGGTCAGGGTCTTCTGGCCGCCGGAGAGCAGTGAAATACCCTTCAGGCGCGTGCCCGGCGGCTGCGCCACGATCTCGATTCCGCTCTCCAGGATGTCCTCCGCCTGGATGAGCTCCAGATGCGCATGGCCGCCGCCAAAGAGCGTCTGGAACGTGTATTCGAAGTTCTTCCGGACCTGCTCAAACGTGACCGCGAACTGCCGCTGGGAAGCCTGATTGATCTCGTCGATCGCCTTGAGCAGCTCGGCCTTTGCACTGGACAGATCATCGCTCTGCGCCTTGAGGAAATCGTAGCGCTCGCGCAGCTCGGCATATTCCTCGATTGCGATCAGGTTGACCGCTCCCATGCCGTTGAGCCGCTGGCGCAAGGCATCGACCGCGACCTTGATTTCCTCCCAATTGGTCCGGTCCAGCGCCGCCAGATCGGCCTCCGTCGGATCGCCCTTCTGGCGGAGTCGAGGCTTGCGCGGTTTCGTCCGGGGTCTGCGCTCGGCCTCCGCCGCCTGCCCCAGGTCCTCCGCCGCCTGAACGGCCTGATCCGGCGCCGGCGCCTTGTCGTCCGCCTCCTCATCGTCATCCAGATCGAGCGGCTTGAGATCCGGCGGATCGTCTTCGGCATGCCAGAGCAGTTGTTTCCAGCCGACGGTGGCGAGATCGCACTGGAACTCTCGTTGCACATCCTCGGTGAGGAACTGCGCGCGGGAGCGGTTCTCGGCCAGTTTGATCTCGGCCCGGCTGAGTTCCTCCTGGGCGGTTTCGGTCCGGGCCCGCAATGCCTGCTGGTCTCCCTCGATGGCGGCGATTTGCCGCTCAATCTCCACCAGTTCGCCGCGGATTTTCTCCACCGACTCCTGGGCCACCACCAGAGTGCGGGCAATCTCCCCGGCCCGCGCCAGCCCGCTCAACGCCTCCTGATCGAGCCCGGCGACCTGCTCGGCCCAAACCTGGACCTCCTGCCGGCGTTGCGCCAGCAATTCGTCGATCTGGGCGCGGCGGCGCTCCATTTCGCCAAGGCCGCGGTCAAGCACCTCCACCTTCTGCCGGCGCTCGGCCAGTTCAAGCCGCGCTTGGGCCAGCGCCTCCTTCTTGTGATCCCGGTCGGCCCGCAAGGCGGCGATCTGGCCTTCGATCGCGGTGATGACCTGTTTGCCCGCGGCCACCTTTGACTCGGCCTCGGCCAGACCGGCCTGCGCCCGTACCAGGCGTTGTTCCGCCTCCGTCCGGGCCGCGTCCAATCCGGCCAGCTCGCGTTCCATGCGCTGCACCCGGCCCGTCGCCTCCTCCGCGGCGCGATCCGCGTTGCGCGCCTCAACCTGGACCGCAGCGACCTGCTGCGTGGCGGTCAGCACGTTCTTTCGCTGCTGCTCCAGGGCAGCTTCAGCCGCGGCCAGCTTTGCGGCGAGCTGGTCGGCAAGTTTCCGCTGCTCCTCATGCGCCTTCTTGTCGCGGGCCAGCTCCCGGGTCGTCTCCCGCAGATCAATCTCGCGCTGCACGATTCCTCCGGTCGGCCGCTTCTGATATCCACCGTAAATCAGTCCTCGCTGATCCACCAATTCTCCCTTCAACGTGGCGACCAGGAGAAAGCGGAAATCCGGATGCTTCTGCCAGAACTCCAGAAACGCATCCAGGTCCTCCGCGATGTAGCAGACCGCCAGCAGACCCGCCGCCGGATGCTCCGCATCGAGTCCGGACAAGGCCACCATGGCCGGCTGGAGAAAGGGCGGAAGTCCGGCCGCGGGATCTCCCGCCACCGGGCGGCCCGCCGGCGGGACCTGCAGGCAAGCGCTGCCGATCTTCTGCTGTTCGAGTTGCGCCAGGACCAGGCGCGCCACCCCGAGATCGGCGACGGCGATGGCTTCGACGGCAGCACCGAGCAAGGCTTCGAGCGCCTTGCCGTAATCCGACTTGATCTCCAGTCCCTCGGCGAGAGGGGAAACCTTGCCTCCTGCCAGCACGCTGTCGAGCCGTCCCTGCAGGAGTGCCTTTGCGCCTTCGCCGAATCCCTCCCATCGCTCCCGTAATTGCTGCAACAGACGCAGGCGCGCGGTGCGCTGGGCCATGGCCCGGTCGAGATCCTGCAGCCGGCGCTGGCCCTCGCGAAACTGCAGCGTCGCCTCCGCCAGGGCGTGCTGGGCCGCCTGCGCTTCGTTGTGCGTCCGGCTTTGTTCGCCGCGCGCAACCTCCAGCCGATGATGCTCGTCGACCACCCGGGCCGACAACGCCGCCATCGCTTGCTGCGCCTCCGCCAACTGCCCGGCCAGCTCGCTGTGCCGGACCGCGCTGGTCTTTGAGTCGACCTCGTAGCCGGAGCATTCCGTCCGCAGGCGGGCCACCGCGCTTTCCAGCTGGAGCAGTTCGAATCTCGCCTGCCGGAGCTGGTTTTCCTGTTTGTTCGATTCGCCCTCCACAATGGCGAGCTCCCGATTTCGCTGCTGAAAAACCGCGTCGGAACTTCCGAGCAGATTCAGCTGGAGCTGCTTGTCCTGCGCCCCGCTGTCCGCCTGGGCCGTCACCTCGCGGAGCTGCATCTGCAGTTCGGCCAGGGCGTCGCGACTCGACTGGATGCGCTCCTCCAGGCCGGTCTTCTTGATCCGGGCCACGCCCGCCTGGTTTTCCGCCTGCTCCTTCTGCGAGCGGAGATCGAAGACCGCCTGCTGGGCGCCCTGCGCCCGCTCGTGATAATCGCTGCGGCGCGCCTTGATCTCATTCAGCTGGAGCTGGTGGGCCTCCAGCTTTGCGCGCTGGGCTTCGGTCGCCGCCCGCAGTCCCGCAACCTCGGCGTCGAGCCCGGCGATCGTCGCACTCAGCTGCGCCCACTGCCAGCCGCTGTGGGCCATGCTGAGATGACGCAGCCGGAAACTAAGACGCTTGTAGCGGATCGCCTTGGAGGCCTGGCGGCGGAGGCTGCCGATCTGCCGGCCAACCTCGCCAATCACATCCGTCACCCGCGCCAGATTCTGGTCGGTCAGCGCGAGCTTGCCCATCGCCTCCCGCCGCTGGCTCTTGTAACGGGTGATGCCCGCCGCCTCCTCGAACACCGCGCGGCGCTCCTCCGGCTTCGACGACAGCACCTGGTCGATCTGACCCTGCGCCATGATCGAATACGACGTCCGGCCCACGCCGGTGTCCATGAAAAGCTTGTGGATATCCTTCAGGCGACAGGACTGGCCGTTGATCAGGTAATCGCTCTGGCCGTCGCGGGTGACGCGGCGGACGACCTCGACTTCGTGAAAATCGGTGCCCAACTGCTGTTCGCATTCACTCAGGAGGAGCGACACCTCGCAGAGGTTTTGCGGCCGGCGCGTCTCCGCCCCCTCGAAGATCACGTCCTGCATCTTCCCGCCGCGCAGGGCTTTTGCGCTCTGCTCGCCCAGCACCCACCGGATCGCGTCGGCAATGTTGCTCTTGCCGCAACCATTTGGCCCGACGATGGCGGTCACGCCGGGTTCAAAACGGAGGATGGTGGGATCGGCGAACGACTTGAAGCCGTGAAGCTTGAGCGCCTTCAGGTGCATGCAACGTTGAGAAACAGACTAGAGTGGGGCCGATTTGCGACCGCAACGGGAAAGTGACCCGAGTTGTTCACAGGGGCACGGAGCCGCAGCGCGGCGCTTTCCTGTTCGTTATAGCCTCGGCGACAGCGGAAGCCCGCGCCTTTCTTACAAAGCGCCATCTTTCGAGCCAGTTTCCATTTGACCCCGGGCCGTGACCGCTCCGTCAATGGCTGATCCCCATGCTGAAAGCTGGCATCGTCGGACTGCCCAACGCCGGCAAGTCCACTCTCTTCAATGCAGTCACCCGCTCCCACAAGGCGGCGGTCGCCAATTATCCCTTCTGCACCATCGAGCCCAACGTCGGTGTCGTCACCGTGCCCGACGACCGCCTGACCCGCCTCGAACAGCTCTTCAAGACCGGCACGATCATCCCCACCACGATCGAGTTCATCGACATCGCCGGGCTGGTCAAGGGCGCGAACAAGGGCGAAGGTCTCGGGAACCAGTTTCTCGCCAACATCCGCGAAGTCGACGCCATCGTCCACGTCGTGCGTTGCTTCGAGGACGACGATGTGTCGCACCCGATGAGTTCCCTCGACCCGATCCGTGACATCGAAGTCGTCACCACCGAACTGGTCCTGTCCGACCTCGACGCGGTGAAGAAACGAATCGAGAAAAATCACAAGCGGGTGAGAAGCGGCGACAAGGAAGCCCAGGCCGAACTGTTGCTCCTCGAGCGTCTCGTCCCCCACCTCAACGCCGCCAGGCCGGCCAGCACACTGCCAGTGCACGACGACGAGCCGCGGCTGCTGCGCCTTTTCCAGCTCCTAACCGCCAAGCCGGTCATCTACGCGGCCAATGTTTCCGAGGGCGATTTCGCCACCGCCGCCCAGAATCCCCTGGTGCAAAAGATCGCCGAGTTCGTGCGGGCGCACCACGACGCGGCGCTGTTGTCGACGAGCGCAAAGATCGAGGCCGAGCTGGCCGACCTGTCGCCCGCGGAGGCAAAGGAGTTTTTGCAGGATCTGGGTGTCGCCGACGCGGGCGGCTCCGACTTGATTCGTGCCACCTACTCGCTGCTCGGACTCATCACCTTTTTCACCCACAACGAAAAGGAGGTGCGGGCCTGGACCGTGCACCGGGGCACGAAGGCGCCGCAGGCCGCCGGCGTCATCCACACGGATTTCGAGAAGGGGTTCATCAAGGCGGAAGTCATCGCCACCGACGAACTCGCAAAACTCGGCAGCGTGCACCACGCCCGCGAAGTGGGCCACTACCGGCTTGAGGGCCGGGACTACGTCATCCGCGACGGCGACGTGGTGCTCTTCCGGTTCAACGTCTGACATCGCGCCATCAGGAGTCGCTCCGCTCCGGGGCGTTTGGCTTCCGCCAGCCTTCTTCCATGCCGCGACTGCTTCCAGCGATCGCCACCCGGGAAGACTATTACCGGGTGCGCCACCAGCCGACCGAGGAGTGGCTGCCGGCTCTGCGCGCGCTGGGGGAACGCCACGGATTGCCCGGGGAGGCAGTCCAACGTTCGGCGCGCCGCGCTGAGGCCGGCTTCACCTTCGCCGCGGCTAGGACGCAACCGCCGGGGTCGGCGCCCCCGGCCACAGGTCTCTTCCCGTCCGAAGCATAGCGCGTCCTGCCCCGGGGACTGCATGATCCCCCGGTCATCGTGCCGGCTGCAAGTGCCGGTCGGCAAAATCGAGAAACGCCTTCCAGTCGGCCGGCGTAATTGCGTGCGGGCCGGTGTGGTACAGGAAGCCGAGGTCGCCCGCGATCAGCGGGATGTCGAGCGGTGGCAGCTCGGCCGTACCCAAGTCCTTTGCCCCCAGGAGGCGGTAGACCGGCCCGGCGGCCACTTCCGCGAGAAACTCCCCGCGCGGATCCGCCCACTGGTCCTGCGTGCCGCCGGTAACAAACACCGGGCGCGGCGCGCATAAGGCGATCAGCAGATGGGCGTCAACCGGCATGTCGTTCCAATGGCCCGAATATTTTTGGAAGCTTCCCGCGAACCACCAGGGGAAACCGGCCGCCATGTCGTCGATCGTTTCGCCGTAGTCGCGACGGGCCAGCGCGGAGCCCATCTCCCCGGCGCAACTGGCAAACACCAGCGCAAAACGCGGATCCTGCGCCCCGGCCCAGAGCGCCGTCTTGCCCAGTCGCGAGTGGCCGACCAGCGCCACTCGACGGGCATCGATCGCCGGATCAGTGGTGAGAAGATCGAGGATGCGGCTCGTGCCCCAGGCCCACGCGCTGATGGCGCCCCACTCGTCCGGGGCGGGCGCCGTCCGCCCCGACGCCAGTCCGATCACGCCGGCACGGCTGGTGTTCGCGGCATCGGGCTGGATTTCTGTGTAGCGAAAAACCGCATACCCGTAGCCCCGCGCGAGAATTTCCGGGATCGGGCCGGCTTCGCCCGGGTCGGCCGGGAAGTCCGAGAACACGAGGTGCAGCAGCAGCGGCACCGGTTTGGTCGCCCGGAGCGGCAGAAAAACGTGCAGATTCACCGCCGGTCCACCGGGCTTGTCGCCGAAATGCACCACCATCCGTTTGCGTAGGGCGAGTCCGTCCAAGGCTCCGCGATCGGTGGCCACGAGTTCCGCTCTGACCGCGGGCGCAGACACAGGAACGCGGCCATAGATCTCGGTCTCGTAGAGCCGGACCAACTCGGGGCGCCGCTGATCGAACCAGGTCCCGGCGTCGCGCACCGGCCCGCCGTTGCGCAACACCAGCGGATCGGGGAGCGAGTAGGCGCCGACTCTGGCTTCGTCGTAATTCGAGATGTGCCCGGTTGGAGCGCGGCGGAGCGGATTGCCGTTGGCATCGGTGTCAGGCAACGCGGCTGCACCGGCCAGGGGCAGGCCCAACGTCACGCCCGCCGCCATGGTAATGATCCGTGTAAGCATGGGCCGCATCGTAAGCCGGCGGTCGTCGCCTGTAAATCGCAAGAACGCAGCGGTGTTGTTGCTGGCGGGCGCCCCGCGGTTCCTATCAGATTCTGCTCTTTCTTTTCCGATCCCGACGGTATTTGGTGAACCACCGATGTCCGTCTCCCCCAGTCTCAACCGCGCCGCCCGCATTATTGCCCTGGTCTCGCCGCACAACTCGGTTGACGCCGTGCTCCGCCACGAACTGGCGCCGCGCCGCGATCTCGCCCCGGCCGAACGCGGGGAGACCGTGCGCGCCGTCGCCGCCTACTTCCGCTGGCTGAACTGGCTCGATCCAAAGGAGTCTCCCCAGCGGCGCCTGGAAGCGGCGGTCGAATGGCAGGCGCGCTTCGACGCCAATGCGGCTGCGGTCAAGCCCGAAGCCCTGTCGGCCCGCGCCGTGCCGGCGTGGCTCTCAGCCGAGATGGATTCGATGCCAATCGCCTGGCTGAAAGAACTGCAATGCGAGCCGGTTTTGTGGATCCGGGTCCGGCGCCAGTTCGTCAGCTCGCTTCCCGGCGCGCTCGGAGATTGCGTCGCCGCAACGCGTGTGGCCGGGCCCGCCGGGTCCGGTCCAGGGCCGGCGACCCTGGCCAACACCGCCTTTCGCTACACCGGAATGCGAGATTTGTACCTGACCGATGAATTCCAACGGGGTCAGTTTGAAATCCAGGATCTGGCTTCGCAGCTTGTCGGCCACGCCTGCGATCCGCAGCCAGGAGAAACTTGGTGGGACGCCTGCGCCGGCGAGGGCGGCAAGACCCTGCATCTCGCCGATCTGATGCAGAACAAGGGGCTGATCTGGGCCAGCGACCGCTCGGTCCGGCGGCTGGACGTCTTGAAGCAACGCGCCGCCCGCGCCGGGATGTTCAACTATCGGGCCATCGCGTGGACCGGAGGCGCGCAGCCGCCAACCAGGACTCGTTTCGACGGGATCCTGGTTGATGCTCCGTGCAGCGGAGTCGGCACCTGGCAGCGCCATCCCCACGCCCGCTGGACCGCCTCCCCGGCCGACGTCCCTGAGCTTGCCGCCGTCCAGCGACGTTTGCTCGAACACGTTGTCGGCGCCCTCAAACCCGGCGGCCGTCTCGTGTACTCCGTCTGCACTCTCACGCGGGCGGAGACCAACGGGGTTGTCGCCGAGTTATCCGCGAACCACCCTGAATTGGAACCTGTCCCCGTGTTCCCGGCGGCCGACGTTCCGCCGCCGCAAAGCGGCGTGCAGCCCGCCGGCACCGCGCCGGCCCGCCCCCTGGCGGCCGCCTGCCCTCCGGCTCCAATTCAGCTCTGGTCGCAGGATTTGAAGGCCAACGGCATGTTCATCGCCGCCTGGCGGATGCGTCCGTAGGCCTCGTTTTCTCAAGCCGGCTCCCTGCCATCGGCCTGCGCTCTGCCTTGATCGAAATGTCATCTATTAGTTGACATCGATCGCTGGGGCATGCTTTCGGGACTCCGCTTCGTCCCGCCATGGCGGAGATCCGATGGCCAGACCCCACCGGTGCAGACACCGGATTCCCAACCCGGGCGCGGGCTGGCGGCCAGTCTCCCGCAACCGGACCAGCCTGGCGCCCGCGGCCAGGGCTGCACCACCCTCGTCGTGACGCTGGCGGCGGATCACGTCGCCAACCTCAGATTCGTGAACCAGGCGGCCGGGCTGACGCTGGCGGCGAACCCGCCCCGGGCCGGAGGCGCCGACCCGGGGTCCAGTACCGCGGCCAACAAGGCCCACGACCGGGCCGTCCCGCAATCCGGAAACAAAAAGCCCTCCGGCGACGCGGAGGGCTCGAAAATTGGACGCCTGAGCCGGCGCCGATCAGGCGGGCTTCTTCGTTCCGCGCTTGAACTTCGACGTGAACTTTTCCACGCGGCCGGCCGTGTCCACCAGACGTTTTTCGCCGGTATAGGCCGGATGAGAATCCATCGTCACGTCGCGCAACACCACGAAGTATTCGACTCCGTCGATGGTCTCCTTGCGGCCGGACTTGATCGTCGACTTCGTCAGGAACTTCCTGCCGGTCGCGACGTCGAGAAAACAGACGTTGTTGAGTGCGGGATGGCCTTCAGTTTTCACGGGAGAAATATCGCAGTGGATCAACCCTGGCGCGCCTTGTAACGCGGATCGGTTTTGTTGATCACGTAAACTTTGCCGCGGCGGCGGACGACCTGGCAATCCGGGTGACGCTTCTTGGCGGACTTGAGCGAGGAAACAACCTTCATAAGGGGCGACTAAGTGACCGGGCGCCCGGGAGCCTGTCAAATCAAATGTCCTGATCGGCGCCCGTCCCGGGCGCCGATCAGGTTAATTCAGCCCCGGCTCATCCGGCTCGCCGGCCAGGAGTTTCCATTCCGGGCTCAAACCGCTGAGAATGGTCCGCCACAGCTCCTGCCCTTCTTCACGGTCGATCAGCGTGGTATTCACCGGAGTGACCACCCAGGTGTTGTGGAGCAGTTCGTTCTCAAGCTGGCCCTTGGTCCACCCCGAATATCCGAGGAAGGCGCGCAGGTGCACCCCTTGTTCGTCTTTCAGCGCCTCCGCCTTGCTCACATCGATACCGAAATAGAGTTTGAACCCGTCCCCCAATGGATCAGGCCTCCAGGCCGCGAGGATCAACTGTTCCGTCTGCACCGGCCCTCCCTGATAGATCGGCACGCCGGCGAGCGGGCTGGCGGCGAACTCGGCATTGAGTTCACCCAGCCGTTTGCGCATCGGCCGGTTGAGCACGAGGCCCATGGCTCCATCCTCGCCATGCGCCGACAGCAACACGACCGTCCGGTGGAAATTCGGATCGCGCATGGCGGGATGGGCCAGCAGCAGCGAGCCGGCCATGCTCAGAGTCGCCTTACCGCGTTCGCGCATGAGAAGAAATACGATCAGCCCGGAAGCCCTGGAAGCAGGGACCGGCAGGGATGTACATAGAACCGACTGTGCCTCCGCGGCAAGCGAAGCATTTTGATATCGCTCGTTTCGCTGCGAGACGATCTTCCATTCCGACCGGCGAGACGGGACCCGGGAGCCTTGACCCATTTGACTCCGCTCAGGGTCATCCTGCGCCTGTCGAACGGATGAGCCTGTCGAAACGGCGGCCCGGCCCGCGCCAGGAAACATCCTGGCTAAAGCTTGGTCATCTTCACTCCCGCGTCGTCCATGAGCTGGGTGACGAGCGGATCGTTGCCGTAATCCGAGTGGTACTTGATCTCGGCGATGCCCGCCGCCGCGAGAATCTTCGCACAATTGATGCAGGGATAGTGGGTCACATAGGCGACACAATCTTCGACACTGCTGCCGCGCCGGGCGGCGTCCGCGAGAGCGTTCTGTTCGGCATGGACCGTCGCCTGCTCATGGCCGTCGCGCACCCGCGACGTGTGCGGAGTCCCGGGCAGGAAACCGTTGTAACCGGCGGCCACGATCCGGTTCTTGCGATCCCCGCCGGTCACCAGCACGCATCCAACGTGAAGCCGCTCGCAACTGGAGCGCGAGGCGATCAACACCGCGGTCGCCATGAAATACTCGTCCCACGAAGGACGCCGCGGAAACGACGCAGCAGCTTGCATCACGAGGTCGACCGGGTCGGGTGTGGAGTTCATGCCGGTGAGCTAAATGACGCCGGACGGCCATGACGAGCCGGATGTGAGTGATTGACGTTCCAGGCGGCTCCGACATCCTGCGGCTGAAGTTGCGCATCGTCCAAACCGAGCTCCTCGATTCGCTGCCGCCTGACCACCCCGAAGCGCGCCTGACCCGCCGCGATCTGCGCGTCATCAACGCACTGATGGGCAACTACCGGTGGCTGGTGCGCACGTTGACCGACTGCGCCGAGCCCGGCGAATCTGTCCTTGAGGTTGGTGCGGGCATGGGCGACCTCGCCAAACTGCTCCATCGCCGGGGTTGGCAGGTTGACGGGCTCGACACCTGGCCGACGCCACAATCCTGGCCGGCGGGCGCCTGCTGGCACCGCGCCGATCTTCGGACATTTGCCGGGTTCGCCGCCTACGATATCATTTACGGTAACATGATTTTTCATCAATTCACCGCGGCCGAACTGGCCTCGATCGGCGCGAGGCTCCAGGCCAGCGCACGGCTCATCCTTGCCTGCGAGCCCGAGCGGCGTGAGAAATCACAGCGATTGTTCCGCGTGATCGCGCCGTTGTTCGGCGCGAGCCACGTCAGCTGCCACGATGGCGATGTCAGCATTGCCGCGGGGTTCCAGGCGGACGAACTTCCGCATTATCTCGGTCTGGACGAAGGCCAATGGACGTGGCGTTGCTACACCAGCGCACTTGGAGCCAACCGGATGGTCGCCTGGCGCCACGACCGCCCCTGCAACCCGCCCTGAACCGCAGGGTTCCCGGCCGGCCGGATTCACCGGGGCGAGCATCCGGACAGCCACCGGACGGCGGCGCGGGCGCGAACACCGGAAAACCGTGCTTGCCAGTCTGGAAACCGCTCGTCTTTAGTGGCAGCCCTTCCCATCGACACCATGACGAAACCGAGCTCCCCCACTGCCCAGCCCGCGACTCAAACCGGCCCGGAAATCAGAGGCGCCGATGCAGTCGTCGAGTGCCTTGTCCACGAGGGAGTCGAGGTGATCTTCGCGTATCCCGGCGGCAGTTCCCTGGAGTTGCACCAGGCGTTCGCCCGCTCCGGGAAAGTGCGGGTGGTCCTGCCGCGCCACGAACAGGGCGGCGGCTTTGCGGCTGACGGATACGCGCGGGCCACCGGGCGGGTCGGCGTCTGCATGGCCACCAGCGGCCCCGGCGCCACCAATCTCGTTTCCGCCATCGCCGATGCCTTCATGGACTCAATTCCGCTCGTGGCCATCACCGGCCAGGTTTACTCAAAATATATTGGCAAGATGGCTTTTCAGGAGACGGACTTCTTTGGCCTGACGCTGCCGGTGGTGAAGCACAGCTACCTGGTCCTGAATGTCCATGATCTGCCCCGCGTCTTCAAGGAGGCGTTTCACCTCGCGCGCAGCGGGCGTCCGGGGCCGGTGGTGATTGACATCCCGAAGGACGTCCAGCAGGCAAAATTCATCCCGGTCTATCCATCCGGGGTGGAATTCCGGAGCGCCTACGCCACCGCGACCGCTCACGCCAGTGACGAGCAGCTCCAACAGATCATCCAGCTGATCGCCGAAGCCCGAAAGCCGATGCTTTACGTCGGAGGGGGAGTTATTTCCGCCGGCGCCCATGAGGACCTGCTCGCCTTCGTGGAGCGCACCCATATTCCGGTGGCCACAACGCTCATGGGGGTGGGTGCCTTCCCCGAGAACCATCCGCTGTCGATGAAATGGTTCGGGATGCACGGATCGGCCTATGGCAACTGGGCGGTCGACCAGAGCGACCTGCTGCTGGTGCTCGGCGCCCGCTTCGATGATCGCATCACCGGGGACGTCCACCGATTTGCCCCGCACGCCCGGATTGTTCACATCGACATTGACGCCTCTGAACATAACAAGAACAAACGCGTCCAGCATGCCGTCTGTTCCGACGTCAAGCATGCCTTGAGCCGCCTCAACGCACTGCTGGAGGCGTCAAGTTTCTTCGCCCCCGAGATCAATGCCTGGCATGAACAGGTGGCAGCCTGGAAGCGGGACAATCCGTTCCGCTACGAGACGAGCCCCCACATTCAGCCCCAGGAGGCCGTCAAGGTCCTGTTCGAGCTCACCCGCGGCGACGCCATCATTGTCACGGGCGTCGGCCAGCACCAGATGTGGGCCGCACAGTATTTCGACTTCACCCGACCCCGCCATTTCATCAGTTCCCTTGGACTCGGCGCCATGGGCTTCGGCTATCCGGCGGCGCTCGGCGCGAAAGTCGCCTGCCCGCAACGCCAGGTCATCGACATCGACGGTGATGGTTCCTTCCTGATGAACGTGCAGGAACTGGCCACCGCGAAGATCGAAAAGATCGGGGCAAAGGCGATGATTCTGAACAACCAGCATCTCGGGATGGTCGTGCAGTGGGAGGACCGTTTCTACGACTCAGTGCGTGGCAACACGATCCTGGGCGATGTGAACAACATCGGCAGTCCGGACAACCCGGAGGCGCTCTACCCGGACTTCGTGCAAATCGCCGCGGGCTTCGGCGTCAAGGGGCGTCGCGTCATCAAAAAGAGCGAACTTCGCGCCGCCATCCAGGAGATGCTCGATCATGACGGCCCCTACGTGCTCGACGTCGTCGTGCCTTACACGGAGCACGTGCTGCCAATGATCCCCGCCGGCCGCTCGGTAAAGGAAATGATCCTGAAATGACGCCACCGGCGCGGCGTCATCATTTCTCCTTCATCTCGTAGTCGCCGTTCCAATCCTCGGGCGGCGGTTCGACTTGGAAGTGTTCGGCAATGCCGATGTAGACCAGCGAGGGATTGCTCACGATCCCCGGGTCGCGCTTCGGAACGCGCGGCTCCAACCCGGCGCTTCGTTCGAACAGCTTCACGGCGCCAGCAAAATCCCGTGCGTAGTATTTTTCCATGCCCTGCCCGAAAAGGCCAAGGCATTCGCGCGTCTGGTCAGTCACGTCCTCCTTCAGGCCGACAATCTCATGAATCGGCACCGCCTGTGAACGGCCCTTGACTACGATGCGGCCGAGCGGACGAAAAACGAGGCGGTCGCCGCCGTGCGCCTCGCATTGCTGGCGGGTCGTTTCGGTGCACATCGTGTAGGCGCCCCAGCTCTTGGCCCCCGATTCCATGCGCGCCGCCAGATTCACATTGTCGCCCATCATCGTATAATTGAACCGGGTGTGGGAGCCCATGTTGCCGATCATGGCCATGCCAGTGTTCAAACCGATGCGCGTCTGCATCCGATGCACGAGATCAGGCCATTTGTCCCCCTCACTCTTCCATTTCTCGCGCAATACGGCCAGCTGGCGGTGCACCAACTGGGAGGCGAGCGCGGCCCGGAACGCATGATCCGGCAGCGGCACCGGCGCGCCGTACATCGCGACCACGGCGTCGCCGATGTATTTGTCCAGGGTGCCGCCTCGTGCTCGGTCACGATGTCCGTGCACGCCGTGAGATACTCATTCAGCAGTTCGACCAGTTTCGATGACGGAAGCAGCTCCGGAAAACGAGGAGAACGACTGGATGTCGCTGAAATAGGCGGTGATCTCCTCATCGTGACCGCCGAATTGAGGTTTCTGTCCCGATTCAACCAGCCGGTCGACCACATGGGGCGACACATAGGCGCCAAACATTCCCTTGATCCGCCCCTTCTGCTTCTGTTCCACCACCACCTGCCAGATGAGGGCCGCAAAGCTCGTGGTGAAGACGGAACCGAGCGGCGCAATCAGCGGGAGCTCCAAATGGATTCGCTTGAACAGCTCGAACGCCACCCCAACGTACAGTGCCGCCACCAGCAACGCCTCGACCTTTCCCAGGATGCTCCGGGCCCCGCCGGAAACGACCAGTCCCGCAACCACCGCGGTCAAAACCAGGACAAGGATCGCGCCCGCCCACTCAGGCACCTGGTGCAAGTACAATCCGGAAATGATGGTCTTCAGGAGGTTGCCATGAATCCCAACCCGCGGCACCGGGGAATCGTCCATCGGCGTCGGATGGACGTCCTGAAAC
>CAWDQK010000114.1:0-44588 GCA_963804395.1 uncultured Verrucomicrobiae bacterium | reverse complement strand
TCTCCGCCAGCGTCAGGCCAAACTTGGCCAATCGCCCGCGCAGTTCACCAAGATACCGACGCGCCTCATCCTCGCGCTCGAACCCGCACACGAAGTCATCGGCATACCGCATGTATTCCAACTGACCGCGGCAGCCGCGCCGAACGGGGCGCTCCGTCCACAGGTCCAGCACGTAGTGCAGGTAGATGTTCGCCAGAATCGGCGATACAATCCCGCCCTGCGGCGTCCCCGTGGCCGGGTGCAGCACCCGCCCGTCCTCCTCCAGGATGCCCGCCTTGAGCCATTTGCGAATCAGCCGCAGAAACGACCGGTCGTTGACGCGCTGCTCCAGCATTTTGACCAGCCAGTCGTGGTCGAGGTGATCGAAGAAGCCTTCGATGTCCGCTTCCACGATCCAGCCGATGCGCCCGTGGAAGAGCACATGTTGGAGTTTTTGCGTCGCCGCCCGGGCTCCGCGCCCGCCGCGATAACCCATGCTGCTGTCCAGGAAGTCGGCTTCGTAGATGGCCTCCAAGATCCGGCTCGCTGCCATCTGCACCAGCTTGTCTTCCACCACCGGTATTCCCAACGGGCGCTGCTTGGCACTACCCGGTTTGGGGATGTACCGCCGTCTCACCAACTGCGCCCGATAGCTTTGGGCCTTCAGACGCACCAACAAATCCGCCAGCCGCGCGTCGAGTTGCTCGCCGTAAGCCGCCACATCGAGGCCATCCACTCCAGGGGCGGCATCGCGTCGCAGCTCGCGGTAACAGTCGTAGAGCATCGGCAGATCGATCATCCGATACAGGCTGCGGAACCGATGTTTCGGAACCGCAACCGCCTTCTGACTCAGTGCCAGCAGGGAGCGGGACACGCTTTGATGGGGCACTTTCCGAGCCCCGGCGTGAGTGCTGTGCCAGCGTTGCTCTCCGGCCCGTCCCTTCGCCTTGTGAGCGGCGCTACCGTCTCCAACTACTATGGACGGGTCTGACTCCCGCGATCCGGTCGAACCAGCCTCCATTTAGTTGGCTGCTCCTACCCCGTTGCCGGGGAGAACCACGGGCCTCCCGAGTTCGAATGCACTTCCTTGTTCACATGCCACGGTCTTCGTGGACCCCGACGGACCGACAGAGACTTGCCAGAGCGCCTCCGCCGTGCTGGCTTCCGCTGCGTTAAAAGCGTCGCCATCCGTGGTATGAGTCTTCTTACGGGGCTGTATCAACCTTCGGGGGAGTGCGAATCCCCCTGCGGCCTGTGAACCTCCCTGTGTACGCTTCGTCGATGCCGTTTCACCTGGCGGAGTGGATACCGCTTCGGCCATCGTTATGTGCCTGATTTCTTTCACAGATTTATCTGACATCGACGCAACACTCGGTCCTTTCTGTTGGCTAGACTTTGAAAGACCCGGTCATTCACCGGGCAGGAAGCGCCTCGCTTAGCTCGGCGCACCAACGCTACCAGCCTGCCATGAGGCTGGCGGGCGCGCCTCGTGCGCATGCACGAGGCGTGCGCGACAGCCGAATTGGCAGCGATGGCTGGTTAGCCGCTCCTCTCAGAGTTCAGTGATTTCTGTGACACGTAATTCGCGAACCGCATGATCGGCCCAAAAACTAAAATGCCAATCGCCGACCATCAGGTGTTGGATCTCCCGTCCACCGTCTTCCCGCGTGGCGTAATCGCCGAGCTGACTTGGGTACTCTGCCAGCTGAAAAACCAGATCAATCACCCGCTTCTGCTTTTTCTTAGATAATCCAATCAGAAACGACGATGCCTTACTCGATAGCACCGGCTCATAGCCCGACGTCTTATGCATGGCCGAGCTGCTTGGCGAGATCGGCTAATCTGACTTTCTTCCCCTCGTCCATTTCCCTCATCGTGTGCGTAGCCTCGCGGCGTCCCGCGGATGATTCGTGTTTCAAACGAAGCAGATATGCGGCGGCCATCCGTCGATCGGCTACGGACAGCCGCGATAACCGTTGCTTCAGGTCAAGAATGGCAGTGGCAGTCATACCGATAAGATTAAGGCCCCGCGGTGCGCGGTCAAGGTGCTTGCTCTTTTGGCATTAAGGTAGGACCGCCGGTTGCCCGACGGCCCCCTCGCTGATCCCGGCGTGCGGTATTTCCGCACCGGGCTCGTCAAGAGAGCGCGCACGCAGAAGGGCGAGGATGATCATGACAGCGGCAGGTGGGGTTGGGGCTGATAGGGCGTCTCAACGATGCGCGGCACCGGTATGCCCAGAGTCTGCCACATCGCCTCGAACGTTGACCAGTTGTAACTACGCCGCTGGCTGCGGCGGTTCAACCATTTGTAGACGAGCCGTTTTGCCTGATACCAGTAGTCCTGCAGGCTCGGCGAGTTGCTGATCACGCCATAGTAGTTCCAGTAGCCCCGGAATTTGGCGCACAGCTTCTCCCCGATCCAGCGCAACCGCCGGCTGCGGTTGTTCCGCAGCCACTCCTGCAAGGCCGCCAGCGAGGCCCGGAACTTCTTTTTGCTCGTGCGCCGCTTGACCGTGCGGAACCTCCGCCGGGTCCTGGCCCAGGAGAAGTCAAACCCGAGGAACGTGAACACGCCGCTCTGGGGATCATGCCGATGGAACCGGACAATCCCGCTCTTGGTCTCCGCCAGCGTCAGGCCAAACTTGGCCAATCGCCCGCGCAGTTCACCAAGATACCGACGCGCCTCATCCTCGCGCTCGAACCCGCACACGAAGTCATCGGCATACCGCATGTATTCCAACTGACCGCGGCAGCCGCGCCGAACGGGGCGCTCCGTCCACAGGTCCAGCACGTAGTGCAGGTAGATGTTCGCCAGAATCGGCGATACAATCCCGCCCTGCGGCGTCCCCGTGGCCGGGTGCAGCACCCGCCCGTCCTCCTCCAGGATGCCCGCCTTGAGCCATTTGCGAATCAGCCGCAGAAACGACCGGTCGTTGACGCGCTGCTCCAGCATTTTGACCAGCCAGTCGTGGTCGAGGTGATCGAAGAAGCCTTCGATGTCCGCTTCCACGATCCAGCCGATGCGCCCGTGGAAGAGCACATGTTGGAGTTTTTGCGTCGCCGCCCGGGCTCCGCGCCCGCCGCGATAACCCATGCTGCTGTCCAGGAAGTCGGCTTCGTAGATGGCCTCCAAGATCCGGCTCGCTGCCATCTGCACCAGCTTGTCTTCCACCACCGGTATTCCCAACGGGCGCTGCTTGGCACTACCCGGTTTGGGGATGTACCGCCGTCTCACCAACTGCGCCCGATAGCTTTGGGCCTTCAGACGCACCAACAAATCCGCCAGCCGCGCGTCGAGTTGCTCGCCGTAAGCCGCCACATCGAGGCCATCCACTCCAGGGGCGGCATCGCGTCGCAGCTCGCGGTAACAGTCGTAGAGCATTGGCAGATCGATCATCCGATACAGGCTGCGGAACCGATGTTTCGGAACCGCAACCGCCTTCTGACTCAGTGCCAGCAGGGAGCGGGACACGCTTTGATGGGGCACTTTCCGAGCCCCGGCGTGAGTGCTGTGCCAGCGTTGCTCTCCGGCCCGTCCCTTCGCCTTGTAAGCGGCGCTACCGTCTCCAACTACTATGGACGGGTCTGACTCCCGCGATCCGGTCGAACCAGCCTCCATTTAGTTGGCTGCTCCTACCCCGTTGCCGGGGAGAACCACGGGCCTCCCGAGTTCGAATGCATTTCCTTGTTCACATGCCACGGTCTTCGTGGACCCCGACGGACCGACAGAGACTTGCCAGAGCGCCTCCGCCGTGCTGGCTTCCGCTGCGTTAAAAGCGTCGCCATCCGTGGTATGAGTCTTCTTACGGGGCTGTATCAACCTTCGGGGGAGTGCGAATCCCCCTGCGGCCTGTGAACCTCCCTGTGTACGCTTCGTCGATGCCGTTTCACCTGGCGGAGTGGATACCGCTTCGGCCATCGTTATGTGCCTGATTTCTTTCACAGATTTATCTGACATCGACGCAACACTCGGTCCTTTCTGTTGGCTAGACTTTGAAAGACCCGGTCATTCACCGGGCAGGAAGCGCCTCGCTTAGCTCGGCGCACGAACGCTCAAGGTGAGCCGGGAGCGCCGCTGGCGCGATCTCCTGCGTCCGCAGGAGGCGTGCCAGTGGTGCTCATCGGCTCCGCCGCCTTGTTCGGCCAATTCCTAATTGTAACCTGATCCATCGTGGATCTCGCCGGCAGTCTAATACTCGCCAAACTCTAATCTCGTCGCCGAGAACCTCATAGAATACTGCATATGGAAATCGCCTAGAAAGAAGACGGTGATAGCCGTAGACCCGGCGATGAATCCCTGCATACAGACGAAGAGACTCAACATCCGAATAGAGGGCATCAAGAAAGAAGGCGCCAACACCAACTTCTTGTGCTTCGTAGAAATGGAAACCATTCAGCAGATCGGCTTCCGCCAGACTGAGAATCCTCAGATTCACGGCCGCTTCGCCGTTTTTCGCCGCAGCCGTTCTTTCGCTTCATTCCAATCACTGAACTTGGCTGTGCCAGCCTCAACAGCACGCTCAGCCTCGCGAAGCGCTGCCTGATGCCACGCAGGAGACTCAAATGCAGCCTCGTTCATGGAGAGATCCACCCAGATCGCCTCCATCGCGCGCAGTTTGTCTTGGCGCGACATTTTACTCAGAGGAAGGACCGTAGGCATCGTGGGGGAAAGTAACCTCGATCACGGAGGTGGCAAGCGCTCTTTAGGCCCAACGCTCAAGCTGAGCCAGGAGCGCCGCTGGCGCGATCTCCTGCGTCCGCAGGAGGCGTGACAGTGGTGCTCATTGGCTCCGGGTTCGGCGTATTTAATTTCTTTCTACTCGTGAGTGTAGGCATTCTAAAAGCGCCCTTGGTCTCTGGCTTTTGCATACCGCCAACCCGTCCACATCCACCAAATCACAACGATGAGAAATACGGGCAACCGCGCACGCGGCCAGATGAGCCCTGCAATCCAAGATAAACCGAAAGCAATCGCGACACCTAGGAGGAGCGTTAAGACGTAAGTGAAAATTAAGCGCATATTTCCTTTTTGCCGAACGCTACCGACCTGCGATGCCGGGCGGTGGCGTGACGGGTGCGCTAGCAGCCGGCGTGCCGCTGACCGGCATTCGCAGCGGCGGCTGGTTCGGCCAATTGCCGGCAATTCTGCTGGTCAAATCAGATCCTTTAACAGCCTTGCAATCTGTGCCCTTCGTAGATCGAGGGCTTTGGTACGCCCCGTCGAGTGTTCTACATAATGGAGGATCGCAGCCTTCAGATGTACAACCTCTGCGTTGATTCGGGAAGACTGCTGTTTTCTGGATAGTCGTTCAAAATCCTCAAGTCGATTTTTCATAGTGATTGCACCTACAGATTCTCTTGCACCTTCTTGGCCGCTTCTTTTTCGGCTTCTTCGTCCGCCTTCTGTTTCACTTTCGCCGCTTCTATTGCCTTCTTCATGATGCTCTCGCTTCCGAAAGTGACCAACGCTCCAAATTCATTATACTTAGGCGTACTTTGGAAATCGTACTCCAATATGACATCGTCGCCCTTCCAAACGAACTCCGTTTGCGAGTCTGGTGACTCGGATGGGTTACTCACTGGGCCATACTTGTTTATCAGAGCAAGGGATAGTAGTCGCATCTTCTTCTCGTGTTCCTCGCATCTCTGCCTGAAAGTCTCAGAAGGGCCGCTCTGATAGCTGCTATCCAGTATAAGATCGATTTCGAATATCGTTCCTGCGATCGCTTCGATCCTCGCCGAACTCACGGGAAAGTCGCCGAAGGTCATGCCACTCGAGTCATACTTGTACTTCTCGATCGTGATCTTCGAGCCGTCCGTAGTCTGACGTTCTGTCTTCTCGGTGAGGTTGAGATTCGGGCCGGAGAGCGTCGCTATCGATTCACCCAGTTTTAATGGGCCGTGAGATGTCTTGCCGTCTACGGGTGCGCCATGAACGGCGATTGTCCCAATACACCAGATCAGGAATATTTGCGATGTTTTCATTGGTCTTTGGTTTTCGGGTGGGGAAAGTTGAAGGATACGAACGTCTTCATGCCGAACGCTAGGACGAGGCACGCCCGATGGCTGGCGCGACCGGTGCGTCAGCAGCGGGCGTGCAAGCCAACGGCGTTGCCTCCGGCCACTTGTTAGGCGATTTCTCCATGGATGACTGATTTTCTGGTCGCTAAGCGGAAGACGAAACAAGCGGCCCAGGTGACCGAAAAACCCCAAACCAAAGCGTTGATCTTGGCAAAAAGGGAAAAGACTCCGTCGTCAGTAAGGTGCGGTTTGAGCCACTCACCAATCGGGAACCAGAGATACATCATCGGGAAATTCAAGATGCTTAGGGCGATGCCATGCAGCGGAGACAACACCGGATTCGCGCTGTCGGCAATGCCCTGAGCTTCGGCCGCCAGCCAGTAATAGAGACTATGATAACAGACTCCAATCGCTGGAACACCGACAAGAAATACGACCCACCTGTAGCGCCCACGTTGGGGCGATGGCGGAACCGGGGCAGGAAGATTGGAGGCTGAATTGCTCACGTCTCTCTTTTTGCCTAACGCTTAGTGGTGTATGCGTCGTGGCCGAAATTGGCGATTCTGGAATTGGTGTCAACGCAGGGCGGCCATGACGCATACACCACCGTTGGACGAAGGCGCGGCGCGGACGGTCGGATGGTTACGGGGGAAAGTAACCGCGGGCCGGGAGGAGCGGCGCGGCGGTCGGGCGAGTCTGGCCGGTGAGAAGCTGGTGGGCTGGCTTGGCGACGCCGAGGACCGGTGGTGAATCGGCGAATACGGGGCGCTCTGGCAGCGGCGAAGCCGCGAGCGGTCTTCCGGCGCAAAGCGCGACCGGGACCGGCCGAATGACGGCGGCCATGAGGCGGACCCGGAGAGTCAAGGCAGCAGGTTTCACTAGGAGGAATCGAGATACGGCACGGCGCAGCGGGGCCGCTGATGCTGCGGTGCGACTCGCTCGACCAGCACCCAGTCGGCTTGCTGGTGGCAATGCGGGCAGCACGCGGGCAACCCGACGGACGGCTCTGGGGCAGGCGCGGTCTCGGGCGCGCGGGCGACGGGAAGCGCTGCCGCCGGCCCCGGCACGGGCGGCAGCGCTGCGCGCGCTGCGGCGATGCGGGTGTGGCGGTTGCGATTGGCGAGCAGGCCGTAGTGGCGGATCTTGACGAAACGCTCCGGCAGGAGGTGCAACTGGAGCCGGCGGACAAACTCCGTGCAGGCGATCGTCAGGGCCTTCGGCCGGGATTGATCCGCATAGTCCTTGTAGGCGAAGCGCACGGTGCCGGCGGTCTTGTCCAGGGCGAGGAGGCGGTGGTTGGTGATGCCGACCCGGTGGGTGTAACGGGCGAGATAGGCCAGCACGACTTCGGGACCGGCGAAGGGGCGCTTGGCGTAGACGTTCCACGGCTTGCTCACGGCCTGGCGGAGCAGTTGGCCGAAAGCGGCCGGAGCGCGCAGGGGTTGCAGTTGCCCATGAAACTCCAGCTGGCCGTCCTGGAAGAGCCGTTGCAGTGCGGCGCGGTACTTGCCGCGAAACTTGGCCGCGAGAGCGCGGACAGGGAAGAGCCAGTGTGGCGGCTTCCCCGCCCAGCTGCCGTCCTCGCGCAGCCCGCCGCCGGTGACGATGCAGTGCAGATGGTAATGATCCAGGAGCGTCTGGCTCCAGGTGTGAAGCACCGTCGTGATGCCGAGCTGGGCCTGCAGTTCGCGGCGGCCGAACTCCAGCAAGGTCATCGCCGCGCAAAAGAACAGCAGGTCGTAGCAGCGCGCCTGATTTTGCCGGATCACCGGGTTCAGGGCATGCGGCAGCGTGAAGACCAGATGGAAATACGGCACCGGCAGCAGCGCCTCGGCCTGGGCCTGCATCCAGGCATGGCCGTTGGCACCCTGGCACGTGGGACAGTGCCGGTTGCGGCAGGAATGGGGCACGAACTGCCGTTCCCCGCACCGGCTGCATTGGTACCAGTGGCCGCCCAGTTCCGGGGTGCGGCAGGCCAGGATCGCCCGCAACGCCCGCCAGTGATGCGGCGGCAGGCGGTGCTGGCGCGCGTAGTCGGGCAGACCCACGCGCAGCACCTCCGCCACCGTGAAGGCGGGCGGGGCGGGCGCAACGCGCGCCCGAGCTGACATGGAGGGATCCTCAGGCCGACTGTTTCACCAGCGCCTTCAGGTCGATCGCCTCCAGCAAACCATGCAACCCGGTGATCGTCTCGCGCCGCACATGCAGGTACCGCGCGGTGGTGGCCAGATTGTTGTGGCCCAGCAGTCGCTGGATGACGGTCAGCGGCACGTTCGCTTCCAGCAGGTGCGTCGCAAACGAGTGCCGCAGGGAATGAATGCCGCCGTTGCGCGGCACCCTGGCCAGCTCCGCCGCCCGCCAGAAAACCTTTTGCACGCAGCCGACACTCAGCGCCTGCCCCGGCTTCCACTGCGACGGAAACAGCCAGCCGCCGGCGGGCCGCTCTTCGCGGAAGTAGAAGCGCAGTTGTTCCAGCAAGCGGGGCGAGAGCACCGTGTACCGGTCCTTGGCCCCCTTGCCCTGTTCCACCCGGATCTGCCCGCGATCGCTCAGGATGTGTTCGGGCCGCAGCGCGCACAGCTCGCTCACGCGCACGCCGCTCGCGTAGGCCGTCATCAGCAGCGTGCGGTGCTTGAGCGTCAGCTCCTCGACCTGCAGCAGCCGGGCGATCTGTTCCGGACTGAACACGCGCGGCAGCAATTTTGGCCGCTTCATGCGGGGCAGCGCCGTCTCGATCGCCTCGGTCGGCCGGTGCAGCACATGGTGGTAGAAGAACCGCAGCGCGCTGACCGCAACGATCAGCGTGCTCGGGCCGTTGTGGCGGTCGCGCCGCAGGTGCAGCAGGTAACCGCGCAGCTCTTCGTCGCTGATCCGGTCGGGCGAGCGCCAGTAGTGGCGCGCCAGCATGGAGACGATGCCAACGTAGGATTCCTGCGTACTGCGGGACAAGCCGCGAAGTTCCAGTTCATCGATGAGTTTTTGACGGAGGGTTGTCATAGCACCCTCACCGTCGGCCGATGCACCCAGAAAAACCACCGACAGCTGGCTCACGCCTCGCCGCGACCCACCCCCGACGTCTCCCTCCCCCAGAGCCTTCCGACCGCCGCGTCAGCGGCTTCGTTCAACGTTGTTTAGGCAGACCAAAAAGTGGAAAATCCAATTAGGGTGGGGCGATAGCCAGAACGGCCAGTCATTTGCAGTTTCGCGGCGGATGGTCTGCCGGCAGCGTGGGACGGACGACTCGAAGCGGTGATTCCGACGGGCACTTCGGGGAGCGAAAGGGAGATCAAATCATTCATGCAACGAGGAGCAAACTGCCTGAAACAAGCACGTTGACATTCCAGCAATCGGATCTTTTTCCTTCGCATATCGGGTGGCCGGAGGCGAGCGGATTCTGTCGGGGATTTCGGGCAGGCTCCGGCAAGCGGGTTCGGAAAAGTCGCGTTGATTGGCTTCGGTGAGACCCATTCGCATTAGGGGTCGGCAAGATAACCAGATAGTCAAAGGAGGAAAAAATACTCGTCGGGATAAGAGCCTGCTCGATATGCTCGAAATTACTGAGCCACCCACCAATCCGGGCCCATGACTGGCCGGCTTGCCGCTCAAAACTCGATGGCACGCCGGGGGTCGGGTCCGAATCCGCGCCGATCCGTGTGATCCGCGGTGAATGAATTCGGCCCGGGAATCGTCCTGGAGACGCGGCGCCCGCCAGAATCGGTGACTTGTCTGTTTCCTCTGCTGCCTCCGCGTCCTCCTGTAAGATCAGCCACGGCGGACCTTCCCCCATTGCTCGCGCGCAAGGTTCGTGTGAATTCGTAGGCTGGGTTCTGCTCTGTTTCCTCCGTTGCCTCCTGTAAGAAGATCCGATCCCGGCGCGGCGTGACCGAGCTTCTCCTTCGTTCCCTTGGTTGCCTTCTGTGGAATGGCTGGGTTATTACCGCGGAACACGCCAAACACGCAGAAACCAGACGCTCGCCTTTTTGCGCCTTCTCGCGCCTTTTTGTGGCCCGCTATTCTTTGACCGCGGATCACGCGGATCGCGCGGATGGCCGGGCAGACTCACAGGAGGCAATGGAGGGAACGGAGCCCTGGACTGCTCGCCTCCGGCATTGGTGTCTTGGTGGTTCAATCTCCGAAGCCTCCGGGTCTGCGTCGATCTGCGTCATCTGCGGTTAAAACGGACCGGAAATGAACCGCAGATTGCGCAGAGAGCGCAGATGGGTGCCACCGCGGATCGCTCAAGGCAGGCTGGAAGCCTGCGCTACGTGCACTCCATTTCGTGTATTTGGTGTGTTTCGTGGTGGTCATCCGTCTGTAGCGGTCCGGTGATCCCAACTCTTGCCGACGCGACGGGGGCGTCGCGTCCCCAGCTTTTGGTCTTACGTTCTGAAGGCCGGCCATATGGCCGCTCGCTGTTTCAGGTCCCGAGCGTGTCGAGGAACTTACGCGCGCGGCTACGGATACGACCGCTCGCTGGCGCTCGCAGCCACGGGTAAAGCCACTCGCTCACGCTCGCAGCTACGGGTGAGACCTCGGGTCGTGGCAGTCCGCCTGGATCGGGAAATCGTTTGTGTCCTCTGCTGCCTCCGCGTGCTCCTGTGGAATCAGCTGCCGCCGACCTTCCCGCTTTTCTCGCGCGGTAGATTCGTGTGAATTGGCGGGCTTGGTTCTGCTCTGTTTCCTCCGTTGCCTCCTGTAAGATGATCCGATCAGGGCGCAGCGCGGCTGCGCCCTTCTTTTGTTCCCTTGGTTGCCTTCTGTGCAACGGTTGGGTTGCCACCGCGGAACACCCCAAACACGCGAAAACCGGTGGTTCGTTTTTTGCGCCTTTTCGCGCCTTTTTGTGGCCAGCCGATCCTGCCAATCCCAATCCTTGCCCACGGATCACACGGAAGCCCAAGCCTCTCACAGGAGGCAACGGAGGGAACGGAGCCTCGAATGCCAGGGGGTTCCCTTCGCGTCTTGGCGCCTTCGCGTGAGATAAGGGTTCGGCAATCCTTCTGCGCTTTTTGAGCATTCTGTGGCTACGATGCCAATCCCGGAACCGCTCGCTGGCGCTCGCAGCCACGGGCGCGACCGGGCGAGACCTCGGGTCTCCTCCGGCCGTTGTGTCGCCGTGTCGTTGTGGTTCAATCTCCGAAGCCTCCGGATCTGCGAGAATCTGCGTCGTCTGCGGTTGAAACGGTTCGGAAATGATCCGCAGATTGCGCAGAGCAGTGCAGATGTGTGCCACCGCGGAGAACCCCAAGGCAGGCTGGAAGCCTGCGCTACAACAGGACCAATGCGGAGCAGGCTGGAGGCCTGCGCTACGAGCGGCAGGCATCGGCCTCGACTGTACTCCGGAGATTGACCTTCGCCAGTTTTCAGTGGCAAGCGGCGGACTACTTCGCTTTGTTCGGCCTCTCTTCTTGAAAACGTTCAAGCAGGCAGTGGCGCGGCCGGGTTTCTGGGTTTTTGTCCTCGTCGGGGCAGCGGCCTTCTTTCTGCTTTTCTCGACCTACGCACGGGTCTACTCGCCTGCATTTGGCATTACGAAGTTCCTGCGGATCGGACCCGAGTTTGCCAGCCGCGGCATTGCCGTCTTCCGCGCGACGCCGAAATATGTCGAAACGTCCGGACGCTGGGGATTTGACGGCCAGTTCTACGCCGAGCTCGGCCTCGATCCGCTGCTGCGCGATCCGCAATTGGGGACCGCGCTCGACTCCCCCGCCTACCGGTCCCGCCGCATTCTGCTGCCGTGGCTGGCCTGGCTGGGAGGCCTGGGTCACCCGTCATGGGTCCTGAATGTCTACGCCGCGCTCAATCTCGTCTTCTGGGCCGGTTTTGCGGTGATGATGGCAATCCTTTTCCGCCCGCATGGTTGGGCCGGCCTCGCCGGCTTTGCCGCGATGTTGATGACCTACGGCGTCATCGAGTCCATGCGGTCATCGCTCACCGACTTTCCGGGCTTTGTCCTCATGACCCTCGCCTTGATGATCGGCGGGGCGGGCGGCGCCGGAGTGCTGGCCCTGGCGGCGCTGGCGCGCGAGCCCTATGTCGCCGGCATCGTCGGGCTCTGGGACTATCGGCCACCATGGCTGCCGACCGCCAGGCGCAATCTAGTTCTGGCTCTGATCGCCGGCGTGCCGCTAGGCCTGTGGTTCGCCTACGTGCTTTCGCGTTTTCCGGCGGACGAGCGCCTTGCCGGGGGCAACCTCGCCTGGCCGATGCAGGGAATCATGGCGAAACTCGGCGAAATCAGCGCCCGCGCCCAGCACGGCGACATCCGTTGGAGCGAGTGGTATTCGGAATTCTATTCGAGCGAGGCGCTGAACGCCCTGTTGACCATCGTTTCCACGCTGACGCAGTGCGTCTTTCTGCTGACCCATCGCGAATGGAGCAACCGGATCTGGCGGGCGGGTGCGATCTTCGTCCCATATTACCTGTGTATCGGCTACATTCCCTGGGAAGGCGACCTCACCGGGGCCCGACACGCCCTTCCCATCACGCTGGCGTTCAATCTGGTCCTGGCGATCCGCCCGCGCCGCAGCTGGCTGGCCTGGTTTCTCCTCGGCAACTGTTTTGTACCGTATGGCGTTCACCTCTTCTGGACCGAGGGTCACTCTGCCGCGAGCGCACCATCCGAGTATCGTATCGAGTCCACCCTGCCGGCTGCCTCCTCAGTCGACTCATCCGTTCCAGGTCGTCAACCCCAAACCCCAAAGCCTGACCCCGTTGCATCGATCTCCTTGCATTTTGACCAGGGCTGGTCGGGCGAGGAATGGACCCGCAAGCACACCTGGCGGTGGGGGGTCGCGAAGCACGCGACCTTGACGCTGTCCAATGCGGCTGACCGTCCGGTCGAGGCCCGCCTGTCGTTTGTCACCCGGAGCATCTGCCTCCGCGACCTGAGGATCAGCGTGCGCGGGGCTGAACTTTGGTCGGCGCCGGCGGTGCAAGCCAAGGTGTCCGTCGAGACTCCGGGCTTCCTGCTCCCGCCGGGGATGACGGTCGTCGACTTCGATTCCTCCGAGCGCCCCGTTGAGTCGGGCACCCGGAATGACGACCGCCGGCTCTCGTTCCTGGTGCAGGATCTTCAGATCAGCCTCTCGGCGCCGGCCTCGCGATAGACCGGTTTCGAAGGAGTGTAGCCGCGAGCGTAAGCGAGTGGGCGACGTTTGCCGCTCGCTCACGCTCGCAGCTACGGGATCATCCGCTCGCTCACGCTCGCAGCTACAAAATTCTTCCGCTTGCTGGCGCTCGCAGCTACAAAATCCCTCCGCTCGCTGGCGCTCGCAGCTACACAGCAGCCACCGGCCCCGGAGCCACTTGCTCACGCTCGCGGCCACGGAATCCTCCGCTTGCTGGTGCTCGCAGCTACAGGCCCCTCCGAAAGGGGGTTTTGGGACTACCTGGTTGCCCATCCGCGGGCTTTGCCCAAGATTGTCTGACTGAATCGATTCATGATCACTCCTGTCGATGTGCAGTTGATTGGCTTCGAGCTTGCGATCCGTTGGTCAGACGGCCGCGAGACCTATTATCCGGTGAGCAGCCTGCGCGCGGCCTCGCCGAGCGCCGAGACCCAGGGAGAGCGCGATGTCTTCGGCCGGCAGCACGGAGGACACGGCCCACGCGATTTCTCGGGGGTCGCCGTCACCGGCTGGGAACGGATTGGAAATTACGCCCTGCGCTTCGATTTCAGCGATTGGCACCGCACCGGCCTTTATTCCTACGAGTATTTGCTGCAGCTGGCAGCCGGCGGTGAAGTCAGTGGGCCGGCCTCAACGCGGCCGGCTTCAGGGGGATGACGTGGCGCTCACGGCGCAGTAGGGCGTGTCCGCCGCAGCCTTCCCTGTAGCCGGGGGCGTTGACCCCGGCAGGTTAGGAGGCCGGCCTCAACGCGGCCGGCTACAGCGCTCAAATCGCGGCGGCGCTGACGGCCTGCCATGCCGGAGCCTTGCGCGAAGGCTGGCGCGGCGCCCTCCGCGAAGCAGGTTCGATGATTCTCCACACGCCGAGCTTGCCCGCCTCCGCGAACCCGCTTTGCTCTCCGCCCGCCTTCTTTTCACTGCCTCAGTTGCGCCTTTTTCCTTCTTCTTCCACCTTCATCCCGGCCATCACCCGCCTCCGGCAGATCAACCTACCTTCATGAGCACCATCGAATTTCCCGCCCGCACCAGCACGCACGACGTCGAACTCGGCACCACGCTTCAGCCAAAGTTCGGCGCCGACGGGCTTATTCCCTGCATCACGCAGGACGCAGCCACCGGCCAGGTGCTGATGTTTGCGTTCATGAATGCGGAGTCGCTGGCGCACACCTTGAGGACGAAGAAGGCCACCTATTGGAGCCGTTCGCGCAGCAAACTGTGGGTCAAAGGCGAGGAATCCGGGAATGTGCAGATCGTGAAGGAACTGTACTCCGATTGCGACCAGGACGTGCTGCTGATCAAGGTGGAGCAGACCGGCGCCGCCAACGCCGCCTGCCACAACGGATACAAATCGTGCTTCTACCGCCGGCTCGCCAGCCTCGACGATCCTTCGTTCCAGCTCCAGTACGCCGCCGAGCGCCTGTTTGACCCCGCGACGGTGTACAAGAAGAAGTAAGGAGCCAGCGGGCGCGGCCACGCTGGAGCGTTTGGGCTTGAACTGTAGCCGAGAGCGCAAGCATCGCTGCGAGCGTGAGCCTCTCGTCCCTGCCCATCGACACGCTCGGGGCCTTGAGCCTTTCGAACCCGTCGAACGGGCGAACGGAGGGGGCGTCCACTCGCTCACGCTCGCGGCTACCCTGCTGATGAAACTGCTCTAACGGTGCCCGGGCATCAATCCCCGCTCGCTGGCCTCCACGAATGCCAGCATATGCCGGAATTCCGCGCTCGCCGCACCCGGATGCGCCTTCAGTTTCTCGACCGCCTGGGCGCGATTGAGCCCCTCGCGGAAAAGAATCCGGTAGATGTGCTTAACCCGCTCGATCTGCTCGGGTGTGAATCCGCCACGTTCCAGACCGACCTTGTTGATCGAACGGATCACCGCCGGATTGCCATCCGCGATCATAAACGGGGGCACATCCTGAACGACCTTGGCCAGGCCACCCAGCATCGAATACGCGCCCAGCCGGCAGAACTGGTGGATGCCGGTGCCCCACGCGATGTTGACATGGTCCTCGACGACGATGTGACCGGCGAGCGCCGACTGGCTGCTCATCACGAGATGGTCGCCAATGACGCAGTCGTGCGCCACATGGCTGTAGGCCAGGATGACATTGTCGTCGCCGAGCACCGTGAAGTCGCCGTCCTTCGTGGCGGAGTGGACCGTGACGTATTCGCGGAAGACATTCCGGTCGCCGGCCCGCAGCCCGGGTTCGCCGCCCTGGAATTTCAGGTCGTGCGTCTTCGTCCCGATGGCCGCATAGGGAAAGACCTCGCACTGGCGGCCGAGCACCGTGTTGCCCTCGACGGTGGCATGATGGTGGATGACCGTGCCCGCACCAATCACGGCGGTCCCGCCAACGTAGGCATAGGCGCCGACCACGACGTCGGCCTCAAGCCTGACGGTCGGTTCGACGATGGCCGTGGGATGGATTTGCGCCGCCATCACTCAATGAGGCCCTCGTTGACCACGGTAAACATCAGCTCCGAGGACGAAGCCACCAGGCCGTCAACGCTGCAGGAGACCTCCGCCGTGGCGAGCTTGTTGCCCCGCATCCGGGTCAGCTTGGCGTTGATGACGAGCTGGTCGCCGGGGCGGACCGCCTTGCGGAACTTGACCTTGTCGGCACTCATGAACAACGCCACCTTGCCCTCGGTGGAGCCCCGACGCAACAGCAGGATGCCTGCAGCCTGGGCCATCGCTTCGAGTTGCAGGACCCCCGGCATAACCGGGTTTCCCGGAAAATGGCCCTGGAAGAACGGCTCATTGATCGTCACGTTCTTGATCGCCACGAGTTCGTCCTCGCCGACGAACTCGATCACGCGGTCGATCATCACGAACGGGTAGCGGTGCGGGATGGTGTCGAGGAGACGGCGGATGTCCAGGGAGGTCTCGGTGGCCAGCACCTGCTTGGGGCGGGCGGCCGGCTTCTTCCGGGCATTGTTCTTGAGCTCCTCCATCCGGGCATACAACGCCTTGGTCAACTCGGCGTTGATCGCGTGCCCCGGCCGCACCGCGATGATGTGCGCCTTGAGCGGCACGCCGAGCAGCACCAGGTCGCCGATGATATCGAGGATCTTGTGGCGGACGAACTCGTCGTTGAAGCGCAGCGGCTCCTTCGAAATGATCTTGTCGCCCTTGATCACGATGGCGCAGTCAAGGCTGCCGCCCTTGATCTTGCCCAGCTTGATGAGCTCCTCGATGTCTTCGTAGATCGTGAAGGTCCGGGCCGCGGCCACCTGGGTGATGTAAGTATCCGGATCGATCACGATCGACAGATGCTGCGTGTGGATGCCCCGGTCGTCCGCCGAGGTGCAGGAAATCCTCAGCAAATCTGCCGGCAGGGCGATCAGGGATGAATTCCCGCGGGTCACCGAGACCGCCTGGTCGAGGACGAAATACACGCGCTCCGCCTCCTGCTCCACCGGCTCGCCCTCCAGAATCAGGTTCACAAACGGCTTGGCCGAGCCATCCATGATGGGCGGCTCGCTCGCGTTCATTTCGACCACCACGTTGTCGATGCCGCAGCCATACAAGGCGCTGAGGACGTGTTCGACGGTGGCGATCTTGGCATGACCGGACTGAATCGTGGTGGCACGAACCAGATCGACGATCTGGTCGACGCGCGGCTTCAATTCCGGCCGGCCGGCGAGATCCACGCGCCGAAATACGATTCCGGCGTCGGCCGGCGCGGGCTTCAGGGTAAGTGTGACCGGCTCGCCAGTGTGCAGGGCGTTGCCGCTCAGCGACACCTCACGGAGGATGGTCCGTTGCTTCATGGGTGTGGCGCAGTGTCGGAAGACCGAACAAAAGGGCAAGCCCGGAGATGGCCCCGGCTTGACAGGGCGCGATGCGACTTCTTACTCCGTCATCTCTGCAGCACTCCGAACCCGCTCCCGCCATCTCCCATGTCGTCCGCCAATGACCTCCGCAAAGGCCAGGTGATCAAGTTCAACAACGAGCCCTATCTCGTGATGGAAACCCAGCATCGCACGCCGGGAAACTTGCGCGCGTTCGTCCAGGCCAAGCTCCGCAATCTCAAGAACGGGCGTTCGTTCGATCAGCGCTTCAACTCGACCGAGACCATGGAAGTGCTGACGACGGACCGCCGTACGCTTGAGTTTAGCTACGCCAATCGCGACAGCTTCGCCTTCCTCGATCCGGACAACTACGAGACGGTTGAGTTGAGCGCGGCCATGATTGGTGACGCGAAATATTACCTCGTGGCCAACGGCAAGGTCGAGGTGCTGTTTGTCGACGACCGCCCGGTCACGGTGGATCTTCCCTCCTCGGTCACGCTCAAAGTCACCGACGCCCCGGAAGGGATCCGCGGCGACACGGCCAGCAACGTTCAGAAATCGGTGACCTGCGAAACAGGCCTGGTGGTATCGGCGCCGCTCTTCATCAAGAATGGCGACCTGATCAAGGTCAGCACCGCCGACGGCAATTACCTCGGCCGGGCCTGATCCGGCTGGATCCAGCGCTGAAGGCAGGTCCGGAGCTCGGCCGGTCCCACCGGCTTGGCGAGCAGATCGTTCATGCCGGCGTCGAGGCACCGTTTCCGGTCCCCAGCCCCGGCATGGGCCTGGAGTGCGATGATCGGAAGCGGACGGTCCTCGATCCACCGACGGATGCGGCGCGCGGCCTCGAAGCCATCGATCCCCGACAGGGAAACATCCATCAGCACCGCGTTCCAAGACTCCCGCACTGCCAGATCCACGGCCTCGTGTCCGTTGACGGCCACCACGACCTCCAGGCCCGTCCGTTCCAGCATCGCCTTGACGACCCCCAAATTCGCCTCATCGCCCTCGACAAGGAGGACGCGGCCTCGCAGCTGCGGAACGGAGCCGACGGGGTTCGGCTGGGCGAAAGGGCCCCGGCTCGTCGAGGTCAAGGGGAAGGTCAGCTCAAAGAAAAACTCGGCTCCCTTCCCCGGCTCACTGTGAACCTGGATCTCGCCGCCCATCCGCCGGACCAGTTTTTGCGAGATTGCCAGGCCAAGCCCCGATCCTCCGTGGCGGCGCGTGGACGAACTGTCTCCCTGGCTGAACTTCTCGAACAACTTCGCCCGGGTCGCCGCGTCGATCCCCGGCCCGGTGTCCCGAACGCTGAAACGCAGCCCGACCTGTTCCTTCGTCCGGGCGACGACGGACACGGCGATCTCCACCGAACCCTTCGCGGTGAACTTCACCGCGTTTCCCAGCAGGTTGACCAGCACCTGCTTCAGGCGCACCGGATCGCCGCGCACAGTCTTCGGCAGGTCCGGGCCCGGGGTCACGAGATAATCCAGATGCTTCTCCAACGCCTCCGGAGCCATCAAGGCGCCGATCTCCTCGACCGATCCGGCGGGCGAAAAATCGCTGACCTCCAGTTCCAGCCGGCCGCTTTCGATCCGGGAAAGGTCGAGGATGTCGTTGAGCAGGCGCAGGAGCGTCTTCCCGGACGTGGTCGCAATCCCCACCTGTTCCCGCTGGTCGGCCGAAAGCGACGAGTCCCGCAGCAACTGGAGCATTCCGATGACCCCGTTCAGCGGCGTGCGGATCTCGTGGCTCATCGTTGCCAGGAACTCGGTCTTGGCCAGATTCGCCGCCTCGGCCCGCTGTTTGGCGTGGCTCAGACTGGCGACCAGCTCTTCATTCTCGAAAATCATCCGGTAGAACCGGCGGAGATCGGCATGATGGAGCCGGGCCGTGTTCAACAAAAACAGCGCATACGTGCCGGTCATCAACGCGAGGGTCCAGCTCCCCGGCTCCGCATACAGGCAGAAGCGAGCCGCCCCGGGCGCCAGGGTTGCGACCACGTAGATCTCGTAGAAAAGCCGCACGGGGGCCAGCGAACGGGCCGCCCCGGCGTTCAGCCCGGCAATGATAAAGACAACCACCGAACGCGCGAGCAGCGACGTGGTGTCCATGTACATCCAGGCGCCCAGCCCCCAGAGGCATCCCGCCGCGATCACCCCGACTCCGAAGGCGGTCCGCCACGGCGGCAGCTCGGCATCGCTGCGATACCTCCGCCCAAACGCAAGGTGTAACCCGAGCCTGGCCAGCGTCAGCAACCAGACTGCGGCCAGCCAGGCAAAGTGCGGCTTGAATGCGACCGGGTTCCAGGTCCCGGCGACGACAATGATCGATAAAGCGAAATTGGAAAACAACCCAAAGCCCGCGCTCCGATAGAGCAGGCGGGTCAATTCCGCCTCGGCCTTGGCCTCAATCCCGCTGCCGTGGGGTCCTGCAGTCCCCGGCGGTGAAGAGTCCACAGCAGGAGCGTGAGCCAGCCGGTCATTCTCACGAGATGTGCCCGCCATATTACACCGAGGAGTTTTCAACGGTTCAACGCGATGAAGTTGCATTGAGTCGACCGTGTCTAGCCAAAGCAGGCCAACCGCGGCAGGCGGGGAGGCCTCCCGGGCGATTCTTGTTCAAGACTCAGAATAGAATGTCTCTTGTCCGGCGCCGTGTCAAAAAATCGTGAATCAATGCGGCGGGGTTCGCCGGCCGCTGTTTGCCGGCGCTCGGCGGGGCAATGTTCGGGCTAAAGCACCCTCGCCCACAGCACCTTGAGATACCGGCTCTCCAGGCAATTTGACTGGACCGGATGATCGGGCCCGGGACCGGTGCGGTCGAAAAACTGCAGCCGCCGGTTGAGCCGGTGTGCCGCCTTGATCACATGCGCCTCGAACTCCTCCAGACTCACCAGGCCCGAACAGGAGCAGGTCACCAGCAATCCCCCCGGCTTGATGAGGCTGATCGCAAGCTGATTGAGGTCCTCGTATTTGCGGCGGCCTTCAAAGTGCCCGGGGCCCTCGCGGGTGAGGACGAACTTGGGCGGATCGAGGACCACGGCATCCCAGGTCTCGCCGTTCTGCTGCATCTGGCGGGCATAGGCGAAGGCGTCGGCATGGACCCAACGCAGGCGCGCCGGCGGGACTTGATTCAGGTTCTGGTTGCGACGCGCCTGGGCAACGGCGGTTTCGTCGAGGTCGATCCCCGTGATGTCCGCGGCGCCACCCAACACCGCCGCCGCGAGGGAAAACCCGCCGGTATAACAACACAGGTCAAGCACCCGTGCACCCTTCACCAGCCGGGAGAACCGCAGGCGGTTGTCGCGCTGGTCACAGAAAAACCCGGTCTTGTGGCCCTCTTCAAAATCGACCTCGTAGCGCACGCCATGCTCGCGGATGAACACCCGCGCGGGCGCCGACGCGGTCGTCGCCTTCATCAGCGACGGTTTGATACCCTCCAGGCTTCCGAAATCGTGATCGACATAGACATGCACCTGTTTCGTTCCGCAGAGCTCGTGCAACAGGGGCAGCCAGCGTGGCAGCCGCTGAAAGATGCCCAGGCTGGTCACCTCGCAAAACAGCACCTCGGCATAGCGGTCGACGGTCAGGCCGCTGAGCCCGTCGCCATCGGAGTTGACCACGCGCCACGCGTCCGACTGGGCATCGAGCTTGAACCAGTCCCGCCGCAGGCCAACCGCGCGCCGCAGGGCAGCCTCGAAGTATTCCTCCCCCACGCGTTCACCAGAGTGACAGACCACGCGCACCGGGATCTTCGCCCGCGGATTGTAGAGTCCCGCGCCGGCATGCTGCCCGTTCCGGTCATAGACCGCGACCAGATCGCCCGCCTTGGCGTCTGATGACACCCGGTCCAGCATCCGGGGGAAAATGTGCGGCTGAAAGGTGACGAACTTGAGCTGGGCCCAGGGTTTCGGCCAAGTCGAACGGTCAGGAGCTGAATGAGGTGTCGGCAGCGGCATCGTTCCGGCCAGTAAGACCGCGGAACCGCGGGGAGGCGATGGAGAATTCCGCACCAGACCGTTTTCGAGATCGCGTGCCAGGCCGCGGACCGATTAAATGAATCTTGCTACGCTACGCGCTCCACAATCAGCGGCGGCGGGGTGGGCCGCTTGGGCGCCAGGCGGTAGGCATTCTTGAAATACTCCAGCGACTGTTCGAGCTTCGCCTCGTCGTCGTAGTGAATCATCATCAACGGCTCGCCCTGCTTCACCTGCGTGCCCACCTTTTTGATCTCCGACACGCCGATCGCGTAGTCGATCTTGTCGTGCGACTGCTCCCGGCCCGCGCCAAGGAGATGCACGCCGCGCGCAATCATGGCGGCGTTGATCGTATGCACGTAGCCGCGCTTTGGCGCCGGAAGCTTTCGAATATGCTTCGCCTGCGGGAATTTTTCCGGATGATCGATGTAGGAGACGTCGCCGCCCTGCGCCCGGACCAGCTCCTTGAATTTCTCCAGGGCCGAGCCGTCGGAAAGGTGGCGCTGGACGGTCTGCTTGGCCGAAAGCGTCGAGCCGGCCACCCCTGCCAGCCGCACGATCTCCATGCCAAGCTTGAGCACCAGCTCCTTCATGTCCTCGGGCCCGCCGCCCTTCAGGAGGGTGATGGCTTCCTTGACCTCAAGCGAGGTGCCGACGGTGTCCCCGAGCGGTTGATTCATATCGGTCACCAGCGCAACACAGCGGCGCTTCATCGATCGGCCGACCCGCGTCATGGACCGGGCGAGCTGCTTGGCCTGTTCAAGGTCCCGGATAAACGAGCCATTGCCCCATTTGACGTCGATCACCAACCCCTCCGAACCTTCAGCCAGTTTGCGGGACAGAACGCTGCCGGTGATCAACGGGAGGCTCGGAATTGTGCCGGTGTCTTTGCGCAGCTCGTAGAACTTGGCATCCGCGGGGGCAAGATCGGGCACCTGCGCCACAATCGCACCGCCAATCTGGCTCAACTGCTCGGTGAAATGCGCAATGGTCTGCACCCCCTTGAAACCAGGAATGGCACCCAGCTGATCGAGCGTGTTGATGACAAATTCCTGGTCGGTACCGCACATCATCGGCACAACGACTCCGCTCGCCATCGCGAGGGGCACGAGGACCAGCGAGGTCTTGTCCCCCACCCCGCCCGTCGAGTACTTGTCAATCTTCGGTTTGGCGATATGCGACAAATCGATCACTTCGCCTGACAGCATCATCTCCTCCGTGAGGATGGCTGTTTCCTGCGCGGACATGTTGGCAAAATAGATCGCCATGAGCAGGGCCGCCAGCTGATGCTGCGGCATCTCTCCATCCAGTGTGGAATCAATGATATATCGAATCTCCTCCTGGGTGAACTCGCCCCCATCGCGCTTCTTCTCGATCAGATAACTGAACGAGGGCTTGGTGAACCTGCGGAGCGGCAGGGGACGCTTTCTCATTTGACTAGTCATGGAACTTGTTGATGGCCGATGGCGGTAAAAGTTTATCATAAAAAACAATCTATCCTGTTTGTCGAGCCAATTTTACCAATCTCCCGGCGAAAATTATGGATCAGCTTTCGCCATTTTTCCGGTGATCGGCCAGGGGAGGGAAATTGACCGATTACACGCTTGCGGCATTTTCCCTCGCTTTGTTGAGTGCCCGGATGGATCTCAGCTTTGATGTAGCCCGGGCCCTCGATCGGGTTCTCATGGAGGCGGCCGGCCGGGCCGGTCTGGCGCAGCCGGATTTCTCTCCTGAGGTCCGGACAGCTGATCCGGTTCATGGCGATTTCCAGGCCAATGGAGCCCTGGCCTATGCAAAGCGGCAGCGGCAGAACCCTCGGGTCGTGGCTGGCGCGCTCATCACGGAACTTGGTGATCTGTGCCCGGATTTCGATCTCTCGGTCGCCGGACCTGGTTTCATCAATTTCCGGCTGAAGCCTGCGGCGCTCCATTCATGGCTGGCGGCTCACGACAGCCGCGAGGCTCTCGCCGCCGGAGCCGCCGTCGCCGGACGGGGCCAGACGGTCGTGGTCGATTACAGCTCGCCCAACACGGCCAAGCAGATGCATGTCGGCCATCTCCGGTCGGCGGTGATTGGCGAAGCCATCTGCCGCCTGCTTGAATTCAGCGGAGCCCGGGTCATCCGCGACAACCATGTGGGCGACTGGGGCACACAGTTCGGCAAGCTCATCTGGGCCTACAAGAAAGCCGTCGCCACCGACCGGTCCTCCCTCGATGCTGCGCTGGCCCGCGAGCCGATCGAGGAATTCGAACGCCTCTACAAAACCGGCAATTCAGCGGCCGACGCCGACCCCGCGGTCCTGAAGGAAGCGCAGCAGGAGCTCGTGCGCCTCCAGTCTCATGATCCGGAGAGCCTCGCGATCTGGAAGAGGATCGGTGAGGTCAGTCTCGCGGCCTTCCAGAGCATCTACGACCAGCTCGGCATCCGCTTCGACCTGATCCTGGGCGAGAGCTTCTACAATGATACGCTGGATCGGGTCTGTCGCGAGCTGGCCGGGTGCCGGCTGGCGGTCGAGAGCGAGGGGGCGCTGGTGGTTTTTCATCCCGAGCACCCCCGCTTCAAGACCCAGCCCTTCATCATCCGAAAGTCCGACGGCGCGGCGAACTATGCGACGACCGATCTCGCCACCATCCTGTACCGCACCGAACATCTTCACGCCACCGATGTCCTCTATGTCGTGGGCCGGCCGCAGTCCGACCATTTTGAGCAGCTCTTCCTGGCGACGCAGAAGTGGTTCGCGCAGACCGGGCGCCCGCTGCCCCGGCTTGTGCACGTCGATTTCGGATCGGTTTTGGGGGACAACAACAAGCCGCTCAAGACCCGCAGTGGCGAAAACATCCGCTTGAAGGATCTCCTGGCGGAGGCCGTTGACCGATCATACCGGCTCGTCAGCGAAAAGAACCCGGACCTCCCGGAGGAGGAACGGCGCGCCATCGCGCAGGTCGTCGGCATCGGATCCGTGCAATACGCCGACCTCTCGCAGAACCGGTCGAGCGATTATGTGTTTTCCTGGGAGAAGATGATCTCGCTCGACGGCAACACTGCCGCCTACCTGCTCTACGCCGTCGCGCGAATTCACAGCATTTTTCGCCGGCTCGGCATCCCGCCGGGCGACACGGCCCAGGAGGCCGGCGACTCGGCGTTCGAGACGGCCACCGAAATGGCCCTGGCGCGCAAGCTGGTGCGCTTTCCCGACGCGCTTGCTTCCGCCACCGGCAATCTGCGACCTCATTTTCTCTGCACCTACCTCTATGAGCTGGCCGGCGAATTCAGCGCCTTCTATTACGCCGACAAGGTGGCCGTTGACGAGCAACCGGTGCGGGCGCGCCGCCTTCTCCTCTGCAACCGTGCACTTTTGATCCTGGAAACCGGCCTGCAGTTGCTCGGCTTGAGGACGCTGCAAAAGATGTAGGGATCCCGCACGGGCGGCCTTTGCCGGGTGTCTCTCCCGATTGCCGGTAGCGGCGCGGCCAGCTCCGCCGCCGCGGCGCGAGCCAGCCTTCGCGCAAGACTGCGGCATGGCAGACGTTCCACGCCGTCGGAGCCGGACACCAGCTCCGCCGCCACGGCGCGAGCCAGCCTTCGCTGAAGCTCCGGCTCGGCACGCGGCTCCGCTACGGATTCGCCGAGCTTGCCGCCTTACCGTCAATCGGGAGATGCGCCCACCTTTGCCGGGCAGTGCAAATCTCGCTTGCCGCGTCCCGCTCTTCGCGCCAGATTGGCGTTTAATGTCGACCCAGGAGTTCTACATCCGCGGCCCCACCGATACTGATGCGCGCGGGCCTTTCACGGTTGAACAGCTGGTCACATTGGGCGAAACGGGCGGGATCGATTCGGAGACCCTTTTCTACGACGCCGCCACTGAGCAGTGGGCGCCCATCGCGACCAGTGAAAAGGTGAAGAGCTTGGTCTTCCCCGAGAAGAAGCGCCTGACCGTCAAACCCAAGCAGCACGTCGCGATGCTCAATGTCGAGCAGGAGGAGCACCGGCCGATCACGGTCCAGCAGATGCTCGCCGCCGCCGAGGGCCGCACCGACGACACCAGCGACAAACGGGGGATCATGGAGATGCATGCCAGGGCCGCCCGGGCCGGTTTGGGGGCGGCCTGCCTGATCCTCCTTTTCAGCGCTACCGCCCTGATTTTGCCGCACTTCGACATCGTCACCGCCCTGGATTTTGGCGGCATGCTCCAGCATCCCATCGTCTTTCTGGGTTTCATCGATGTGATCTGCGCGATCTTCCTCCTCCTGGGAACTGCGGCGATCTATCCCTTCGTTCGATTTCGCGCCGCGTTCGGCATCGGCTTCCTTGGCCTGCTCTACTGGCTTCAGGACCAGCCGTTGATGGCCCTGATGGTCGTCGGCGGATCCATCGGCCTGTATTTTTGCACCATCGTGCTCAGCTATTTGCCAGTCGTGCTTTCGGCGCTGCTCGGACTCGCGGGAATTGGTGGCCTCGCCTACTTTGTTCTGATGACCTGAAGCCCAAGTCATCCCGGGCGGGCGACAGACCGACCCAGCTCTACCCCATGGACAAGCCGGCCGGAAGATTCCACGCACTCGAACAGCTCTGGCGCCACGACATCTGGCAGGCAGGCGTGACCGAGCGTCGGGTCTTGCAGGGTCACTTTTACGCCCTGCTGCGCGTCGCCTCGATCACCTGGACCGGCCTGTTTGAGAACCATATCACCGCGCGGGCTGCGGCGCTCAGCTACTCCTCGCTGCTGGGCCTGGGTCCGCTTGTGGCCATCGCGCTGCTGGTGGCAGGCTTCGCCCTCAATCAGAACGATCCGGCGATCGCGGTCGCCACGGTGAACCGCGTGATCAAGTTCATCGCTCCGCAGGTCGCGGAGTCCGACCAGCTTACCGCCACGCCACAGGTGGTGCAGCTCCTCAACAGCTTTATCACGAACAGCCGTTCCGGAACCGCCGGCGCGCTCGGCGTGCTGACGCTCATCATCATTGTCATCCAGCTCTTCACCTCGGTCGAAAACGCCTTCAACACCGTCTGGGGCGTGCGCCGGGGGCGGGCCTGGCTCACGCGCATCGTGTTCTACTGGACCATTCTCACGCTCGGCACCGTGCTCTTCTTCGTCTCCCTGACGGCGCTGTCGGCCGCCGCGTTCGTCAACGTCTTTGTCGAGAAGGTGCCCTTTGGCGACGAGTTGCTCAAAGCCCTGCTCGTGATGCTTCCGGCCTTTTCGGGCCTGATGGTGATCCTCATCCTCGCCGTTTTCTACCGCTACATCCCCAACACGCGCGTGCTCTGGCGGGCGGCATTGGTCGGCGCCATCGTGGTGGCCGCGCTGTTGTTCCTGAACAACTACCTGGCGTTTCTCTATTTCAAGCGGGTCGTGATGCAACAGAGCCTCTATGGCTCGCTCGGGATTCTGCCGATCCTGATGTTCGGCATGTTCATCTTCTGGTTCTTCGTCCTGGTCGGAGGGCAGATTAGCTACGCGGTGCAGAACGTCCACTACCGCCGCAGCCAGGTCGCCTGGCACAGCCTGAGCGAGAACATCCGTGAAAGCCTCTCGCTGCTCGTGCTCCTGCTCATCTGCCGCCGCTTCAAGGACTGCCAGCCGGCCTTTTCCGCCTCGGAACTCGGGCAGCGGATCAAGGTGCCGACGCAGGTTCTCAACGAGAGCCTGAACCGGCTGGTCGACCTCGGGTTGATCACCGCCATCCCGCCGGCCGAGGGCCAGACGGCACTGGATTATCATTACCAGCCTTCCCGGCCGGTCGGCCGGATGACCCTGATCGAATTCAAGCAGCGGTTTGAGGCGCACGGAGAAAATCCGAGCGGCGAGACCCTGGATGAGGTCGATCCCGTCCTGCTGATGTACCACAAGCAGCTGTCGCGCCATGTGCGCGAGGCGCTCGGCACCGCCTCGCTCGACACGGTGCTGGACGAGTTCCCGGTCAGGACCGGAGAAGCCGTCTGACCGGGCGATCGTCCCCGGCGTTCAGCCGGTGGATCGGAATCATTTTGTCATTGGTGAGAAATTCTCATTGCTTTTCTTCTTTGATTTCTGTTTGTCGAAAGTTTCTCTTCTCACCATGATTTCTTTGCCCACCTGCTCCCGAAAATCGCTCCTGCACATTGAAGACGACACCCGCTGGGGCCGCGCGGTCAAACAGATGGTCCATACCTGGCACGAGGTGTCCCACGTCGGCACGGCGACCTCCGCCGAGGCGGGCATCGCCCTCTGCCGGTCTCACCAGCCCGATCTCGCGCTGCTCGGTCTCGAGCTGCCGGACGCGGACGGTTTCGATCTCGCGCTGACGCTCGCCAACTTTCCGCGCCCCCCGCGGATTCTGCTGCTGACAGTCAGAACTGACGCCGTGACGCTGTTTCGCGCCGGCTGCGCCCATATTTCCGGCATGGTCTGGAAAACGGATCCGGTGCACGAAACGCTGCGCTGCGCCGTTCGGGAGGTCCTGGCCGGCCGCCGGTATTTCCCCGAAAACGTCCGTCAGGCCATGCGCGCCTCCAGGACTGATCCGGCCGCGTTCTTCAAGATCCTGTCCGGCCGCGAACTCTCGCTCCTGCCCCTGCTCTGCCAGGGCCTCAACGACCCCACGATTGCCGGGAAGACCGGCCTGTGCCCTGCCACGGTCAAATCCCATCGGCAACACATCATGGCCAAACTCGATCTGCACTGCACCGCGGACCTGATCCAATGGGCGGCGGCAAAAGGATTTGTCCGTGCCTCGCGGGCGGATCGCATCCCGATTGGATCCAAACCGCCTGGCAGCGTGTCGGACTTCGTCCTCCACCCTGCCAAACAAAATGGCTGCGCCATTTTGGCGGAGCCCGGAAGGGTCGGGTGATTCCCGGGTTTTTGCTGGGCGATGATCGACGGCGTCCGTTTTCTTGATCCGGGGCGATTTTCAATCCGGGGAATGCCCCCCCGCAGAGGGCTTCAGGCCGCTTTGAGTACGGCTCCGCTGAATCGGAAGAAGAGTCGCCGTTCTGCACCAAACGGCGTCCGCCGTTTGTTTAGGAGCATGCCCGCCTTCGCTCAGAGAGCTACGGCGTGGCCACTGAATCCTGACGGGCCGCGTCGAAGCCTTGGCGGAGACGGGGAGGGCGAAGCCCGACAGGCTCCTGCTAGAAACGCCAGGCAACGCCGATCTCGAACAGCTTGTTCACCCCGGTGCTGATGTCCCGCCGGACATAGTTGGCGAAGTCATGGGTATCGAACGACCCCATCTTCACGACGCGAAATCCGACGTGGGCCACCGCCTTTCCCACCAGGGCGTACTGCAATCCAGCCATCAACTGGTAGCCACTGGCCATGTTCTTGCCGGAGAACTGAACCACATCCTTTCCGCCCTGCTTGGCGGTCAGATTGTCGAGATTGATCTTGGCCTCACCCAGGCCCACCCCAACGTAAGGGATCAGGCCAAGAAACGATTTCAGATCGACAAGGCCGTTCACAAATCCGGTGAACTGCTTGTAGTCTCCGCTGGCGGTCAGACTGTTCCCGCTGCTGTTCGTGGCCCCGCCGGCCGAGCTCTTGAAATATTGCAGCTCCACTTCCGCGCGCACCTTGGTGAACTTGTAACCAAAAGCCGCCGAGTACGCGAGGCTGTCCTTGAACGACGTCCGGAGATCGGACGCACTGTCAACCTTCACATCGGAAGCGTTTTCATAGAGGGCATTGACATCCAGGTAGTAGGCGGCGCGGGCGGACGCCACGGCCGCGCCCAACGCAATGGCGAGAACGATGACACGGGAGGATTTCATGGGTAGGTAGGTCTTGGGTTTCGAATCGTCAGGACGGGTCAGGTGCCTGAGCGACCGTGATGCAGACTTGAAGCGCGTAGTGCAACACGCCTCAGGTTACTTCGACTTTCGCAGTTTAGCAAAGCGTTGCGAAACAAGTGACGCAACAAATTTCTATGGGAGCCGAGCCAGTCGCCACCGCCCAAAGCTTCCCAGTGTACCCCAGCGGTTAAAAAGTGTGGACAAACAAACCGGAACGCAGCTTCGGCTCAAACCATGTGCTTTTCGGCGGCATGATCTGGCCTGCGTCCGCGATCCCCATCAGCTGGCTGACCGTCACCGGGAACAGCGAGAAGGCTACACCTCCGCCCCGATCAATCCGGCCGGCCAGTTCATCCGGACCCCGGATTCCGCCCACAAAATCGATCCGTTTGCTCGTGCGCGGATCCGCAATCCCCAAAACCGGCGCCAGCAGCCGGTCCTGCAGCACACTTACGTCCAGTCGCGAGACGGCATCAGCTCCGGGCTCGACCGGGCACCGCAACCCGTACCACTCTCCGCCGAGATACATGCTCACTTCTCCCGAGATTTCCGGCGAAGACGGCGCATTCTCCTTCAGCCCGAACGTCGCCCTCACCTCCTCCAGGAACATTGCCTGATCGCGCCCGTTCAAATCGACCACAATCCGGTTGTAGGGCAGGATCTTGAGCTCGCCCGCCGGAAAGATGACGCATAGAAACCAGTTGTAGTCCTCGCTGCCCGTATGCTGCGGATTCCGTTCCCGACGAAGCTGCGCCACATGCGCCGCGCTGGCCGCGCGATGATGACCATCGGCAATATAGAGGCACGGCACGCGCTTGAACGCCTCCACCCAGTCCGAACCGCCGGGCACGCGCCAGACTGTGTGGCGGATGCCGTCCGGTGCCGTGAAATCGTGCCGCGGTAACCCTTGAACCGTCTCCTCCGTCAACTCGGTCACGGCCGGTTCGTCGCGGTAGGTGAGGAAGACCGGGCCGGTCTCCGCGGCGATCGCGTCGATCAGTCGAGTGCGATCGTCCTCCTTGTCCCGGCGCGTCTTCTCGTGCTTCTTGATCAACCCGGCGTCGTAGTCATCAACATGGCAGACGGCCACGAGTCCCCGCTGCCGGTGCCCCCCCATCTGCTGCTGGTAGACATAGACACAGGGCCCGGACTCCCGCACGAGCACGCCATCCCTCTGCAGACGGATGAAATTCTCGCGCGCCTTCGCGTAGACCGCACTGCTGTACGGATCGGTGCCGGGCGGCAGGTCGATCTCCGCCCGGTCCACATGCAACAGGCTGCGCGGTCGTCCGGCGGCGAGCGCGGCGGCCTCGGAGGCGTTGATGACATCATAGGGCACGCAGGCAACTTCGGCCGCATGCTCGGCCACGGGAACCAGCCCTTGAAAAGCGCGGATACGCATGACGTGCGACACTCAGACCGGGCGGCGATTCCACGTCAAGCCGGCTTGCGGAGCGCAAATCTCCTGACTAGTCTGTAAGGTCAAATGACCTTCCTTGGACTTGGCGACCGGACCTGGCTGTGGCTGGCGTCCGCCTGCTACTTGATCGGGCTCATTCTCGGTACCACCGCCCTGTTGCGCGACCGGCGGCAGTCGCGCTTTGCGATCTACGGTCTCGTGGCCGCCGGGTTCCTCCTCCAGACGCTCGGGCTGTACCTGCGGGGCGAGGCAGTCAAGCGATGCCCGATTGGCAACACGTTCGAGATCTTCCAGTTTACCGCATGGTCGGCCATCTTGCTTTATCTCCTGGTCGGAGCCACGTTCCGGCTGAGCCTCCTCGGCTATTTCACCTCGTGCCTGTCAGCGGTCCTCACCCTGGCGTCACTTGCCACCCCCGCTTGGGACACCCCGACACACACCGCCGCCTTCGGCGGCAACGCCTGGGTGGAGTTTCACGCTGCGCTCGCGCTCTTCAGTTACGGCGTGTTCGGCCTGCTGGCCCTCACCTCGATCATGTATCTCCTCCAAACCTACAGTCTGAAGCGCAAACACCTGCACGGTCTCTTCTCGTTTCTCCCGTCCATCCTCGAGCTGGACCAGATCTGCATCCGGTTGCTGGTGGTCGGGGTGCTCCTGATGACCTGGTCGCTGGGGGTGGGCTCCATCCACTGGGCCCGGGATCTATCCAGCGTCGATCTGCCAAAACTGCTGATCACGACCGGGGTCTGGGTCGCCTATACGGCGGCGATGGTTCTCCGCCTTTGGAACCGGCTGGTTTCCCAGCGGCTGGCGTGGACGTGCGCCGTGCTGTTCGCCATCGCCCTGTTTTCTCTTCCTGTTGTCAATGCCAGCCGCCATCCGGTTGCACAGGCCGCGCCGGCGTCAGCCGCCAAGCCATGAGTGACGAGGCATCACCCATCCTTTTCCTGCTCGGAGCCACCCATCACACCGCCCCGATCGAGGTGCGGGAGAAACTGGCGCTCGCCGGCGGGAAGCTCGCCGAACTTCAGGGCGTCCTGCGATCGCTCGCCGGCCTGCGCGAGTTTGCCGTGCTCAACACCTGCAACCGCGTCGAGATCTACGGGGTGGCCACGGGGCCTGGCACCGTGGACCGGATCCAGTCGTCGTTCTGCGCGCTCAACCAGATCGAGCCGTCGCTCTTCGAGCAGATCCGGCTGCAATTGCGCGATCACTCGACCGTGCAACACCTGCTGGAAGTGGCCGCCGGCGTTGATTCCCAGATGGTCGGGGAAACGGAGATCCTCGGGCAGGTGAAGAATGCCTACGCGGCCGCGCAGGAAGAGGGGACCACCGGACCGGTGTTGAACCGGGTTTTCCAGAAGAGCTTTCAGGCGGCCAAGCACGTGCGCACCAACACGGCCATCGGCGAAGGCCAGATCAGCGTGGCCAGCGTGGCGGTGGACCTCGCACTGAAGATCTTCGGAGACCTGCAGCCATGCCACGCGCTCGTCCTGGGCGCCGGCTCGATCGGAGAGAAGACCGCGCGGGCGTTCAAGAGCCGCGGCACGGGGACCATGACCGTCGCCAGCCGCCGGTTGGAACACGCCGCCGAGCTGGCGGCAAGCCTGTCCGCCCGGGCGATTCCGTTCGACCGGGTGGCCGGCAGCCTTCCGGATTATGATGTGGCCGTTTGCTCGACCGCCGCGCCCGAACCGGTCGTCACCCGCCCCATGGTCGCCGCCGCCATGCGGCGCCGCTCACCCCGCCCGCTCTTCTTCATCGACCTTGCGATGCCGCGCAACATCGCGCCGGACGTCGCCGAACTCGCCAGCGTGTTTCTGTACAATCTCGACGATCTCGCCAAGATTGCCGAGGAAAACCTCGCCCGGCGCCAGGCCGAGATCGACCGGGCCCGGGCCCTGCTTGCCGATAAATCCGCCACCCTCTGGCAGCAGGTTGCACCGCGCGTCGGCGGAAATCACGCCACGGGCTGACTGCTGCCGGCGGCTTCAGCCGGCGCGCGTGGCACGCGGCCCAGGGTCTCGGCGAGCTGCTCCTTCTTGAGCGGCTTGCTGATGTAGTCGTCCATTCCGACGGAGAGGCAGAGCTCCCGGTCGCCTTGCACGGCGTTGGCGGTCAGGGCGATGATCCAGGGACGTTTCGCCGGGTCTGGCTGCTCCGCCACGATGCGCCGGGTGGCGTCAAGTCCGTCCATCTCGGGCATCTGGACGTCCATGAGAACCACATCGTAGGTCTGCCGTTTCAGCGATTCAAGGACCTCAAGGCCGTTGGCGGCAATGTCGGGCCGGATGCCAAGGGACGCCAGCATATGCACCGCCACCTTCTGATTCACCGCGTTGTCTTCGGCCAGCAGCACGCGCACGGCGTGACCCGTATTCTGCGGGGCGACTTTCGGCAGAACCTTTGTCGATGCCGGTGCGGCCGCCTCCATCTCCTTGAACGATCCGGCCAGCACATCGAACAACTGAGATGGCTTCACCGGCTTGGTCAGGGCGGCATTGAAGAGATTCTTCTCCGATGCGAAGTCGCGCTGTCCGAGCGAAGACAGCAGCACGAGGGGCAGCTTCTCCCCGCCCGCCAGACGCCGGATCTCGCGGGCCAGCATGACACCGTCCATCTCCGGCATCTGCATATCCAGCACGGCCACGTCGAAAACCTCTCCGGCCCGCAGCCATTCCAACGCCTCACTCGCGGACTGCGCGGCGCGCGACACCATGCCCCAGCCCGACACGACCCCGGTCAGGATCCGCCGGTTGGTGGCATTGTCGTTGACAATCAACATGCGCCGTCCGTTCAGATGCACTTTGGGCCCGGCGAGGAAGGGCCGCGGCCGGGCCGGCACAAACTCCCCGCGCACGGAGAAGCTGAATGTCGAGCCCTTCCCTTCCACGCTTTGGACCCACATCGATCCGCCCATGAGTTCCACCAACCGCCGGCTGATGGCCAGCCCAAGGCCGGTGCCGCCGAAACGGCGCGTGGTGGATACATCGACCTGCGTGAAGGAGCGGAACAGCCGCCCAATTGCCTCCTGCGGAATGCCAATCCCGGTGTCGGTGACGCTGAAGATCAGTTCCACAACCTGGGTTTCGCCGGTCTTCGGAACGGGCGGTTGGATCGGCACCTGGTCGACTGCGTCCGCTGGCATTGGCGGCCCGCTCCCTCCGACCAACCGCGCCTCGGGCGCAACGGCATCGGCAGACTTGACCCGCACCGAGAGGACCACTTCGCCGTGGTCGGTGAACTTGATCGCATTGGCCAACAGGTTCACCAGCACCTGCCGGAGGCGCGTGGCGTCGCCGCGGATGGTCTGGGGCACGCCGTCACCAATTTCATACAACAGATCGAGCCGTTTCTCGGCCGCCCGGGTCGCCAGCAGGTCGAGCGCACCCTCCACACATTCGCGCAGCACAAAGGTCTCGTTCTCCAATTCGAGCCGTCCCGACTCAATCTTGGAGAAGTCCAAAATGTCGTTGATGATCGTCAGCAGCGTGTCTCCGCTCGCGCGGATCGTCTCCGCAAAGTCGCGTTGTTCGTGGGTGAGCGGAGAGTCCAGCAACAGGCTCGTCATGCCGATGACGCCATTCATCGGCGTCCGGATCTCATGGCTCATCATGGCCAGAAAAGCGCTCTTGGCCTGGCTGGCGCGCTCGGCGGCCTCCTTGGCCAGCCTGAGCTCCTCGGCAGCCCGCTTCTGGTCGGTGATGTCGATCAGCGTAACCACCTCCTGGACGGCGCCGCTCCCCGGCTGGCGGAAATACCGGATCGAGAACGCGGCCCAGACCATGGTGCCATCCGGATGCAGATAACGGCGCTCGAGGGTATAGCTGTCGATCTCGCCCCGCTCAAGCTTCGCCCGCAGGATCTGATTCTGCGCATAGTCGTCCGGGTGCGACACCGCCCGGTAGGAATTCATCTGAAGCGATTTCTCGACCGGCACACCCGTGACCCGGCAATGCTCCAGGTTGATCAGGCGCGTCTTCGGATCGCCGACCATCTGCCAGGAAATCCCGACCGGAACGGTTTCAAAAATAAACCGGAACCGTGCTTCGTTCTGCTGCAGTTCCGCCTGCGCGCTCTTGAGGGCGGCGATGTCCACCAGCGTCGTCAGCTCCTGCACCTCGCCGGTGGTCGGGTCGTGGTGGGTGTGCATCGAGAGCACCGCCCAGACGATGCTGCCGTCCGGTCGGACATACCGCTTCTCCATCGAAAACTCGGCGATCTCGCCGGCGTAAAGCTGCTCGGTGAGCGCCGCCTGCTTCCGGCGGTCTTCGGGATGGCTGACCTTGAGATAGTTGGTCGTGTCCTTCGACAACGCCGCCGGCACGCCCGTAATGCGCTCAAACGCGGGATTGACCAGCCGCGTGTCCCCTCGGCGCGCGCGCACCCAGGAGATGCCTACCGGCGAATGCTCAAAGATGAACCGAAACAGGGCTTCCTGGCTGCGCAACTGCTCCTCGATGCGGCGGGGCGCCGTGACATCCGTCTGGACGCCCATGAAGCCGGTGCAGGTGCCGTCGGCATCGAGCAGCGGCTGCACTTCAAGTTCGGCCCAGAATGGCCTTCCGGACTTGTGGTAGTTGAGCAACACGACGTGAAACCCCTGCTGGGTGATGAGGCCGGCCCGCATGTTCGCCACGGCTCCCGGCGAGGTGTCCGCTCCCTGCAGGACCGAGCCGGGTTTCCGCCCCTTCATCTCCTCCAGCGTATAGCCGGTCGTGCGCACGTAGGCATCGTTCATCCATTCGACCCGCCCCTCGATGTCTGTGATCATCACGCCGCTCTTCGCCAGGCTCGCTACCAACGCCAGCCTCCGGCTGTTCTCGTTCGCCTGCTGGAGTTCCCGTGTAATCTTGTCCGCCAGCGCCACGGCCCGCGAACGGGCGCTGGTCAGCAGCCAGGTCATCACCCCGGCGAGCAGGCTGATGGCCGCCCCACCCCCCAGCACGAGACCGAGCAACAGCCGGCTGATCGCCGCTCCAAAACCGGGCCGCGAGCTGATCATCAACAGCCAGTTCCGCCCATAGAGCGTCAATGGCACGGACGCGCGGAACCGGCTGCCAGCCTTGCCGGCGTCCTTCGCGGTTTCAGCGGGCGGCGAGGCCGGTTGCTGGTCCGAATCATACAGCAACGCAAACTTCGTGGCTCCAGCGCCTTCAAAGATTTCGAGCCCCACCTGATCGTCAGTCAGGTCGGTGATTCCCTGCATCAGTTCATCAATGCGGATTGCGGCAAAGACCCATCCCTGCAGCGCGCGCCGACGGTCGGCCGGAGTCTCGAGGTGGTTTCCCCGTTCATAGACGGGCAAAAGCAGCTCGAATCCAGGCAGCTTCTTCTCGTCCTGAACCAGGACGACTGGCCGGCTGAGAATCGGGCGGTCCAGTACCACCGCCTGATCCGCCGCCTCGCGACCCTTCTCCTCGGATGCGATGTCAAACCCCAAGGCGGCCGCATTGCGTTCAACCGGTTCGATGTAAGAAATCGGATAAAGTTCATCGCGCCCGGCCGACGGCTCCGGACGGACCTTGAACTCCGGGGCTCCGTCAATGTGGATCCGGGCGAGATACGACTGAAGATCCACGCGGCGGACCCGCTCAGCGTATCCAAAACCCAGCACGCCATGCCGCAAGGATCGTTCCATCGACCGGGCGTAGGTCGCCCATTCCTCCCGCTCCACACTCTGGCTGGTCGCGAGAAACCCCTGCGCGCCCCGCAACGCCTCTTCAATGCTTTCCAAACGGGCGGAGACCGTGCTGCTCACCACCTCCGTCAGGCGTCGAAAGCGCACCGCATCGGTTCTCGCACCCTGTTCGTGGACCACCCAAACCGCCAGGATTGCGAGGGAAAAGCCGGCCGCCACCACCGCGATGGGCCAAGCCAAACTGGACCCTTGCGAACCGCGAGGGCTGTTCTTATCCGCTGTCGGGGGCATCTGAGGTGTTTGTAGTGTCATTACCTCGGTCCAGAGAGGCAAATCTGAACTGCAACTGCGCATTTTCGCTGCAAACCGGCTTTCTTAGCCTTCCGGGCCCGGCCAGCGGCGCACGGTGCCGGCCGCGGGCCACACCAGTCCGGCCGCCGCGAAGGCTTGCACCGCGCCCGAGTGCTCCCGGCTGGATCGGCGGCGCGCCGATCGGGTCGTCGCCGAAGGGATTCAGCTCCTCGCGGTGTTGAACAAAAAATGGCCCTCCCCTGGTTGTCACAGCGGTTGTTCGCAGCGCTGGCGAGCGCGATCCTCGCGGCATCGGTGCTTCCCCTGGCGGTCGGGGCGGAGGATCAGCAAGGATCGGGTCCGGCTCTCTTCGCTCCGGCCTCCTTGTCCGTGCAACTGGACCCGGCCGGCCCGATCAATCTGAATGCCGGCGCCCCCGCGTTGCTCACGGCGACCGTGCGGGCGACGGCCTCCGGTGGAATCGGTCCGTACACCTATGGTTGGACGCGGACTTCGGGTTCCCAATCCTCGATCTTCGATCTGCCCTCCGGAAATCCATCGATCGGCGCCATCGTCAACTGGGGCGACCATTTTGCCGAGACCTGGACCGTCACCGCCACCGATGCGGCCGGGGCCACGGGCGCGGCCTCGGTTGACATTAACTTCGCCTCGCCGTCGGCCGACGGAGTTCCGGATGCGGCCAACCGGGTGCCCATCGCCGGCGTGATCACGCAGTACCGGTTAACCACGGCCCTGCCCGTCGGACAGACCACGTATCCGCTCCAGGTGTATGCCCCCGCGGACGATGCCTCCACTTCCGACCCGCTGCCGGTGATCTACGCCACCGACGGCGGCCCGCTCACCAGCGCGCCGGTCTCGGTCACCTGGGAATTCTCCGACCTGGTGAGAATCATCGAGGCCCAGCATCTGCGGATTGTCGTGGTCGGGATCGGGGGCACCGAAACCCGCAATACCGATTATCTGCTCCCCGGTGCTGATTACTTCTACCAGTTTCTCACGACGGAGATCATCCCCTTCGTGGAGGCCCGGTATGACGTCGATCCCGCCACCCGGACGCTGTCCGGCCATTCCTATGGTGGCCTGTTTTGCGGGCTCGTCTTCCTGCAGGAGCGCCCCGGCACCCGGTTCTTTTCCAACTACATCGCGCTCGACGGCTCGTTTTGGGTGAACCCGGCCCAGAATATCGCGATGGAGCAGGCGCTGGTGGGCGCGACCGGTGGAGCCATGCCCGACACCGCCCTGGTCCTGTCCAGTGCCACCCAGGGAAATGGCCCCTGGGTGACCCAGTTCTACCAGCAGCTCGCGGCCTGCGGTTTCCAGGGATTGCAGCTCGCTCGTATTCCTGATTTCAATACAGGGCATCTCCTGATGTACGACGAGGCGATGGCGGCTTCCCTCCAGCTCATCAGCGCCGGTCTCCCGGCCGCCTGGACGCCGCCGGCGATCACCCTCCAGCCCCTGGGCGGAACCGTCGTCCTCGGCTCGGCGCTCCGGCTGCAGGTGACCGCGGTCGGTGGCGGACTGGCCTACCAGTGGCTCATCGACGGCCTCGCGATTGCCGGGGCGACGGGCCCAACCTATTCGGTCCCGAACGCCACCAACGCCGACGCCGGCACGTACACCGTGACCGTCAGCAATCGGGCGGGGACGGTGGGCAGCAACCCGGTGACGGTTGCGGTGACAACCCCGGCTCCGCCGCCGAGCCCGGAGCCCTCGTCAGATGGCCGTGGCGGCGGTGGGGCGCCGAGCGCGTGGTTCTACGGCCTGCTCAGCCTGCTCGCGCTTGCCCGCGGTGGGTCGCGAAGACATTGATCACGCATCGAATCGCAAGTCATCGAGCCGCTGGGTCTGATGCCAGGGTCGGCGATGACGCCCCAACGGGGATGCGGGCCATCGTAGTGAGTTCCTGACTCCCTGAGTTCTGTCGGGCTTGTCGTCCGTTTTCACTCGTACTGCTATGCATCAAAATCCTCGCATGCTGCGACGATCCTCCAGGTGGCACGGGTCTCCCGACCCGTGTTTTCCGGACCACGGGTCGGGAGACCCATGCCACGTTGGTTGCGGCTCCGCCGCGCCAGGCAGATTCGTGTGCATTCGTGCGCAACCTCATTATGCAAGCATCATGACCGCCCGACCCGTTTCGCTGGCCTCCCTGGCGCTCGATTCCCCGGCGGCCACGCCTCCGGCCGCCGAATCCCTCGTGATCGGCGACCAGTTCGGCATCTTCCCCCGCCAGGCAAATGGCCGGGGGCCGTCACCAACGGCGACTACGAGGTCGATCCCCTCGGCCACGGGTCGAAACTTGCGATCGCATCCGGATCGGACCTGCAGCGCCTGACCATTGAGGCCGTGCACGGCGGCGAACTCCTGCTGCTTGACGGCCGGGCAATGCACAACCTCGGCTGGTTCGTCGTCCGCGCGCTTGTTCCCGCCGGCGCGACGAAGGGCGCCATCGAATGGCTCGTCAGCCCGCATACCATCCCCGCCTGGAAGTCCGAACCGGTCATCCAGGTCTCCCAGGTCGGCGATCGCCCGCGACAGCAGAAGATCGCGGTCATCGAGCTCGACCGGCACGAAACCGCGATCGAGCTCCTCCAGACCACGGGCGAAGAGCAATACGCCGACGTGGTCCTGGGGCTTCGCGATGCGATCATCGAACACCCCGACGATTTCGGCTGGCTCGGCGCCCGCTCCCTGTGCCTGATCAAGGATCCGGTTTACATCGAGAAGATCAGGACTGCGCTGCAGGCCTACCGGGTCCGGGTGGACGCGCTCGGGAATTTGACCCCCTATGGCATTCCCTGCACGCCTGACATCTGGGGAGCCGGATGGAAAATCGGGCGCTTTGGCGTGCAACAGTATTTCCTGCACGCGGGCGCCAGTCATCGCGCAGCGCTGCGGCGATCTCGGCCACGCCAATTTTGCAGCGGTGGTCGCGGTGCTGTGCCAGCGCCCCGGGCTTGCGCTCGCCTTTGCGACGGCTGTGTTCCCGGGTCACCAAGCAATCGGTGTCGCACGGAATGGCTATTCGATTTCCTGGGTCACCACTTGCAGAATATCCTGCTCGCGGCGTTGAAGCAGCGCGCCCAAGGGTTCCATGGTGACACGATACAGGAGCACCCCAGCCACCGCCAGAAGGGCGGACAATCCGAGTGTCACGGGTTCAGCGGGCAGCCAGTTGAGTCGAACCAGCAGGAAACCCGCGCCGGCGGGGATCAAGATCGGTACGATGGCCAGCGGGATGAAAAGATTGATGACGAAATGGAGCAGCGCAGTCGTGCCCTTGAGTTTCGTGGGTCGCAGCGTGCCGGGAGCGATGCGCGAGGGCACGAGAATTGAGAGGAGACTGCCCAGCGCAGCGAAACCAGCAAATCCACCCACGAACTGCAGGCCCGCCGCCAGGCATGCCCACGCCGGCAGATGAGCAAACATCGCGAGCAGAATTATTACAACCGCGAATATTACGCCACCGATGGGCAACAGCGAGAGATTCTTGCCCAACAACACCTGGCTGCGCCGGGTCGGCAGCAAGACAAGCGCGCGAAACCCATCGCGATCGAAGCCGAACTGGTTGTTGAGGATTCGGACCAGTCCCAGGCAACTGGCGACGACCGCGCCGCTCGCAATCAGGGGAAGGATTTCGAGCGGGAGCGGGCTGCCCCGGCGCGCGAGCAGCAGCACGGGGACGACCCCTAATCCGAACACCGGCATCACCAGCAACATCTTCACCTCCGGCGCACGCATGAGCCCGCGGAAGCTGGCCAGTGCCAAAGCGGACGCCTCCTCGGGAACGAAGGCCAAACGCCGCTCCACCAGCAGGCGTTCTCCGGCGGACCCCGGATCTGCCGCGGAGCGTCGCGCGGACCGCGGCCGGGTGGGCGCAGCGTCCTCAGCTCCTTGATACAGGCGCACCGTCAACCGGTAGGCGCGATGCAGTCCCCACCCTCCGACCAGGAAAGAACCAGCCGCACCCGCCAGCGCAGGCCAGAACTGGTTTACGGCGAGAGCCCGGGCGCCATTGGGCAGCCACAGCAGTGGCACGACCTTGTGCAACAGGCGGCCCACGTGTTTGATCTGGGCCTGTTTGACCGGATCTTTGAGCGCCGACTTGTGGCCCTGAATCCCGACGTTTACGACCAGGTTTGGCAACTGGGCCAGCAGCACAAATAACAGGGTCATGCCCATGATGATTGCCCGGCGACGCCGCGGATTCATCATGAGCCCGGCCAGCCAGCCACGCAGGCGATACGTCCAGGCGGTGACCACGAAGAAGAATCCGGCGACCAATGGCAGCAGGAGGACCATCGAGAAACCCCGGCTCCAAATCAGGCCCATGACGAGCCCGAGCATGGGTGGAACCATGACCGCAAGGCTGAAGCAAAAGTGCGATGCCAGGTAGTTGAGCAGAAACGCGCTCCGCAACGACACCGGCAGATGCATCAGGCGGCTGAGATCGATGAGCTCCGAACGCTGCAGCTCAGTCATCAGTCCAACGGTCCAGAGCAGAAGGAAGGTCATCGCCAGACCGTCCCACACCAGCGTGAGAACCATGGGTGGCACATCGCCCAGGAGGAGTGCCCCGACGAGTGCGCCGGCCAAACCGGCCACCGCGCCGAAGGCGAGCAGGATCACGCCCACGATTACGATGAGGACCGGACCGAACTTGTTCCCCCGCGACCACTGGTTGCGTGTCATGCGCCATCGCAACCACAGCAATGCCCGGAATTGACTCCAGTTCATGCCTCCTCCTCCAGCCAGCTGAGTTTCTGGGTCCCGGCCTGGTCTCCCCCGACCGCGGCCAGAAAACGTTCCTCGAGCGAGCCGGCCGCGCGGATCTCCGCCATCGATGCCTGATCAACGAGCCGGCCCTGGGCGATGATTCCCACGTCGGTGCAAAGTCTCTCCACGATTTCCAGCACGTGGGAAGTCAGGAACACCGTGGCGCCGCGCTTCACAAAGGCCTTCAAGGTGTCGCGCAACACCCGGGAGGACACGGCATCGACGCCCTCGAACGGCTCGTCGAGGAAGAGCAGGTCGGGGTCGGGCAGCAACGCCGCCGCGAGCGCGAGCTTCTTCTTCATGCCGTGCGAGTATTCCAGCGTCAGTTTCCTCTCCTCGTGTTCGAGGTTCATCATCGCGAGCAGCTCGGCGCTCCGCGTCCGGATTGTGTCATGGGAAAGCAAATACATCCGGCCGACGAAGGTCAGGTGCTCGCGGGCCGTGAGGTTGTCGAACAGCGCGAGATTCTCGGGTACCACGCCGATCCGGCGCTTGATTTCCCGGCTGCCGTCATCGCCGGTCAGCTCCTGGCCGAGCAGCCGCATCGTGCCGCTGCTCGGGGCCAGCAGCCCGGTGAGCATCTTGATCGTGGTGGATTTGCCGGCGCCATTGGGGCCGAGAAAACCATAGAACGTGCCGGCCTCCACGCGAAGGTCGAGGCCATCCACGGCCCGCACGTCCCCGAAAAGCCGGGTCAATCCGCTGGTTTCGATGGCAAGGGTCATGAGATCGGGGATCCTAGGCACCAGCCAGGGGAAGCCTAGCACTTTCCCGTTCCAAACCGAAGCGCAGTTTCCAACTCCCTCGCGCAAGCAAAAATGCGAACGACCGCAATGGCGCCGAACGAAAAAGCCGCCAGGACCGCCGGTTGCCCGACGTCCCCCCCGCTGATCGCGGCGTGCGGTATTCCCGCACCGGGCTCGTCAAGAGAGCGCGCACGCAGAAGCATTGGGGTGATCATCGGGGGTTCGCAGGCATGATTTCCGATTTGCGAATTGCTGTCAACGCGTGGGCCATGTCCGCGCAACGCTCCACCGGGATTCGAACCCCGTGGAGCTGTGTTTGCCGAAGGTGACCGCCGGGATCGTCGGCCGCGGCGCCTACGGCTCGCGGATGACGAGCGTCCGGTTGATCGCCTCCGGTCGCAGTTCCTGGCGCTGCCCGGAGGGCCAGTGGACCACAATCTTCCTGACCCGGGCGTCCTCCCCCAATCCGAAGTCCAGCACCGGCTCCGACTGCGCCATATAGCCCATGGCCGGCGCCATGGTGCGGACCATCACCCGGCGCGGTGTGTGGACCTCCACGCGGGCGCCACCCGCGTCCGGCTGCGAACGGGTCGCGACCAGGGCGATGCGCAGCCAGGGGCATCCGCTGTGCTGGTCGTTCCGCAAAATCACGGCGGCGCCGTTGTTTTGGGCGATGACGATGTCGCTGTCGCCGTCGCCATCGAGATCCGCTACCGCCACGCCGCGCGCCACCATCGGAACCGCCCAGCCGCCGCCTTCCGCCCCGGCCGGGGTCGCGGGCACCCAGGTGCGACCCTGCAACCAGAGCAACTGCGGCACCGAGGCGAATCCGCGCCCGCCCTCGAACCGGTTCAGGTCCGGCTCTGCGCGACCATTGCCCGAAAAAAGCTCCAGATGGCCGTCGTGGTCGTAATCCAGCGTCGCCACGCCCAGCCTGGCTGGCAGATTGAGATAGGGCTCGCCGCGATTGTTTGCCTCAATCAGACCCGCCGCGAGCAGCGCTCCCACCCGTTCGTCCGCCCCGGCTCCTTGCGCCAGCACCAGTCCGCCGGCTGCGGCAAAACCCGCGGCCGCGCCCTCATTCCGGTCGTCGAGGCCGGAGGTCCAGCGGCGGAATGTCCCGTTGCCCTGATTGATGAACAGCGCGTTCTCGGATGTCTGGTAACTGAACAAAAGGTCGAGCCGGCCGTCGCCATTGGCATCGAGGGGCACGACCGCGAGCGCCTTGGCGACCGGGAGGTGGGTCTGCGGGTCAATGTTCCGCAGGCCGGCGGCCCCTGGTACCCGCGCAAACCGTCCGTTGCCAAGGTTCCGGTAAACGGATGGAAACGCCCCCAGGAATCCGTTCGGCGCGCCATAGGAATGTCCCATCTGGGCGATGCCGAAGGCCGTGGACAGTTCCACGTCCTCGGGCCAGCGTGCGTAGTTGGCCACGACGAGGTCGAGCAGGCCGTCGCCATCGATGTCGATCCAGACGGCGCCGGTGCTCCACGTTTGGCCGTCCCCGCCCACCCCGGCAGCCGCCGTCACATCGGCAAACGTCCCGTCTCGCTGATTGTGCAGGAGCCGGTTTCCACCGACCCCGGTGATAAACAGGTCCGGATAGCCATCATTGTCGTAGTCACCCGCGGCAGCCGACATGCCCTGCATCACAAAGTCGAGCCCGGCGGCATGGGTGACATCGGTGAAATGTCCACCCCCGTCGTTGTGGTACAGCGTGCAGGCGCTCGGCGGGGTCGAGCCGGCGTCCTCCCACGGCCAGGGAGCGCCGTTCACGAACAACAGGTCCGGGCGGCCGTCGCGATCATAGTCGAACACGATCACCGCCCCGGCCAGGGTGGTGAGCGTATCCCGCCCGCCACCGCGATGCACAAACCGGATGCCCGATTCCTTGGTGATGTCGGTGAAGCGGGCCACTGGGGCCGGACGTGCATCCTGCAATGTGGGGAAGAACCAGGCGAAGACCATGGCGAGCACGCTGGCGGCCAGCACCAGCGGCACCAGGATTGGCAGCAATGGCGGCACGAGCCGGTCAACCGACGGCGTCACCCGCGAGCCACCGGGAACGGCGGTTTTCGTGGGAGACTTGAACTCGGGGGCGACTGATGGCATGGGAACCCGGGCCTACAGGATTATACTGGCGTTTGCACCGTACCATTACTCAATCAACTTCCCAGGCCCGGTGTAAACTTCTTCCTGCAATGTCCCGCCCGCCCTCCATGGTCCGACTGCTGTTGAAGGTGCTAGGCATCTTCGCATTCTGGACGCTCGTGGGCCTCGCGTTTGCTGCCCAGTTTTATCTGTCCAGCAATCTGCTCGGAAGGTCGATCACGTGGGGCGAGGCGATCACCTACTCGCTGGGTGACTGGTATGTCTATGCGCTGCTTTCGCTGCCGGTCGTGTGGTTTGCGCGGCGGTTCCCGCCGGAGGAAGGCGCCGCCTGGCGCACCGCCGGGATCCATCTCGCGGCCGCCCTGGTGTTTTCCCTGACGTACGTCGTGCTGCGCGCCCTGGTCGGCCAGGCCCACAGCTGGGCGCTGGACGAGCCGGTCACTTTCTCGGAGGTGTTCCGCCCGCTCGTACGGATGATGCCCTTCAACCTGCTCATCTACGGCGTGATCATTTCGGTAAGCCACGCGATCGACTACTACTGGAAATATCACGAGCGCACCGTGCATACGCTCGAGCTGGAAAAACATCTGGCGGAGGCCCGGCTGCAATCCCTGCTGCGCCAGTTGAAGCCCCATTTCCTGTTCAACACCCTCAACGGCATCGCATCGCTGATGCATAGCGACGTCGATGCCGCCGACCGCATGCTGGTGCGCCTGGCGGAACTGCTGCGGCTCACCATGAACCACCCAGGACAGCCGCTCACGCGCCTGAAGGACGAGGTCGCCTTTATTGAGAAGTACCTTGAAATCGAGCGCATCCGCTTTCGCAACCGCCTGTCGGTGACCGTTAACATCGACTCCTCCGCCCTCGATGCCCGGGTGCCCAGCCTCATCCTCCAACCGCT
>CAWDQK010000113.1:0-29778 GCA_963804395.1 uncultured Verrucomicrobiae bacterium | reverse complement strand
ACAACGCGCCGCGTTCAAGGTTACTCCGGCGGGTTGAGCCGCCAGGCGGCCGCGAGGCCCCGGAGCGTGAGGTCCGGGACCACGGTGACGGGATGCCCCAGCGTCTTCTCCAGCAACGCCGCGGTCCCGCCGGTCGCCAGGACTCGCGGCACGGGTTCGCCGCGCCGGGCGAGTTCAGCCAGCACCGCGGAGAGGAGGGCCTGAATCATGCCGCCCATGCCGATGACCGTGCCGATCCGCATCGCCTCGACGGTGGACTGGCCGATCATCCGCGGGACTTCGAGCGAGTCATCCAGCAGCGGCAGCAGCGCGGTCTGTTCATGGAGATACCGGCGCATCACGTCAAAGCCCGGCGCGATGATGCCTCCTTCGTAACCCTGGGAACGCGTGATGACATCAAACGTCACGGCCGTACCGAGGCCAATGACAATCGCCGGAGCACCGCAGTAGGCGTGGGCCCCGGCAACGTCGGCGAGGCGGTCCGGCCCGATCTCCGACGGCTGGGGGTAACTGAGCGGCACTCCCAGGCGCTTGTCAGCCGTCAGCTGGAAAAGTCTCAGCGCCGGCCGGTGCAGTTCAAACAAGCGGAGAAGCAACTTTGTGGCCACCGGAACGACCGAGCAAAAGGCGACACCGGCGAGGCCGGGAAACTCGGCCGCCAGGCGGTAGAGGACCGGGCCGAGGCCGGCGGCCGGATGGTCGATCGCGCGCGTTGGCAACTCCCGCAGGAACAGGGTCCGCCCGTCCGCGACCATCCCGAAGTGGGTGTTGGTGTTCCCGATGTCGATGCAGAGTAGCATTGGGCCCGTCAATGCTCAGGAGTCGAAGACGGTTCCGGACGCTTGTAAAGCATCCGTCGGCCCGCTAACCCTTCTCCAGCGTGACCTCGCCCGCGGCAAAACGCTGCGGACGGCCGTTTTCGCCCCGGATGAGCAGCGCCCCTTCATCGTCGATGCCGGCGGCGGTTCCGACCACGCGGCGCGGGCCGTGCAGCAGCGCCACCGGTTTGCCGCGCAGGAGATCATAGCGGTTCCACAGGTCGGCCAGGGCTTCCCGGTGTTTGCCGTCAACAAATTGCTGATACGCCGAGAGCACGCGGCTGACGATCGCCGCGGTCAGGCGGTTGAGGTCCACCGGCCGGCCCGTGCATTCGGCCAGGGCCGTCACGCGGGAGGCGAGTGCGGGATGCCGCGCTCCGGGAGTGCCGTTGACATTGAGTCCGAATCCGAAAACCAGGTCACGAATCTGATCGGCGTCAATGCGCGCCTCGGTCAGCATTCCGCCCAGCTTGCGCCCTTCGAAATACAGGTCGTTCGGCCATTTGAGGCCGGGCTGGATGCTGCAGAAATCCGCCACGAGATCGCAGAGATTGGCCCCCATCCACAGCGTGAAGGTGGTCATGCGGCCGGGTTCCATGTGCGGGCGGAAGACGAAGCTCGCATAGAGATTGCCCTCGTCTTCGCTGTGCCACACGCGTCCGAAGCGGCCGCGTCCCCGGGATTGCCGCCGGGCCAGCACGACAAAGGGAGTTCGGCGTCCGGACGCCAGCCGGCGCTCGGCCTCGGCGTTGGTGCTGTCGACCTCCGTCAGCCAAAGGATGTCAACCGGCCGGGGCCGCGGCTTGAGGTAGGCCTGCACCAGCAGCGGATTGATTCCCTCCGGATACCGGCTGAGGCGGTAGCCGTGGCGGCGCACCGCCTCAAACCCAAAGCCCTGCGCCCGGAGCTTCTCCATGTGCATCCAGACGCCGACCCGGCTCATCCCGAGCTTGCGGGACAGCGCCGTGCCCGACACGAAGTTGGGCTGGCCTGCGAGCAACTCGCAGAGGATGACGAACTCCGGGGAGTTCATGGCTGCCAGTCCAGGCCGATGTCGGCCCAGACGCTGTGGTGCACCAGCGCACCCGTTGAACACAAAATCAAGTCCAAGGCTGTTGAGATGCCGCAGGGACCGCCGCGTGATGCCACCGCTGGCCTCGGTCACCGCCCGGCCGCCGATGCAGGCCACCGCGCGCCGCAGCTGTGGCACCGAGAAATTGTCGAGCAGAATCACATCGGCGCGGGCCGCCAGGGCTGCGGGAATCTGATCCGGATGGTCGACCTCGACTTCCACCGGCCGGCCCGGCGCTTTGCGGTGCGCCGCCTCCACCGCCGCGGCCAGCCGGCCGGCCGGCCGATTCGCGGGAGGCGGCTCCCGATCGGCGAAACCAAGCAGCGCGAGGTGATTGTCCTTGAGCATGACGCGATCGAACAAACCCAGCCGGTGGTTCCATCCTCCGCCGCAGGCCACGGCATATTTCTCGAGGGCGCGGTAGCCGGGGGTCGTCTTGCGCGTGTCGAGCAGCCGCGTGGATCCGGGACCGAGCGCCGCCACGTATCGCCCGGTGTGAGTGGCGATTCCGGAAAGGCGCTGGACGAAGTTGAGCAGAATGCGCTCGGCCGCCAGCAACACGCGCGGATCGCCGTGGAAGGCGGCGAGAACTCCGCCCCGGGCAACCGCCGCCCCGTCCCGCACGCAGCGTTTCACCGTTACCCCCCCTCCGTATGCCGCCAGGACGACCGGGACCAAACCAAGACCGCAGGCGATCAACGATTCCCGGGCGACTAGAACGGCGGCGCCGGTTCGCGCGGCGTCTGCCACGCTCGCGGTCGAAAGATCGCCCGCCAGCCGCGGGGGACGGCGCAGCCCCAGGCCGGCGAGGTCCTCGTCGCGCGCGATGTCCACCAGCCGGCGCAAATAGGCGACATCGAGGTCAGCCCAGCGCAGGCGCCGGGCAAGCCGGTCAGTCAGGGGAGATCGCGAGGCGGGCGGCATGGAAACTGGGAGGATCGCGGTGAAGCGGTGAGTCTTTTGGCAGCACGTCGGCAGATGGCAATTCATCAGTCCGGCGGAGCAACGCCATGCTAATCTGACCATTCGCGGACACCGACCGGCGCGTGGTCCGCCGGCTACTCCTCGGGCCGGACGTACCGAACAGAACGAATCGTGGTGCCCCGGCCCGGGCTCGCTGCTTTGGAGCCGCAAGCTCCGTCGCGCGCGCAAACGACGGACGCGACAAGGCCGGCCCGGCTTCCGAAAAAATCCGGGTTCCATTCATTACAACCGGATCTGGCCGGTGCCGGTGATCACGTATTTGTAGGAGCAGAGCTCGCGCAGACCCATCGGTCCGCGGGCATGGAGCCGGTCGGTGCTGATTCCAATTTCGGCTCCCAGCCCGAACTCAAAACCGTCATTGAACCGCGTGCTCGCGTTCCAGAAGACCGTCGCGCTGTCCACGCCCGCGAAGAACCGCTGGGCTGCAGCCGCGTCCCGCGTCACGATCGCGTCGCTGTGCGCGGAGCTGTCGCGATTGATCGTGGCCATGGCGGCATCGATCGACGGCACGACGCGCACTGCCATGATCAGGTCCAGAAACTCGGCGGTGAAATCAGCCTCGGTTGCTGCGCGGTGGGCCAGGCCTTCACGGGACAGGATGGCGGCGCTGGCCGGATCACACCGCAGCTCGACCTTGCTGGCGAGCAGCGCCCGCGCCAGGCGCGGCAGGAGCGTTGCGGCGGCCTCCGCATGCACCAGCAGCTGTTCGGCGGCATTGCAGACGCCGGGCCGCTGCGCTTTTGCGTTGATCACGATGCGTTCTGCCATGGCTGGATCGGCCTCGCGATCAACATAGACGAAACAGACCCCCTTGAAATGCTTGATGACCGGAATGGTCGAGTTTTCCGCGACGAAGCGGATCAGGCTTTCACCGCCCCGCGGAATGATGCAGTGGACCAGCGTGTCCAGTTTCAGCAGGGTGGTGAGCGCGGCCCGGTCGGTGGTCGGAATCAGTTGCACGGCGTCGGCGGGCAGACCGGCAGAGGCGAGCGCCTCGGTCACCAGCGTGGCGAGCGCGGTATTCGTGTGGAAGATCTCCTTCCCGCCGCGGAGGATGGCGGAGTTCCCTGATTTCAGGCAGAGCGCGGCGCAGTCGATGGTGACATTGGGCCGGGCCTCGTAGATGATGCCAATGACGCCGATGGGCACGCGAACCTTGCGGATTTGAAGTCCGTTGGGGCGGACGGTGTGCTCCAGTTCCTCGCCAACCGGATCCGGCAGGGCGGCGACCTGCAACACGCCCTCGGCAATCTGGGTGATGCGCTTCAGGCTGAGCGTGAGGCGGTCGATCTGGGCGCCGCTCAGGTTGTTCTCGGTCGCGGCGGCAAGGTCCCGGGCATTGGCCGCCATCAAAGCGTGCGCCGAGGCCGGCAACAACTCGGCCAGGCGGGCGAGCGCCGCATTCTTCGCGGCACTGGGCGCGGTGGCCAGCACGAGCGAGGCTGCCCGCGCGCGGCGGGCGAGATCAGTGACGAGTTGGGCAAGGTCGGCGGACATCGGCCGACAGGCTCGCGCAAAACCGGCCCGGCGCAAAGCGTAATTTTCGCCTCGACCGGGCGTTGCCGCCGACCGCGGCCAGATGGATGAATGGCGGACCAGATTCACGACATCCGCCGGCCCGAGGCTGCGGGCGCCCGCTATGGCCGCAGGCGCACGGTGATGGTCTTGCGCAACTGCAGCGCCTGGTCCGAAGAGCAGTTGCCGACGAGCAATTCGACCGGGCCCGGCTCCACCACCCACGAATGACTCTCTGGCGCCCAGTAAGCCAGATCGGCAGCCTTCAGCTCCAACGAAACGGTGCTCTCTTCACCGGCCCGGACGGTCACCCGCTGAAAGCCGCGCAATTGCTTCAACGGTCGCTCCACCTTTGAAGCCGGAAACCGCGCATACAGTTGTACCACTTCATCGCCCTCGCGCGTGCCGCGGTTGTGCACATCCACCATGACGGCGATCGAACCGCCCGGTTCGACCGATTCGGCATTCGTTCTCAAATTGTCGAGCGCGAATGTCGTGTAGCTCAGGCCGTAGCCGAACGGGTATTGCGGCTCGCCTTTGAAGTACATGTAGGTGCGCCCATGGCGCAAATCGAAGTCGTTCATGGGCGGGAGCTGTTTCAGCGACTTCGGCCAGGTCTGGGCCAGTTTTCCGCCGGGATTGACCGCTCCGAAGATCACATCGGCCAGGGCGTTCCCAAGTTCCTGGCTCGCGTGGGTCACCTGCAGGATCGTCGTCGCCGATCTGGCCACCCATGGCATCGCGTACGGGAAATTCGCCAGCAGCACGACGACCGTTCTGGGATTCACGCCCATGACGCGGCGCACGAAGTCCTCCTGCTCCGGCTGGAGCACGATGGCCTTTCGATCAATCCCTTCCTTGCCTTCGCTCGGCGAACTGACCGTCGCCCAGCCGGCTTCGCTCTCTGGAGAATTCCCGATGCAGACGATCACCGCATCGCAATTGCGGGCCACGTCGATGGCCGCATCGCTCATGTTGGAGACCCACTTCACGCTCGTCGTCGAATCGCGTCCGAGCGCCTTTTCGATCCCGGCCCGGGGTGAAACGGCGTAAGGCGGCGTCCCGGAGTACCAGTCGGGCAGGACGTGGTTGGCATGTGGTCCGACGACCGCGATCGTCTTCAGCTTCGCCTTGTCGAGCGGCAGCAGCCCCGCGGAATTCTTGATCAGCACGATCGATTTCTGGGTGACGGTACGGACGAGTGCCCTCGTCTCGGGCCGGCTCCACGGCTCGACCTCATCCGCGCCGCCGCGCCCGATCCCGGAGTAGGGGACGCGCTCCGGGGGATCGAGCAACCCGAGCCGGATCATGACCCGGAAAACGCCGCGCAGCGCCTGGTCGATCTCCGCCTCCGTCAGCAAACCGCGTTTCACCGCTTCAGTCACGGGGGCCTTTTGCCGGTCGAGAAACTGGTTGATGCCGGCGTGGATGCAGGCCGCGGCGGCCGTCGGCAGATCCGGGAACGCCTTGTGGGCCGACACGAGCAGGCGCAGACCGCCGCCATCGGTGCAAATGATTCCGTTGAGACCCCATTCCTTCATCACAATCTCCCGCAATTGCGGATGAACGTGCGCGGGAATGCCGTTCACCGCATTGTACGCCGCCATCATCGCGGGGGCGCCGGCCGCCGCCGCCATTTCAAACGACTTCGCGTAGTACTCCCGCCAGAGACGTTCGTCGAAATTGGAGGAGCCGCTGTCGCGCCGATCCTCCTGGCTGTTGGCCAGAAAATGCTTGGTCAACGAGGCGGTCCGGAGATAGTGCGCGTCGGTGCCCTGCAAACCGTGAACGAACGCGGCGGCCAGCGTACCGACGTGGAAGGCGTCCTCGCCGTAGGACTCCTCCGTGCGGCCCCAGCGCGGATCGCGCGCCAGATCGGCATTGGGCGCCCGGACGACGAGGCCGGCGCGGCTGTATTTGGGGCTCTGAAAGAGAAAGCGCGCCTCGATGGCTTCCTCCTCGGCCACCTGACGAACCAGTTCTGGATCCCACGTCGCGCCGAGCCCGTACGCCTGCGGAAACTGCGTCGTCGGGGTGGGGTTGCGCTGCCCCCAGTTGCTCGGTCCCCCCTGGGCGACACCATGATAACCCTCGACGTGCGGTGAGCCCTTCACGCCCAGCCGGGTCACGTCGGGCCGGGTCCCGAGACAGTCAATCTTCTCCTCGATCGTCATGCGCGCGAGCAGATCCGTGATCCGCGTTTCCATCGGCGCATCGGGATCCTGATACGGCAGGACATTGGCGGCGTGGAGCGTCGCCGCGGCGAGAAGAAGCGCGGCGCAGGCGCCGGAGGCATGGACGGTTCGCATGGACGGAAGCTACGACCTGGAGCCCGCGGTGGCCATCACGGATTCAGCGCAGTTTTCCGGATGCAACGGCGCATTCCGACCTGCCACGACAGGAAACCCGCCAAAACGGCGGGTTTCAATCGGGCGAATTGCATTTCCGCGCGGCGTTTAATCGCCTTTTGGCGCGAAAGGATTGCCACCGCCGAAGCCGGGGATTCCGCCCATGTCGAACTTTTGATAGTCGGCGGGCGGCGCGAACGTCGAGTCCGGCAGCGACTGCTTTTCGATGGCGATCACTTCCATGGTGACCTGCACCTTGCCGGACTTGTCCCGCACCACCGTCCGCAAGGGAAAGGCATTGTGTGCAGCCAGGGCGGCATCCCAGGAATTCTTCGGCGCGCGGCGACCGCCCATCGGGCCGCCGGCAGCCATCATCTTGAACGCGCCGAGCCCACTGGCCACCCACGCCTCGGTCTCACCGTTCTGGCTCTTGATGATAACCTTCTCGCATTTGTATCCGAGGATCGTCTCGGTTTCCCCGGTCTCGGTATACTGCACATCGGTCGGGGAGGCCCCGCTCGCGCCGGTCTTCTGGGGATCTGGAATCTTCATCACCATGTACATCTTTTGCCCTTGCATCGGCATCGCCATCATCATTTCACGTTTGCCCTGGTCCATAATCATCCAGCTGGTCATCCCGGGCTGAACCGCAGACATATCCATGTCGATGCGCATCAAATTCCCCTTCATCGAGTAGGTCGAGATCACCGGGGAATCGCTGGCGGCGCCTCGCGCTGCCATGCCCATGCCGGTCATCTTGAAGCGGACGATGCCTTCAAAGGTCTGGGCGGACAGGCCGGCGGCCAGGGCCAGCAGGGCGGATAATAGTGTCAGGGTGCGGAGTGTTTTCATGGGGTTCATCCATGTTAGGGGAGTCGCGGTTCAAATCAAGTCTTGCCGGCGGAACATTTGCGCCGCACGGCGGGGGACAGGCCGGTCCGCGTTGCACCTTTCCGACGGCCTATTGCTCAAACCGGTTGGTCCGGGGGCCGGCCCCGGCGCCGGGTCGTGACGGGTCTAAAACGATGCTTCGCCGCCGGTCGCGAAACCCGCACACGCCCGGCGCTGTCGCTGCCCGTAACCGGATATCTTGGGCGGCGTCTACGCAAATGCGCACCTTCAAATTTATCCAGAGGAACTCCATGAATCGAACAACCACAGCCACAGCTCTCATTCTTGGCATCTTGCTCGCCGGATGCGCCGGCACCGGTCCCAACACCCAACAAGGGGCCGTTGAAGGCGGCGCGCTCGGCGCCCTCGCCGGGGCCATCATCGGAAACAACAGCGGCAGCCACAATGGCGCCGCCGGCGCCCTCATCGGAGGCTTGGTCGGCGCCATCGCCGGCGGCACGGTTGGCAATTCCGTCGACCACGAGAGGGGAACGGTGTACGGGCAGCCGATCGCGGCCGTTCCCGCATATCCGGCCAGCGCCCCGGGAGTTGACGTCGTCACTCCGCAGCCATCTCCGTATGCCGTCTGGATCCGCGGGTACTGGAACTGGAACGGCGCCCAATACGTCTGGATTCCCGGATATTGGGCCCTTCCGCCGGCGGGATATCACATCTATGTCAGCGGCGGATGGATTTTCCGCGGTGGCGGCTATTTCTATCGCCGGCCCTACTGGCGCTGAACGGACCTGCGGGCGTTGCCACCAATTCGAGCGTTGTGCAAAGATAGCCGGCCTCAACGCGGCCGGCTACAGGGCAGCAGCTCCTCAGGCCGTCTTCGGCAGCAGCGCGTCAAGTTCGATCGCATGCGGATGCTTGCGCTTGACTTTGAAGAGGCGCGCGCGCCGGCGCAGCATCCGGTCGAGGCGGTCCACCAGCAGATCAATTGATTTGTGGCAGTCGTCGGTCGCCACGCTGCAGTTCATGTCCGGTCCGTGGATGACGATATGCCCCTTGGCGATGAACGGGTGGGTCACATCATTCTTCCCGTCGTACTCGAGCTCAACCTTGATCCGAACGATCCGTTCCTCATGGCGCATCAGCCGTCCGGCCTTTTCGTTGACGTAGAATTTCAGCGAGGGGGTCAGGTCAAGATGGATGCCAGAGACGATCACTTCGTGAGGATTGGCTGCGCTGTTCATGATTATGTTTTTGGTTCCGGTTGGGTTGAATGACAGAAAATGAATCCTCCGCCCGTCGCGCCTCCGTGCAGCACCCTGGCCGGCCCCCTGGCCCGCAGCCATTTCCGGCAATGCGATCCCGCTGCCCCTTCCCGCCGCCACCCGGAAGTCTTCCAGTGAGGGAAATCAATCATTGCACGACGCCAGAATCTGTATCCGATGCATGCCTTTATCAAACTCAGTCGGCGCAATTCACCGTTTTCTTTAGCCAAGCTTATAGCGCGCCAGCCGCCGGGCGCGGACCGACGGTTCGGCGCCCTGGCCACCCATGAATGAGCCGACCAGCTCCGGTGCGCCCTTGATCGCTCCGGCGGACCTCCCCGGATGGATCATCTACGAGGATGAACAGCTGCTCGTGGTCAACAAGCCGGGGCTCATCGTCTGCCATCCGTCCAAGAACGGGCCCTGGTCGAGTCTCGTGGGCGCGGCCCGCGAGTATCTCGCGCTGCCAACGGTGCATCTCGTCTTCCGGCTCGACCGCGAAACCAGCGGCGTCGTCGTGCTGGCCAAGGACCGTGACACTGCCGCGAAACTCCAAAAGGCCATGCAGCGGCGCCTCATCGCCAAGGTCTATTTCGCCATTCTGACCGGCGAACTGGCCCAGCCGGCGACGGTCGACCAACCGCTCGGGCCGGATCCGGCCAGCTGCGTGACCATTCGATCAACGGTGGTCGCCGCCGGGAGCCCGGGTGCGCAGGCTGCCGTGACACATTTCACCCCAGTGGCGCACGGAGGCGGGTTCACACTGGTCCGGGTCGGGCTGGAGACCGGCCGGAAACACCAGATTCGCGCCCACGCCCTCTGGCTCGGTTATCCCGTGGTGGGGGACAAGCTCTACGGACCTGACGAACGGCTCTATCTCGAGTTTGCCCAGCACGGCTGGACCGAACGGCATGCGCAGCTTCTCCCATTGACGCGGCAGGCCTTGCATTGTGCGGAGATCGACCTGCGTCCGGCGCGGGAGCCGCATGTCTTTCGGGCCGTTCTTCCCGGGGAATTGGCGCGCTTCTGCCGGGATCGGATGGGGATCGACCCGGAAAACTGCGGCGCTGGTCCGGCGGCCTGACGCGAGCTCCGGACACGGGCGTCGCCGGCCCCCCGGGTCGCTGTAGCCGGGGGCGCTGACCCCGGCCGCAGGCGCGCAGCGCCGTAGCCATGGCCAAGGCCGGCCTCAACGCGGCCGGCTACAACTGCACGAACGGCGCGGACGGCGCCAATCCCTGAGACCGCCAGAACCCGACGAGGGCGTCGCATCCCCACAGTGCCCGGGATGGTGCGGCGTCTTCCAACCGAGAAGAACCTCTGAGCTCCTATCGAGCGATCAACTTGAGAAACTCGTCGTTCGTCTTCGTTTTGGAAAGCCGGCCCACCATCGTTTCGGCGGCCTCTTCAATCTTGAGGGGGACCAGGGCGCGGCGGAAGAAATGAATGCCCTCCAGGCGTTTTGCATCGATCAGCAGCTCCTCCTTGCGGGTGCCGGAGGCGGCAATGTTGATCGCCGGCCAGATGCGCATCTCGGCGCATTTGCGGTCGAGCACCATCTCCATGTTGCCGGTGCCCTTGAATTCCTGGAAAATCACGTCGTCCATCCGGCTGCCGGTCTCCACGAGGATCGAGGCGATGATCGTGAGCGAACCGGCCTCCTCGGTATTGCGGGCGGCGGCGAAAAGCTGCCGTGGCTTTTCGAGGGCGCGCACGTCCAGGCCGCCGGAACCCGTGCGGCCGGAATTGCGTTGGGTGTTATGGGCGCGGGCGAGGCGGGTGAGCGAATCCAGCAGCATCACCACATCCCGGCCGGCCTCCACCAAGCGCTTCGCTCGCTCAATGGCCAGGTCGGCGATGCGGAGATGGTTCTCAACGTTCTCGTCGTTGGACGACGCCCAGACTTCGGCGGGCACGCTGCGTTTGAAATCGGTGACCTCCTCGGGCCGTTCGTCGACCAGCAGGATCATCACGTGGCACTCAGGATGGTTCTCCAACACTCCGAGAGCGATGTCGCGCAGCAGGGTGGTCTTGCCGGCCCGGGGCGGGGAGACGATCAGACCGCGGGTGCCCTTGCCCAGCGGACAGAACAGATCCATCGCGCGCGTGGTCATGCGATGGTCCTTCATCTCCAGTTTCAACTGTTCGTTGGGAGTGATGGTGGTAAGTTGGGTAAAATCGGCCATGCGCCGGCGCGCATCAATGTCGAGGCCGTCGACCTTTTCGATGAAGCGGACCTTTGGGTTCGGGAAGCGGTCGTCGGGCGTGGCCGTGGCGGTGATGACGCTGCCCTGGCGCAGCTTGAAACGACGGATCAGTTCACGGGGCACGAACGGATCGGTCGGCCGGTGTTTGCCGTTGCGCGCGAGGTCCAGCAGGGTGCCGGCCTTGTTGTTGTCGAGATCGAGGATGCCCTCGACCCGCACGACGTTCTCGGGTGGTGCGGCCAAGTTGGCGGAGGGCGCCGGTGCTGCCGCGGCGGGCGGCGTCGGATTGGTTTCCATAATGTTCAGAAAAACCTCCGTCCACTTGAGACCAAGCTAACCTTGCATTGTGTTAGGAGCAAATCGCAGTTCCCAACCCACAACTCAGGTTACCTGTGACCGATTCAACGATTACCTCAGTGTCTCGTGAGGGCAGAGTATTCAAACCCTCGGCCGAGTTCAAAGGCCAAGCAAACCTCGGAAGTTTCGCCACCTACCGTAAGCTCTATGCGGAGTCTGTCAACGCTCCAGAAAAATTCTGGGGGCGCCAGGCCAGGGAACATCTCCTCTGGCGCCGGCCGTTCAAATCGGTTTTGACCTGGAAGCTGCCGCATTCCAAGTGGTTCTCCGGAGGATACTTGAACCTGGCGGAGAACTGCCTCGACCGGCATCTTGGGACCCATCGCGAAAACAAGGCCGCGATCATTTTCGAAGGCGAGCCGGGAGACGTCCGGATGCTGACCTACCGGCAGCTGCATCGCGAGGTCTGCCAATTCTCCAACGTGCTGATCTCGCTCGGTCTGAAAAAAGGAGACCGCGTTGCGATCTATCTTCCCATGGTGCCGGAGGCCGCGGTGGCGATGCTGGCCTGCGCCCGGATCGGCGTCGTTCATACGGTGATTTTCGGCGGATTCAGCTCGGAGGCCATCAAGGACCGGGTTAACGACTGCCAGGCCCGGGTGATCATCACCGCGGACGGCGGATGGCGGCGCGGCCGCGTCGTCGAGCTCAAGGCCAATGTCGACCGCGCGTTGCCCAACACGCCGAGCGTGCAGCAAGTCGTGGTCCTGAAGCGGTGCGCCAATGAGGTGAGCATGGTCCCAGGGCGCGATCTCTGGTGGCACGAGCTCATGGGTGCGGCTTCCGACCTGCACCGGGCCAGGGCGCACGAGTCCGAGACGCCGCTGTTCATCCTCTATACCAGCGGCTCCACCGGCAAACCCAAGGGAGTGTTGCACACGACCGCCGGATATTTGCTCGGAGTGACCCTGACCTCGAAGTATGTCTTCGATCTCAAGGATACCGACGTCTATTGGTGCACGGCGGATATTGGCTGGGTGACCGGCCACAGCTACGTCGTTTACGGCCCGCTCGCCAATGGCGCCACGGTTCTCATGTACGAAGGCGCGCCGAATCATCCGGAGCCCGACCGTTTCTGGGACATCATCGACCGCCATGCGCGTATCGATTTTCTACACGGCCCCGACCGCCATCCGCGCGTTCATGCGCTGGGGCGATGATTACGTGAAGCGGCACCATCTGCGTTCGCTCCGTCTGCTCGGCATCGGTCGGCGAGCCGATCAACCCCGAGGCCTGGATGTGGTACCACCGGATGATCGGCCACAAGCGGTGCCCGATCGTCGACACCTGGTGGCAGACGGAGACCGGCGCCATCATGATCACCCCGTTGCCCGGCGCGACCCCGACCAAGCCGGGCTCGGCAACGCTGCCGTTCTTCGGTGTCGTGCCGAAGGTCGTCGACGAGGAGGGTCGCGAGGTGCCCCGCAACCGCGGCGGCAAGCTCGTCCTCACGCGTCCCTGGCCGTCGATGTTGCGCACCCTCTGGGGCGACGATGATCGCTACCAAAGGCAGTATTGGAGCGAGGTGCCCGGTGCCTATTTCACCGGCGACGGCGCCCGGCAGGACGAAGACGGCTATTTCTGGATCGTGGGGCGGATCGACGACGTGCTCAATGTCGCCGGCCATCGCATCGGCACCGCCGAAGTGGAAAGTGCGCTCGTGTCGCACCCCAGCGTGGCCGAGGCGGCCGTCGTCGGCCGCCCGGACGATCTCAAGGGACAGGCCCTGGTCGCCTTCGTCACCCTCAAGTCCGGGATCCCGCCGACGGAGGAGCTCAAGGCCGAGCTGCGCCAGCACGTGACCAAGGAGATCGGGGCGCTGGCCAGGCCGGACAACATCCGCTTTGCCGCCGGCCTGCCGAAGACCCGGTCCGGGAAGATCATGCGCCGCATCCTCAAGGAGATCGCCGCCGGCGGCAGCGTCATGGGGGACACGACGACCCTCGAGGATTTCTCGGTGGTCGCAACGCTCCAGCAGGACGAATGATCCCGCACCCCTGACGAACATGTCAGCTATTAGTTGACATTGATCGCGAGCGCTTGGGGCATTGGCCACGAGCGGATCAGGCCCGTGTGCGGAGGGAGGATATTTCCTGCTTGCCGAATTTCGCGCGGTGCGCCCCGATCGCGGTGCTCGCGATGCGCCTGCTTTTCCAAAAAGTTCCTGCCGGCTCGGGCCGGCTCGTTCCGGTTTCTCCGCGTGGGTCGGAGCCCGGCGGTCGGGACGCGCCCTCAACCCGGGCATTCCGGCTGCCCGGGACGGTCGCCCCGGCTGCATTCACGCTCCTTGAACTGCTCGCCGTCATTGCGCTATTGATGCTCCTGGGCGGATTCACCCTCGGGCTGGTCCGCGGTATGCAGCAGCGCGCCGCCCTGGCGCGAGCGCGGGCAGAGCTCGCGGTGCTCGCCCAGGCAATCGACGCCTGGTCTGGACACTACGGCTGCTTTCCGCCCGCTGCGGACTCGGCGGAATTGTACGACTGCCTGACGGGCCGACGCGGGCCGCAAGACGGCCTGCTCGATTGTCCCGGACGTACGTTCATCGAAGCCGCGCGGTTCACGTTGCGCCTTTCCGACGCGGCGGCTCCGGGCAACGACCTCCTCGATCCATGGGGACAACCCTATATCTACGTGCCGTTCACCCGGACGCTGAACGGCCACACGAGCACCGGCTTTGTCGTATTCTCCAGTGGTCCGGACGGACGGACCAAACCGGGCGACCCGCCTTCGACCGGTCCGGCGGCCGGACAACCGGACCTCGCGGCGTCCGAAAACGCCGACAACCTCTATTCAGACCGATGAAACCGCCGGCACGAGGCAACCGGCCCGCCTGTCCGCGGGGATTTACCATCGTCGAACTGCTGGCGGTGGTTTCAATCATCGCGCTTCTTTCCGGGCTGCTGCTGCCGACGTTCGGAGCCGCGAGATCCGCCGCGCTGCGGGCAAAAACGCGAGTCCAGTTTTCCCAGTGGACCGCCGCGCTCGAACAATTCCGGCAGGAGTACGGCTACTATCCCGCGGTCGCGGCGGGCGGCCGGCTCGCCACCGCCGCCGACACCACGAAGTTCGTGCGCACCTTGAGCGGCCGAAATCTCGACGGCAGCGCGGTTGCCAGTCCTGCCGATCTCAACGGCAATACCAAGCGCATCGCCTTTCTTGTGTTCGCCGCCGGCGACCTTTTCGATCCCGACCATCCCGACGGCGGCGTTGATTATGACGGCGACGAACTGCTGCAGGATCCCTTCGGAAACACTCAATTCGGGCTGCTGATCGATCGAAACGGCGACGGATTTGTTCGACCTGCTGACGACGGACCGGTGACCACCGTGGCCGCCGCGCAGACCGGCTTGAGTTTTGCCCCCGGCGAAACGGATTTGCCCGCGGCCGGCGTGCGGACCGGGATCCTGATTTACTCCGCCGGCCGGGGCAGCGGCCAGGCCGACATGATTCTGAGCTGGAAATGAAACGCCAATGATCATTCCGATGGATTCAGACGCTGGCCGGCGCGCCCGCACCCCTGCGGAACTCGCGGCGCGCGTTGCGCCGGGCTTTACGCTCCTCGAAGTGTTGTTGGTTGTGGCGTTGGTTGCCATGACTGCGGTGGAGATCGGCTCTGCGCTCCGCCACCCGGACGAGTCCTTGGCACTGCAGTCTGCCCAGGCAATGGTTTGCAGCTTGCTCAGCACCGCCCGCGGCCAGGCCGCGCTCACCCAACAGAATGCGCGGCTGGTAATCGCGGCCGACCCAGGCGATTCGGAGAATTTCCTGCGCTGCCTCCAGGTGGTCGGGCAGGATCCCGGCGATTCGGCGAACTGGTTGGCAGATGCAAACGTCTCCCGGCTCCCCGCCGGGGTGTACGTGGTTCCGCCGGCTCCCGCTGCGGTACCCGGCAATCCCGCGTGGCCGTCCTCGCGGCGTTCGACCGGCCTGCCGTCCACGACTCAGTCCATGATGATCAATGGGGCCGCGAGCGAGTCGAGCTACTACGTCCAGTTCACACCGCGCGGCACCACCGGCGGGGGATATCTACTTTTGAGCGTCGGACATTTCATCGCTGGATCATCGGCTCCGGTGCTGTCGCTCGACGATGCTGACAACGTGCGCGGGATTCTTCTCCGATCGTCGGGAGCTCTCACGGTTCTGAACGACGCGAGTTCCTTGTCCCCATGATTCCCCTTCGAAACCGTTCTCGCCCAGGCGTTGCGTCAACTCGCGGGAGCACTCGGCTCCGCTGGTTCCGCGGGAATCCGACGTACGCGGCCTGCCATCGGAAGCTTCAGCGAAGGCTGGCGGTCGGCGCTCCGACGATTTCCGGAAGACGCGGACCGGGCGCGTTCTCCCTCATCGAGGTCGTCGTGGCCGTCAGCCTTCTGTCTGTCTCACTGGTGGCAATCCTTGGACTGCTCTCGGCCACCACGAGGTCGGCGACCGACGTCGCCGATGCGCAGGGCCTTGCGTCTCTTGGCGCCAGCATCCTGGGCGAGGTCGAGCGACTCAAGGTCCCGGCCGGTTTCGCGGGGCTCGCCGCCCTCGTTCCAGCTGATGGTTCGGCGGTGCCGCTACGCCTGGTGGGGACGCGGGACGGACGGCGGGTCCTCATCGCCGGTGGTGTCGATCCGGCAGCCAACCATCCGCTGGATGATCCGGCGTTGCCCGGAATCGCGAATCGCGACCGTTTCTTTCTGGTCGAGTTCACCCGGCTGGCAAAGCCGGACGTGGGCACTGATGCGGGGTACATTGCGGTGGGGGCGCGGTGTTCCTGGCCGTACCAGATTCCCACCGGGCCCCCGACGCCAGGTGCAACGGACTGCGATGCAGACCCCGCCCGCGAGGTCCCGGCGAACGAACGCCGCGTGGCGCTAATCAACTTCGCGGTCCGCCCGTGAGTGACACTGATGCGTTTCATAAGAAATGTGGCCGCGAGCCGGCCGAGGGGCGGCGCCCGTTTCCGATCGCGCGACCCGATCGCGCCCCGATGGCGGGGAGTCGCGTATCAACTTGACCCATGACGCGAACTCTTGGGCAGAGCGCCACCCGCCGTGGATTTACGCTCCTTGAATTGTTGCTGGCCGCGACTCTCACCGCGCTGCTCGCCACGCTGGTGTTGGCGGCCCTGGGCGGCGTCATGAGCCATTGGAACCTGACCGCGGGGCGGTTGAGCGCCAGGATCGGTGGCAGGCTGGCGCTTGACCAACTTGAGCAGGACCTGCAGGCGGCGGTTTTTCGGGCCGACGGCAATGTCTGGCTGGCCGCCTCGATTCTTCAGGATACGAGTCTCTCGGGACAGTGGCGCGCAGCGGGGTGTGCCGCCCAGGGCAAGCCTGGGAACACTCATCCCGGGACGCTCAACCTGACGGCGGCGCAATTGGCGGACATGCGGTTCGGCGTCGCCGGCGTCTGGTTGCGCTTCATCACGTCCAAGGAGGATGCGAATTCGGGCGCAACCGACCTTCCGGCGCCCGCGGCGGTCGGCTGCCAGATCATCCGGCAAAACATCACGTCGGGTTCGGCCGCCGAGCAGCGCTACATGCTCTTTCGTGCCGAAGTACGACGCACCAAAAGCACGAGCGGGGCGGTCGGCACCTTCGAAACGGGTTACAACCTCGATGCGGCCGCGGTCCCGGCGACGGCGTACATGTCGCCGAGCGGCACCTCCGGAGACCCCGGGAATCTGATCCGGCCGCCCCTCGGTTCGGTCCTCGCGGACAACGTGATCGATTTCGGCGTGCGGCTGTACGTTCGCGAAGGCGGCGACTTGCGGCTAGTTTTTCCCGCCGGTCCGGCGCCGTCCGGCGGCGTGCCTGCCGGCGGCACGGCCACCTGCCTGGCTCCGCCTTCGGGTGAGACACGGCATTATGCGCAAAGCATTTCGCCGGCAGCCAGCGACTACTACCGCCACGCTTTCCCCGAGGTCGCCGACCTAATGATCCGGGTCCTCGACGACGAGGGCGCGCGCCTTCTGGCAGCCTATGAAGCGGGCCGCCTTCAACCTCCAACGGGGATGTCGGCCGCCGATTACTGGTGGCTGCTCGCGGAAACACATTCAATGGTCTTCACCCGCCGCATCGAGATTCCTGTCCGGCCGCTGTGACGTCGAACGCTGTAGCCGGGGGCGATGGCCCCGGGAGCAGGCCTCAACGCGGCCGGCTGCAACGGCCAAATCCCTCGCGACCAAGGCTCGCCCTGTAGCCGGGGGCGATGACCCCGGCAGCCGGCCTCAACGCGGCCGGCTGCAACGGCAAGCGCGGCGCTGATGGGACCGAAAATGCCGGGGCCAAACTTCCCGGTTGCCGACGCCGGACTGCCTGTGCTTAGTGGTGCGCTTCATGGCAATGGATTGGCTCAAGGGAGTTCGCGACGAATATGATGTCGTCGTGATCGGCAGCGGGCTGGCCGGTTTGACCGGCGCCAACTGCCTGGCCAAATGCGGCCGCAAGGTGCTGCTGCTGGAGCACCACTACCAGTTCGGCGGACTCGCCACCTGGTTCACGCGCAAGGGCGGACACATCTTCGACATCTCATTGCACGGCTTCCCGATCGGGATGATCAAATCCGCGCGCAAATACTGGTCGAAGGAAATTGCCGACTCCATCGTCCAGCTGAAGGGCATCCGCTTCGTCAACCCGCAGTTCAACCTCACGACGACCTTCGACCGGACCGATTTCACCCGGCTGCTCATCGAGCATTTCCAGGTGCCGGCGGAAACGGTGGAGCGGTTCTTCGCCGATCTGCGGGCGATGAACTTCTACGACAACAATCCCGAGACGACCGGGGAGATGCTGAACCGCTATTTCCCGGGCCGGGACGATGTCCAGCGGTTCCTGATGGAGCCGATCACGTACGCCAACGGCTCCACGCTCGCCGATCCTGCCATCACGTACGGCATCGTGTTCTCCAACTTCATGAGCAAGGGCGTGTACACCTTCCGCGGCGGAACCGACCTGCTCATCGAGAAGATGTCCGAGGAACTCAGGCGGAACGGGGTTGAACTGCGCAAACGGGTGCTGGTCGAACGGGTGCTGGTCGAGGAGGTTGACGGGGCGCGGCGCATTTGCGGCGTGGTGGCCAACGGCCGGACCATCCGCTGCCGGGCGATCTTGTCGAATTCCAACCTCAAGGGCACGATCTTCAAGCTGGTCGGGGAGGAACATTTCCCGCCCGCGTTTGTGGCCCAGGCCAGGGCCGTGCGGATCAACACGAGTTCGTGCCAGGTTTACCTGGGAATCCGTAAGGGCGAGTCGATCCCGCCGATCGGCGACCTGATTTTCGTCTCCGATTCGCCCCATTTCACCAGCGACGAACTGGTGGACTTTCACACGACCAGCCGGACGTTCTCGGTCTATTATCCCGAGACCCGCCCCGGCTCCGGCCGGTACACGGTCGTTTGTTCCCTCAACGCCCGCTACGAGGACTGGAACCGGCTTTCGCCGGAGGAGTATGACCGGGAGAAGCAACGCCTGGTCGACGAGTCGATCGCGTGCCTGGAGCGGTTCGTCCCCGGGGTTCGCGAAAAGATCGATTGGGCGGAAACGGCGACCCCGCGCACCATCGAGCGTTACACCCGCCACTGGATGGGCACGTCGTTTGGCACCAAGTTTGAGGGACTGAAGGTTTCGATGGACCTGTCGGCGCAGCTGCCAGGCCTGTACCACGCCGGGTCGGTGGGGATCATCATGTCGGGCTGGCTGGGGACGATCAATTATGGCGTGATTGCTGCGAACAACATCGATAAATATCTTTTTGCCCGCCAACCCGGGGCGCCCGCCACCGCCGCATCCAACGAAACTCAAACCTGAATTCAGACCCGCTCATGGAATCCATTGAGCAGCTCATCCCTCATCGGCCGCCATTCCTGTTTGTCGACGAGATTATCGCGGAGGGCGTGGACACGCTGCAGACCCGGCGGCGGGTGCGCCCCGACGAGGATTTCTTCAAGGGGCACTATCCGGGCAATCCGATCATGCCCGGGGTGCTGATCTGCGAATCGGTCTTCCAGTCGGGCTGCGCGCTGCTGTCGCGGCAGATGGCCGCCAGGTCCGAGGATCTGACCCGTTTTACGCCTGTCCTGACGCGGATCAGCGAGGTCAAATTCAAGAACCTCGTGAAACCCGGGGACGAACTCATCATCGACGTAAAATTGAAGGACCGCATGGGGCACTTCATGTTCATGAGCGGATCCGTCCAGACCGCCGATCACCGCAAGGTGCTGACGGTTAATTTCGGCGTCGCGCTGGTCGAGGCCACCGGCGCGCCCGCCACGCCCGCGCCCCAGTCCCCGCCATGAGCTTCCTTGCCCTGTCCGGAAAAACGTTCCTGGTCTTCGGCGTCGCCAATCGCAGGAGCGTCGCGTGGGCGGTCGGGCACACGCTCGAGGCCGAGGGCGCGCAGGTGGTCTACAGCGTCCGCTCGGAGGAGCGGAAAAAGGAACTGGCGGGCCTCCTCGCCGGGCGGACCGTGTACGATTGCGACGTGGAGCGGGATGGCGCGGTTGACGGGCTGGCCGCAGCGGTCGGCGCGGCCCATGCGCCGCTGGCCGGCATCGTTCATTCGATCGCGTTCGCCAACTACGCCGGGGGATTCAAGCCCTTCCATGAGACGGTCCGGGCGGATTTCCTCCAGGCGACCGCCATCTCGTGCTTCTCGCTGGTGGAAATTGCCCGCGCCTTCAAGCCGCACCTGGCGCGCGATGCGTCGGTGGTCACCATCGGGATCTCGTCGCTGCTCGTGACCCCGGACAACTACGGCTACATGGGGCCGATCAAGGCGGCGCTCGATTCGACCGCGCGGTTTCTGGCGAAGTCGTTCAGCGCGGACAGCGAGATCCGGTTCAATGTCGTTGGCTCCGGCCCGCTGAAAACCAGCGCCTCGGCCGGGATTCCGGGCTATCTGGAAAGCTATCTTTACGCCGAGAAACTGACCTACCGGAAGCGCGCGCTTGCGACCCAGGAGGTGGCCAATGCGGCAGTGTTTCTGCTCAGCGAACGAAGCAGCGGGATCAACGGCACCACGCTCGTGATCGACGCCGGCCTGGGCGCGAACTACTTCGACAAAGACGTCATCGGCCTCGCGATGAGACCCCAACCGCCTGCGACGGAAACTCCAAATCCCAAGCTCCAAATCCCTGGGGAAAAGGCCAAACTCCAAGGCGCCTGCAGCGCAAACTCCAAGCCCCAAGTCTCAGGGGAAAAGGCCAAATCCCAAACTCCAAATCCCAAATGAATAGAACTGTTGCGTTTGGAGTTTGGCGTTTTGGCCATTGGCGTTTGGAGTTTGGCGTTTTGGCGTTTGGCCTTTGGAGTTTTGGCGTTTGGACCTTTGGCGTTTGGAGTTTTGGAGTTTGGACGTTTGGACCTTTGGCGTTTCTCTTCGGTAATCTCTCTCGATGAGATTTAAGAACGTCTGCATTGAATCGATCGCGGTGGCGCTGCCGGAGGAAGCGTGGACTTCGACTGCGATCGAGGAGCGGCTCCGGCCGCTGTACGAACGCTTGCGGCTGCCGTTTGGACGGCTGGAATTGATGAGCGGCATCCGGGAGCGTCGTTTCTGGCCGGTGGGGACGCGTCCGTCCGACGCGAGCGCTGCCGCCGGGCGCGCCGTGCTGGCGGCGTCGGCCATCGAGCCGGCGCAGATCGAGGCATTCATGCACGCGGCCGTCTGTCGCGACATGCTTGAACCCGCCACGGCAGCCTTTGCGCACCGGAAGATCGGCCTGCCGGAGAAGGCGCAGATCTTCGACGTCTCCAACGCGTGCCTGGGGTTTCTCAACGGCCTCACGATCCTGGCGGCGATGATCGATTCCGGCCAGATTCGCTGCGGCCTGGTGGTCGCGGGCGAGAACGGCCGCCCGCTCGTCGAGCGCACGATTCAGCATCTGTCGAGCGCGCCCCTCAACCGGAACCAGATCAAGCCGTTCTTCGCCAATCTGACGATCGGCTCGGGGGCGGCGGCGGCGATCGTCTGTCACCGTTCGCTCGTTCGCGACCGGCCCCACCGGCTCCTGGGCGGAGCGTGCCTGGCAGCCACGGAATACAGCCAGCTCTGCCAGGGTGACGCGGCGGGCGGAGACGGCTTGGAGATGCAGACGGATTCCGAGCAGCTGCTGGTGGCAGGCGTTGGCGTTGCGAAGCGCACCTGGGCGGCATTTTGCGAGGAGACGGGCTGGGTTGAAGCTTCCGTCAACCGGTTTGTCTGCCACCAGGTCGGCGACATGCACCGGCGGCGGCTTTATGAGGCCCTGGGGGTCGATTCAGCCCGGGACTTTTCGACGTTCGAGACCCTCGGCAACATGGGCTCGGTTTCGCTGCCGGCGACTCTCGCAAAGGCGGTGGAGGGCGGCGCGGTGGTTGACGGCAACCGGGTGGGACTGCTCGGCATTGGGAGCGGCATCAACTGCATGATGCTGGCGCTCGAATGGTGACACCGGCACAGCTTCCCGACTGGCTGCGCCGGCTCTATCCGTTTGAGCCGAAAACGTTCGACTGCGGACCGGGCGGCATGTCCTACGTCAACGAGGGGCCGCGCGTTGACGAGGCCGTGCTGCTGGTTCACGGCAATCCAACGTGGTCCTTCCATTTTCGCGAGCTGATCGGGCAGTTGGTGAAGGCGGGCCGGCGGTGCGTGGCTCCGGACCACCTCGGCATGGGGCTGTCCGACAAGCCGGCGGACTATCCGTACTGCCTGGAGTCCCACATCGCCAACCTCACGAAGCTGGTCGCCTCGCTGGGCTTGCGGCGGGTGGACCTCGTGGTGCACGACTGGGGCGGCGCGATCGGCTTTGGCTGGGCGGTGCGGCACCCGGAGCCGGTCGGCCGTATTGTGATGATGAATACTGCGGCCTTTCCGGCGCCGCGGATGCCGTTGCGAATCCGGCTTTGCCGCACGCCGTGGATCGGTGAGGCGTTGATCCGCGGCTTCAACGGATTTGCCGGGATGGCGACCTGGATGACCATGAAGCGCCGCCGGCTGACACCGGAGGTCAAGCGGGGATATGTTTTCCCATACGACTCGTGGGGAAACCGCGTCGCGGTGGCGGGATTTGTCGCCGACATTCCTATGGGCCCGGAACATCCGACCCTGAAGGTCCTGGAGGAGATGGCCGCCGGGCTGGGGCAGTTCCGGAACCGCCCGATCAGGATCATCTGGGGCGGCGCCGACTTTTGCTTCAACGACTGGTTCTTCCGGCGGTGGCAGCAGATTTATCCGGACGCGGAGGCGCAGCATCTGGCCGACGTCGGGCATTACGTGCTGGAGGACGCCGGCGACGAGGTGATGCCCGAAATCGTCAGGTTTCTGGGCAAGGAGGAACCCGCGCCGCGGGTTTCTTAGCCGGAGTCCTGTAGCCGGGAGCGCCTTGGCCCGCCGTAGCCTCGCGCGAAAGCGGCCGACCGCGGCAGAATTTCTGTAGCCGGGGGCGTTGACCCCGGCAGTTACATCCGAGTTCGGTGCCGGTTTGTGACCGGCCTCAACGCGGCCGGCTACAGCGCATGTGCTTTCTCCTGTAGCCGGGGGCGCCGACCCCGGCAGGTTTATCCGAATTCGGTGCTGGTTTGTGGCCGCCCTCAACGCGGCCGCCTACAGACAGCGCGGCATTCTAACGATCTTCCGAATCGTTTCTCCGCTCGTCCCGGCTCTTGATGTCGCGGACCAGAAAGGTGTACGCGTTGATGTTCTCCTTGGGAGAGACGAAGAAAATGTCAATGTAGTCCTTGGGGATGCCAATCTCGTAGAAGATCGGAGTCGAAGATTCCGGGTGCTCATTGGTGCGGAACGAACATCCGATTTCGATCTTTTCGGGGTCGCCCTTGAGATTCTGCAGTCGAGCCCAGATCCGGACGCGGCCGGTTGCCAGGGGATGAACCTCGATGTACTGAATCGACACCTTGGTCGTGTGTACCAGCGAAGTCGCGAGGCTTTTCGGGATGAGGGTGATTCCGGTCCAGTCTTTTTCCTCGACCACGCCGTCACTGATGGTGATCCCGGATTTCGGGATCAACTCTGCGGCCGGGCGCGGCCGGACCCGGTTGGAAACCTCGTCTTTCCCGGTTTTCGGGTTGCCCGAGGTCTCAACCGGAGCCGGTTGCACGAAATTCGAGCTCGCAACGGCCACATGGGGTACGACGCCGTACGGTGGATTGGTCAGGCGAGCCCGGGTGGATTGCGGGGTGGGCGGCGGAAGGAGCACCTTCACGTAGCTCGTCGGCTGCTTCTCAGTGGAATCGGGCTCAGTCTTTGGGTTGCAGGCGGTGAAAACGAAGGCTGAGACGAGCAGGCCTGCCAGGGCGATGGTTCTCATAGGCGTGTATGGCACACGATCCGAATGGGATGAAAAGCCAGGTTTGGATGGAAGGTCAGGTTAGTGAGTAGCCTAATTAACATGAGACAGGGGAAAAGACAGTTTCACTCCTGCATTAGACATAATGATTATTGTGCGTCTTGGATTGATACCTGCCGCAATCCCAAGAATTACAAAAACTACTGCACAACCCATGAATCCGTCGAGCCGGGTTTCGCGCGCCGCCGTCATGAATCTCAACAACCCCTCCGCAGAGAGGAAGACGCTCGCTCACGAATCCACACGAATGGATCGCTGTCGGCATTCGTGGCCATTCGTGTGCATTCGTGGGCAAATTGGCCTGGTTGGGTTAGACAGATACTCGGGACGGGACCAGGCTTTCTGGCAGTTTTTCCTCACTGCTTCCGCCGGCCTCTGTTCGCTCCGCGTCCTCCTGCAAGCGGCCACGAAAAGGCACGAGGAGCCACCTAAACCGGATCAGAGCTCGATATAATTCAGGCTCGGCACCCGGACGAAAGCGGCATCTCGCCCGACAATTTTGGCGCCATAGACCAGCGCCGTGGCGGCAATCCACGCATCGTTTTCACCGAGCCGCTGAGGAATCTGTGTCTGCATCGAAGCCATCCGGTAGGCGATCCGCCGCGATAGCTGCAGCACGGTGAAACGCCGGATGAAACTCTCCACGTCATGCGGGTCCGCATAGCCCTCGGCGAATTCCCCGACCGAGATCAGGCTGATTGCCACCGCCTCCATCGGCCGGGAGCGCAGGAAGAGCCGGGCCGGGCCGGCGCGGTTGGCGGCAATCTCGGCCTCGTAGAGAATCAGGAAACTCGTATCAAGCAGCAACACGGCGCTTCCTTCTTTTCGGCCCGGCGCCGTAGCCGACCAGGGGTTTCATGGTCTCTTCCAGTTCGCCGGCAGTGAGCGCCGGCCGGTCGCGGATGATGCGACGCACGGTCTGCGAGAACGACTCCTTTGCTTGCTTCTCCTTTTTGAGCAGGGCGTAAGCATCGGTTTCCAGGGAAATCGTTTTGGTGCTCATATACACAGACCATGCACGGACTGTGCACGCGATCAAGCTTGGAGCGTCAGCAGGCAGCAATCCAAAGGACCCGAAGCGAATCCAGGCGCGCCGAGCTTCAGGAGGGGCGTTCTCAGAAAGCAATCGTCAGGATCCTGGTTTCATAAGAAGTGTGGCTGCGAGCGTGAGCCCCTCGACAGGCCCGGGGCCTTTAGCTTGTCGAAACGGCGAGTTGGACGCTCTCTGCCCGCACCGAACCCCGGCATTCACCGAAAGTCTGGCCACGAAAAGGCCTAGCGCGGCGGAGCCGCAACCAAACTCAATCCAGGGCGTCAATCGTCGCTACAGGGCACAACGGACCCCGCATCGCGATTAACTTGATGTCTTGCGGCCGTTCATCTGTGCCATCTGCGTAATCTGCGGTTCAATTCTGATCCGTTTTAACCGCAGGTAACTCAGATTGTCGCAGATTCCACGCCATCGAGAACGGTATCCCGGTCATCCCGCATGATTTTGGTTCTTTTGGGGCGTTTTTTCCTCTTCGTGGTCAAGCAGATTCTGATTTCATCGCGGCTCGCGAGGATTCTGCATTACTGTAGAACGAGAATCCCTAGAAGACCGGATCGGCGGTCCCCGAGGCTCCAGTCCACCCGCCAACATGCCAGGAACGCTCGCCGCTACCGAGGTAAAAGGTTGCTCAATGGTCTACGTGGTGATGAAGAGCAAGGTGCTGCGGGCCGCCGGCTCCGTGAGCTTTGAGCGTCGCCGGGAAATTGCGCGGAAAGTCCGTGGCGCCCTGGGTCTGGGCTGAATCAAGCGTGGAATTCCCCTGCTCGCGCAGGAACAAGGCGAGATCAGTGCGCTGACCGACGAGCTAGCCGGCTGGAATCGGCCGCGTCTTGGCCGCCACCGGATCATGGTGCGGCATGAACCTGTCCGAATTCGTCCTTCGCCCACGAATGCACACGAATTGGCACGAATGCCAGACCTACCCGCCTCGATCGACCTAGCCACAGCAGATTCCAGTCGTTTTCTGCTCCCGGGTGCAAGCAACGGCGAAAACCCATTCGTGAAGATTCGTGTGAATTCGTGGGCGGAACCCAACGCCGAATGCCGTGCGTACCGCAGGCGCCCACGCAGGTCGAATCCGACAGACATTCTCTAAAAAGCGGCCATAAGAGACCTAAGCGGACTGTCGGTCGCTGACCGGCTGGCAGTTCTGGGGGCCGTCACGCTGTTGCTCGATGGGTTCGGCAGACCGTACCTGCACAGCGGCCTGGGATGATGAAAGGCGACTTGACGCAGATAATCAGACAAATAATCTGATGACATGCAGACGACCTTGACCACCTTTCAACGGGGCTTTGCCAAGGCCCGGGCGGCGGCCGATCGGGGCGAAACCGTCACGATCAAGGCGGCGGGGGCGGAATATCTCTTTCAACGTCGCCCGAAGACCGGCAACCCCTTCGCCGATTTGATCACCCTCGCCGGTTCCATCAACCTGCCCCGCCGCCAAGGCTCTCCCCGTGAGAGAATCCGCGACCGCCTCCGCCGCCAGGACCGTGTTGATTGACACCGGTCCCCTGGTCGCCTTCCTGGACCGGGGCGATGCGCACCACCGGTGGGCGGTCCAACTCCTGCCGAGGATTGAAGGGCGCATCCTGACCTGCGAGGCCTGCATTGCCGAGGCGATGCATTTGGTGGAGAATTCGGCGCCGGCGGTGGAACGCCTGCGCGCCCTGGCCGAACGGATGCAACTGGCCCCGGCGCTCGCCGGCGATCCGTCGTCCGTCTTCTCCTCGGCGGCCCAGTTCTCCCCGGAAATGGATCTCGCGGACGCCTGCCTGGTGACCCTCTCCAGGGCCATCCCGGGCGCCCTCGTGATTACGACCGACACGCGCCATTTCAGCATTTATCGCGTGCCGTTCTGGTCCCCGCGCGGACTGTTCGCCAGCGGTCGCTGAGCTGTTCCTCACTGCTTCCGCCGGCCTCTGTTGCCTCCGCGTTCTCCTGTAAATGGCCACGAAAAGGCACCAGAATCCACGAAAACCGGATCGGCGATCTTCGGGATTCAGCCTACCCGCAACGTGCCGGAATCGAGCGACCTTGCCCTTCGCCCACGAATGCACACGAATCAACACGAATGGCGGATCTATACTTGGCCCGTTGAGCGAAAGATTCGCGGCACGCCTCCCAGGAATTCCCTCGTGGGACATGCCCCGCGGATCGACTCAGGACTTGACCCGAAATTGGTCAGGAATAAGACCAATGCATGCAAATGCTCACCGTGTCCAAGGCCAAAAGCGGGTTCTCTCGTGTCGTTCGTGGCGTCATCAAGAGCCGCAAGCCGGTGGTGGTGCGGTCCCCGGCCGGGTTCGTCCAAATCGCGCCCTACGACTTGCCGGAGGAGGTTTCGGCCTGGCCGCTGGGCACGGTGCGATTGACCCCGGAAGAAAGGAAACTGCACCAGAGTTTTGGAGAGACGCTATGAGCTTGAACCCCTGGGATATTGTCTTTGTCCGCACCGACGACCGCGACGAGACGGGCCACCCGGCGGTTGTGCTTTCCTGTCTGGACTTGCTGCGCGACGACCGGCAACCCCGGCTCAATGTGGTGACGTCTTCCAAGAGGCCCCCGGCCTACGCGCCCCGGCCGCATCAGGTCGCTTTGAACGGCGCGGACGGGCTGGAATTCGCCTCCCTGGTTGATTGCTCAATGGTCTACGTGGTGATGAAAAGCAAGGTCCTGCGGGTCGCCGGCTCCGTGAGCTTTGAGCGCCGCCGGGAGATTGCACGGAAAGTCCGGGGGGCACTGGGTCTGGGCTGAAAAGCCCGAGAATCCACGAATGCCGGACCAGCGGTCCTCGGGGCTCCAGTCTGCCCACCGATGTGCCGGAAACGATCGGATCCCGTGCGACCGGCCTGCTCGATCCAGGATCCTCGTGGCCAATCTTGACCTCCGCGCACAAATGAGCACAATCGCGCCCATGGTTACAACTGTTGTCCGTGCCCGGGTTGAGAAGAATCGCGCCAACCGTGCGGAGAAGATTCTTGCCCGGCTGGGCCTGAAGCCGTCGGACGCCGTAAACATGCTTTACGCCCAGATTGTGCAACATCGGGCGATCCCCTTTGCCCTGGTTGATGCTGGCGCCGACTACGCCCGGACGGAATACGGCGCGACCGCGGCTGAGCTGAGGCGTTTTGTGCGCAAGGCGGACCGGGACATCGAGCGCGAACGCAAGGCCGGAACGGTCCGTCCCCTGACCTCGCCTGATGATCTCCGTTGAATTGACCCGCCAGTTTCGCGACCGGCTCCGCAAGCTTGGTCTGGATAGCCAGGCGGTCTTTGTTGTGATCCAAGCCACGGCGGCGGCATGGGGCAACCCCCATCAACATACGGGATTGGGCATCCGACGGTTGGAGGCCGACTATTTCGAAGTGCGGTCAGGGCTCGGCGTGAGGTTGATCTTCAAGGCGAAGAGAACCGCTTTGGTATTCTATGACGCGGGGACCCACGCGGACGTGAAGCGGTTCTTGCGCGGCATCTAGCCCGCAGGTTGGTCGCTGAGCTTTTGGCGGCGGAGTTCGCGAGGGTCCCGACCGGCGGCGAGTGACGGGCGGCAAAGGAAAGTTCGCCCACGAATTCACACGAATCAACACGAATGGCCGCACTCGAACTCCGGCATTCGCGGGGGGTCTGGCCACGAGGAGGTCCGAGAATCCATAGAGCCGGATCGGCGGTCTTCGGGACTCCGGTCCACCTGCAAACATGCCCGAAAGGAGCGGCGCTACCGGGGTAAAAGGTGAAACCTGACCCCCTAAGAATTGCCCCTCTTCGGGGCTCCGGTCCACCTGCAATCATCCCCGGAACGAGCGGCGGTACCGGGGTAAAAGGTGAAACCTGACCCCCTAAGAATTGCGCTCTGGCCACGAAAAGGCACGAGAATCCTGGAAAACCGGACCGGCGATCTTCAGAGTTCCAAGTCTGCCCACCAAGATGCCGAAAACGATCAGGGCTACCGGGGTAAATGGTGAGGCCTGAACCCATCCGACTTGCCGTCCTGATCAGATCAAGTGCCATTCTTTCTCCAGTCGTACTACCTCGTCGAGGAGCTTGCTTGAATAATTGTTCACGCCAGCACCTCTAGTGCCTCCGATATGCACCTCGATCGAATCGGATTCTAAAGACTCGATGATCGTGCGGTACAATGAAGGTCTAAGTCGAGCGTAGACATCTGAGTCGGCGATTTCTCTTTTTTCGTGAGGAGTTTGGAGAAATGCTCGTGCGTCAGCGATTAGCTTGCGGCGCGTTTCTAGACGAATCCGTTCCTTTTCAATTTGCCAAGTAACATAAGGGGCCAGAAGAGTGGCGATAGCGCCACCCACCATTGCCGAGATGATTGCGGTCAAGGGTGCTTGCCAATCTGTATTCATTGGGTTCATACGGAGTCGATTGAGGATCCGAACAGGAGTGTCCCGTCATAGAGGCGTCCGCTCGGTTTCCAGGGAGTCTTCTTTAGATTCATACCTGCTTCAGTGCATTGGATTGCGCAGGGCAGTCGTTATCGCTCAAGCCTGCCACGGCGATCATCGGACCGCCAACTTGATGAGAACCTGGGAGAGGTTGAGATTTGGATGCTCTTTGCCATCATCTTTCTCTAATCTCGACGACCTTGTCGGGTTTCTGTGGCCAATCCTGAGGCCTACCCCATTTGATCAGTCTGTCCTTGTAGAAGTAGAACCAAAGTATCTGCTTTTCTGTCCTTATTCTGGGACTGCCGGCCAACCATCTGGAATTCTGCTCATCGATATCGCGCTGAGTTACGTATCTTGCGAGGCGGGTGAGCTCATAGGCAGTGATCTCTTCATTCTGGCCAGCCACGTAAGCTTCGGGGACGACTGCGCGGAATTGTTCCAACGCCATGCCACTTCTGACTTGGGACAGGCGATCCGAATATGCCTGCTGAATCGGAGTCAACTGCCCCGATTGATAGACCACTTCAGCCCCTTGGGGAGCGGTTGCGCAGCCACCTACAAGCGTGGCAAGCAATTGG
>CAWDQK010000112.1:0-33145 GCA_963804395.1 uncultured Verrucomicrobiae bacterium | reverse complement strand
ACATGGCGGGCGTTCTTCCAGGGTTTCACCCTCGGGCTCAGCGGCCAGATTCCCGTGCTGGCCGGCTCCGCGTCGGCCGCCCCCGCCCTCATCGACAGCCTCAAGCAATCGCAGGTCCACAGCCTCATCTACCACTACCGCGCCATCGGCCACATTCAGGCGCACCTCGATCCGCTCAATGATCCGCCCGCGCCCGACACCCGCCTCGCATTGAGCCGGTTCGGCCTCGCCGCGTCCGATCTCGAGACGTTCTTCGACGTCGGCCACTACCTCGACGGCGGCCAGATGCGCCTGACCGACCTTATCGCCGGGCTCCACCAGACGTACTGCGGTCACATTGGCGTCGAATACCTTCACATCCAGGAGACTGAGATCCGCCGCTGGCTGCAGAACTACATGGAACCCCGGCGCAACCAGTCCAATTTCACCAAGGCCCGGAAGGTCCGGATTCTCCGCCGGCTCCACAAGGCGGAGAGCTTCGAGCATTTTCTGCATACCAAATACGTCGGCCAGAAACGCTTTTCCCTCGAAGGGGGCGAAACGCTCATCCCGGCGCTCGACTCGATCGTCGAACAATGCGCGGAACTGGGCATCGAGGAAATCGTCATGGGCATGGCCCACCGCGGGCGGCTCAACGTCCTCGCCAATTTCCTGCAGAAATCCGTACGAGTTCATCTTCGAGGAGTTCTCCGAAAACTTTCATGCCCGACACGGTCGGGGGCGACGGCGACGTGAAATATCACCTCGGCTATGAAGCCGTGCTCGACACGACTGCCGGCCGGAAGGTCGAGGTCCGCCTGGCGGCCAACCCCTCGCACCTGGAGGCCGTCGATCCGGTCGTTGAGGGCAAGGCCCGGGCGCGCCAGCGCTCCGCGGCGACCGCGAACGCCGGCACGTCCTGCCGCTGCTCATTCACGGCGACGCCGCGTTCGCCGGCCAGGGCGTCGTCGCCGAGACGCTCAACTTCTCGCAGCTGCCCGGCTACCGGACGGGGGGCACCGTGCACATCGTGGTCAACAACCAGATCGGCTTCACCACCCTGCCGGCCGAGGCGCGTTCGACGCCGTATTGCACCGACGTCGCCAAGATGATCGAGGCGCCGATCTTCCACGTGAACGGCGACGATCCGGTGGCCGTCTGCTACGTGGCCAAGCTCGCGCTCGATTTCCGGCAGCAGTTCCAGCGCGACGTCGTCATCGACATGTTCTGCTACCGCCGCCACGGACACAACGAAGCGGACGAACCCGCCTTCACCCAGCCGCTGCTTTATCGCAGATCGCCGCCCATCCGCTGGCCTCAGCGATTCTCAGCCGGAAGCTGATCGCCGGCGGCACAATCACCGCGGCGGAATCGGAGGCCATCAAGCACGAATACAACGCGGTCCTCGAGGAAGCGCTCGCGCGGGCGCGCAAGAAGCTCGACCGCCAGATTGACGACGTGAAGCGGTTTGAAGGTTCCACCGCCATCTTCCAGCGCGCTGATCTCTTCGCACCCGTTGTCACCGCCGTTTCAACCGAGCAGCTCGAACAATGCGCGCTCGGGCTGACCCGTGTGCCGGCAACCTTCAAGCTAAATTCGAAGATCAAGCGCTTGATCGAGACGCGCACCCAGGCCTTCAAGGAAGGCGGGCCAGTCGACTGGTCGTTCGGCGAGGCGCTCGCCTTCGGCACGCTCCTGCTCGAGGGCACGCCCGTCCGCCTCACCGGCCAGGACAGCGAGCGCGGCACCTTCAGCCAGCGGCACGCCGTGCTTTTCGACATCGACACCCGCGAACGGTATGTGCCTCTGCTCAACCTGGACGAGAAACAGGCCAGGTTCTGCGTCTACAATTCGTCCCTGTCCGAGGCCGGCGTGCTTGGCTTCGACTATGGCTACAGCCTCGATTATCCGCAGATCCTGTGTCTCTGGGAGGCGCAATTCGGCGATTTCGCGAACGGCGCGCAGGCGATCATCGACCAGTTCATCTCCTGTTCCGAGTCCAAGTGGCAGCGCGCGAGCAGCATCGTGCTTCTGCTCCCCCACGGCTACGAAGGCCAGGGGCCGGAGCATTCGTCCGCCCGGCTCGAACGATTCCTGCAGCTCTGTGCCGAGGACAACTTGCAGGTCTGCAATCTCACCACTCCCGCCCAATACTTCCACGCCTTGCGGCGCCAGATGCGCCGCGAATTCCGCAAGCCGCTCGTCGTGATGGCGCCCAAGAGTCTCCTCCGCCATCCCGCCGCCACTTCGCGCCTCGAAGAGTTCACGGCCGGACATTTCCAGGAGATCATCGACGATCCGCACTGGCCCGATCCCGCGCCTTCGGAGGCCAACCCGCCGGCGCCCGCCGCGGTCCCGGAGCGTTTGATCCTTTGCTCGGGCAAGATCTATTACGACCTCTTCGAGTACCGGGAGAAGAACCAAATCAACGATGCGGCGATCGTGCGCGTCGAGCAGCTCTATCCGCTCCATCGGAACCGGCTCGCCCAACTGGTTGACAAATACGACGGCTCCGCGCTGGTGTGGTGTCAGGAAGAATCGCAAAACATGGGCGCATGGACCTACATCGCTCCGCGGCTGGAGCAGGTTTTCGGCCGCAAACCCTTCTACGCCGGCCGCGACGCCAGCGCTTCGCCCGCCGTGGGTCACCTCGCCCGTCACCGGTTCGAACAGACCTCGTTGATCCGCGCCGCCTTCGGAGCCTGAGCTTGTCGAATGGGAGTCACCGCCATTATGCTGAGCGGAACCAGGCGGCATAATTTCACCACGAAAGACACAAATCACACGAAACCGGAATCTTGAGACTGGGCCTCTGGGTGAACCGGATCTCGCCGGACCGACGGTCTAGAAATCTGCGATGCTTTCCCTGTCCTTGTTTCTTTCGTGTATTTTGTGTGTTTGGTGGTGACAATCCGACTCACTGGGTCCGACCATTTCATCTGGACTACCGCATCTTCGCTTTTCGCCTTCCGCCGTTCGCCCGCTGCATTCTGATCACCGCCCACCGCCTGCCGCCTTCCGCCTGCCGCTTTCCCGCTTTCCGCTTTTCCGTCCATGCCAATCCTCGACGTCAAAATCCCCTCCATGGGAGAATCGATCACTGGCGGCGTCCTTGCCAAATGGCACGTCAGCGACGGTGACTTCGTGAAGAAAGACCAGCCGCTCTTCGAACTGGAGACCGACAAGATCACTTCGGAAGCCACCGCCGAGGCCGCCGGCCGCGTCACCCTGACGGTCGCCGCCGGCTCCGAAGTCAAGGTCGGGCAAGTGGTCGCAACCATCGAGACCGAGGCATCCGGCGCTGCGTCATCCCCGGTGCCCGTGGCGACGCCAGCGGTCGCCGTTCCACCATCGCCCGCTGTGCGGCGCATTACCGCCGAGACGGGCATCGATCCGTCGTCCGTCGCCGGCTCCGGCAAAGGCGGACGCGTGACCAAGGGCGATCTCCTCGCACAAGAAGGGCGCGCACCAAAGCCGGAGTCCGGGGAAACGAAGCCGGCAGCCACGTCACCGCCGCCGGTTTCACCCCCGCTCCTGCCATCGACGGTCGCATCGTCTTCGGCTCCCGCGCCCGCCGCTCCGGCGCGCCCGCCAGAGCGCCAGACCCGCCGCAGACTCACCCCGCTCCGCCAGCGCCTGGCGCAGCGTCTGGTTCAGGCCCAGCGCGACGCCGCCATGCTCACGACCTTCAACGAAGTCGACATGTCGGCCGTGCGCGACCTCCGCACCAAGTACCAGGAAGACTTTGTCCGGAAATACGGTGTGAAGCTCGGCTTCATGTCGTTCTTTGTTAAGGCAGCCGTCCGTGCCCTCCAGGAGGTGCCGGCGATCAACGCCCAGCTCGATGGCGATACGCTCGTCGAAAACCACTTCTACGACATCGGCGTCGCAGTCTCCACTGATCGCGGTCTGATGGTCCCGGTTCTCCGGAACTGTGATCGCGCCGGATTCGGCGACCTCGAACGCCAGCTCGCCGTCCTCGCGCAAAAGGCCCGCGACGCCAAGATGACGCTCGCAGACCTCGAAGGGGGCGTCTTCACCATCACCAACGGCGGCGTCTTCGGATCGCTCCTCTCGACGCCGATCCTCAACGCGCCGCAATGCGCCATCCTCGGCATGCACGCCATCCAGGACCGTCCGGTCGCAGTTAACGGCCAGGTCGTGGTCCGCCCGATGATGTACGTCGCGTTGAGCTACGATCACCGGATCGTCGACGGTCGCGACGCGGTGACTTTCCTCGTGCGCCTGAAGCAGGCGGTCGAGGATCCAGGCCGCCTGCTGCTGAGCGTGTAGCGAGGCGCCACCTCAAGTGCGACCTTGCGCAGCGAACGCAACAATCAGGAACATCTCCCAAATTTCATGGATTTTTTTGACGTTGCCATCATCGGCGCAGGACCCGGCGGTTACGTGTGCGCCTTCCGGGCCGCGCAGCTCGGCCTGAAGGTCGCTCTCATTGAAAAACGCCCGACGCTCGGGGGCACCTGCCTCAACGTCGGCTGCATTCCGAGCAAGGCGCTCCTGCAGTTGAGCGAGCACTACGCCTGGGCGACGAAACAGGCTGCCGCCAGCGGAATCAGGTTGACCGGGGTGGAGCTCGATCTTGGCACCTTGATGAAGAAGAAGGAGGCCGTGGTCCAGAAGCTCGTCGGCGGTGTCGCGCAGCTCGCGAAGGCCCGCAAGATCTCCGTGTTCACCGGAACGGCCTCGCTCACGTCCGCCACCACCATCGAAATCTCCCCCGCGGACGCGGTCGCGCGCGTTGCCGGAAGCTCCCCGGCAGCCGAGGGCGCACGCTCTGAGCTTGGCGAACGGGCCGACCCCGGCCTGCCCTCCGAAGCCTCGGCGAAGGCGGGCCCAGGCTCACCGCCTGCGCCCACCACGATCGCCGCCAAAGACATCGTGCTCGCCTCCGGCTCGGTCCCGGCCGGACTCTCTTTTCTCCCGTTCGACGGCAAGAAGGTCGTTTCCTCGGACGAGGCGATTGCGTTCGATCGCGTGCCGGCACGGCTCGTGGTCGTCGGCGGCGGGGCGATCGGACTCGAACTCGGCTCCGTGTGGGCCCGCTTTGGGGCCGACGTGACCGTGGTCGAGTTTCTCCCAAAGATCGCTGCCAGCTACGACGACGATGTCGTGCGCCTGCTGACCCGCCTGCTCGCGAAGCAGGGTCTGAAGATCGAGGTCAATGCCAGAGTCACCGGCCTCAAGAGACAGGCCACGCCCCCGCCGGTCATCGGCGGCGCCGGCAGCACTGGGGTCCTGGCGCCGTCCCAGGGCCGCACGCAGAATTTCTCGTCCGCCGAAGACGTGCCGGTCGTCTTGACGGCCGAGCGCGACGGCAAACCGATGGAGTTTCCCGCCGACAAGATCCTGGTTTCCGTCGGCCGCCGGCCGGTGATTGAGAACCTTGGACTTGAGCGGGTCGGAATCGAACTCGACGAGAATAGGCGCATCCGGGTGGACGACCATTTGCGCACCTCCGTTCCCGGGATCTGGGCCATCGGCGACGTGGTGGCCGGGCCGATGCTCGCCCACAAGGCCGAGGAGGACGGCGTGGCCGTCGCCGAGTGGATTGCCGGCAAGGGGGGCCATGTCAACTGGAGCCTTGTGCCGGCCATCATTTACACCGATCCCGAAGTCGCGGCCGTCGGCCTCGGCGAGGACGGTGCCAAAGCGAAAAACGTCGATGTCCGGGTCGGCCGATTTTACTTCGCCGCAAACGGGCGGGCGATCGCCGCCGACGCCGCGGAAGGATTCGTAAAAATCATCGCCGACGCGAAGACCGACCGCATTCTCGGGGCGCAAATCATCGGCCACGGAGCCTCGGAGCTGATTTCGGAGGTGGTCACCCACATGGAATACGGTGGCAGTGCCGAGGATCTCGGCCGGACGATCCACGCCCATCCCACGCTCAGTGAAGCCGTGAAGGAAGCCGGCCTCGCCGTCAGCAAGTCAGCCCTTCACGCATTGTAACCAAATGCCGGCCTCAACGCGGCCGGCTACAACGGACGGTCTTCTGTAGCCGGGGGCGATGACCCCGGCGCGTCTGAATAATGGCCAGCCAGGCCAAAGGCCGGCCTCAACGCGGCCGGCTACAGCGGAGGGTCTTCTGTAGCCGGGGGCGTTGACCCCGGCGCGTTCGTTCGAAATCCCCGGCCGGCCTCAACGCGGCCGGCTACAGCGAAGCATGAGCGGCGCGAGATGTCCCGGCTGGATCCGCCACAGATCTCAGCGCCCGCGGGGCTCACGTGTTGCAAGATGAATCTGGCCACCTCAAGTTTTGGCGCCGGACCGAACGAGACGCGCTCACCGTTGCGCCCGAGCAGCAGCACGGCGTTGGCGTCCGCATTCATGCCGAGGTCCGGCAGGCTCACGTCATTGGCGACGATCCAATCGAGATTCTTTTCCCCCAGCTTCCGCCGCGCGTAATCCTCGAGGTCGTGCGTCTCTGCCGCAAATCCTACCACCACCTGATCTGGACGTTTGCGCGCCGCCAGCTTCTTCAGCACATCGACGGTCGGGACCAGTTCGAGGTTTAGCGGCCCGCCGGTCTTCTTGAGCTTTTCGAAAGAAATCGCTCGCGGCCGGTAGTCTGCCACCGCTGCGACCGCAATAAACAGACCGCTCGCCGGGAACAGCGGTTCGCAGGCCCGGAACATTTCTGCAGCCGACTGCACGAGGTGGAGGGTCGCGCCCGTCGGCGGAGCCAACGCTACCGGACCGCTGACCAGATCCACCTGCCAGCCGCGCGCGACAGCCTCCGCCGCCAGCGCATAGCCCATCTTGCCGCTCGATGCGTTGCTCAAGAACCGCACGGGATCAAGGTGCTCGCGCGTCGGCCCGGCTGTGATCAGGCAGCGAATACAGTTGCTCACGCGTTTCATGCATAGCGCCACGGCCATCGGTGTCCACTGCACAGTTCCCGCTCCGCCCGCGGATTCAATCCCCGCGTCCGCCCACGATAACGCCCGCTAGACCAGGCACACGCTTGCGTGGAGGGCGGTTTGTCCACTCGCCCGTTCGACAAGCTCAGGACCCCGAGCCGTTTCGACAGGCTCAAGGCCCCGAGCGTGTCGAGGGGCAAGGTCGAGGGGCTCACGCTCGCGGCCACACTTTTCATGAAACTACCCTAAGGCGAATCTGCGATGTTCGGGGCCTCCGACCGCCACGCTTCGGGCAAATCCCGCTTCGCCGGCGGGCGCGAGCTGTCGGTCGCCATCTCGTCAGGGTCGCGGAAGTTGTCATCGGCTGCCGGCGGAAAAGGCGAAGTTGATTCCTCGCCAATGTCCCCGGTTGCCGATCCCCGTCTCGTTCTGAGTTTCCGGGCGAGAATCGATTCCTGCAAAGTCAGCTGGACGCTCGGAATCACTGGGGCACGGAACTCCAGATCTCCCTTGCTCAGCAGGCGTCCACTTAGGTGCCGCGCCATATCCTTCAGGGCTAGCAAAGGGTGTTCGTTTCCAAGACTCACTGGAATCGTGCCCCGACGCTCCGAATCCACCAGATTGGCGTCCAAGGTGGCAACCCAACGGCAATCATAAGCCTGTCGTGTCATTCTGAAATGCACCGCCATTCGGGTGGCAACGTCCGTGACATACTGCAAAGCCAGCATCTCCGCCTCGGTGTTCGGCTCCAATTTCTTCACCAAGGACGTTGCATCAAGGAGGTTGGGGAACTGGACGCTTTCGATCTCAACATCACCCTGCAGCATCTTGTCTTCCAATGCCATTGCCAGGACTGAGACGGCGGTCGCGGGTGTTGTGGAACGTGCGATTATGAGGGAAGCATCTCCCAATCCCGGAGCGGCAACTTTCATGCCGGGCAGCCAGGCAGAGAAGACACGATCCCGCTGAGAGCCGTCAAACTCGACGCAGACCGGCAGATGGTGGTAATCGAGAAAAGTCTCCAGCACCGTTTGCGCTCTATGGGGCATACGCCCCTATGTTGAATGCAAATTATTAGCGGAATCTATCCTTAAATTTCCAGACTACCATCTACGGATCGATTGACATCATGCTACGTAGACAATTACAATATGTTATATATAAGTTAGTTACACATTAATTATACCGCTCGATCGCGATTTCTGACCGAACCGGTAGGATTTTTCACAATTTATTCGCTTTCGCGTGCCGGTGCCTGTCCCTAGCTCCAGCCGCGCCCGAACGTCTTGCCGGGTATCTTCAAGCTGCCTGTCCTCGTGAGACACGCCATGCGCGCCGGTCCGTCCTCCGTTAACCTGACGAAGGAGGATGGTAATTCCGTTGCCTTCATCCCGCGCACCAACCCTTCTTGACGACGAACTGCGCTGATTGCGCCCCTTGGGAGTCCGATCATCGATCCAACTGCCCGACCACGGCGCGTTTTCATCATTAGCTATACTCCCAAGAATTCGCCACATGCGATTTCTGCTCCCGCCCAACCTCGCCGCCGCGGCCGCCCGCAACGCGGTCGCGGTCAAGATCGAGTTTGCGCCCGCCCGGCCTCCCGAACCCGCGCTCCAGCCTGCCTTCGCCTGGCTCGAACGCCAGACCGGCGCGTCGCTCCGGTCACCACTCTTTCTACAGCTGACCCGCGTCCAGCTCCGCGAGCTGATTGGACTGACCGAGGACCTGCCCGTGTATTTCTGGGTCAACCGTCCCGCCGAGCCGCTCGCCTGGGACGACGGTTTGCTCCGCGGTGCCAGCGAGCATCTCGAGGAGCCCCTGCCCGCCGCCGCCCCGCCCCCAGCAAAGCCGGCGGAGACGCCCCGGCCCCATCGTCCGGCATTCGGCGTCGCCCGCCCCGCCGATCCGCTTCTCGTTGACGGCAGCGAACATTTTCTCGCGTTCACCCTCCCCGCGCGCGAACACCCCGCCTACGACGAGATCCTCGCTCTGGCAAAGAACAACGGCTTCGTCCTGGAGCCGTCCAACCGGCGTTGGTGGCTGCGCGACCGCCACAAAACCCTCAACTTTCTGGCCGCCAATTGGACCCGCCTGCGCGAGCAATTCGGCGCGCGTTTCACACCCAATTTCGTGCAGAACACCGCGCGGCTTCGGCTGGCGAACGTGGGTTGCTCCGTCGCCGAAACCGCTGACGGTTTCGATCTGACGGTGGCATTTCAGGCGGGGCGGGCGTCCGGGGACGCGGTGCGCGCGGCGCTGGCGTCCAGTCGCGGCTACGTCGAGGAAGCGGGAGAAATCACGCTGCTGCCGGTCGCTCTTGTTGAAAGAGCAACCGAGGTGCAGCGGCGCCTGTCAGGGGAACCCGACTCCCATCTCGCGCCCTGCCGCTCAATCCGCATCGCTCGATCGGCGGTCGCGGAGGCTGAGGGCCTGCTTGAGTCGCTCGCCCCGGGTTTTCAGCCGCCGGAAAGCTGGCGCGCTCGCAGCAGCGCGCTGCGCAATCTGTCCAAGCTTCGACCGGCACCCATGCCCGCGGCGTTCGAGGCGCAATTGCGACCCTACCAGCGGATCGGCGCCGCCTGGCTGTGGCATCTTTACCGAAATGAACTCGGCGGCGTGCTCGCTGACGAAATGGGCCTCGGCAAAACCCTCGAGGCACTGGCGTTGTTCGCCGCGCTGCGGTGCGCCGATTCCCCAATTCGCGGCGCAAGCCTGGTGGTTTGTCCCGCGTCGCTGGTCGAGAACTGGCGGCGGGAGGCGGCACGCTTCACCCCCGAACTGCGGGTCGTGGTCCACCACGGAGAGGCGCGACACGGTTCGGCGGCGGAGTTCGCCCGGGCTGACCTCGTGATCACCTCCTATGGAACACTCGTGCGGGATCTTCCGCTGTTCGAATCCGTGGAGTTCGCGTGTGTGATCGGCGACGAGGCCCAGCATATCAAGAACCGGCGGACCCAAAACGCCCAAGCGCTGTGCGCCCTTCGCGCCCGCGGACGATTTCTGCTCACGGGCACTCCGCTGGAGAACAGCCTCGATGACCTCCGTTCGCTGTTTGCCTTTCTGATGCCCGGCCATCTGACCGCGCTGCCCGCCGGCATTCGCGGCGATGAAAAGGCCTGGTACGACGAGCGGCTCCGCGCCCAGACGGCTCCGTATATCCTGCGTCGCACGAAGTCCGCCGTCGCGCCCGAGCTGCCGGCCAAGATCGAACAGATCGTCTATTGCGACCTGCCGCCGGCCCAGGCCACGCTCTACCGCGAGTGGCAGGAGCGCGGCGAACGCGAACTCGATTCCCTGGTCGCCGGGGGCGCCGCCGAAGGCCGCCTGCGGCTCGCCGCGTTGACCCATTTGCTGCGCCTGCGGCAGATCTGCTGCGACCCGCGCCTGGTGGATGGAGCTGCGCGGGAGTCCGACGTCGCCTCGGCCAAGCTCGACGCCTTCCGTGAGTTGATGGAAGAGACGACTGACGATGGGCATCGCCTCCTGGTGTTTTCGCAGTTCACGTCGCTGCTGGCCCTGTTGCGCAAAGAATTGGAGTCCCAGGGCGTCCCGTACGCCTATCTCGACGGCACCATGCACGTGCGCGCGCGTCAGGCGGAGGTCGACCGCTTCCAGGCCTCGCCCGCAATCCCGGTGTTTCTCATTTCGCTCAAGGCCGGTGGCACCGGACTCAATTTGACCGGGGCGGACACCGTCGTGCACTACGATCCCTGGTGGAATCCCGCCGTGGAGGCCCAAGCGACCGACCGCGCGCACCGCATCGGCCAGACCCGCGTCGTCACGAGCTACAAGTTGATCTGCGCCGGGACCGTGGAAGAAAAGGTGCTGCAGCTGCAGGAGGCGAAACGCGCGCTGCTGGCCGACGTGTTCGAAGCCAGTGCCGCCGCAGCGGCCAACCTGTCCCTCGACGACCTCCGCACGCTCCTGCGCCCGTAGTTGCACCTCCGGTCTCGCCCGATCGGTTGCTGAAACCTCCTGCGACGCCTGATAAGAAGACGACCAACCGTTGAAGTAACGGACGCGGCCGGCCGCCAGCCTGTGAGGCCCAATCGTGAGATCCGACCACCGCACAGCTGGAATCACCGGCCGCGCTCGCGCGGCCGTGGGCAGCTCGTCGGGCCCAGCCACGAGCCACCCAACCACCATTTGCCCTTACACCAGCTCCGTTTCCCCGGGACCTGACGGGCTGCCGCCCGGGTGGAATCCCATTGACGCCAATCCGCCCGGTTCTTTTGCTGCCCCCTCCCCTACTGCTGGCAAGGTAGCTCAGTTGGTAGAGCAGAGGACTGAAAATCCTTGTGTCCCCGGTTCGATTCCGGGCCTTGCCACCACTTTCCGGCGCCTCACAAGCCGTTGAGAGTAAAGGAGCTTGCGCACCAGATCGGACCGACAAGGCCGGTTTGGAGAACATCGGAGCATACTTTAACCATGCGCCGGCCGATCGCCTTCCCTATGGGGAGCCACCCGGGCAGAACGCTTCTGGAATCGGAAGCCAAACTCACCTCGACGGTGCTTTACCGATTTCCCACCTGCAAAATGTGGCCCTGCGTTCAAAGCCCATTGCGATCACCCCGATCACCAACCGATCGGGAACGACCAGCTATCGGGTCCAAACTTCGGGCTTTCTCTAGCCTGACAGCTCGCATAAGTTCGGCGGTCGTGGATCCAACTGCCAACGTCACCCCGCTGAAGCAGCGTAATCTTCGCAATTTCTTTAACTCTGTCCTCTTCGCCCTCGATGGCTTTACTGCCGCTCTGCGACACGAGCCTTCATTCCGCGAAGATCTGGTATTTGTCATCGTTCTCACTCCGCTCGCCATCATCCTCCCGGTTAAGGCGGTCTGCACCGCGGTGATGATCGCATCGCTGTTCCTCATCATTATCGTCGAGTTGCTGAACTCTGCGATCGAATGGACCATCGACTACATTTCGACCGCGCAACACCCGATGGCCAAGCGGGCGAAAGACATGGCTAGCGCAGCGGTCTTCTTGAGTTATGTGAACTGCGCCGCGGTGTGGGGGGTCATCCTCCTCGCCAACTGGCATCGAATTCTGAAGCTCGAGTTCCTTCATTGGCCACCGCATATTCTTCCGTAGGCGTCTGAGGCTACGTTTTCAGTGCTTCCCGCTGCCTGGCACGAGCCAGGTAGATTGCTTCGTCGCCCGCATCCTCGCGCTCCTCGCAATGACAGGTTAGAATGCTTCCCAAGTCACACCACCATGCCACACGAGACCATCGCGGTCGTCATCCCCTGTTACCGGGTTGCCCGCAATATCCTCGATGTTATCCGCACTCTGCCCGCTTGGGTCGATGCCATCTACTGTGTCGACGACGCCTGCCCCGATCAGTCAGGCCGGCTGGTCGCCGCGGAGATTCGCGACCCGCGCGTGCGGATCCTGTTTCATGAGCGAAACCAGGGGGTCGGTGGCGCCATGGTCACCGGTTTCAAGGCCGCCCTCGCCGACAACCACGGGATCGTCGTCAAGGTTGACGGTGACGGGCAGGTCGACCCGCAAATGCTCCCGCGCCTGCTGCACCCGATTGTTTCCGGGACCGCCGACTTCTCCAAGGGCAACCGCTTCTACGACCTGCAGGCGCTCCGGAAGATGCCCCTGGGCCGCCGGATCGGAAATTTCGGACTGACCTTGCTGACCAAGGTGGCGAGCGGGCACTGGCATATTTCGGATCCAACCAATGGCCTCGTCGCCATTCACCGGACGGCGTTACGAATGCTGAATCTCGAAAAACTCTCGCGGCGCTATTTTTTCGAAACCAGCCTGCTCATCCAGCTCAACATCATCCGGGCGGTCGTGGCCGAGGTGCCCATGCCCGCGCGCTATGGTTCCGAACATTCATCGCTCAGCGTTTGGCGGACGTTGATCGGCTTCCCGCCGAGGCTGGTGGCCGGTCTGTTGAGCCGGTTGCTGTGGCGCTACTTTATCTACGACACGAATGCCGTGACGGTGTTGCTCTTCGTCGGCTCGCTCAGTCTTGCGGGTGGAGCCGCCTTCGGATTCTATCGCTGGCATGCGGGCGTGGTCTCCGGCCACGCGCAAACCACCGGGACCGTGGCCCTGGCCCTGTTGCCAGTGATCGTTGGGATCCAAATGCTCCTGCAGGCGTGGCTGCTTGACATCGTCGACAAACCGGCCGCACCGCTCGCCCGCCGGATCAACGACACCTGGAACGCCGCCGGTCCAGCGTGATCCGCGTCCGGCTCGTGGCCGCGCGCGCCAGCGAGCAGTCTCCGATCGTGTAGCTGCGAGCTTCTCGCTGCCGTGGCGGATGGGGGCGGACCCCCGTGTCCGCCGCTGCCCGGCCGGTCGCGCGACACGCTCCTATGCCCACCCTTTCATTAACCGCTTGAATAATCCCCGGACCGCCAGTTCCGAGCGGCTTTCCAGATGCCCGGAAATCGAGTTGATGAGGATCCGGAACGGCCGCCAGGGCCGCACGAGCCACGCCAGGCCGTAGAAAAGGAAGGTTCCCACGATCCGCGCGAACAGGAGCTTCCTCCGGCTCAGCGCCCGACAGTAGGAATAGGTCTGGGTCACATCGGCATACGCCGCCAGCCGGTAGAAATAATCGTCATCCAGCTCCTTGATCCGGCCTTCCGCCCGGAGCCGATCGAACAGCTCGCTGCCCGGATAAGGTACGAACACCCAGATGGCGATGTCGTGAATTCCGGCCCACGCGGACCGGGCGATGACCCGGTAGGTCTCCCAGATGTTTTTCCAACGGTCGTCCGGAAATCCCAGGATGAAATTGCATTTCACGTTCAGACCGCTCTGGACGGACAGGCGCATCGACTTGAGCAGCTGGGGAATGGAAACTCGTTTCTTGATCAGGCGCAGGGTCTCCTCGGATCCGCTCTCCGGAGAATAGGAAATATTCCGGCAGCCGGTCTGAAAGAGCAGCCGGGCGACCTCGCCATCGATCGCCTCCGAGCGCGTCCCGCTGGGAAGCTGCCAGGTAAACGTCATCTTCCGCCGCTCGATGCCGTGGCAAAAGTCCACGATCCACTGTTTGTTCACGATCATCGTGAGATCGTAGAAATCGAAGTTGGTCGCCCGGTAGTCCCGTTGCAGATCGGCGATCTCATCGAGCAGGTCGTCCGGGTCCCGCGCCTTCCAGCGCACCGTCCACATCGTGGGATTCGAACAGAAGGTGCATTGGTAGGGACAGCCCCGCGACGCCAGGACCGGCATCGAGCGTCCCCGGTTGACGCCAAACCCGTAGCCGCGCGACAGATACTCCTCGACCGGAAACAGATCCCACGCCGGACGGGGAATCGCCTCGAGATTCTGGATTCGCGCGCCGGCGGCAGTCTGCTGGATCTTTCCGGCTGCATCGCGAAAGACCAGGCCCGGCACGGTGTGGAATTGCTGGATCCCGCCCTGCGCATACGCCCGCAACAGGTTGACCATCGTCCGCTCGCCCTCCCCCAGCACGATGGCATCCAGCGGGGACTGCGCGAGCGAGAATTCGGGAACGGCCGTCACGTGCTCGCCTCCCCCGACAATCAGGGTCCTGGGAAAACGGGCGCGGATCGCCTGGATCAGTTCCCGGCAAACCGGCCATTCAAAGGAGAAATTCGAGGAAACGCCGATGACGTGGACGTCCGCGGAAATGCGATCAACGATGTCGGGAATCTTCAAACCGTGCTGCAGGGTCCCCCGGCTGCCGGGGGTGTATTGTTCGATCGCCAGCGAAATCGCATCGATGAAACAAACGTCATGCCCGGCCTGGCGGGCCGCTGCGGCGACATAGGCGGGACCAATCGGCGGAACGACCAAGTCCGCCATGTTGAAGGTCGGCATCAAGACGGGGGGCCGGATCAAGGTGAATCTCATTCGTTCAGCGGTCGATTATCGAACCTTTCGGACTGGGGTGAAAAAGTTTGCGCCATTGCGAGGAACGATGCGAGGAAGCCATCCATTGGGTGTGGATCGCCACACCCGTCTGCGTCGGGCCCGCGATGACAGTGGAGTTTCTTCAAGGATTCCCCGGTTAAGGCGAGCCGCGAATATACCGCAGTCAGGGCAGAACGACAAGGACGCACATCGATTGGTCGTGCCCAAATCTGTCCGGTCATCGCGAGCCCGGCACCGACCGGATCCTGTCGCGCCGCTCAGCATCTCCGGGTCGATGGTGCCAAGGAGCCAGAGAACACGTTCCTCGATCACTGGGCAACGTACGCGGTGGCGGTGTTTCGAGATCCCGCTGATCGCGTCCACGCTGACAGGGTGCACGGTCTTATCGACTCGACAGAGCCGCGTTCCCGCGTTCGAATCCGCAACCTTGCAAGGTTTCTGTTTCCTGATGAGCGCAATAATCCGATTCGTTCATCTTCGGCTTGAGCGCATCGTTTGAGCCGATGCCCGGGCCGATCGAGATCGCGAACGACAAAAAGACCGCATGATGGGGAGAATATATTACTTCAAGCGATGGCTGGCGACAAGAGATACAGAGCTGTGGATCCTCGCGGCCATCACGTTGGCGGGGTTGGTTGTTCGCTGGATTTTTGCCATCGGGGCGGCGCTTCCCGACGATGGAGGCTATGCGACTTTTCTCAAGGGAGTAGCCGAGGGCCAGTATCCGTCCGTTGGACGCGTCGGGCAGGTTGAGTTTCGCCCGGGATTGCTTCTTCCCATCGGGGCCACACTCAGGTTGTTCGGCTGGACGGCGCATGGTCTTGTTGCATATCCTGTTATCACCGGAGGTTTTATACCGATTCTGACGGGGCTTTGGTTGCGAAGGCATCTTCGCCCTGGATCCTTGGGACCGCTCCTTTGCACTGTGATCCTCGCATTTTACCCCGTCTTGTTCGTCGATTCCCTGATGTTGGTGAACGAGATGCCAATGATTTTTTGGTGCCTGCTGAGCGTAAACTTTTTTGGAAGCGCGTATGCACGAGTGGTAGAGCTGCCGTCGGGAGCTCGCAGGCCCGGATCTTGGATTGGATTCTCGCTGCTCGCCGGGGCTGCTTTTGCCGCTGCGCACCAGGTCAAAATCTTGGCCATTCCGATGCTCGGCATCTGGTTGCTGACTGAATTCTTTCTGCAGGTTGCCCGTCGGGGCTGGCCGCTGCAAAAAGATTGGACTGCGCTAGCCTTGGCGTCGCTGGTCTTCTTGCTGCCAACCCTCGGGGTGCAGTCGTTCTATCTGGCGAAGACCGGACATTTCTTTGGCAATATCTCCGCCGAATTGCGGCTCTACGATGCGCGGTTGCCCGATAATTATCTCAGTGGACATGTCCGGCTGCACGACGTTCTTATAAAATATTTCGAGCAGCTCTTCATCCCAATCGGCCCGCCTGGCTTCCGAGTCCTGCTGCATGGAGCCTGGATCTGGGTCGCCCTGGGCCTGGGGGCGGTGGCCGGGATCCTTTGGCGGTGGCTGCCGTCGCCCGAACGCGCCCTGGCCTTCATCTTTCTTGGCAGCGCGCTGGCGCTCTTTCTGTTCATCGAGTACTGGCCGTTCCGAATCTTTCCGTATTATCTCCCGATTCTATTCGACGGCCGGCCGTGGAGATATGCCGACATTTTGGCTCCGCCGTTCGCCGCCTCTGTCACCATTGTTCTGACGCTGCCGCGCGTTTTCCATCGATGGATTCTCAATGCGCTGCGCTGCGGTCTGCTCGGCGCCTGTTTTGGAATTTGCGGATATTGTCTGGTGGTTCGGTATTACATTTTTGAGGACTGTACCTCGGACTATCGCAGAGCTGCGGTGGCGTGCGCCACTTCGCTAAAATCTTATTGGCAGCTCGGGCAGATCATGGATTACGACGGCTGCGGGCAGTTCGGGGAGGCTCTTGGCTGGCCGGACAAAACGACGTTTCAACCCTCGCGGACCCAATTCCTGGATCTGAGAGATTCTCCGCCGGTCTGCATTTGGACGGGTGGAGCCCGGCGCGAAGGCATGAATGCCGACTTGGCATGGCAGCCGGATCGCCTCCAATATCTCGGCGGGGACGTCGTTTTGATTCATACCTTCGACGGATTGCGGCGACCTTGGCGGTCCGGCTTGTTGCAGCTTTGGCTTTTCCGTCCGAAGTCAACGGACTCCCATGAACCTCAACGTCAGCCCTGAACCAAGAAACCGCTGGCTTTGGTGGACCTGCGCCGCTGCCTTGCTCGTCGGCATGGTTCTCGGTTGGCGGGTGATACGGTCCCATGGCGATCCGCTGCCATTGGCGACGTCGATTCCCGAATTCAAACGGGAAGACCTCAAGCTCGATCATCCGCTCCCCGGCGCCGCGCCGCACTCGGATTCGCCGGGCAGCCTGAGGTATTGGATCTATGGAGGACGCGAGTTTGCAGGGCAGCCGCTGACGGTGGTGGCACAGCCGCCTGTCTTCGATCTTTGGACTCCGTGGCTAAGAACGCTGATCGAGGAGAAGCTTGCTCGCACTTCACACGAATGCAGCATCAAGATGCGAGGCTGGATCACCTTCTCGGCGCCTCTCACGATATTACATCTGCGATGCGAAAATGGATACCGGATCCGCTTCCGCAACGCCCTGAGCGAAGAGCAGAGGTTGGAGCACTGGGTTGAGGATTGGACCGAGGACACTGTTTTCGGCGCCGTCGTTGAACCGGGACGTTATGAAATCGAGGTCGACTACTTTAGCGCCGGGCCCGGACGTTATTTTGAAATCTGGGGATCGCCCCGGACGGAATTCGAACCCGCACCGGATTCCTGACGCCAGATCGAGAGACCGCAGGTGACCGCGGCGAAGTCGAGCCCACGTTGCCCTCGCGCTGCGTTCAACTGGGTTTTGTCGCCACGATTTTGCACGGACTGACCGTCACTCGCTGCCGGCCATGGGCTGCGCGGTCGATGCGGCAGTTTTCGGCTCGTCGTTTCCGATCGTGGATCTGTTCAGCGGCTGCACGCCGGCAATTCCAGGATGCGTACGGGCGGAACGCTTGCATCCCGGAAGCATGGCCTCGTTTGAATCACCCGCCAGTTGGGTGGAGGCGCGGCCTGCCCCTGGTAATAGGGGCGCAACCATTTCGGATACCCGTCGATGAATGTCGCTGGCGACGCTCCAATCCCCTGGGAACCACCCACAATTCCCCAGCCGTTGCAGACCTCGTCCGCGGGGCTGTCCACGAAATACTTCAGCTGATAATGCCGCGGATATTGAAAGAGGCGGAAATAGGGTTCCGAGCCGGCGGCGATAAAGATCCGGGCCTTGTCCGGCGCGATGGTCTTTAGATCGCTGCACGCCTGGCGGAAATCGGCGAGAGAACTGCGTAGCATCGTTTGAAAGTATTTCGTGCCCGGATAATTGGCGATTCCGAAAGCAAGCACGAGGCAGGCGGGCGCATACTGGAAGACGCGGCCCGGCCAGCGCTTGGCATGGTGTTGAGCAAGACGAAAAGCCCAACCCAGAACCAGTCCGACGCATAGTGAAATGCCAAGATAGCAGGGGAAAATAAAGCGGTGAACCTTGTGCACGAGCGTCAGATTGAGTTTTCCCGCTTCGATGGTCGGATAGAGCCAGAAGATCTCTTGATAAAGATAGTAGAATACGAAACCAAGGACGATCAGGAGCGAAAGTTTACGGCGGGTAATGCGGAGGAACGGCAACACCAGAAGCGCGGGCAGGAACGCGACGCAGCTCCACCCGTGAATCGGAGTGCTGTAAGTGGAACCCGGGCGGTCAACGGGAAAAAGACTGTGCCAGAACATCAATGCGTGCGCGAACCAATCGTCGCACCCGCCCGGTGGCCGCCAGAGCTTGATGAACCCGAATGTCGCGAATTTCTCGCCGCGCCACGCATCGATGTTCACGGCGTTGCCTTTCATTATCCGGCAATGAAGAAACCAGTGCCCGGACAAACGGTAGTAAGCGCAGTTCTCCGCCGCGAAAACCAAGACGAAGCCCCCGAGCAGCAACAGGGCGATCAACGCCGCCTGCCGCAACTTTCCCCGCGACGTCAGCAGAGTCTCCTGGTCGCCCAGTGCGGCCAGCAAGAAAGGGAGGAGGAGCGCAAAACTCAGCGCCAGAAAAGCCGGCGGCAGTTTCGCAAGGTAGAGCAAGCCGAATGACACTCCGCTGGCCGTGGCGAAAGCCAGCTGCCTCGGGGTCGTTGCCGCCTTCAACGCCGGGACGAGGAAGGCTAGGCCGAGGCTCATGAAAAATAGCTGCGGCATATCGGTATCGACGCGGGCCGAATAGATGACATGGCCCGGTATCAGCGCCAGGATGCAGGCGCTGAAGAGCCCCGCCGCCGCATCGACGAGCGATCTTCCGATGAGGCCAACCAGCAGAACGGCGCCGATGCCGGTGATGGCGGACCACACCATCAATGACGATTCCGAGGCCCCAAACGTCCGCATGAAGAGAATGTTTGGATAGAGCGCGGCGATGCGAAACGGATACATGTCGGTCGGATCGCCCCGCCAATGCGACAGGTCGGGGATATTTCTGAATCTGGCGATCGAATCCCAGTAGTTCTGTCCAGTCTCCTTCGCTGGCATCGCCAGAGACACGAAAATATCCTCCTCGCCATACTGCCTTGCGACGCCGACGAAGAAGATCATTTCAAGGAAAACCTTGGCGACGAGGATGATCGCCAAGTAACGCCAGAAGGCGGCTCGCCTTGCGGCGGGGAACATCGGTGCGCACGCGCCCACGGAAGCGGATGCGATTCTTTCGGGCTCAGGCGAGGTTTTCAAATCTCGTAGACAATGCACTTGAGGCGCTTATGGCTGGAAAAGATACCGACTGAGATTCAGGGTGTCGAGCGCCGCATTCCGGCCGTCGCTCCAGGCGACCAGCGAATCCAGCAGCATGCCGCATTCCGCCTATGACCTACTCGCATCGATTCTCCGTCCTCTGGCAATGCTGCAAAGCGGCGGCACGCAATGCCCCAAGCATGGCGCTTGTCGTTCGGTGCGGCAGCCTGGGCCTGGCGCTCAATCTAGTAGGTTGGGCGCTCCCATGCCGGGCGGACGAGTTCGACGTCCTGCGGGAGAAGTGGGCGGAGATGCTCACCGGCGGCAGTCACCTGGACCTGACGGATCCCGCCGTTGCTTCCGCCATCAGCAGGCTCGGCTCCTTGGCGAATTCCTACTGGTCGACGATGGATCAATCGCCAACCCGCGCCTTTCTCTGGGCCGACCTGGCCAGCACCACCGATACGGAACACATCACCGAGAGTTATGTGCGCCTGAAGTCAATGGCGCTGGCCTACGCGACTCCGGGATCCAGCCTGAAGGGCAACGCATCGCTGAAGGCCGACATCGTCCGCGGCCTCGATTGGATGTATGCCAACCGTTACAACGAGAAGACACCGATGCACGACGAGTGGTTTCACCTCGAAATCGGTGCGCCGGCCGAGCTCGTCGACACCACGGCCCTGATGTTTGGTGAACTGAGCGCCGCCCAGGTGGCCAACTACATGCGGGCCGTGGAAAAATTCACCCCTTCGGCGACGACGCAGGCGCCCGGCGGCACCCCGTGGTCTTTCACCGCCGCCAACCGCATGTGGAAGATCCACATTGTAACGATTCGCGGCATCATCGTGAAGGACAGTGCGAAGCTGCTCGCCGCGCGCGATGCATTCAGCGAGCTTTTCGTCTACGTGAAACATGGCGACGGCTACTACGCCGACGGCTCATTCATTCAGCATCGGGGGCACCCCTACACTGGAGGCTATGGCGCCTCCTTGCTTGGCAAGCTCGCACCGGTGCTCGCGCTTCTTAACGGGCCCAATAGGGAAAGCGCCTCGGGTTCCTCCTGGAAGGTCACCGACCCAAACATAGCAAATCTCTATAGGCTGGTCTTCACTGCTCTGGAGCCGGTAATTTATCGCGGCGGCATCATGGCCATGGTGCAGGGCCGGGAGATCTCCCGCAAATCCGCCTCTGAACACGTCATCGGGCACGGCATCATGCAGAACATCCTCCTGATCTCCCAGTTCGCCCCGGAGGCGGACGCCGCTCGGATGCGATCGATGCTGAAGTACTGGGCCGGGGCGGACACGGTTCTTGACTTCGTCGAGACTGCGCCCATCGGACTCAAGGGCGCCGTGCGGCAACTGATGGCCGACCCGACCGTGAAGCCTCGAGGCGAGCTCATCGGTAATTTTGTCTTTGCCGGAATGGATCGCGTGGTTCACCTGGCCCCGGGCTTTGGCCTTGGACTTAGCATGTCATCCAGCCGCGTTTTTACCTACGAGAGCATCCACGGTGAGAATGTGAATGGCTGGCACACGGGCGAAGGCATGCTTTACCTCTACAATTCCGATTTGACGCAGTTCGACGACGACTTCTGGCCGACCGTTGATCCGCGCCGCCTTCCCGGCACCACGATCGATGTGAGTCAGATCCGCGAGCCCGCATCAGGGCAAAGCGAGGCTCCGGCGACGACCTGGGTCGGCGGTGCGTCGCTCGGCGCCTACGGGGCGGCTGGAATGCAACTCCGGGCGTGGGGCAGCACGCTCACCGCGAAGAAGTCATGGTTCATGTTCGACCGGGAGGTTGTCTGTTTGGGCAGCGATATCTGCAGCGGCGATTCCCGGCCGATCGAGACCGTCGTCGAAAACCGCCTCCTGCATGGTGGCGGCGACAACGCCCTTACGGTGGACGGCACGCGAAAGACTGGAGCGCCTGGCTGGTCAGAGGCGATGCGGGATGTTACCTGGGCTCACCTGGCGGGCCGGACCGAAGGTGCGGATATCGGCTATTTTTTCCCGGCGCCCGTCAGGCTGTATGGACTGCGAGAGGCAAGATCGGGCGTTTGGAACGAAACCACGAAGACCGTATCCCGTAACTATCTTACACTCTGGCTTTCCCACGGAATGAATCCAGCCGGAGCGACGTATTCGTATGTGCTGTTGCCCGGATACAGCGCGGCGCAGGTCTCCGACTATGCCAGGCACCCGAGAGTGGAGATCCTGGCAAATTCCGATCGAATCCAGGCAGTGCGCGTGGCCTCGCTTGGCCTGACGGCGGCGAACTTCTGGAGTGATGGGCGCGCAGCCATCGGGAGCATCACGGTGGACAGAATGGCCAGTGTTCTTCTTCAGACCAAGGGAGCCTTTTTGGACGTTGCTGTGAGCGACCCGACGCAAGTCAACACTACAACCGTTACCATGGAACTTGGCCGCATCCGCGCTTAAGCTGGTTTGCGCCGATCCCGGAGTGACCATTGACCGGCTTTCACCGACGATACGGCTATCGTTCCGCGTCGCTGGCGCCGCCGGGCAGACATTCCACGCACGTTTCCTGACCAGCACTCCTAAACATGATTCAGTCAGGTGACCGGTGTAGGAGCCTGCTTGCAGGCGATTCATACCTCGGAATCCTCCTTCGCCGGGCCTTCGGAGGACAGGTCGCGAGCACGTGTCCGCCATAGCTTCAGCGAAGGTGGAAGCTCGCTCCTACAATTTGCATAGATACGGCTGAAGCTGCAGTGGATTCAGGGTTCCTTCGGGTCGGACGGCCGGTGCTCGCGGGGCAGTTCCAGGGTAAAGCTGGCCCCGCGTCCAAGCCCGTCGCTGTGGACGGTGAGCGTGCCGCCGAGTTCCTGGGCCGCCAGTGCTCCGCTGTGCAACCCGAAGCCATGCCCGCCCTTCCGCGTGGTAAATCCCTGGGAGAAGATCCGCGTCAGGTTTTCCGGCGCAATGCCCGCGCCCGTGTCCGCCACCTCAATTCGCGCCCGGTCGGGCCCGCTCGCCCGGAGGCGGATCGTCACCCGTTTCTCGGGTCCGGCGGCCTCGTCGCAGGCGTGTTCTGAATTCTGGATCAGGTTCACCAGGATCTGCAGCACCTTGTGTTTGTCCACCGACACCGGTGGCAGCGGCTCGAAGTCGCGCACCAGGTTGATGCCATGACGCGCATAGGCGCCGCCGTGAATCTTGAGGGCGTCTTCCACCAGATCCGCCAGGGCGACGGTCTCGACAACACCCAGCACCCGCGCGTAGTTCTGCTGCATCGCCACGATCTCGTTGATGTGTTCGACATTCAACATCAGTCCCGCCAGCTCCCTGCCCGCCTCGGTCCGCTCCCGTTCCAGGTGGGCGGCCAGCTGTTCCAGATAGGCCGGCACGGTGCGTCCACGGACGTCCTCCGTCAGAAACCGGCCCAGCCCGTCGCCCTGCTCCTTCAACAGCCGGGCCAATCGGGCCACGCCGTCGCTCTTGGACGCATTCAGTCGCTCGGCCACAAGACTGGCCGACACATTCACGCTGTTGAGGACATTGCCGACGTTGTGCAGCACGCCCGTCGCCACTTCCGCCATCCCGGCCTGGTGGGAGGCGGTGAGCAGCTCCCGGTGCACCCGCTCCACCTCCTGCTCGACCCGCTTGCGCTCGGCGATTTCGCTTTCGAGCGCCTGCGTCCGTTGCGCCAGTTCTTCTTCCGTTCGCCGATGCTCTTCGATTTCGATCTTTAGCTTGCTGGTCTGGTGCTCCACCTGGCGGCGCAAGCCGCTGATCCACATCAACGCGAGCAACAATACCACCACCAGCGCCGCCACCATCATCAGGATGCGCTGCGGCGTCCACCAGGATGGATGCGCCAACACTGCGACGTCCGCCGGCGAATTGAGCAGCAGTTCAAAGGAATCGATGTCCCGCCCTTCGGTTCGATCGCCTCCGCGGCCTGAATACACCCCCGTCAATCGCAGCCGGCTGCCCAAGGGGATCGGTTGAACCAGCCCGTTGCAGGTGTCGAGCCGGGCCAGGAAAGTTCGCGGCCCGGCCTGCATTTCCAGGATCTGCTCGCTTGGGCTGGCGCGGAAACCGACCAGTTGCGAATCGAGGCTGACCAGGGTGGCATCGTGGTCCACGCTCAAAAGGGAGTCCTCTGAAAGCGGTTTGGCCTTGGGTAGGGGAGCCGATCCGGTCTTGCGCGCAGATGCTTCGTGGATGACGGGCGACGCTCCGCCCAGCTCCGGAAAACCCACCACCTCCACGAGGTCTCCCGGCTTCAACGGCACGGGTGCCCGCACGGAAAAGCGCAAGCCGTGGGTCCCATTCACCATATAGTACTCCCCGGCGTGCTCGTGAACGATCTGGCCCGGGACCTTGATGCGTTTGAACGCGCTGGCGGCAGCATCAAAGCGGAGCAGTTCGTCCGGAGTCCTCGCCGGCGCGGCAAACAAATCATCTGGCGCCGGCTCATCCACGTTGAACGAGGCATTGAAGATGCGGAGCTCGCCAATCCTGATCTGCCTGGTCTGCTGATCAAAGGCGGCATAAAGACATCCTCTGATCCGGATCAGCGCATTCTCATACGGCCGCAATTCGCCTGAGCCATACCCCGGCAGCTCCACCGCGTATTTTCCCGCATGCGTCAGCAGCGCGACTCCGTTTGCCGCGACGGCGGTGACGATTCCAGACAGCTCCACGTATTTCGCATCCAGGCTCCCGTTGACGAGTTGATCCCGGTTGGGGCGGATGGGCTCCGGCATTCGTCCCACCCCCAGATAGGTCAGCCGCTCGGCATGCACCACCGGCGCAAAGTCGGCCTGGTCAGTCACGCCCTCGACCTCAAATTGATCCCCAAGCTGCCGCAGGTGACCGACGCTCCCGGAAATGCCCTGGACAAAGACTCCGTCCGTCGCGTCCTGCAGCACGAATGATTCGTGCCAGGCGATGGTCGAGGTGATGACGCCACGAACCTTGACCGGATACCTGCGGCTCGCCTCCTCCCGCGACAGGTACTTGACCTGTTCCGCGCTGGTCAGGACCGGCAGCGTCTGCGCTTCGGTGCCGCCGACTTGGGCCATGGTCCTGGATGCTCCGCCTTGAAAGACCGCCGTGGCGCCCTTCCGCGTCAACCTGCCCAGCAATTCCACGCCGGCGCCGTCCGCCTCCGGCGGCGCCTGAATCCCCTCCACCGGGATTTGTCCCGTCTGATCTTCCAACAGCAACTGGTCCGGCGCAACCGGGCGGAGTTTTCCCTGCACGCGCACGATCGTTTCATTTTCCCCGGGGAGGTTGTGCGCCAGCAAACTGCTGATCGGAACGAGCGGGGTTCCGGTCCAGTGCTCGGCCGCCACCTGTAATACTTTGATCTGGTTCCAACCGGCCGCCGACAAGGCACCCGCCACCTTTTGGCCCTCGCTGGTATAGGTGCCCTGACAGATACCCTGCGCCCGCACCTGGCTGTTGAGCAGGAAAATGGGAGCGTCACCCGATTTGCCGGCCACGTTCACGCGCATCCGGCCCGCCCCCGAACTCAGCTCCAATTCAGCGGCATCGAGCTTTTCACCCACGAACGTCACCGTTCCTTCCACTTCCGACCACCGGCGCTCTTCCTCCTCGGACAAGGCCTGGCTGATGACGACCGGGCGCGGAACCGGCGGCGGGCCTGAACCGATCACCTCCAGCCCGGCCTGCTCCTCGCCGAGGAAGAGCTGGCTGCCGTCATCCGAGGACAGGGAAAATGAATAGAGCCCTTCGCGGGGCGCTTCCCAATAACCGGTGAACTCCAGCCCCACGTTGGTGGTTCGGCTGATGACGCTGACATCGAAGTTCGTCACCGTTCCCGCTTTGGCGGCTGTCAACTGGCTGAAATCGGGCAGCCGAATCCAATTCGGGCCTTCATAGCAGCGATAATCCAATCCCGGAACCCACTGGGTCGTTCCGCGGCTGGGGTCGGCCTGCTTTCGAAACAGCGTGGCATCCGGAATCCTCTGGCGGGGCAGATCCGGTCCCTGACAATAGACTTCCAGACCATAATCACCCCAACCGTTGAACCAGACGACGCGAATGGGATGCCGCCCGGCCTTCAGATAGGCCACGCCGGATCGGGGCAGCTCGCTCATGGAGTGGAGGCCATCGTGGTCCACCAGCGGAGCCGCTCCCAGGTGGAGGTTTGTTCCCTCCAACACGCCGTTCCCGGTCACCAGGACTTTCGCCCCCGGCTGGATCGACCGACCCTGCAGATTCAACGTAATCCGGAACAACCCGGTGTCATCCTGCAGAAACAACACGCCCAGCTCCGGATTGACGGCGCAGACAATCCCTTCGAGGCGGACCCAGCACCGGATGCGTTGGCCGCCTTTGGCCAGTAGGCGGACTTGGCTGACCTTGGTCAGGGCCTGCGGGGTTTGCTCCGGAAAAGGAGGATCGCCGGCCCGAAGTGGCATCAGCCCGGGTCGAACCAGGAGGCTCCACAACAGCGCCGCCGACCACAGGGCACGCCGAAGCCAGCGGGGCCGATCAGCGAAAGCGGTAGCGGGCGATTTCATTCTAGGGGGAAAAGGTACGCGGCTGTCGTCCGCGCATCCGCCAAGTGGCAGGGGCGCTTCGATGGCATGAGGTCGCAGCGATGAGCCCGGTTGCCGGCATCGACCTGGAGGCAACCGGCGGAATTCCGGCAATCATTTTGCGATAACATCGGCACAAAACGCATTTTCCGCAGGCCGCTGACCAAAGGAACGATTGGACGTCCGGGCAAAGCAGTCGGGAAAAACGAGACCAAAATCGTCCATTCCATCGTAAATCCGGAACCGCCGGAGCCGATTGGAGATTGTCATGAATCCGAAGGATCGACCCGCGGTGCCTCCAACCGAGAAGGCCCCGCCTGGCAGCAATGGCGCAGGCTCGCCCGCCCTGCCAAGGTTCCTGGTCGTGGACGATGACCCGATGTTTCAATTGATCATCCGGTCGCACCTTGAGGAACGAGGCTTTCCGGTCGCGGTGGCAGACGACGGGGCCGCCGCGCTCAAGCTTTGCCGTCAGTTCAAGCCGAACGTGGTCATCCTGGACATGTTCATGCCCGAGAAGGAAGGCATTGAGACGATTCCGGCGCTCAAGCGCATCGATCCGAACATCGCGATCCTGGCCATTTCAGGAGGCGGGGTCGGTGACCGTGACCTGTGTCTCAAGACCGCGCGGCTGATCGGGGCACGCCATGTGCTCAAAAAGCCTTTCGCGCCCGCCGAGCTCTCGGCCGCCCTGAGCGTGACCATGCAGCCGAGGTAGCGGGCATGGCGCAGCCGGGAGTGCAGAAACGCGGCCCGCAGGATTCGCGTATTCATAGCTCCATTACACGGGGCCGGCCGGGCTTTCCAGGCCGGGGCGAAGACGGGCGAAGGCCTGTTCGGCGCGCCCGACCAGCGACCCGAGGCTGGCGCCGTCTCCCGCGTCGGCCCGGGCCTCCAGCTCGGCGCAGATCGCGGAAATCTCGTGGCCGCGGACATACCACGAACTGCTCTTGAGGGAATGGGCGCCGCGACCGAGCGTCTCAAGGTCGCTGGCGTCCAGGGCGGCCCGCATCTCCGCCAGGACCTGGGGCGTCCGCTCAAGATACTGCAGCTCGATCTTGCGCAAGGTTTCGGCGGGGAATTGCGCCAGCGGATCCGGCAGCGCCGCGGGGGCCTCGACGGCGGCGACGCGTTCCGCCTCCGTCGGGCCGGCCGGCGGGGTCGCGGGCGGAGTGGCATCCGGCGACATGGCGGGAAGCTGAACGCCCCGGCCGCGCTGGTAGGCAATGGCACGGCCCAGCGCGTCGTGGAGCTCGGTTTCGCGCACGGGCTTGGTGAGATAGTCGTTCATGCCGGCGGCGAGGCATTGGTTGCGATAGGCCTGCGAGGCGTTGGCGGTGATGGCGATGATGTACACCGCGTTGTCGATCACCCCGGACTCGGGATTGCGGATGAGGCGGGTGGCCTCAAAACCGTCCATCACGGGCATGCGGTTGTCCATCAACACGGCGTCGAACCGGTCGTAGGTGAGGTGGTTGACCGCCTGGCGGCCGTTCTCCGAGAATTCAATTTCGTGTCCCATCTGGCCCACCAGGTACCGGATGATCTCCCGGTTCGAGGAATCGTCCTCCGCTCCCAGCAGGCGCAGCCGCACCGGGTGTCGCTCCACCGGCCCCGAACCGGCGGCGGCCGATCCCGGGAGGGGAACGTCGCGGTCCGATCCGATGGCGAGCCGGAGGGTGAAGGCAAAGGTTGACCCGACGCCGGGTATGCTCTCCAACGCGATCGATCCGCCCATCCGTTCGGCGAGGCTCTTGACGATGGCCAGACCCAGCCCGGTGCCGCCGTACTGGCGGTTGGTGGAGACGTCGGCCTGCTGGAATTTGTTGAACAACCGCTCCTGCAGCTCAACCGGGATGCCGATTCCGGTGTCGCGCACGCTGACCCGGATGCTGGCCGCGGCGTCATCGTCCGCCGGCACCCGCCGCACCTCGACATAGATGCCGCCGTGTTCGGTGAATTTGAGGGAGTTGCTCACCAGGTTGGAGACCATCTGCCGCAGGCGCGTGGGGTCACCGACGAGCACCGCCGGTACGGCGGCGTCGACGTTGCAGTCGAATTCCAGTCCCTTGGCCTCGGCGCGCACGCGCACCGTGGCAAGACCGTGGTTCAGCTCGGCGCGCAGCCGGAAGGGAATCGCTTCGATCGAGAGCTTTCCGGACTCGATCTTCGCCGTGTCGAGGATTTCGTCGAGAATCACGAGGAGATGTTCGGCGTTGTCCTGGGCGAGGCTGGCGTAGTGCAGCTGGCGGGGCTCCAGCGGCACCTTCCGCAGCAGGTCGAGGAGCCCGATCACGCCGCTGACGGGAGTGCGGATTTCGTGACTCATCACGGCGAGGAACTCGCTCTTGGCGGCGTTGGCGGCGGCAGCCTCCCTTGCCAGGGCGCTGGAGCGGGCCGTTTCCTCCGCCAGATGTTGATTGCTCCTCTCCAGCTTGAGACTGGTCCGGTGCACCGTGCGGACAAACGCCAGAAAGGCCCCCGTTCCAAATGTAACCGTGAGAATCAAGATGATCCACACCACCGGAATGCCCACGGCCACGGAGTGGATCGCCTCCTTGGAAAGCAGGTCGCCGCGCGCCTGGTCAATGTTGGCCAGATAATCTTCCATCTTCCGACGGTCCAGCGTCGCCTCCATGAGCTTGGTATTGTATGCTTCCGTGGCTTCCTGCTTTTTCCCGGCGTCCACGAGTTCCTTGATCTCCTCCCACGCCCGAAAAAACCGGCCCTGAGCCTCGGCACTGGTTTCGATGGCCACGCGATCACGCGGATCGAATTTGGGATACTTTTCTCGGATCACCCGCAGTTCATCCTCCGCCTTTACGATCTGGGCCTCATAAATCTTCCGCTCTGCAACGCTGGTCGAATTGAGATAGAAGATGATCGCGATGCGCTGGTCCTTGGCCACGCCCTTCAATTTCCCGGCCCAATAGAGCGCCGCGTACGTGTCGCTATTGAGTGCATTGACGGTGTTTCTGGTCCGATAAAGGTTTATCAGGGAGATGGTTCCCTGAAGCAGGTTCAGCATCCCCAGCGCCAGGCCAATCACCAGCGCGCTCCGGCCGAGCGACGATTGGATGGTCGGTTTCATCGGGTCCTCTGCCAGGAGACACTCATTTCAACCGGCGCGGTGGCGAATCGGGAATCCGCCGGCCGCCAATTCCGATCGAAAACGGATTTGGCCGCTGGATCGACCCAACACGATTCGACGGTTCCGCGATGCCAGGTTTTGAACATGGAGCAACCTAGTTATCGGGTGGCAGCGGCCTGACTTGAGGCCCCGGAAAGGCCCGGAAATCAAGACTCTGCCGGCTATACTGATACGATGAACGGCCTGTGCCGCGAGAGCGCGGCCGCTCTTCGTAGCGCAGGCTTCGAGCCTGCCTGGGATGCAGCCAGGGATGGCTGCGCCACGATCAAACCAGACCCGCCGCCATCCGAGGGCCCTTCTCAATGCTCCAGGCGCGACTGCGTGGGCCGCCAAACGTCAGGAGGCCGTCCGGGAGGATTGATTCAGCAGGCCGCTGACCGCCGCCAGCAGGCGCTCGCCGGTGAAGGGTTTCGTCAGGTAGCGATCCGCTCCCAGACTCGCGACGACGGGCTCCAGATACTCGGGTTTCACGATCTGGCCGCCGCCGGAGATGGCGATGATCTTGAAGAACGGATTCAGCCGCCGGATGGCCGTGATGGTCTCGGCACCGTCCTGCTTGGGCATGAACAGGTCCGTGATGACGAGATCGACCGCCTGCTGCCGGAAGAGGCCGATGCCTTCCGCGCCGTCGGCCGCGGTCACGACCTCGAAACCGGCATAACGGAGCGCCGCCGCGAGGACCATGCGGACCTCGTCATCGTCGTCGATCAACAGGATGCGTCTCATCACCGCTTCCATCTTCTGGGGCACAGTGTCCGGTTCAGGACGCCGCGACTGACCGACAGTCTACACCACGACCCATTTTCTGCAAAGGCCGCCGCAAATTAATTCCTGAGATCCTTGCGGCCCCACCACCCTCCCGGCCCCATCGTATCTATTCCAGCGATACCACCTGGATGGGGCCGGGCGTACCTGCGGTTTGACGCCTGGCGGGCAGCGAGCTCCGCCGGGCTCATCTCCCGATTGACAGTGAAGCAGGCTGGAAGCCTGCGCTACGGCCGGAGGTCCCCCTCAACAACGGTCAATCGGCAGATGCGCCCGCTCCGTCGCGCCGCGCGTTTCGCGGTTGCCTTGCCGCGCCCGATCGTCCATCGATCATGCTCCCAAATGAAGGCCCAGCCCACCAGCAAGAAAGCCATGCGAATCACCTCGTGGCGCCTTTCCGCGATGAATGGTCGCGGATATCGCGGCCATGACGGCCTCCCGGGAGCATAATCGGCAAGCACGACGTCAAACCGAACCCAGCCCAAAACAATCTTTGACCCTGCTTGCCATCCGGTAAGCAGGGTTTTTGCTTCTATGAGACCGAACCCCTCCCTCGCCACCGGCCTGCGGGCACTTCCGCCGGCAGCGTGGATCCTTTTCCTCGGAACGTTTCTGAACAAGTTTGGAAGCTTCGTCGTTCCCTTCCTGGCGCTCTACCTGACGCAAAGAGGGTTTCTCGTTCGCCCAGGCCGGCGTCGCGATCGGCGCGTACGGCGTTGGCAACGTTTTCGCCACGGTGCTCGGGGGGGTCCTGGCGGATCATCTCGGGCGCAGGAGGACCATCGCGCTCTCGATGTTTTCGGGCGCGGCCGCAATGTTGCTGCTCTCGCAGGCGGAACGGTTCCCCGCCATTCTTGGCCTTTCGGCCCTGGCCGGGCTCACCGGCGAGTTCTACCGGCCCGCGAGCAGCGCCCTGCTGGCCGACCTGGTGCCGGCCGCCAACCGCGTCACCGCCTATTCTGCCTACCGGCTGGCCCTGAACGCCGGCTTCGCGTTTGGTCCCGCCACCGCCGGATTCATTGCGGGGCACGGATTCTTCTGGCTGTTCGCCGGCGACGCAGCGACCTCGGCGTTGTTCGGTATTGTCGCGTTGGTGGCGCTTCCGGAGCAGTCACATCCGTCGGGCGAGACGGCCGGTTGGCTTGAATCGGTGCAGACACTCGGCGGCGACCGCCGGCTGCGGCGGGTGCTCATCGCGGCGTTCGGCATCGCCCTGATCTTCTTTCAGCTGAACTCAACTTTCGGGCTGGCCGTCCTGCACTCGGGATTTTCTCCGAAGGTCTACGGGACCCTCCTCTCGCTCAACGGGGCGCTGGTCGTGCTCTTCGAGCTTCCGCTCACGACGATCACTTGCCGCTTTTATGCCATGTCCGTCATCGCCTTTGGGTATCTGATGGTCGGGATCGGCTTCGGCCTGACGGCGTTTGCGGCGTCGATTCCAGGATATGCCGCCTGCGTCGCGATCTTCACGCTGGGCGAAATGTGCGCGATGCCGGTTACCACCGCTTTCGTGGTCGGGCTGTCGCCGGACAACATGCGGGGCCGGTACATGGGAGCCTATGGCCTGACCTGGACCCTCGCCCAGGTGGTCGGCCCGGGGGCCGGGATGGCGTTGTTTGCCGCCAGTCCGACCGTGTTCTGGCTCGTCAGCGGGTCGCTGGGCGTCGGCTCCGCCGTGATCGCCTTCCAGGGCCGGGCCGCCGTATCCAGCGCTCCCTCCGTCGCATGAATCGCGGGACTAGACTCCTTGAAGTTCAGAACATGGTGTGAGCAGGTCAAGTTTTCAGGCGGCAAGTTTTTCTTCGGCGAAGGCGTTGAGCGCGCGGCGGAAGGCGGCAAAGGCATGAGCGAGAGACGTCGGAGTGGTGGTGGCGTTCGGATTGCAGAGTTCGGACAGGCCGGGTCGAATGAAGCGTTGGTGGAGGCGGCTGTAGAACAGAGCGACTTTTAAGCCGAAGTCGGTGAGCCGATAACGCTGCGTCTTGGGGATGCGCTCGATGATGCGGTGCAGGCGCAAGCGGTCTTTCTTTGCATCCGGCGACCAAAGATCAACTGCACCTGTTCAGGACGGCCCAAATCGATGTTTTCGCGGATCAGCTCCTCGAAGAAAGCCCGGCCGTGATCGGCTCGGTCCCAGATCTGAGTGAGGGAGAACTCCGCTTGGAGAATCGAAAGCTCATAGCGGTAGCCGGCGCGCCGATCCTTCGGGCTGTAAGGATGGGGCAGCCGTGCCAGCCACTTGCGGAACAAGGCGTCGATTTTCGCGGCGCTTAATCCTTGGCTGATCCGCCGGGCGGCCGGCACATCGGCGCAGGACAACAGCCCGTTGTCGAGGCTCAAAGTGGATGCCCCGCTGCTGTAATTGGCGCTTGAGATACTCATGGCCGTTGAGGCACAGCTCGGCCCCGTACGGGAAATAGGAACAGAATTTCCGGAAGACCGGGCCGGATTCCCGGTCCAGGCAGTAGAAGTAGTACACGTTCACCATCGCCGTGCTGTAAATGATCCACGGAATGGTGCCGCCGGATTCCAACTTCAGCCGGGTGGTGCGCGGCACCCCAACCTTTTCCTGGGCTACCCCGACAAAGACCACGCCCTCGTCCTTCTTGAAGCGGCGCAACCGGGCCTGACTCAGGTCGTCCTTGCGCTGACCCTTCTGGAAGCGCACCAGCTCCAGCCCTTCCCGGGCGATGAAACTGCAGGTCGCTCCCACGAAGGCATCCGTCATTGCCGCCGCCTGCTTAGTGGAGGCAAAACGGTGGCCGAGATACCCGCGGCAAAACGCCGCGATGCCGCCCTCGCTCGTGAGCTGAGGCACGTAGGCGTTCAGATACATCCGGTCGATACACTCCAACTCCAGCACGACGTGTTCCTGCTGGAGCTCGGCGAAACTATGGGTCATCTTCATGGCGAGTCCGGTGGGGCGCTTTTGTTCTCCCTTACCGGAGCAACCGCCGCTTGTCGGCTAATATCTGGCACCGCAAGGCGCCATGCCGCTCCACCGGACTCACCTCCGTTTCCTTGTCCGCGCAGCGGACACTACAGCGAGGCGCCTTCCGTGCCCCCCGCCTCCGCCAACGACCAATACCATTTGCCCACCGCCCTCAGCGGTCTGAGGCTGCGCCTCGCTG
>CAWDQK010000111.1:0-80482 GCA_963804395.1 uncultured Verrucomicrobiae bacterium | reverse complement strand
CGCTGCGGTTCTCGCCCAATCCCGGAGTCGGCAGGATCTCAACGGCCCGGGACGAAACGAATTCCCAGCCGCCCTGGTCGAGCTCGATCGTCACTCGCTGCGCCGCCGCCGGGCCGGTCGGCAGGACCACGCCCTGGGTGCGATCCGGCACCGGCATTTCGTAGCGGACGTGCGCAGTCAGGACGCCGTCGCGTTCCATCGTCACATAATACGCGGTCTGCCCTCCCCGCTCGACCTTGCCGGCCCGCAGACCGTCGCCTTTGAAATCGGTCAGCACGGCAGGCGGCCGGAGCAGCGGAAAGCTGTCGCCGGGCATGCCGCGGACCGTGAGATCCAGTTCGGCGAACAGCCGGTCCTCATGGATGGTCAGATTCTGCACCATCGCTTGCGCAGCCTTCGTCCCTTCCGGCAGCCACCCCGCTGGCGCGGTCTCCGCCCGAAGAGCGTTGGCTCCGCCGAGCCCCACGACCAGGAGTCCCGCGATCAGGAGCGTCGCCGCGGCGGACGAAATGCCCGGTTCCGCAGGCGGGGGCTCATCTGACGAGGGCGGTCTTCGGAACGCGCGCACCGCCCCGGGAACAAGCATGAACAGAAACACCGCTGCCGCCACCGCCGCGAAAAAGAGCGAGGCGCCGCCGCGCTGCGCCAGCAATCCGACGGAGAGCAGCACCACCGCGCCGCCAATGATCGGCGACGACTTTCCGAGTCGGCGCACCGCTGGCACCATGGCGCCGCCGGCCAGGCCGGCGCCGGCGAAAAGGGCTGCGATCCCCCACCCCGAGACCATCGCCCGCCACTCGCTCACATTCGCGAGCCGGATCGAAACGCTTTCTCCGGCGGGCACCATGGTGGCGGCGTAGGTTAGTTCCGCAAAGTTGGCGCGGCGCTCCACCAGCGGCAGGATCACCAGCCGCAGCGCCAGAAGTATTCCAATCGCGCAGACCGCCAGTCCGAGAAGAGTTTTCCATCCGGATCTCGCACGTAGCAACAGGGCCGCGAGAAAGACGACCGCCATCAGGTTCAAGGTGGCAAGACGGGCGTGGGTGGAGATCCATTCGAAACCCCGTTCGGTCAGCGGTGGCCGGACCAATTCGGCGTTGCCGCCCTCCGGGACCAGCAGGCGCCCGGCGTCACCACGGACCGTCCATTCGCTGATCACGATCGGCGCCGCCGCCCGCGGGGCGACGAGATCGACGGTGGTCGCGGAGCGGCCCGCCGTCTGCCCGAGGCGCAGTGTCACTGCCACCGGCTCGTTGGGATTCATCTTGCGCCGGAAGCGGCACCAGCGTCTGGTCGCCGTCCGCGCGGGCATTCACCACCTCGTTCTCAACCCGGGTCTCCCAGAGTCTCACGCCGGCCGGCAGCACCAGCCGCAATGCCTTGCGTCCGCGGGTCTTCACGAAAAACTGCGCATCGGTCACCACCTCACCGTCGCGGGCGACCTGGCTGGACAACCTGGCGAAATCCACCAACTGGTCCACCGTCTCGCCCGGAGCGTACCACTCCGCCTCCATCTCCAGCGTGAAGGGCCGGGCCGTATATTGGTAGACCGCGAGCGACGGCGAAGTCGTGAACAGCCGGAATTCGGCCGGCAGCTCCGTCGGCTCCAGTTTCAGCAAGCCGCCCTCGGCCTTGCGGATCTGGTGCTTCACCTGCAGCGGACTGACTACCTGGATGAAGCCCCGCTCCGCCTGCACGCCGAGCGGGCGCACTTCGCCCGGCCGGATCGTCCCGCCGCGCGCGCTCATCGGCTGCTCGAAGGTGACCAGCAGCGTGGCGGCGCCGAGCACCGGCTGGTGCAGGGAGACGATCACCTGGTCGCCTTCGCGCCGCCAGTCGCGCCGCACGTTCTGGCCGACGACGTCGATGTTGCCCAGCCGACGCCGGCACTTCGATGCGCCACTCGCTCGCCGGCGCGCCGACGACGAAATAATTGAGCAGCACGCTGCCGTACACGATCCCCTCCTTCAGCGAATAGAGATGGAACACGTCCGCCTGCACGCTCTGGCCGAGCGCCTCGATGCTGCACGTCCGCCGACCACTCGGGATCGCGCAGCCGCCAGGCCTGCTGCAGTCCGGCCGTCTGGGTCGGAAAATAGCTCAAGCGGCACCTCGACCAGCCGGTCCACCGTGCGCCGGCACGATCCGGTAACCCGGCAGTCGATACGGCGCCGACATGCCCACGCACCGACTTCGCGCCGGGAAACCGCAGTGGCGGCAGCCGCCAGTCGCCGGCCGCCGCCGGCTTGGTTCTTTTCCAGCCGCAATTGCAGCAACTGCCGCCCGTCGATGGCTCTGCCGAACAGGATCTTCAAGGTGCGATAGCCGTCCGGCCGCCTCGGTCTCCGGCGCATAGTCCGTCGACGTCGCTCCCGTCACCGAGACCACGGTGTAGTCAGCCGGAATCGGCAGCGGACCAGTCGCGCAGCGGCGCCTCGCGCATATCCAGTTCGAGGTCCGGCATTGATGACCCGGTCGGTCTCCGCGAGTTCGTAGGTGACGATCTCGCGACACGCCGACTTCCGGCTGAATCTGGGTCGGCGACGAACGCGATAGCCGTAGTCCCGCCGGGAACCGGTAGACGAAGACCTGCCGCGCGCCGGCCTCGGCCGCCGCGCCCGGGAACTGCGCCGGCGAGAGCTGCATCATCCCGGCGACATCGGCCATCTCCAGCCGCACCGCGCCGCTGTTCGCCACGCGCACGAATCCCGAGTGCCGCGACCGCGCCCTCCGGAATCAGCCGCAACGGCTCGGCGCGCACCGGGAAACCGCCGAGCTCCGCCTGGCTCTTGCACGATGAGCGAGCCCTCCGTCTCGACCGGCCGGCTGAAGCGCACTTCGAGCACGCGCTTCTCCCCGTCCGGCAGCACCTTCCAGCCGACGACGTTGGCGCCCTCGACGCCGACAATTTCTCCTGGGCCTTCGAGCCGCATCCGCACGCCGGCCAATCTTCCCCTGCAGCACCCGCAGCGTGATCTGCGAAGTCGAGCGCAACAAACCCGCGCCGACGCGGACGTCCGCCTGCTCGCAGCTCGTGAAGAAAAGCGTGCCCTCTCGGCCGCCTCGCGCGTGCGGCTTCCACGCGAGCGAGGCCACGCCGTCAGCCGGCAGGAATCCCCGCCATCCCTGCGGCGTCGCCGCGGGCACGACCGGAGCGTCCGGCTTGAAACTCGACTTCGGCGCCGAGCCCATCGAGTTGCAACGGAACGACGGCCCCGGCAGGCATGGCGAAATCGAGCGCCCGCCAGTCGCCGCTCTCCCGCACCGCCGCGGCGAAGGAGAGATCCACCGGCAGCACGCCCTCGCGCTCGCCAACAAGATCGTAGGCGAAACCGCCCTCGCCGGCCGGCATTAGTTCGACGTGCCAGCCATCGCCCGCGTCTTGTCGTTCAACGCCGCGCGGCCGCCCAACACCCGCAGCCGTGCCCCGACCTTCTGGGCCCGCAGCTGGGCGCGCAGCCGGAAGTCCACGCTGCCCGCGGCCTCGTTCACCGTTCCGTTCAGCTGCGCCCCGAGCAACTCCGCATCCGCCACCAAGGCGCCGCGTTGCGCCAGCCGCACCTCAATCCGGCCCTCGCCGGTGGAGAAATACTGCAGCGGCCCCCGCGAAGCGTTGTCATCGGTCAACAGCGGCACCAGGCCGCTGACCGCGGTGACCCGAAGATCGACCGTCGCGTCGGGCTGCAGGCTTGCTTTGGAAGCAAAACCGACCGCATCGCCCGGCGTGACCAGCAGGACCGCAATCGTTCCCGGGATCACGGGCTTCGGGAGCCGCGTGTGCACGACCAGATCCAGGTCCTGCGGATCCGCGATTCCGGCGGAAAGCTGCGGACGCAGGTCGAGGAAGCGTTGGCCGGCAGCCGCTCCGGAGTTCTGTCGCACGGACCAGTCGCGCAGCCCCTTGCCGGCAACATCGGTGACTTCGCCATCGCCCGAGAGGCCGAGGGTGAGCACCTCGGGCCGGCCCTGGACGACGTGCAGCCTCAACCGCATCTCGCCGGAGATCTCGGCCCGGCCTAGACGGACAGTTTGGTCCACCGCGGCGGAGAAGAACAGCGGCACCGTCGGCGGCAAACCCTGCGCTTCGACGACGATCCGGCCGCCGCCCGGCGTCAGCGCCGCCGAGACCTTGGCATTATCGGCGCCAGGCTTGTCCCCGACGGCCAGCGCGCCGCTCGCGCCCGCGAGGGCCACCGCAAACAGACCGCTCAACCGCAGCCAGGCAGGTTTCGGAAACCAAATTGGCGGGTGGCGTCCAGGGTTACGCAGATCAATTGAGCTCATGTTGACTCCTTGGGGTTGGAAAGTGGTTTCGGGGTTGGTCAGACGGACAAACCAGGCGGGAATCATCCACTCGCTGGCGCTCGTGGCTACAAACCCCGCAGCGCTCGTGGCCACGAGCGCCAGTGAGTGGTCTTGGGCAGAATGCGGCCAGTATCCGGGCTCGGCTCATTTTGCCTCCAGCCGCCGCACTTGCTCGAACATCGCGACCAACTGCTGCACGCGCGCCTCGTGTTCGTAGTGTCCGCGCAGGGCATTTACCACCGGGGCGAGTTCGTCGAGGCGGATTGGACCGGCCGTCGCCCCGCCCTGGAGTTTCTCGGCCAGCAGCGCGGCCGTCCCGGCGAGTTGCATCGTGGGCGTCGCCCGGTCAAACGCCGGCGCCTGCGGATTGTAGATCATCGTCCACGAGCGCTCGACCATCGGTCCTGCCGCCGGATCGCGGAAGCGCACGTAGACCTCGCCCAGCTCGCCCTCGCCCTGCGGGAGCACCTCGACCTGGTAGAGCGCCACCGCGGCCTCTTCGGCCGCCAGTTCCGCCGCGGCGACCTGATCGTTGCGGAAGTCCTCTGGTCTGCAGCCGGTGGTGCTCGAAGCCGATTAGGCGGTAGCTGCCGACCCGCGCCGGATTGAACCGCACCTGCACCTTGACGTTTTCAGCGGCAGGCCGGAAGCCGCCGGCGAGCTGCCGGGCAAAACCGGCGTCGGCCGACTCCGGCGAGTCGAGGATATAGTAGCGCCCATCGCCCTTGCGCGTCAGCGCCTCGAGGATCGCAGTCATCCAGCCCGTCGGTCCCGACGCCGCAGGCGTCGAACGAGATCCCCTGCTGGCGCATCGTCTCGATCGCCGTGGCCAGCTGCGCCGGATCGGCGTCGCCCAGGTTGGCGGCGCCATCGGTCAGCATCACCATCCGGTTCTGCGCCTGCGGATCGAGGTGGCGGAGCGCCAGTTCGCCGCCGAGCTTGATCGCCTCCTCGATGTTCGTGCCACCCTCGGCCGGCGTGTGCGCGACGAGGTCCGAGGAGCCGCCGCGCCTGGTCACCGGGCACCTCCTCGGCGAGCAGCCGCGGCCGGCGCGCGAAACCGATCAGCGTCACCCGGTCGTTCGGGCCCGAGCAGCGAGACCAGCACCTCCATGCGCCCGGCGCACGGACGCCGCCCGGTCCTCCCGCTCCATGGAGCCGGAGGTGTCGAGCAGTACCGTCAGGCGCAGCGGCTGGCCGGCGCCGCGGCCCGTCGCCGGCACGCGCATCGCGATCCGCACCAGGTTGCGCTGCTGCAGCACGGGATGGGCCGACTGCTCGATCCGGCAGGCGATCTTCTCGACGCCGCCGGAGCCGGGTCGCCATAGTCAAAGGCGTTGTAGAATTCCTCCGGCCGGATGCTGGCGGGATCCGGCGTCTCGCCGCGGGCCAGCGCCGCCTGGGCGAGCCGGAACGACGCATCGCTGACATGTAGTGAAAATGTGGAGACAGGTTCCTGCGCGGCGCTGGCCTCGGCCGTCACCGCCACCGGCGCCGCCGGTCGGGCGGCCGGTTGCGCCGGCTGGTCGTCGTCGCGCGCCACCGGAGCAGTCTTTTCCTTGTTTGGTTCCGATTTGGGCAAGGCCGGATCGAACCGTAGAGCGCCAATGGTGCGCGACGTATTCGGTTGGGCATCGGCCGGCGTCCCGCTGGCGCGATATTCCTGATCTTTGGCCGCATCGATGACGAAGGGCGAAAGTATGACCTCTTCCCCGGACTTGCCTCCGTAGCTCAGACCCTTGTTGTCGATCGGACCACCTGATCCGAGTTGAAGCGAATCGACCGATTGTGCCTGCCTGATGCCGAAGACTGCGCTCGTGTTGGCCGCGACTTCTGTCTGGCCGAAGTCGCCGGTCCGTTCCGCCCAGCCCTTTCCGCCAGCGAGGGCGGGAGCCCCGTTGCCCGCTGGGGAATTTCCACTCCGCCCTGCCGCTTCCGTGCTTGGAGTGTAAGCCGGCACGTCCTGCTGGTTCTTGGCTCCCGTGTCCTGAAGGAATTGTTGCGTGACCACGGAAATGGCCGAGCTAACGTCCTTCAGATCGGTCCGAACGCGGGTGCCGGCCACGGTATCCAGTGCCATTGGTGCGACACTTCTTACCGCGCTGTGACCCCACGCTGGCAGACGGGGCTGCGCAGGGACAGGCACTTCCATGAAGGCCGCATTCGGGGCCGGGCCTGAGATGTCCACGAGCCTCGGAGCCTGGTCGGCTTCGGCGCCGGGTGCGTCATCAGCATCTGGCGCTTCGTCAGCCAACAGCGGCGCGGCTTGCGGCGATTGAGAGGGAAGATTCACCGTCAGGCTATGCCGGCTATCCGACCTCGCCGCGCGGAATTCTTTGCGTTCCTGGCGCGCCACGGCGGCATCCTCCATGGCCTTTTTCCGATCCAACATGGAAACTTCAGCCCGTTTCTCTTCAGCGGAAAAGCTGCCCTCGCGATCCATGTGGAGAAGGTAACGGCCGCCGCGATCTTCCGCATACCGGACCTGCTGGAACGCCGGGAAAGACAGCGCAAAGATCAGCAGCCCGAACGCCACGCATGCCGCGATTCCAAGCCACTTCCGGTATTCCCGTGTCTGCCATTGCCGGGTGGCCCACAGACTCGGACGCTTCGGCGGAGCGTCGGCGGTCCCAGCCGCGGTTTCTTTCGCGCCGATTGCCTGAAGCAGGCCTGCCCGGCGCTCGGGGGAGAGCCGCAGCGGGTTCTTCTCGGGGCGCACCGCTTCCGCCACCAATCCATGGACTGCCGCGATGCGGCGCTTGAAAATCGCGAGCTCCGGCCGCTCGCTGATCAGTCGCTCCAACTCCGCGGCCTCGAACGCGGATGCTTCGCCCGCGACCCAGGCTACGATCCGCGCCTCCAACTCGGGTCCGACCTCCCTCTGCCCTTCCGTTTTGTTTTCCTCGTAATTCATGGCTAGCCCTGGCTCCCTTCGATGCCCGCGTGCCGCAGATTGTCGGCCAACCCCTTCAGGAGGTGGTGCAGCCGGTAGCCGACATTGCCCACGCTGAGGCCCGTTCGTTTGCTGATCTCCCGGTATCTCAGATCGTCGTGATATTTCAGCCGGATCAGGTCCCGGTCGTCCTGGGGCATTTCCGCGAGGAACAGCCGCACCATGCCGACCGCCTCGCTCCGCCCGAGCCGCTCCGCCGGCGGGTTCTCCGGATTCGCAACGGTTTCTTCCGGCAGCTCCGTCTCTCGCGGCTGGTCGCGGAGATGATTGAGCGCCAGGTTGCGCAGGCTGCGATAAAGCCAGGCCCGCGGATTCTCAACCTGGTCCCACACCTGGTGCAGACGCAAGAACGTCTCCTGCACGAGCTCCTCCGCCACCGTCCGCCGTCCCACCAGTCCGATCGCGAACCGCAACAGCCCGCTCTCCTCGGATCGAAACAGGGCGCCGATGTCCGGCCGTCCAGGTTTCCCTGCCACCGGGAGCGAAACCACCGGGTTCGCGGAGCTTTGCGGCGGCGAAGAAGGATGGTTCACGACCAAAGGTTCCACAGCGGTGGACAAGGGGCCGAGCATGGTGTCATCAAGTAAGACACGCTCGCGACCGTTTTCTTAGAAGAATTTGTCTCCCAAGCACAGCTGAAAGCGCGCTGCGCCATCCGGGGGACCCCTGGCTTCCGGCCGCCTTCGGTCATCGCGAGTCCGAAAGAAACGCAGGCAGCTTGTCCTCCGCAGGAATGGCAGACAGAATGCCTTGCGTGGCGGCGCGGCAGGCGTCCCGCGCCCTCGGAGTCGAATGCCAGCCTTCGGTGAAGCTCCGGCTGGGCACGCGGCTCCGCTACGAATTTCTCCTTTGCCGGGCCTACCGAAGGACAGCTCGCTTTGTAACGTAATGCGTTACATTGACCGGAACCACCATAGGGCTCGATCCGCACCGGCTCCGCGTTTTGTCACGTATTACGTTACATCGGTCTCCTGCAGGGGAAACGCCCAAAACAAACCGTCCACCGCCGATCACGCAGATGGGCGCGGAAGAGCGCCCGGCCTACGGCCACCACTACTCGCTACTCGCACCTCACAGAAACGCCTGCAGGAGCCCCCAGAGGCCGACACTCAGCGCGGCCAGCGAATCGCCGGCAATCAGCCCGCCGCCAATCAGGGACATCGTGCTCATGTCGGCCGGCACCCCACTCTCGGTCGATGCCGTGCTTCCCCGGTTCCAAAACGCGATCACGGCGTCATACAGCGTGCCAAGCGCGCCTCCCGCCGCCCACCACCAGCAGGTCCCCATCTCGACGAATCCGCCGAAACTGGACGCATACGGGCTGGGCAGCAGGCAGGCGTCAAAGACGAAGTCGAACGCCTTGCCGACCACCGAGGTCCGGATCCATTCGCGGTAGACCTTCCCGCGCTTCACCAGCTTGCGGATGATCTCTGTCACCAGGCCGAGGAGAATCCCGAACTTCAGCGCCTCCATGATCTGCGGCTGCGACGTGGTGATGCCGCGCAGGGCTCCGACAAACTTGTAGGTCATCGCGCTCTGCCAATGCTGCGCTCCCGCGACGACGTGGCCAAACTGGTCGGCCTTGAGCACCGGATAGGAGCTCATGAACACCTTGGCCAGCACGACGGCCAGCACCGCACCCATCGCGATTCCAATCACCTGGTAGCGAAACTGCACGATCCGGTTCGTCCCCAGCCGCCAGCCGGTGGACCGGTCCTGCTGCATGTCGCCGCCCTCGCTGCAGGCAATCAGCAGGATGGACGCACACATCAAGCCGGTGCCCGCGTCGGTCAGCCCGATCGCCGCGAGCACAAACACGGTCATCACGAACGCGCTGGAGATCGGATTCCAGTCGGAGATCCCCTGGGAAATCCCGTTGACCAGAACGAACAGGAACGCGAGCCCGATACAGACGACCAGATACAACAGCGGCTCGCCCAGCACCACATGACCCACAACCGCCACCGCGACGCCCCAGAACACGACCCAGGAAACCAGCCGGAAGACGTTGACCCGTTTCCAGTCCTCGGTCGGCTTGGCCGGCGGCACGTTCTTCCCGGTGAATTTCTGCACCGCCTCCACGAGGATCAAGCTGAGGTCCAGGATCGCCGCGCCGAGGATTGTGCCCAGGGCAATGATGAAACCGATCTTGCGGTACGGTTCGCCGTCGTGAAGCCAGCCGATGCGGATCAAATCGGGTTTCATTCGGTCGCCGAGCTTGGCCACCACCAGCGCCGGAATGGCAATCCGGGCGCCGACGATCATCCCCGCCCCGAAGGTTGACATGGAAATGGTGGAAACCCGTCCGGCGATCCTCCCGAGCAGGTCCGCGAGCCGGATCGAGACGGGCCCGCCCCACGAGGCCAGTTCCTCGATTCCATCCGTCAGCTTGAGCGAAGCGAGGCCGCCGACATAACCGGCCAGAATGCCTCCGCCAAGCTTGGCCACGGACCGCTTCAAGAGCGCCGGGTCGGTCAGCGCCCGGAGGATGTTTGCCACCGCCAGGCCCGAGGGAAACGCAAGCTGCATCCGGTCCACCAGGATCGGCGTGTAGACCATGCCGAGGCCGACGCCGAACATTCCGATGCAGGTATAGTAAAGGATCAGCTGCCAGGCGGGAACTTCCGGCAGGCCGAGCCAATAGCGCGCCTGGATCAGCACCGCCATCGCGCACATCCCGGCGACCGACGCCGCCATGGTCTGCATGTAGTTGGCGCCGTGTTTGCCCTCGGGTCCGTAACCCAGCGTGATGGTGCTGCCCAAGATCCCCGCCAGCACCTGGCCCCCGATGAAGAAGCCGATGGAGAAATTCATGAATGCCGCCGAGATGCCTCCCAGCGGGCCGAGAATGAAGATCGCGACGCTCCCGAGCAGGATGTGATAGCCGGTCGATCCGATCGGCGGGAGCAGGCGGCGCAAGGTGGGCGGACGGTCGGAGGCGGACATCGCGGCTTCAGGATCCGTCAGCCCGGAGGTCCCGGACGCGACGGTTGGCGGCGACGTACCTGGAGCGGAAGGTGATGATGCAACCGGGCGCGGTCGAAGGCATCCGGACTGACCTCACGGCATCGTCAGCTTCAGGGAGTCGCCTTCGACGGAGACCTCGGCCAGTTTCTTCCATGCGGCCGAAACGTCCTGCGGGATCTTCTCAATTGCAAGCAGGTGTTCAAAAACGAAGCCAGCGGCTCCGGGCAGCTTGTGCAGCGGGCAGCAGCCGATGAACAACTGGTCCGGGACAAAGACGAATCCATCCGCAGTCTTCACAAATCGGCCGGTTGCCTGCATGACCAGCGGCACCTTGAGCGCCACCATGTCGAGGTTGAGCTCTCCTTCGCGGCCGATCTGAAACACTCCATTCTCGATGCGGAAATTCGGGCTGCCGAATGCCAGCACCTCGGTCGGACCCGCCGGAACCGGCGGAGGCGGCGGCGGTTCCGGCTTCTTGGCCTTGGCCTTCGGATCCGGTTTCTTGCCGTTGTCCTTCGGGTCCGGCTTCTTGGTGTCGGCGACTTTGGGCGGCACCGGCGCGGTTCCCGCCGTGATCCAGGCGTTGAGCTCGTCTTCGTTCACCTCGACCGAACTGCTTTCGGTGAAAAGCTGCTTCTTGCGCAGCCACTGCTTGGAGCGATCCTCGTCCTGGTTGCCCTTGACATACACGACCGGGCTCGTCGGCTGCTCCTTATCCGGCGTCTTCCCGATCTGCACCGGTTGCACAATCAGATAGCACACCGCCAGCACCGCGCCCAGCAGGAGGCTTAGAAACGCACCCAGAATCACTTCGACCACGCTGGGGCCGAATTTGGCCCGATCAATCTTGCTGGAAGCCATGGGTTACCTTTCGTCAGTTCGGCAGAGTTGGAGTTATTCCTTCGCGGGGGTTGGAGAAGGTGTTGCGGCGGCAGGTACGCCCGGCGCCGGGGAAGGGCTGCTCACGGCTTTCGCCCCGTCCTGGCTGCCCGTTCCTTCGCTGCCGGCCTTCGCGCGCGAGCGGCGGTAGTCATTCTCGTAAAAGCCGCTGCCCTTAAAGATAATGCCGGCACCACGGCCGACCAGCCGCCGCACCTTTCCCTTCTTCCCGCAAGTACAGATCTTGATCGGGGCGTCTTTCATCGACTGGAAAAGCTCGAACGTCTGGCCACATTTCTCGCAGCTATACTCGTAGGTCGGCATGAATCGTCAGCTATATGGAGCGCGCGTCCCGCCTTTGCGAGATTCTTCGATTGCCCGGAAGAACGTCGCATAGAACGGGAACGCTCCCGCCAGGCCCATGAACAAGGTGACCGGCAGGAGCGGATAACCGACGGCGATGAATCCGATCAGCGCCAGAGTCGGCACAAAAATGCCCGCGCGGGTGGACTCCAGCATTCCCGCCAGCTCGGAGAGATTGAAGGCGGCGCGGAACCCCCCTTGCTTCTGAAACTGGTAGATTCCGGCGGCCGTGAGCGGAGCCGCCAGCAGCACTCCGGGGATCAACGGGACATAGGTCAGCGCTCCGATCCTCAGCGAATGCAACGGCCACGACAACATCCAGCCGGCAAAGATCGGCACGAGGCCGAGCACGGCGAAGATGACAAACGCCACCACCCCGTCGAGGAACAGGCGCCGCCAGGTGCTCCACGAGGGAAACACCGGATCCTCGCCGCGCCGGGCGCGGTCAACCAGGGCGAACAAGAGGCCAAAAGCAAAGAAGTGCCCGACCGGCACCATCAGCAGCAACCCGCCGAGCACGCATTTCAGGAGCGCGTCCTGATTGGAGAATATGCGTTTGCAAACCGGTTCGAGCGTAGGCATTGCGTGGAGGCGATGGCGTGTCGTCAAACCCCCCGGTCAGTGCGAGGTGCGCGCGGCGCACCGCGGCAATCCAGCTGGATTGCTTCGTCGCCCGCGCAACGCGGGCTTTCTCGCAATGACGGGTTTGGATACACTGCCTAGGCTTGGCAGCGTAAGAATTTGTCCATGGAGTTCACAACCAAATTTGCCGGAATGGTTGCGCGGGTCGAACGCGGGATCGACCGCGAACTCCCCGGGGCGGACGCCGTTCCGGGCCGGCTGCACGCCGCCATGCGCTATTCGATTCAGGCTGGCGGCAAGCGCCTGCGGCCGGTCCTGGTGCTCGCTGCCGCGGAACTTTTCGATCCGGAGGGCCGGGTGGATCCGACGCCCGCGGCGGTGGCGGTGGAGTGCGTGCACACCTACTCCCTCGTTCACGACGATCTGCCGTGCATGGACAACGACGATTTGCGCCGCGGCCGTCCCACCTGCCACCGGGCGTTCGATGAAGCCACCGCGCTGCTCGCCGGCGATGCCCTGCTCACCCACGCGTTCTCGCTGCTCAGCGGCGCCTACGCATCGAATCCACCGCTGGCGGTGGCGCTGGTCAGGGAACTCGCCGAAGCGGCGGACAGCCGGCACCTGATCGGCGGCCAGATGCTCGACCTGTTGGCGGAAAAATCAACCCCGGTCCCCGATTCGATGCTTCGTTCCATTCATGAAGGCAAGACCGCCGCCATGATCCGCGCCTCCCTGCTGCTCGGAGGTCTGGTGGGCGGAGCCGGACCGGCCTCGATCGCGATCCTGCGTTCCAGCGGCACCAGCCTTGGCCTGGCCTTTCAGATCATCGATGACATCCTCGATGCCACCGGTGACGCGGCAACCCTCGGCAAGACCCCCGGCAAGGACGCGAAGGCGGGGAAGGCGACCTTTGCCACCGTGCACGGGCTGGACGCCTCGCGTCGGATGGCGGAGGAGCAATCGTCCGCCGCCGCCCGCGCGTTCAGTTCCCTGCCCGGCGATGTGTCGTTCCTGCAGGATCTTGTCCAGTCCCTCGCCCTCCGGGTACGGTAGGACGCACCGATCCTGGTTGCGACGTTCGATGGGGCGCGGCGCCCCGCCACATCTGCCGTCGACAACCCGACGAGGGCGTCGCGCCTCCAAGGCTGCCCGAGTGATATGCATCCCACTCGCTGGCGCTCGCAGCTACGGACTTAAAAGGTCTGTAGCCGCGAGCGCCAGCAAGCGGGGATTGTTGCGGCGGCCTGACGCAATACGCTCCCTCGCGGCGAAAAACCACCGCGCTGGTTTTTTGTCGCCAACCGCCTCACCGCCTTGGCAACTTGGGGAGCGCACGCCGCCTGCCGTCCGAAATCACGCCGCCGTGCCTCTCAATTCCATGAAAAAACTCAAGCCCGCCATCTACCCGGAGAAACGCGTCTATTCGAAATGGCGCCCGGTGCGCCGCTATGCGCACAACCCCATCGTCACCGCCGACATGGTGCCGTTTTCCTGCCGGGGTGTCTACAACAGCTCGGTGGTCAAGCATGAGGGCCGGTATGTGATGGTGCTCCGTTGCGAGGGCTACAACTTCAACAACATCTTCTGTCTGGCCGAGTCGGCCAACGGCTACGACGGGTGGAAGATCGGCGAGATCATCGCGATGCCCGACGACCCCGAGTACCGCCGGTACGCCCGGGTGCAGTACGATCCGCGCATTACGAAGGTCGGCGACACCTACTACATGACGTTCTGCTGCCACGCCTCCGATGCGCGCATGGGCTTGATGACCTCGAAGGACATGCGGACGTTCAAGTGGGAGGGTTTCATCACCGGCACGGGATTCCGGAACACCGTCTTCTTCCCGGAAAAGATCGGCGGACTCTTCACCGCCCTGGAGCGGCCCAACGCCCTGGGCGAGATCTGGGTGACGCAGTCGCCAGACGCGAAGTTCTGGGGCAATCACCGGCTGCTAATGGAAAAGAGCCAGTGCTCCTACGGTTGGGGAAAGATCGGACCCTGCGGAACGCCGATCCGGACCAAGGAAGGCTGGCTGATCATCTTCCACGCCGTCTCGGTTGTCTGCGATTATGAGTACATCTACCATGCCGGGGTGTGCATCTCGAAGCTTGACCAGCCCTCGGAAATGATCCGCGTGGGCGACGAGTGCATCCTGACCCCGGAGGAGCCGTTCGAGCACTTCGGACACACGCCGAACTGCGTGTTCGCCTCCTCGCATGTGGTCGAGCCCGACGGCTCGATCAAGCTCTACTACGGCGCCAGCGACCGCTACCAGTGCGTCGCCGACACCAGCGTTGACGAACTGCTCGAAGTGGCGCTCCGGCGCTGACCCAACGGGAGCCTGCCCGCGGAAGCAGGAGCCTGGAGCGGTGTCCTGGAAAGGGTCGATTCCATAGGGTCAGGCTTTGGGGTGTGGGGTCGATTGGAGCCTTTTTGCCAAAATGCGGGCGGCGCGCAATCCACCCGGCCGTTCACCGATTCGGATCTCAGCTGGCGCGCCATCGGTCCGGGATTCCGGCAACCCGTTCCCGGCCATCCATCCCAGACTCCAGAATCCAAGCTCGTCGGATTGATGCGCCGGGCAACCTCCGGCTTGCTGCCGCGGAAGAACCGGGGCACGCTCTTTTCCTGCTGATCAAACGCCGGCCCGCGGGCGCGCTCGCAGGCGGGTCAATTGGCCGCCGCGCCAAGCCAAAGAACCGCGTCAATTGGGCTCCCCGCCAAAAACCCTTGCCATGAATCCTCCTACTTCTTCGCCGATCCGCCTTCCCGCCCGATGGAGCCTGCCCCCGGCTATCGGCCTTCTGCTCACCGCCGCGATCTCCGCCCAGACGGTCAATCTCACTGTCGACACCACTCAGGCGGTCCGCACGGTGGATGAGCGGGTGTTCGGCCTAAACGCGGTGCTGTGGGATTCGCAGACCGCCTCGGCCGAGACTCTGGCGCTGGTCCAGGCTGCGGGCATCCACTCCCTCCGCATTCCCGGGGGAGGGATGTCCGATGATTACAACTGGGCCAACCACACGCAGGTAAGCACGGCCAACGCCTGGCCGGAAGGATTCAATTACTTTGTTCCGCTCATCACCAGCCTCAACCCCCAGACGTTTGTCACGGTAAACTACGGCTCGGGCACGCCGCAAGAAGCGGCGGCGTGGGTGGCCTATGCGAATGCGGACGCGGCTCTCCAGGGGTCGGCCGCGGATGTGAATCTCGGGTCTGATGCCAACGGTTTCGATTGGAGGACGGCCGGCTATTGGTCCGCACTTCGGGCGTCCAGCCCGCTCGCCACCGACGACGGCCGGAATTTCCTGCGCCTGAACCGGCCGGCACCCTTTGGTTTGAGATATTGGGAAGTCGGCAACGAGTGCTACGGGACCTGGGAGTACGACCTTCAGTCGGCCCAGCACGATCCGGTCGTCTATGGAACCCGCTTCGCGCAGTACTTCGCTGCGATGAAGGCCGTCGATCCGACCATCAAGATCGGCGCGGTCGCGACCACCAGCACCGAGGGACCGTATTACAATTATCCGGCAGAGGCAGTTACCGATCCCGCCGACGGGAAATCATACGCTGACTGGGATCACGTGATGCTCGGCACTATCAAGGCAGCCGGCGTCATGCCCGATTACCTCATCTGCCACCGGTACGAGCAGAACGCGGGGCAGGAAGATGACGCCACGCTGCTGCAGCTGGCGAGCGATCCCCACACGGGATGGTTGATTGACGTCGCCATGCTTCGTGGACCGTTGAACGACTGTTACGGCGCCGCCGCGGCGAAGGTTGAGCTCTGCGTCACGGAGAACAACTCGGTCCACAACAATCCGGGCAAGCAAATGACCAGCCTGGTCAATGGCCTCTACCTCGCCGACAGCCTTGGCAGCCTGCTCCAGACCGAATTCAATTCGCGGCTGTGGTGGGATCTGCGGGACGGCGGGCCGCCGACCGATGGCAACGGCCACTTGCTGGGGAACCAAAGCACCTCCCTGTATGGCTGGCGCCTGTACGGGGATTACGGCCTCCTCTCCAGCCCTTCCTCGCTGACCGGGGAAACGGGCTACTACGACGCGTACCCGACCTACTACGTGGAAAAACTCCTGACGAATTTCGTTGGTGGCGGCGATACCGTGGTCCATGCGGCCACTGACAACACCCTGCTGGCCGCCTACGCCGCCCAGCGCCGCGATGGTTCGCTGAGCCTGCTGATCATCAACAAGAGTCCGACCAGCGCCATCACGGGCCACATTAGCCTGGCCGGCTTCATTCCCTCCGCGACGGCGACCGTCTATTCGTACGGCATTCCGCAGGACAATGCCGCCCGCACCGGCAGCGGGTCGCCTGACATCGCGACTGAAAGCCTCTTGAACGCAGCTCCGGCGTTCCCGGCTTCATTCGCCCCGTACTCCGCAACGGTCCTGTCGTTTCAGCCAGCTCCGCCCAACCCGACAATCTCGACCCAGCCAATCAGCCAGACGTCGCCTCCCGGGAAGACTGTCACCTTCATCGTGGGTGCGAGCAGCAACCCGCTGCCGACCTATCAATGGCAATGGCAGGCTTCGGGCACTTCAACCTGGGCCAACCTGACCGACACCACCACCTACAGCGGCACCTCGACGGCGTCGCTAGCGGTGAATGCCGTCGCTGCCGGGATGAACGGCGACGCATTTCGCTGCGCGATCACCAACTCCAACGGCACGGCCACGACTGCTCCGGCCGCTCTGGTCGTCGATACTTCGCTGACCGTGGTCACGTTTGCCGGGCTGGCCGGAGTCAACGGCAGCACCGACGGCTCCGGTGCCGCAGCCCGCTTCGCGAATCCATCGGATGTCGCGGTGGACGCCACCGGGAATCTCTATGTCGCCGACACGGCCAACCATCTGGTGCGAAAGGTCACTCCGGCCGGAGTCGTGAGCACGCTCGCCGGGCATCCCGGAGTGAGCGGGAGCGCCGACGGAACAACTGCCGCCACTTTCAACCGTCCCGCCGGCGTGGCGGTCGACAGTTCCGGCAACGTTTACGTGGCCGACACCAACAACAATGCAATCCGGAAGGTGACCGCCGCGGGAACGGTGAGCACTCTGGCCGGCGTGGCCGGCTCCAGCGGAAGCAGCGACGGCACCGGCACCGCGGCCAGTTTCAGCGGACCGTCCGGTATTGTGGCGGACGCTGCGGGAAACCTCTTTGTCGCCGACACATTGAATCACACGATCCGGAAGGTAACGTCCGCCGGTGCGGTTACCACCATCGCGGGCACGGCGGGAGCGAGCGGGTTGGTTGACGCTGCCGGATCGGCGGCGCGGTTTCATGGGCCCCAGGGTCTGGCGCTGGACGCCGCGGGCGACCTCTATGTTGCCGATACCAACAACAACGCCATCCGGAAGCTCGTCACGGCAACCGGCGCCGTCAGCACGGTGGCCGGCCTGGCGGGGACCGCCGGCAGCACCGACGGCGCGAACAGCCAGGCACGGTTTCATTTCCCGTCGGGCGTCGCCGTCGACGCGGCGGGCACTCTCTACGTCGCGGACACGGACAACCATACGCTGCGCGCGATCGCGCCGACGGGAACGGTCAGCACCCTCGCCGGTCTGGCGGGAGTGAGCGGTAGCAGCGACGGCGTTGGATCCGGCGCAACCTTCGCGTTTCCAACCGGGGTCGCCGTGGATGGCTCCGGCAATGTCTACGTGGCGGACACGAACAACGACACGATCCGGCTCGCTTTCACGCCGGTGGCTCCAGCGATCACGCAGCAACCGCAGAGCCAGACGGTGACGGCCGGAGCCAACGTCAGTTTCTCGGTCGCGGCCACCGGCAAGCCAGCGCCGGCCTATCAATGGTATTTCAACGGCGTGAAGATCAGCAGCTCCTTCAGCACCGCGACTGAGAGCACGCTTAGCCTGACCAATGTGGCGGCGGCTGCAGCGGGCAACTACACGGTTACCGTCACCGACAGTTCCGGCACCCTGACGAGCGACGCTGCAACTCTGACGGTCAATACACCGCCCCCGCCACCGCCTAACAACAGTGGCGGTGGCGGCGGCGGTGCGCCCAGCGCGTGGTTCTGCGGCTTTCTTGGGTTGCTCGTACTAGCCCGTTGGGCTTCGCGATTGCCCGTGGCGGCCGAATTTAAACTGTAGCCGAGGTCGCAAACGTAGCTGGGAGCGTAAGCGGGCGGAAACGTCTTCCACTCGCTCACGCTCGCGGCTACACTTTTCATGAGACCGATTCGGTCTGCGCGACGCCAAGCAGTGGAGTCGCGACCAAAGCCCTGCCGTCCTACCCATGACCAGAACCATCCGATTGATCCTACCGCTGTCGGTTGTTGCCGCCGCGTTGATCCACGGCGGATGCACGAGTCCGGCCGTCACCGGCGACAGTCCTCCCCGCGTCGTGTTTCAGGCCCCGCCCCAGTATCCGTCCGAGATGCGACATCTCGGCCAGAGTGGCAAGGTCGTGGTCGAATTCATTGTCGATACCGAGGGCGTGCCGCGCGATTTCCGGGTGATTTCGAGCACGGACAAGGCGTTCGAGGAACCCGCGATCGCCGCTGTGGCAAGATGGCGTTTCAAACCCGGCATCAAGGACGGACGGCCCGTGAATTGCCGAATGACGGTCCCGATCGGCTTCGACATTGTGCCGTAAGATCCGGCCAGGGCGGTTTCAGAAAGAGTGTGGCCACGAGCGCCAGCCCCTCGACCCCGCTCGGGGCCCTGAGTTTGTCGAACGGGCGAGTGGACGATTCTCCCGCTCGCTGGCGCTCGCAGCTACGCTCACGATCTCGGCCACCGTTCACCTTGGTCCGCGCGAGTGGGCTGCGGCGATCGAGACCCTGCAGGAATCAACTCCCGAAGGCTTTGTGCCCAACTATGCCCGCGCCGGCGGTGGGGTTCAGGAGATCCTCTGCCGGTTTCAGCGGGCCCGGGCCATGAACCGCTCGATCTCGCTGAGGGTCGGGGCCGAGGGCTGAGCCCCCAGCTTTGTCACTGACAAGGCCCCAGCGGCGTTGGCGAAGCGCACCGCCTCGATCAGGGATCGGCCTTCCGCCAGCTTGACCGCCAGCGCGCCGTTAAAGATGTCACCCGCGGCGGTGGTGTTGACGGGCTTGACCTTGAATCCGGGCACAAGTTGCCCGCCTTCTTTCGTCGCCACAAATGCGCCGCGCGCACCCAGGGTCAGAATCACGGTCTGCACGCCCCGGGTCAGCAGGCAGTCGGCGGCCTTGGCGGCTGCCTCGTCCGTGTCCACCTTGATGCCCGTGAGCAGCTCAGCCTCCGACTCGTTCGGGGTCAGGATCGAGACGAGCCGCAACAGAGAATCCGGCAGTTTTCGCGCCGGCGCCGGGTTGAGGATGACCCGCACCTTGGCCCGCGCGGCCAGCGCGGCGGCGACTCGCACGGTCTCCAGTGGCGTCTCGAGTCTGCATCACCAGAATGCTGGCGGAGGCGATGACGCGTTTTGCCCTCCGCACGTCGGCCGGAGACAGGTTGGCGTTTGCTCCGCCGGCGACAGCGATGCTGTTCTCTCCGTTCCTGCCGACGAAGATCAGCGCAACTCCGGAGGGCGCCCGGGCATCGCGGCCAATGAAGTCCACATTGATTCCGTCCTTGACGAAGCCCGCCAGGGCCTGCTCGCCGAACATGTCTCGTCCCACGCGGGCAACGAAAGTCACGGCGCCACCCGCCCGTGCCGCACCGACGGCCTGATTGGCTCCCTTGCCACCGGCGGCAAAGCTGAAATTGCCTCCCAGAACGGTCTCCCCCGGCCGCGGAATGCGGTCGAGCTGGATGATCATGTCCGTATTGGCGCTGCCAACGACGACGATGGAAGGTGAAGGCATGGGTTGATTGGTTTTGGCCGTAAGAATGCAGTCGGATTCAGGGCTGCCGCCTGGCCAGTTCTCCATTGGTTGGGCGGAGGAGGATCGGCGGGTCGTCTCCTCATGAACTGTGGCCCACGCGCCTGGTGCCACGACGGAGAAACGGCTCGTTCATACCCAGATTTGGTAAACGTTTACGTTGATCCGGGCAATCAATTCCTTATCAATGCCTGTGCTTTTGCTTCCGAACATCACCCAGTTTCTCCCCGTTCAACGGTGTGAATCAATAAAAAAGGCTTTCCTAGCGTAAACGTTTACCTCATTCCGAGATTGTGCCGAGGATTCCCACAGCCCGAACGCCCCGCGTGACGATCAAGGAGGTGGCGATCCTGGCCGGGGTATCGATTGCAACAGTTTCCCGTGTTTTGGCCGGACTCTCCGGGGCAGGGGCGGAGGTGCGGGCCCGCGTGCTGGGAGCGGTGAAGAAGCTGCACTATCAGCCCAATCTGTCTGCGCGTGGACTCCGGGCGGGGAAGCGCCGATTGATCGGCCTGGTTCTGCCCGACCTCCAGAATCCCTTCTTTACCGGGCTGACTCACGGAGTGGAGGATGTCCTGTGCGATGGCGGATTCACTTTGTTGCTCGGAAATTCGGACGGCGTGCGCGCACGCGAGAATCGTTATTTCGAGGTCTTTTGCGGGGAGGGCGTGTCAGGCCTTGTGCTTGTGCCCACGAACGCGCGCGGCGCAAACTACTCGGTCCTGGCAGCCTGGAACCTGCCGATCGTGGCGGTTGACCGTTCCCCTGCCCGCCTGAGCGTTCACTTGGTGAATACGGACAACCGATCCAGTGCCAATGAGGCCGTCCGCCATTTTTTGGCGCTCGGTTATCGTCGGATTGCTCTGATCAACGGGCCGGCCAGCCACGACGTGTCGATCGAGCGTCTGGCCGGCGCGCAAGAGGCGGTGACCGCAGCCGGAATGGCGGCGAAGGACTTGATTGTCGTGCACGCCGATTTTCGGCAGGAAGGCGGGCGAACGGCCATGCACGGCCTGCTCGCTGCAGACCAGATGCCCCGAGCCGTCCTGGTCGCCAACAACCTGATGACTCTTGGAGCTCTCCACGCGATCCATGAGCGCCGGATCCGCATCCCCGAGGATATCGCCGTGATCGGCTTTGACGACATGCCGTGGGCCGACTCGCTTTGGCCGCCGCTCACTGCGGTCGCCCAGCCCGCCGAGGAATTGGGCCGCACCGCTGCCCGCCTGTTGTTGGAGCGGCTGGCCGACCCGGTCCGGCCAGTCCGCCATGTGATCCTGCACAATCGACTCTGCATCCGCGCCTCCTGCGGCGCTCCCGTCTCTTCTTTTTGAGCTTCGTGTCGTTCAATCTGCCTTCCCCCTAAACCCGCAACAATTGCCATGTTCATCGTCGAATCCTACCCCCTCGCCGTTCTCCTTTGCGTCGTCACCATGTTTTGCTGGGGCTCCTGGGCAAATACCCAGAAGCTCGCCGGCCGGCAGTGGCCCTTTCAGCTGTTCTATTGGGATTATGCCATTGGTGTCTTTCTGCTCTCGCTGATTCTCGCGTTTACCTTGGGCAGTTCCGGGACCCAGGGCCGGGGCTTTGTGGCCGACCTTGGGCAGGCGGAGGCACGCTGGCTCGGTTGGGCGTTACTGGGGGGGGTGATTTTCAATCTCTCCAACATCCTCCTCGTCGCTGCGATTGACATCGCCGGCATGGCGGTGGCCTTCCCGGTAGGAGTGGGTCTGGCGCTGGTGCTCGGCGTGATCACCTCGTTCCTTTCGACGGGCGTCGGCAACGCACCCATGCTGGCGACGGGGGTAGGCGGGATCGTCATCGCGATCGTGCTCGACGCCGTCGCTTACAAGCGCCTGCAGTTCGGCGCCGCCCGCACCCCGGCGAAAGGAATCGTGCTCTCGGTGATCGCGGGTTCGCTCATGGGGTTCTTCTATCCCTGCGTTCTCCGGGCGATGGCCTCACCCGTCGGACCGGATGGCCGGATGGCGCTCGAAGTCGGGAAGCTCAGCCCCTACACCGCGATCGTCATCTTCAGCGCGGGGGTGTTGCTGTCCAATTCCCTTTGGAATTCGATCGTGATGCGTCGTCCCCTTTCCGGGGGCCCGGTCACTTACCGTGAGTATATTACGAGGGGCAGCCTCCGGCTTCACGCCATCGGTATCTTGGGAGGCATGATCTGGAGCCTCGGCATGTCGCTAAACATCCTCGCCAGCACGAAAGCCGGCGGCGCCCTTTCCTATGGGCTTGGACAAGGCGCCACCATGATCGGCGCCTGCTGGGGCGTATTTGTTTGGAAGGAATTCAAGGACGCGCCCAAGGGGACCAACCGGCTCCTGTTTGCCATGTTCGCCTTCTACCTGGCCGGTCTTTTAGTGTTGATCGCCTCGCGCACCTGAGCGGCGCAAACCGCTTTTTCCAACCCGAAAACCTCTCCCGGCGCGCTCTCCTTCTGCAGAAACCCGCGCATCAGAATGCGGTGGTCCGATTCTCCAGAATTCCCGTTGCCGGCAGCGGGTCCGTTTCCTCACCCTTTCCCATGAACCAGCACCTCCTGCTTCTAACGTTTGCTGCGATGCCGTTCCCGCTGCGCGCGGACCCGGTCGTTGCACTGCCATACGTGGTGCCACCCGCGGTGCCCGATCGCGTGCAACTGGCTGAGCCCTCCGCGGTGCGGATCGACGGGTGGTTGGGCGCGCGGATCGACGCCAACGAACGCCAGCGACTTCTCGTGGTTGACACCGAACCCCTGCTCGCCGGCTACCGGAAGAAACCGGGGGAGCACCCGTGGATCGGGGAGCACGTCGGCAAATGGCTGCACGCCGCCACCCTCGCCTGGGCCTATTCGGGAGACGTTGCGCTGCGCCGGAAACTCGACGCCGTCGCCGCGGCGCTCATCGCCGCCCAGGAACCCGATGGCTACCTCGGAACGTACGTTCCTGAAAAGCGTTTTGGCCTGTTTGACGGCGCCGATTGGGATGTCTGGTCGCACAAATACTGCCTGATCGGGCTGCAGACGTATTACCGCTACACCGGCGATCGCGCCGCGCTGGCGGCCGCCCGCCGGGCCGCCGACCTGCTGCTGGCGACATTTCCGGCACGCCGGAGCATTCTGGCGGCCGGCACCCACGAGGGCATGGCGGCGACGAGCGTGCTCGGCCCGATCGTTGAACTCTACCGCCTGACCGGGGACGCGCGATATCTCGAGTTCGCCCGCTACCTCGTGCGCGCCTATGAGGAGCCGGGCGGGCCGGACCTCATCCGGTCTTTGGTGGACGCGGGCAAGGGCGTCGATCGCACCGCCAATGGCAAGGCCTACGAAATGCTCTCAAACCTGGTGGGGCTCATCGAACTCCACCGCGTGACGGGCGACGTCCGGTTGCGCGAGGCGGTCCTGCGCGCCTGGACCGACATCACGGCCAACCGGCTCTATCTGACCGGCACGGCCAGCGTGCACGAGCGCTTCGGCGCCGCGCACGAACTGCCGAACGGGGAGGACGCCCATCTCGGGGAAACCTGTGTCACCACGACATGGATACAGTTGAACGCCGGCCTCCTCGCCCTGACCGGCGAGGCGCGCTTCGCCGAAGAGATCGAACGCTCGCTCTACAACCAGCTGACCGCGGCGCAGAACCCCCGCGGCGACGATTGGTGCTATTACACCGCTCTCGACGGGCGGAAGCATTACGACAAGGGGATCACCTGCTGCCACTCCAGCGGGCCGCGCGGCCTGGCGCTCGCGCCGACCGTGGGGTACCTGACCGACGCCACCGGAGTCTTGGTGAACACGTTCGAGACTTCGCGAGTGCGGTTCACGATCGGTGGTCAGGCGGTCGAACTCCGGCAGCAGAGCCGGTTTCCGTTCGAGGGAGGTTCAACCCTGACAGTCCAGGCCGGGGCTCCGGTCCGTTTCTCGGTCCGGATCCGGGTGCCAGCGTGGGCGGCGCCGCTGCGCGCCGGGGAGCTGGTCGGAGAGAGCGGCTGGCTCGTGCTGCCGGAGCGGGAATGGAAGAACGGCGACTCGGTCGAACTTGCCTTCCGGCTCCGGGGCCGCGCCATTCCCGGCAACTACACGAACTACGCCCGGGTGGCCTACGGTTGGGGCCCCTTCATCCTCGCCATCGATCAGTCGGTGAACCCGGGGCTGGAAACCCCGGCCTTTGCGCGCGCGTTCGACGATTCGGTGCCGGTCCTGGTGTCCGGCGCCCCGCGGCTCCTATTCCAGGTGGCCGGCTGCAACGACTGGGACGTCGGGTCCCATCCCGTGAAACTCGTGCCCTTTGCCGAAGCGGGCACCGACGGCGAGGCGTATGCGGTGTGGTTGCGCGCCGCCCCGCCGCGTCTCACCGCGCGGGTCGCCGCTCGCGACGGCACCGTGGAGACCGACCACCGTTCGGAATGAGGATCTGGCGGGATGGCGGACGTATGGTTCCGCGTTCTCCGCGGCAGATTTGACCCGATTACATCCAAACATTAGACTCGCCTACCCCATGAATCGCCGCACCGCCCTCCGCACGCTCGCAGGCGCAGCCTCGCTGGCACCGCTGGCCGTGCTGGCCAGCGAGTCTTCCGCCCCCTCCGTCGCCAAGCATCCGGAGCCCGGTGGCCCGGCTTTCCCGCGCAAGCTCCCGCGGATTCGCGTGCACTCCGGCGGCCACCTTCTCCAACTCGAGGACGGCCGGCCGTTCTTCTGGCTGGGCGACACCGCCTGGGAGCTCATCCACCGCGGCACCCGCGACGAATGTAGTTATTTTCTGGCGACGCGCGGCCGCCAGGGTTTTACCGTCATCCAGACCGTCGTGCTGGCGGAGTTCGACGGCCTGAACGAGCCGGATGCGCTCGGGCAGCGCCCGCTCGTCGACAACGACCCGTTGCGGCCCAACGAGGCGTATTTCGACCGCGTCAGGGAAATCGTGGATGAAGCCGCCGCGCGCGGGCTTTACGTCGCGCTCCTGCCCACCTGGGGCGACAAGCTCACTGCTCCCTGGGGCACGGGCCCGCGCATTTTCCGAAACGACAATCTGCCCGCCGCCCGCGCCTACGCGCGCTTCCTCGGCCAAAAGCTGAAGGACAGCACCAACGTCGTTTGGATGCTCGGCGGCGACCGGCCGGCGCTCGTCAACGGACGGAAGCCTGCCGACTGGCCGAACAACCAGGCCCTCGCCTCGGGCTTTGGACCCGACCAGGACTGGCGCCCGATCTGGCGCGAGATCGCCGCGGGGCTCGCCGAGGGCGCGGGCCTGGCTCCCGTCTGCCTGTATCATCCCCAGGGCGGTGACTGGACGACTTCGCAGATGATGCCGGACGAACCGTGGCTCTCGATCCACGGAATGCAGAGCGGACACGGTGGCGGGCACGACCAACCCGTCTGGAATCTGGTGGCGCGGGATTACGCCCTGAAGCCGCCCAAACCCACGCTGGATCTGGAACCCAACTACGAGGACCATCCCTACAATCCGTGGCCGCGGTGGGATCCGGCCACGGGATATTTCCGGGACCACGACGTGCGCAAGCAATGCTGGCGTTCCGTCCTGGCCGGCGCCTGCGGCGTGACGTATGGCCACCATGCGGTGTGGCAGTTGGCGGGAGCCCGGCATGAGATCGTCAACCACGCCGACCGCGACTGGCGCGACGCCCTCCATCGCTCCGGAGGAAACCAAGTCCGTTTTATCCGTGACCTGCTTGAAAGCCGGCCCTTCTTTCGCCGAATGCCCGATCAGGAGCTCATCGCTTCGGACACCGGCAAACGCGGCGACCACATCCGCGCCGCCCGAGACCGCAATGGCACCTACGCGTTCGTCTACCTGCCGCGGAACGACCAGCACGTAACCCTCAATCTCGCCCGGCTCAACGCCCGGCGCCTCCGCGGTTGGTGGTTCGATCCGCGCAACGGGCTGAGCACACCGATTGGAGAGGTACCGGCGGAACCGATGGAATTCGTCACGCCTTCCTATGGCCCCGACTGGGTGCTCGTCTTCGATGATCCGGCCGCGGGCTACCCGCCGCCGGGACTCGGACCGCGGCCGGGCTAAACGATGTTGACGCGATGAACGCCGCACACACTCCTGGACAACCAATCCACCAAATGATCGGCGTAGGAGCCTGCTTGCAGGCGATTCTTACGCCGAAATCGCCTGCAAGCAGGCTCCCACAATTGCCTAGAAACGTCTGTCAGCACCCGCGCCTTTCCGCGCCGCCTCCTTCGTCATGAACATGAAGTGCCTGCCCGACCTTTCGCTCGACGCGATCCTCGCCGGGGCTCCCTTTGGCGAGCGCTTCGCAGCGCCATTGTCATTCGAGCGGCATCTGACCGAGGTCCACCGGTCCCATGCCGCCGCGCACCCCGCCGAACGCGAGTTGGCGATGCTGCAGGCGCAATTCCCAGCGGTGCTGCAGCCCATCGCCGAAGCCGATCTCCTCGCCGGGCGAATCTTCTATCCGTTGGTCAGTTTCAGCCCGGAACCGGGCGGCCTCGGCTATGCCTGCAGGGAGGAAGCGATCCGCCAGGTGCTGGCCGAGCGCACCCTTCCCGAAAGCGATTTGGCTGAGTTTGAGTCGATGCTCGACTATTGGCGTCCGCGGACGACGGCTGCGCGGACCCGCGCCGCCTTTTCCGCCCCGATCGCGACGGCGCTTCCGTCGGACAACTGGTTCGGCGAGCCCGGCGCAGGCTTCCCGCTCTATCGCATCGCCGGCACCGTCCTCGACTATGCGAAGTTGCTGCGCCTGGGTTTGCCAGATTTGCGCTCGGAGGTCCGGGTGCAGCTTTATTCGCTGCCGCCCGCGCATGAGTCGGCCCTTTTCCTGCGGGGAGTAATCGGAGCCTGCGATGTTCTCGCCGGATCGCTGCATACCTACGCCGCGCAAGCCCGCTCTCTCGCGGCCGACTGCAGCGAGGCGGGACGCGCAGCCGATCTGCGCCGCATCGCCGACGCATGCGCCGCGGTCTGCGACCGTGCCCCAGAAACACTGTTCGAAGCCTGCCAGCTCGCGTGGCTCTACGCCCTTCATTCTGGCACCTGGAACTACGGACGACTCGACGTCTGGCTGGGTCGTTTTCTCGCCGAGGATCTCCGCGCCGGGCGGACCACCGAGGTTGAGGCGCTGCGTCTCCTCTGCGGTTGGTGGCGCCTGATGAAAGCCTACGACAACCAATTCAACAACCGCGTCTTCATCGGCGGACTCGGCCGGGGAACCCCCGCCGAGGTCGCCGGCTCCGATCGGTTCGCCCTGCTCGCCATCGAGGCGACGCGCCGCGTCCGCCTCAACCAACCCCAGCTCTCGTTGCGTTTTCACCGCGGACAGAACCCGGCGCTGATGGACCGCGCTCTCACCGCGATCGGCGAAGGATGCACCTTCCCTATGCTCTACAACGACGACGTCAACGTGCCGGCCGTGGCGCGGGCGTTCGGCGTTTCCGAGGACGAGGCTGTCCACTACCTGCCATTCGGTTGCGGCGAAGCCACGCTGGCTGGGCGGGCCGTGGCATCGCCAAACGGCGTCGTCAACCTCCCCAAGGCCCTGGAACTGGCCTTGCGCAACGGCTACGATCCGGTCGCCCGCCGTCTATCCGGTCCGCACACCGGTGATCCGGCTGGCTTTGCGTCATTCGAGGATCTGTGGCAGGCCTACGCTGCACAGCTTGCCCACGTGGTCGCTCCGATCGCCGAACACCAGCGCATCGAGTACGCGGTCGCTGGCGCCGAGGCTCCGTTTCTCTTCCTCAGTGCGCTGACCGACGATTGCCTCAGCCTTGGAAAGCCGCTGCTCACCGGTGGCGTGCGCTACCTCGTGGCGACGCTCGAAACCTACGGCAACACCAACGCTGCGGACGCGCTGCACGCCATCGACCGGCTCGTCTTCCGCGAACACAAGCTGACACTTCCGCAAATCGTCGCGGCCTGCGACACCGACTTCGAGGGCCCGGCGCCCGCCGCGGTGCAACGCGCCCTTCTGGCCGTCCCAAAATACGGCAACGACGATGACGGCGCCGACGCCATGGCGCGCCGGGTCCATGAGCATGTCTGCCGACTGGCCGCGAATCAAGCGGAGCGCGTCGGAATGCAGGCCCACCTCGTGGTCATCATCAACAATTGGGCGAACGTTGTCCTGGGATCGCACACCGGGGCGACGCCCGATGGCCGCCGGGCGCGCGCTGCCTTCGCCAACGGCAACAATCCCGCGCCCGGCGCCGACCGTCATGGCGTTACGGCCTTTCTGAACTCGCTCGTCAAACTCGATCCATCCATCCACGCCGGCGCGGTGCAGAATATGAAGTTCGGACGCGAGCTCTTTACGCGACACCGTCCGAAGCTGGAGGCGTTGCTCGCAGGCTACTGGGCGAGCGGCGGGACGCAGGCTATGATCTCAGTCGTGTCGCCCGCCGACCTCGCCGCCGCGATGGCCGAACCGGAAAAATGGGGCCACCTCATGGTCCGCGTGGGCGGATTCAGCGCCCGGTTCGTCGATCTGCCCCGCGGCGCGCAGGAGGAGATCCTCCGCCGGACCTGTTATGGGTCAGAGAAGTTCCAAGTACCAAGTTCCAAGGAACAAGGCAGAAGCTTCAGGTAACAAGTCCTCCTTTCTTCCCGCCCTGCTGCCTGTTACCTGGCACTTGGAACTTCTCTTCACCTTCATGTCTTCACCCACCGGAATCGTTTTCGATCTGCAGCGGGCGTCGCTGGACGACGGTCCGGGAATCCGCACGACTGTTTTCCTCAAGGGCTGTCCGCTCCATTGTGCATGGTGCCACAATCCGGAGTCACAAAAGCCCGGGCCGGAACTCGCGTTCGACGCTGGCATCTGCAGGTCCTGTCAAGCCTGCGTGGCGGCCTGCGCTTCGGGCGTGCACACGTTCGACGCTCCCGCCCATCATGCGGTCGCGTTCGACCGGTGCATCGCCGCGGGCGCCTGCATTGCCTTGTGCCCGTCCGGCGCGCTGAGGCTCTACGGCAGCGAGCAATCGGTCGATTCGGTGATGGCCGAGGTCGTGAAAGATCGCGCGTTCTACGCCGCCTCGGGAGGTGGATTGACTCTCTCCGGCGGCGAACCGACCGCGCAGCTGGAATTCTGCCTCGCGCTGCTCCAGGCCGCGAAGGCCGCCGGCATTCCCACCTGCGTCGAGACTTGCGGCGTGGCCCCGCGAGAGAGTTTCGAAGCACTCCTTCCGCTCACCGATCTGTTCCTCTTCGACTACAAGGCGAGCGATCCAGAGCTCCATGCTGCCTATACCGGTGCATCCAATGCCCTCATCCTCGCCAACCTCCGCTGGCTCCATGCCCAGGGCGCGGCCATTCGCCTCCGTTGTCCGCTCATCCCTGGAGTCAACGACGAAGAGGGGCATCTCCGGGCGATCGCCGCGCTCAGTGCGGAGCTCCCGGGGCTCCGCGGCGTGGAAATCCTGCCGTTCCACGAGACCGGCGCCGTCAAATATGAACGGCTCGGCCGTGAGCAGCCGCGCTTCGGGGCGCTCGAACCCGACTCTGCAATCCAGGCTGGATGGCGCGAGACCCTCGCGGTCCATGGCTGTCGGAGTCTGCTGGAATGACGCGGATCTGGGACCAGGGAGTTAATCGCCGCCCGCTAACCGACCTGAAATCCTGGCTTCGCCATGAATTTCCGCTCCATCCTCATCCCCATGCTCGCCTGCTCTGCCGCCGCGCGCCTCCTCGCCGGCAACCCGCTCATCTCGACCGTCTATTCCGCCGACCCCTCCGCCCACGTCTGGCCGGGCGATGAGCGGCTCTGGCTCTATTGCTCGCACGACCAACCCGGGACGAACACGCACGACACGATGATCAGCTATCATGTGTTCTCCTCGTCGGACCTGATCAATTGGACCGACTACGGCGTCGTCCTGCACCTGAAGGACGTCCACTGGGCGATCAGCCACATGTGGGCGATCGACTGCGTCCTCTGGAAAGGCACCTACTACCTCGTCTATTGCGCCAAGGAAAAAGGCACCGGCATCTTTCGCACCGGACTCGCAACCAGTCCGCAGCCGCAGGGTCCGTTCACGGACATCGGCTACATCCAGGGCGTCGAGTGGGGCCAGGACCCCGCGCTGTTTGTCGACGACGACGGTGAGCCCTATCTTTATTGGGGAGCCGGGGGCGTGTGCCACGGCGCCCAACTCAGCAAAGACCTGCGCTCTGTTGTGCCCGGGACCGTCGTCGATCTGACGAAGCAGCTCACCAACGTCTACGAGGGCCCCTGGGTTCACAAGTATCGCGGCAAATACTACCTCAGCTACCCCGGCCTGCCAGGCGGCAACTGGCCCGAGAACATGTATTACGCCATCGCGGAAAAGCCGCTCGGCCCTTACGTCTTCCAAGGCTGCTACATTTCGGAATTCAAGGGACAGGCTGGAACAAATCACGGTTCAATCATCGAATACAAGGGCCGCTGGCTGGCGCTGCATCACAGCATGTGGGTCTCCGGCGGCCTGAGCGAGGTGCGCAACCTGATGTGCGACTACCTCGAATACAACGCCGACGGCACCATCAAGCCGGTCATCCCGACTCACGCCGGCGTGGCCGCCCCGGGCTCGACGCCGGGTCCGTCGCGCGTCACCGTCTTGCTCGAGGCGGAGAACGGCCCGGCGGCGTGCGGCGAACTGCGCGAGACGCGGGTCGCGCACACGATTCCCGAATACAGCGGGGCCGGTTACGTCGAGGGTTTTGAGGGGCCGGGCAACTCGGTCACGGTCATGGTGCAGTCCGCCAAGGCCCGCCGCGCCGCCCTGAAGATCCGGTACCGCGCGCCCGACGGCGACGAGCAACACAAGGTGCTGGTCAACTATTCGCTGCTTCCGGACCCGGTGCATGGATTCAGAACTTGGGAGAAACTCATCGACTTTCCGCGCGCGCCCGACTGGACGGAGATCGACCTCGGCCCGGTCAATCTCAAGGAGGGCGACAATTACATCCAATTCTACTCGGGCGGCCACGGCCGCATCGCGGTGGACTATTTCAAACTTGAGCAACTGGACTGAGATGACCCATGCCAATGAAACCACTGCTGCTCCTCGCCAGTCTGCTCGTCGCCACGTTGGGCGCCAACGGCGACGACCTTCCACCGCCCCCGCCGGCCAATCCCGTCGCGCTAATCGGCGACTCGATCACGCACCAGGGTGACTGGAGCAAGGTCCTGGGGCGCGCCGACGTCACCAACTGGGGCATTCCCGGCTACACCACCGGACAGCTCGCGTGGACGTTCAAAGACTTGCTGCGACAGCAACCGGGCGTGAAGGTCGCCTTCATCGAGGGCGGAATCAATGATCTCACCCTGGGCGTGCCGGCCGACCGGATCTTTGACAACCAGATCAAGGCGGTCGCCTATTGGCGCGAACACGGCGTCATCCCGGTGCTTCAGTCCGTGATCTACAAGACCAACGAGCCCGAGACGAACGCGACCATCAAGGCGCTGAACACCCGGTTGCAGGCATGGTGCGCCGCTGCGCAGGTGGACTATCTCGATTTGAACGCCGTGCTCGCCGCGCACGACGCCTTGCGCGCGGACTTGAGTACCGACGGCACTCATCTCAAGCCCGAGGCTTATCCGCTCTGGGCAAAGCTGGTGACGGATGAACTCGCCAGGCTTCGCCTGTAGAGCGGTTTCATACTTACCATCATGAATCGCCTCCGACTTTCCGGTTCGGTTTTCTGTCTGCTCACTTTGGTGCTCCTTCCCCGGGCGCACGCGGACGATTCCACCATGAATCAGGGAACCGGCGTGCCGCGCGCCGCCGCCGAGTGGCGCAACTCCCGGGTCGGGGGCGGCGGCTACATCACGGGATTGATCCCCGACCCGAACACGCCCGGCCGCATCTGGGCGCGCTGCGATGTGGCGGGTGTGTTTCTCAGCGAGGATGGCGGCCGCAGTTTCCGCGCGATGAACCGGGGAATGACCGCCTCGTCCCACCACTCGGTCGAGAGTTTTGCGCTGAGTCCGCACGACCCCAAGGTTCTCTTCCGCTGTTCCGGCGAGGCGCGCGGCGGCAAAAGCTTCGGCTTCATCCATGGCTCGCGGGACGGTGGCGAAACCTGGCGTCTGCTCACCGAACAGGCCGACTACATTGGCAATGGCGAGGTCCGCTACCTCGGCGAGATGATCGCCGTCGATCCCTTTGACCCGATGACCGTCGTCGCGGCGAGCTTCTCCCGGGGAGTATTCGCCAGCCACGACGGCGGCGAGCACTGGACGTGCACCGGCCTGGCCGGCGAACCGCTCAAGTCCCTCGCCTTCCACCCGCGCATCCCCGACCGGCTCTACGTCGGCACGCTCCAGACGCTGGCTCATGCGGACTATCTTTGCCCTGCCGGTTACAAGCGTCCCCTGATCGGCCGACTCTATCTTTCCACCGACAAGGGGCAAACCTGGTCCCTGCTCTCCGAGGGTCCCGAGCTCGCTTTCGCCGAACTGCAGTTTTCCCCCGAGGACAACGAAATACTCTACGCGGCCGCCGGCAAACAGGGCCTGCTCAAGAGCGTGGACGGCGGACGCAGCTTCAAACCGATCAACCAGGGGCTGCCGCCAGCGGAATTTCCCTGCCTCGCGATCGACCCCCGCCAGCCGCGCACACTCTACACGGCCGCCTGCGTCGGGGCCGATGCCCCCGTGCCGGTCGTTCCGCTTTACGTTTCGCACGACGCCGGGTCGAGCTGGTCCCTGATCAAGGACTACAAACCCTCCGACTTCACGGAATACCCTTATCCGCCCGGAGACATCCGCCCAATCGGCTGGGCGATCTCCAAGCTGCGAATCGACCCCTTTGACTCGCAGACGCTCTACATGAGCAACTGGTTCGGAGTCTCGGTGAGCCACGATGGCGGGCAGCACTGGTCGGGCAATCACTACGAGGGGATCGAGAACATTTGTGTCGAAAACGTTGTCGCCCACCCGACAAGGCCCGGCTGCTTCTATTTCGCCGCGGCCGACCAGGCGATCTGCCGCAGCACCGACGACGGCCGCCATTTCCAGCATTTTGCGGAATTGCACCGTCCCGCCAATTACTACTGCAGCACGTGCGCCGCGCCGTCGCATTTCACGGACGGATTGGTCGTTTACGGTGTGAACAACAACGGCTCCCAGCACAGCGCCTTCTGCCGCACCGAGGATGAGGGCGCGACCGTGACCTGCAGCCTCGAGTTGCCCGGCGGTCTGATGATCCAGGGAATCCGCGAGGACTCCGTCCAACCCGGCGTGTTCCTCGCCAGCGTCGACGGTGAATTGGCGAAAGGCGCGGGTTTGTACCGGAGCACCGACGCCGGAAAGTCCTGGACCCGGCTTCCGGGCGGCGGCCTGCCGGGCCGCATCCGCCGGGTTCCGCAGGATCGCTCCTGGGTCGAGAACGAGCTGCTTTCGGTGGTCTGGTACCAGACCAAGAATGCGTGCGGCACCAACCAACTGCTTGCGGCAATCCCCGGCCGGGCCGATGCTTTCTACTGGGGCGAATGGACCGAGGGACTCTTCCGCACCGCGGACGCGGGCCGGAGCTGGACCGACCTCTCGGCGGGCCTTCCCTTCAAGCGCAACCGCACCGCGACCCTCGTCTGCCTGACCGCGGATCCCGGCCGCCCGCAGCGCGTTTACGCTGGCTTCATCGGCGAGGGTCTCTGGCGCAGCGACGATCAGGGTTCGCATTGGGCCAAGGTCTTTCCGCTCGCCGCCCGGGCCTTCAACGCGAGCTCGATCGCCGTCGGCAGTCCGGGTGCAGACGACCTCTATGTTTCCTGCGAACCCCTGGGCCTCAGCCCCTGCCTGGCGGCGCTCCTGCACAGCCCCGACGGCGGCCGCACGTGGACGGATCTTTACGACCCGGGCCTGGGAGCCCTGCGCCTGAAGACGATCGCCGTAAACCCCCAGACCGGCACGATCGAGGTCGGCACGTGCGGCAACGGCACCTTCCGCGTCGTCCCTAAACCATGACGCCGCGCCGGCCTCCAATTGAATCCGCACCGGATCTACGCCTTTGGCATGCTTTTGCCATTTCAGACATGGCCTCACACTGATTGACCTGCTAGACTCAACCTTGATCACAATTGCCTGCCTGCCTTCACTCCATTCAATCCCTTGAAAAAACGCAGTCTATTCTCCTGGTGCCCAAATCTGATTCTGCTGTGTCTAGTCTGCAATTTGGCCTGTGTCCGTTCCGCGGCCGAATCTGTTGGTGATCCCATCCGCCTCCTGCCCGAGAATCCCCGCTTTGAGGCAAGATCCAGCGAAGCCTTGCGCGTCATGCAGGAGAAGGCCGGGCAACTGCACGTGGGCGGAGTTGCCGTGATTGCATACTTTGAAGGACCCGGGCTGCGTTCATGGACTTCGAGAATGCTGGTCGTGGACCGTTACAAAGACGCCCCTTCCGCGAGCAATGCAGGCGCGAATCTGCTGGCGATTGCCTACGCCAAGGCTGCTGAGATGGCGGATTCGCTCAAGGACAGCGGGCACGCCGGCCGCCCGGTCATGACGGGGGAATTTGGCTGGCAGGGCGGGTTGGTCCGGGCCTGGAACGGGGGCTATCTGATCGCCGCATTCAGTGGCGGAAAGTCGGAGGACGATGTCGAGGTGTCGAAGGCCGGCATTCTGGCGATGACGGCAACCAACTAACCGCAATCAAATTTTCTGAAACCACCAAGAACGATGAAACTCATCTATGCCCTGGGGCTCTGTGGCTGCCTGTCCGCCTGGGCGGGCGAACCGGCGCCGGCCTTCGCACTGCACGACGGCGACCGCGTCGTGTTCTACGGCGACAGCATCACGCAGGAGGGTGGATACGCGCGCCTGGTGGAGGCGTATGCGCGCAGCCGCTATCCGTCCTGGGACCTGCGTTTCTACAATGCGGGTGTCGGCGGTGACACTACCAAGGGCGGTTCGGCCGGAGCCGTCGCGGTCCGGCTCGAACGGGACGTCATCTCCCTCAAGCCAACGGTCGTGACGATCATGCTCGGGATGAATGACGGCGGCTATCGCAAGCTGGAACCGGAGACACTGGCCGGGTTCACCGAGCGCCTGCGGGAGATGGTCAGAAAACTGGAAGCCGATCTGCCCGCGGTGCGCCTCTATTTGATTCGGACGTCACCGTTTGACGACGTCGCCCGCCCGCCCGACTTTGCTCCCGGCTACGACGAAGTGCTGCGACAGCTGGGTGAAGCAGTGACGCTGGTCGGTCGCGAGCAGCACGCCGAGGTGGTCGATTTCGGTCGCCCGGTTGACGATGGAATCAGGGCCGTGCACGGGGAAGATCGCACCCTGGCCCGCCAGATCCTGCCGGATCGCGTCCATCCAAGTCCGGCCGGCCACCTTGTAATGGGAGCGGCGTTGCTGCGGGCCTGGCATGCGCCGGCGCTGGTGGCGCGCGTCGCCATCGACGTGAAGAGCGGTGCCGTCATTGACACGGAGAATGCGCAGGTCAGCGCGCTCGCCGTGGCCGACGGCAAGATCGCCTGGGAGGAGCTTGACCGTGCCCTTCCTCTGCCGTTGAGCTGGGAGGATGCGAGCACAGAGCTCGCGCAAAAGGCGGGAGCCGCCCTGGAGACCCTCGATGACGAGCCCTTGACCATCTCGGGACTCCGTCCGGGTCGCTATGAGCTGCAGATCGACGAGCAGGTCGTCGGCACGTTTTCGTCCGCCGAGCTTGGCCGCGGTGTGAATCTGGCCCGGTGCAATACGCCGATGCGCTGGCAAGCATTCCAGGTGCAGTGGGGCGCGGATAGCGGACACCAAGCACAGCGGGTGCGGCGGGAGTTGCTGGTGGCCTCGGCCGACGATCCCAGCCTTTCTGCTGCCGCAGACCGCCTGGGCGCGTGGGAAGAATCGCGACAGATTGCCCGTTCACGCGCCGCGACCCCCCAGCCGCGCCATTTTTCGGTGACTCAGGTTCCCTGACCGTTGGTCAACCCATGCGAACCCAACTCCGCCATTTGCTGAAGGGCTGCCTCCCGGCAGTTCTGCTGTCGGTCAGCCTGTTCGCCGAGGGAGCCTGGGCAGTCCCCGCAACGATCAATCCGGGTGAAATCTGGCCGGACGACAGCGGCCGGCCCGTGCAGGCCCATGGTGGCGCCGTTATCCTGTCGGGAGACACCTACTACTGGTTCGGAGAGGACCGGTCCCAGGGCCTCGATCCGGCGAAGCGCTACGTGGCGTGTTATTCGTCGCGCGACCTGGCACATTGGAAGTTCTGCCGCCGGGTTCTGCAACTGGGCGATCCGGAGAACCTGGGCTCCACGCGCATCCTGGAACGGCCCAAGGTCTTCTTCAGCCGGAAGACGGGAGAGCACGTCATGTATCTGCACGTTGACGGACCGCAACCGGGGCAGCCAGGGGACTACAGTCTCGCGCGGGTGGGCGTGGCGGTCTGCGAACAGATCGACGGGGACTATCGTTATCTGAAGAGCTTTCGTCCGCTGGGGCACGAGAGCCGGGACATTGGGCAGTTTGTTGACGATGACGGAGCTGCGTATCTGATTTTTGAGGACCGGCCTTTCGGCTTCCGGATCGCGAAGCTCGCGGAGGACTGTCTGTCGGTGGAGCGGGAAGTCTGCCTGATCCCCGAGCATCTCGAGGGTGGTGCCATCGTTCACTATGACGGCCTCTATTATGTCGTCGGCTCGCAATTGACGGGCTGGGAGCCGAATCCCAACAAGTACGCGACGGCCCCGCGGCTCGAAGGGCCGTGGTCGGAATTCCGGGATCTGGCGCCTCCCTCGACCAGGACCTACGGCGCCCAGTCCGGCTTCCTGCTCAAGGTGACCGGCACGAGGCGCACTACCGTGATCTTCCTGGGCGACATTTGGAAACCCGAAGCCTTGGGAAACTCACGCTACTGCTGGATGCCGCTCCAGGTCGGCCATGGAACCATGGCCTTGCCCGCACCGCGGACCTGGCGCCTGGACGTGTCAACCGGGGAAACCACCGTTGACTCAGATTAAGCAAACCCGCTGCCAAAATGAATGTCACCCGTCGTAATGCGCTAAAGGTCATGGCTGGCACCGCCGTCTTCTCAGCCTTGCCCCGGGGAAAAGGCGAGGCGGCCAAACCGCTTCCGGCAGCCCCGGAGACGGCGGATTCCGGAAGTTCCTTCAAGCACTCGGTCTGCCGCTGGTGCTATCAAAGCATTTCGCTGGACGACCTCGCCCGGGAAGCCCGGCGGATCGGGCTCGAGTCGGTTGAGTTGTTGGAACCCGCGGACTGGCCGGTCGTGCAGAAACACCGCCTTACGTGCGCGATGGCCATGGGCGTCACCCGGATCACGGAGGGGCTGAACCGCCTCGAACATCACGCCGTCATGGTGCCAGGGATGATCGAGCGCATCGGCGCCTGCGCCGCAGCCGGCATCCCCAACGTCATCTGTTTTTCCGGCAGCCGCGGGGGCATGGAGGATGAGCTGGGCCTCGCCAACTGCGCCGTGGCGCTCAAGCAAATCGTCGGCGAGGCCGAAAAGCGCCGCGTTACGGTTTGCATGGAACTCCTCAACAGCAAAATCGACCACCATGACTACATGTGCGATCACACCGTCTGGGGAGTCGAACTCGTCAAGCGCGTTGGTTCCGACCGTTTCAAGCTCCTCTACGACATCTACCATATGCAGATCATGGAAGGTGACGTGATCCGGACGATCCGCGAGAATCACCCGTATTTCGCCCATTACCACACCGGAGGCGTGCCGGGACGTCACGAACTCGACCAAACGCAGGAGCTCAACTATCCCGCCATCGCCCGCGCCATCAAAGAGGTCGGGCATCGGGGCTTCCTGGGCCAGGAATTCATTCCCACCCGGGACCCCTTGACCTCGCTCGCCGAGGCGGTCGCCCTCTGCACGGTCTGACCGGCAGCAGAGATGGACCGCGCCCGGCGCCAACCCGCCGCCATGACTCTTTCAAATCGCAGGACCACGATCGGTTTTCCCACACCGCAATGAACCTTTCCCGGCGTGTCGCCAGCTTTGTCTTTCTTGCAGCCGTCTGCGCCCGCCTTTCTGGCGATCCGCTCTACGACGCCTTTCGCGAACCGGCCATGAACACCCGGCCCTTTGTCCGCTGGTGGTGGAACGGCGGGCGCGTGGATGCCGCCGAGATTGTTCGCGAACTGGATGTCCTAAAGGCCGCAGGCATCGGCGGCGTGGAGATCAACACCATTGGCATGCCTGCAGAAGCTACTGCGGCCAGCCTGGCCGCCCACCCGGAAGTCTCCTGGCTATCCCCGGAGTGGGACCGGTTGATCGCCCTGACGGCCGAGGCGGCACGGAATCGCGGCATGACCACCGATCTAATCGTCGGCTCCGGCTGGCCCTTTGGCGGGCGCTTCCTCGAACCGGAGGAACAGACGCAGCGCGTGCTGCTCGTGAAACGCCCGCTCCGCGGTCCGTCACGCGCAGTTTTCACCCGCACCGAATTGACGCAGCTGATGCCGGCCCGCAAACCCGGGGAAACGCCGGAACCAGGCCCGACCCCCACCCGCAGCCAGCTGCTGTTCCTGCGCCTGCTGCCAGCCAATGCCTCGCAGGGCGCCTTTGCGACAGGCACCAATTTGATGACCGGCTTCGGGCCGGACGATCGCGTGGCGATCGACCTGCCCGTCGGCGATTTCGCGCTCTACGTCGGTACCTGGCAGACGGGATTTACCCACGTCAAACTTGGAGCACCGGGCGCGGACGGTCCCGTCGTCAATCACTTCGACGCCGCCGCCGTCCGCAAATACCTCGATCACATGTCGTCAAACCTGTCGCCCGCCTTGCACGGCAATCTGGGCAGCGCGCTGCGCGCCATGTTTGTCGACAGCCTCGAACTCGACCATGCCAACTGGACTGGCGATCTGCCGGCCGAGTTCAGCCGGCGCCGCGGCTATGATCTCGTGCCGTACCTTCCCTTCGTGCTTGATACGGACAACGCCCGATCCACGTCAGATTTCATCCTGACGGTTCGCCGGGCGCGCTACGACTTCGACAAGACCCTGATCGAACTTTTCGACGAGCGATTCCTTTCGACCTACCTTAGCTGGGCCGAGGCCAACCACGTCAAGGCGCGCATCCAGGCCTACGGTCGCGAGATTCATCCGTTGCACGGCAGCATGCGGGCGCACCTGCCCGAGGGCGAAACCTGGCTGTGGTTGGACCCATACCACCCCGAGCGCATCCGGGCGGAGCCGACCGTCGTGGACAAATATGTTTCGTCGGCCGCCAACCTCACCGGGCAAAGACTCCGTTCCTTTGAGGCCATGACCAACGCGGTCCCGGTCTTCCGGGAAACGTTGCAGGACTTCAAGCGCGGCTTCGACGCGACCCTATTGACCGGGCTGAACCACCCAATCATGCACGGCTTCAACTACACTCCGCTTGACGCCGGCTTCCCGGGATGGGTCCGCTTCGGCAATTACCTAAACGAACGAACGCCCTGGTGGCCCTATTTCAAACAGTTCTCCGACTACGAGGCGAGGCTGGGCACCGTCATGCGCCACAGCGACGCCCGCGCCCGCGTCGCGGTGCTCGCACCCCGCCCGGACGAATGGTCCAAATACGGACTGCTCTTCCAGCCGTTCCCCGAAGTGGCCGATCCCTGGTATCAGTTCAAATTGATCGATGCGATCCAGCAGGCGGGATTCAATGCAGACTACATCTCTGAGAAGATCCTGACCGGCGGGCAACGCATCAACGGTCAACTGCGCTACGGGCCCTGCAGCTACGGCCTGCTGATCCTTGAGGAAGTGGGCAGCATAGAACCGGCGGCGGCGGCCGCACTGGCTGATTTCGTCGAGGGAGGCGGCCGGGTGGTCTTCATCGGCTCACCGCCATCGCACGCGCCCGGCCTGCTGCAGGCGGCCGAGAATGACGCAAGGGTGCAGGCCTCGATCGCCCAGATCCGCGCCGTGCAAACAGCACGCCTGCAATATGACAATCCGCCCGCCCAGAATTTCCCCGCGTCCGAAGGCGCCGACGAACACGACCTGCTCAATTTCGCCACCGGCGTTCTGGCCCGCACCGACCTTTCCCCGGACGTGCGGTTTGACCAACCCCGCTGGCGGGTGTCGCAGATCTCCCAGCGCGACCGCGATCGGTCCATCTATTTTGTCGTGAACGGCGATGCCCAGGCCTCCGTCAGCGTCCGGGCCTCATTCCCCGGTGCGATCGGCCGCCCGTATCGGTGGGACCCGCAAACCGGCGCCAGAAGCCCTCTCCGGCTTGGACCGGACAACCAGGTGCAACTCGACCTGGACCCCGCCGATTCGGCTTTGATCGTTTTCGAGCCCGGTGAGAATGCCGACACGAGTCCGACTTGGCCGCCCGCAGTCGCTGACACGGAACTGCTGAATCTGCGCGGGCCATGGAAGCTCCAGCTCGCACCGGCGGGTTCGGACAGGAACATCAAGCGTGAGCTGGCCCGGCTCGTGGATTTCAGTCAGCAACAGGACGACGAGCAGTTGAGATACTTCGGCGGCGTGGCCACCTATGAGATTGAGTTTGACGGCGCAGATCTGCGCGACTGCGTCCTTGATCTCGGCGAAGTCCACGACCTGTCCGACGTGACCCTCAACGGCACCGCGCTCGGCTCGCGCTGGTGGGGCCGGCACCGCTATGCCCTCGCCGGCGTGATCCGTCCGGGCCGCAACCATCTCCAGATCAGGGTGGCCACGATGCTGGTCAATCTGATGCAGCACAAGAAGGACGATGCCGCCGCCCAACGCTGGGCGGGCTGGGCTCCACCCATTCCCGCCGGACTCGTGGGCCCGGTGCGCCTGCTCGCCACGCCACCGCGGTCAATGGAATAGACAATGTTTCGATCCGAGAACCCCTCCCCTCAATGGACCGCCTTTGCATTCTGTTTTGCCTCGCCCTGATCCCCGCACTGCCCGCCGGCGGGGCCGGCCCGACGACGATTGCCCTCTGGCCCGGTCGCGCGCCAGGCGAACAGACTCTCCTGCCGCCGGAGGCTGACGTGCCCCGGCCGAACGACCAAGGCGTCGCCGGCCGACCGGTGGAGATCCGCGGCAATATCTCGGATCCCGCGATCACAGTCTACCGTCCCGATCCCGCCAGGGACACGGGCGCCGCCGTGCTCGTGTGTCCGGGTGGCGGCTACTACGTTCTCGCGCTCGATCTGGAAGGCACGGAGGTCTGCGAGTGGCTCAACTCGATCGGCGTCACCGCCGTGCTCTTGAAATACCGCGTGCCCCACCGCGAGGGTCTCGCCCCTTTTGCAGCCCCGCTGCAGGACGCCCAGCGCGCGCTCGGGATCGTGCGCAGCCGCGCAAAGGATTTCGGCATCGACCCTGCGCGAATCGGCGTCCTCGGTTTTTCCGCCGGCGGCGACCTGGCGGCGATTCTCAGCAACAATCACGACATTCGCACGTATCCGCCCTTGGACGCCGCGGACGAAGCCAGCTGCCGGCCGGACTTCTGCATATTGATCTACCCCGCTTATCTCACTTTGAAGGAGAAGGACAACGCTCTGGCGCCGGAACTCCCGGTCAGTCACGAAAACACCCCGCCGACGTTTATCGCGATGACTGGGGACGATCCTGAGCGCGTCGAGAACGCGTTGTACTACTATCTTGCGCTCAAGAGGGCGAATGTGCCCGCCGAGCTTCATCTTTACCCCCGCGGCGGCCACGGCTACGGGCTCCGTCGCACCGAACTCGCCGTGACCACGTGGCCTGACCGCGCCGCCGACTGGCTGAAAGCGGAAGGGTATCTCAACGTAGCGAGATAGTTGGTCTTCTGGAAAACAGCGTCGCGTTGTAGCCGGCCGCGTTGAGGCCGGACTCACCTGCATAGCTGCACGAACATACCTTCCGATCTTCAAAGGATCTGAAGATGACTGGAAGTAGCGCAGGCTTCCCAGCCTGCTTTACCGTCAGTCGGGCGTGCTCACGCGCCTCCAGGAGGGTATGTTCCGTTTGACCATGGCTCAAGTGGCATGGGCGTCTTGCCCGTGTTGGATCACCGCACCATCAGAAATTTCCTCGCGACGTTGTCTCCAAGGTCTATTGTCGGTCACCATAGCATCAACCGGATTCGCCGTGATCGCGCCGCCGAAAGTCCCGCATATATTTCTCTACTTCGCCACAACCATGGACGATTTCGTCGGCCACCTCTGGCTGCTACCGCGCCAACGACCGAAGCAAGAGCGGAATTGAGTGCAGAACCGGGAACCTGCTGATACACTAAGCCTATGCCGAAACAGAGTCTGTTGGGGACAAGCACCATTAATCTGCGGACGCTGCTGGCGAACGGCAAGCGCTACGAAGTGCCGCCGTACCAGCGCGATTATTCCTGGAAACAGGAGCATTGGGAGGATCTCTGGTTCGATCTTCTGGAGCTCGAACAGACTGGGCGCCAGCACTACATGGGGGCACTGGTGCTGGAGGAAGAACACCCTGATGATTTCCGCGTGATCGACGGCCAGCAACGTCTTGCCACCTTGAGTGTCCTGGTGGTCGGGGCGCTGCACTGCCTGAACGAACTGATCGCAGCCGGGGTCGATCCGTCGGACAACAAAAAGCGCCTGGAGCTGCTAAAAACAGCATTCCTTGGTGCAGAACACCCTGTCACCCTTAAGACGACCCCAAAACTGACGCTGAATCAGGCCAACCGGCGCTTTTTTGAAGGAACCCTGCTCGATCTGCAGATTCCCCCGAGCGTGTCGGCGTTGCCCCCGACAGAAAGGCCCTTGTGGGATGCGATGGCGTACTTCCGCGATCAATTGCGCGAGAAATTCGTCGCGAAGCGCGATGGGGCAGGTTTGGCAAATTTCGTCTACGAAGTCGTTGCGACGAATTTGTTGTTCATCCAGGTGACCGTCGAGGATGAAGCCGGTGCTTACACGGTTTTCGAGACCTTGAATGCGCGAGGGCTCGAACTGACGGCTGGTGACCTGCTGAAGAACTACCTCCTTTCCGTCGTTCATCCTACGGGCGATGGCAGTCTGAGACTGGCACAGCAGCGATGGCTGGAGATCACAGAACGGATTCCGGCACGCGAGATCGCGGAGTTCCTGCGACATTACCTCAATAGCACGCGACCGTTTGTTCGCCAAGAACGCGTCTATCGGACGATCCGGGCAGACGTGACGAAGCCGCAGGATGTCTTCCGCCTGCTCGAAGAGCTGAACCAAGCCGCCATTCTGAACGAAGCCTTGGAGGACTCAACGCATCCACTGTGGGATGAGATTCCCGATGCGAAGAAGGCGGTACGTCACCTGAAACTCTATGGCGTGGTTCAATACCGGCCGCTGGCTCTGGCAGTGTGGAGGTGTCTGCCGAGAGACGAACTGCCGAGAGTGTTGCACCTATGCGATGTGATCTCCTTCCGCTACAATATGATCAGCCAACGCAACACGAACAAGCTCGAGGAGGTCTATAACGCCGTTGCGGTGGCAGTGCACAAGAAGGCTCTCACGACGGGGGCGGCGATTCACAGCGCGCTTCAGCCGCTTTACGTGTCGGATGATGAGTTCAAGGAGGCATTCGCGAAGCGGTCCATTCCGACGGGGGGCAGGAAGACGAGGTTGCTGCGCTACATGCTGTGTGCGCTGGAAAAGCAGGAACACAACGTGGACTACGACTGGGAAAACACGCCGGCAACGATTGAACATGTCCTGCCCGAGAGTCCAACGGCGGAGTGGCTGCAGAACTTCCCGGAACGACCTCCACGAGCGGTATGTCAACCGTCTTGGCAATTTCCTGCTGCCTCGAGGCCAAGCTGAATGCGAAGGAAGCTGCAAACAAGCCCCTGGCAGAGAAACTGCTGACCTATCATCAGAGCCAATATCCCACGACCAGGGAGTTGGCTGAAGCCGACTGGACGCCGCAAACGATCGACCATCGCCAGGCCCAGATGGCGAGGTTGGCAACCGCGATTTGGAGGATCTGAGTTCGGCGCATGCCCCACGCCGACACCGAAGACCAGCTTGTGGAGCAACTCGCCATCGGGGTGTTCGCGGAGCTTGGTTGGCAGACGGTGTCGGCGATGGAGGAAGTGTTCGGTGCGAACGGCACGCTGGCCCGCAAGACCAGCGGTGACGCGGTCGTTCGGGGCAAAAGGGGAGAGAAATGGGCTGGCGCATGTTCACGCCAGTGGCCATGTTCACGGAGTCGTGAACACTCAGCCGGCCATGAGCCTCGAGACGGCGAATCGCATTGTGTATCGATTGCTCAAGGAGGGCATCAGGGTGCTTGAGCATCTGTTTGAGAGCTGCCCTGAGCGCAATGGAGGCGCTTGCGCCGGTGCGGTTGGCTAAAACCCATGAAAACATTCACGAACGCTTTTCTTTTCGCGGGCTTTCTGCACCTGGCGGCGGTCGCGCCAGCGCAATCGCCTGCGCCCATGTGCCAGGTCGCTATCAACGGTCAGGCGCTGGCCCTGCATGACTTCCGGCAGGGTGCCTTCGGCCTGTTCGAACTGGCGCAACCCGCCGAGGTCGTCGTCCGCACCGGGTTCGACGTCCGCTGGGTGGACATCCGCCCGCTGTCCGCCGGAGTGACGGCGATCGTCGAACCCGATCACCACACCGTGCATTTCCGCCTCGGCGCAGTCGTGCCCGTGACGGTCGAGTTCAACCGCGATCTCTCCTGGGTGCTCCACCTGTTCGCCTACGCTCCGGAGAAGAACCCACCCGCTCCCGATTCGCCGGGAGTGCGTTATTTCGGGCCCGGCGTTCACGAAGCCGGAGTCATCGATCTGCGAGACAACGAGACCCTCTACCTTGCGCCAGGAGCCTGGCTGAAGAGCCACGTGCGTTCGATCGGCACCAAAAACATCTCCATCCGCGGCCGCGGCGTCCTGGATGGTTCCCCCACCGGAGCCCCCAGTGACGCGGCGCTCATGGGCTCGGCCGCCTATGGAGCGGGCAACATGGTCTATTTTGAAAGAACCGTGGGCGCGGCGATCGAAGGGATCACCATCTTCAACAGCCCGGATGCTTGGACGGTTTATCTGACCGGGACCACCGGCACCCGGGTCGACGGAGTGCGCATCTTGAATCCAAGCACCCATTACGGCGACGACGGATTCGACCTTGTCTCGTCGAGCGACGTGCGGGTGGAGAACATCTTCGTCCGCACCAATGACGACTGCGTGGTCGTGAAGAACCTCGCCGACGTCGACACCCATGACATCACCGTCCGCCACGCCGTGCTCTGGAACATGCCCACCGGCGGCAACGGGCTCGAGATCGGCTTTGAAACCCGCAACCACGCAATTCACGACGTGCGCTTCGAGGACATCGATCTCATCCACGTGGAGCGGGGCTCCGCCATCAGCATTCACAACGGCGACGCCGCCACCGTCGAAAACGTGGTGTTTGACGACATCCGGGTCGAGGATGCGCGCCGCAAGCTGATCGACTTTGCGGTGCTTTATGCGCAATACGGCGCCGACCGGCCGGTGTGCGATGAGGAAAACTCGCGGCGCCTCGACCGCGGTGGCCTCTGGGACGGACTTCTCACCTATGCTCCGGAAGAAAAGGCGGCGCGCGCGAAATTCCGCGGGCACGTCCGCAACATCCGGGTGACGAAGCTGCACGTGGTCGATGGATCCCTGCCCTACAGCATCGTGTCCGGCTTCGACGCAGAGCACGCCGTGGAAAACGTCGTCATCGAGGACTTGAGCTACGCCGGCCAACCCATCCGCACTACCAAGGAAGGCAAGTTCGTGGTCGAGGACGCACCCGGGTTCGAACTCAAGAACTGAATCAAGCGCGGATTTGGATCAAGTGTGGCCACGAGCGCCAGCGAGTGGACGACGATTCCGCTCGCTGGCGCTCGCAGCTACCGTCGCGTTCTCGGCTACGGTTCAGGTTACGCCGCTCTGGCGAATTCTCTTTCGGTTTATCTCATTGCCAGCGGATCTCGTTGCTGGGTGCATCTCTCAATTGACGGTAGCGGTGCGGCGTTCCGCGCCGTCGGAGCCGGTCGCCAGCTCCGCCGCCGCGGCGCGAGCCAGCCTTCGCTGAAGCTCCGGCCCGGCGCGCGGCTCTGCTACGAAATTGCCGAGCTTGCTGCATTACCGTCAATCGGGAGATGCGCCTCTCGTTGTTCGCGCAGGAGAAAAACGATCGACCGTCTGCGGGGAAGCCGTCTAGCCTCGGTCGTGTGCAAGCGCCTTCAAGATTCCCGCTGCTTTTCGCAGCCACCGTCATCCTTGCTTTGTCTACCGTGACCTCCAGCGCCCTGACCGTTTCCATCGCCGATCGCGGCGCGGTAAAGGATGGCAAGACCATCAACACCGTTGCGATCCAGGCTGCCGTGGATGAATGCGTCGCGGGCGGCGGAGGCACCGTGCTCGTTCCCGCCGGCGTCTGGGTCACCGGAAGCATCGAGCTCAAGTCCCAGGTGGCCCTGCAGCTCGATCCGGGCGCAATTCTGCGGGGTTCGGCCAACCTCGCGGATTATCCGGCCAATGGGTTCAAGCATCTGGAAATGGGCGAGACCACATCGCTGCTCTGGGCGATTCACCGGAATGACATTGTCATCTGCGGCGCGGGCACCATCGAGCTGACGGACCGTCCGTTCTTCGACTGGAGTCTTCTCCGGACCGGTCTGCCGCCCGAGAAGGACGCCCTGCTCCAGGACTGGCAGCGCAGCCAATGCGTGGTGACCGGCCGCAGCCGGCCGAGCCAGCCGATCTTCTTTCACGATTGCCGGCACGTCCGGCTGGAAGGCGTCACCATCCGCAATTCGCCGTGCTGGACGGTCACGTTCAGCTGCTGCGAGGACCTTCGGGTGCACGGCATCCGGATCGACAACAACCTGCAGGTCCCGAACAACGACGGCATTCATTTCTCGGGTTCGAAGGACATCATTGTCTCCGACTGCATCATCCATGGAGGCGATGACTCACTGGCCTTCACGGGTATCACCGATCCCAAGAGCGTCTGCGAGAACATCACGGTCACCAACTGCATCCTGACCAGCCGGTCGGCCGGCGTCCGGCTGGGGCATCTCGCAGGAAAGGTGCGCAATGTGGTGCTGAGCAATCTCGTGATCAAGGATTCCAGCCGCGGCTTCGCCATCCAGGCCGGTGACAACGGCTGGGTGCAGAACGTCATGATCAACAATATCGTGATGGAGACCCGGATGTTCGCTGGCGCCTGGTGGGGCAAGGGCGAGCCCTGGGTGATTTCCGCCGCCGGCTCGGATTCGGCCCGCATCCATGGCATCAACATCAGCCATGTCCGCGCCCAGGCGGAAAACAGCATCCTGGTTATCGGCCAGAATCACAACGTAAGCGACATTACACTGAGCGACGTGCAATTGACATTTCGCCGCAGCCCCAACGATCCGCTTTACGGGCAGACCTTTGACCTGGCGCCGGCCCCGCTTCGTCCCTCCCTGCTGAACCAGAACCGGATGCCTTGGCTCTACGCGGACAGCGTCTCCGGCCTGCAGCTGCGCCACATCGATTTCCGGCCGGCGGATTCCGCCGAGCACAAGCTTTCGCTGGAGCCGGTGATGACCAATGTCAACGGCCTGCGCGAATCCCCGGCGGAGTGAGGAACCAGCGAGGCGGGCTCAAGCAGCCCCACTGCAAAACGCGTTCTTGCCTCGGCCAGGAAGAAACCTGTAGCCGGGGGCGTTGACTCCGGCCTGCCCACCGTATCCTGGCAACGGTGAGGCCGGCCTCAACGCGGCCGGCTACAACGCAAGCGCTGTTTCCTGGAAGCTAAATGCACCAAGTCCGCCGGCTCACGTCAGCTTCTCCACGGCGGCGCGGATGCGCTCCGGGATGCTCCCGCCGGCCCGCTCGCGCGCCGCGCGGGCGGAGGCGTGGGCGAGAACCTGTTGCACGTGCACGTCAACCTGGCGGAGGACCGAGGGCGAGACCGCATAGCCGTCGCTCTCATAGCTGAGCATCGGCATGCCGCGCTGGAGACTCATCGGCTTGAGGATGGCCTCGGAGACCCGGTGCGGCAGACAGTTGAACGGGCCGAGCAGGATGACACCGTCGTAACCCTCGTCGTCGGCGCCGAGCGCCTTGCCCACGGTCGGAATCACCTCGCCGTAGATTGATGGCGACACATGTTCGGCTGCCTTCTCGAAGAGCGACGATACGTCGTTCGCCTCCGCCACCAGCATGCCGGTGCGGCGAAACAACCCGCGGTAATGCACCTCGGCCCGTTGCTCCGCCTGAATGGCCAGCCACCGCTGCACGTACTGTTTCCCGTCGGGCTGGAACAGCCGCGTGCAGGCCCGGGCCAGCGCGAGGCTGCCCGGCTTCAGACCCCACGTGCTGGCGGTGCCGGCGACGTCGTGGTAGGTGTTATAGAGAAAGAGGTCGTTCAGGTCGACCGGCTTGAGGATGATGCCGTGCGCCGCGTAAAGGTCGCGGACGCCGTTCATGAAGAACGGGCTGAAGCGCGTGAAGAAATCGCCCGTCACCACCACGCGCGGACACGCCTGCGGATCACGGGTGCGCGGCAGCGCCGCCAGCCGGTCGATGAACGCCGGCAGCCCGGCGTGGAACTCATCGAGCGAGTGCGCCGCATCGGCGAAACTCTGCCACTCGTCATGCAGGCGTTCCACCGCGCCCGGCGCGCCCACGACGTGCAGAACATAGTCCATCTCCACCAGGATGTCGGCCGTGAAGATCGCCGGCGGCAGATGCAGCAGGAGCGTCATCGCATCCAGGCCAAGGTAGTCGTTCTCCGCGGATGGATTGAGCAGGAACAGATCGGACAGCCGCTGCTCCGCGATGAATCGCTCGAAGTAGTCCATGTAGGCGTCGCTAACGCACGGCGCGCCGCCGCTCAGCATGTAGAAGCCCGCGATCTCGCCGGGCTGGCGATTCTCGGCGATCTGCAGCAGCTGCCCGATGCCGATTGGCAGCGGCAGACACTCGCGGCCGGACGTGTGTTGCAGGCCGCGAGCGAGCTGCTGGCCCTCCAGGGGGATGACGTCGCCCGGATGCAGCCCGAGCCAGCGCGCGGCCAGGCCGAAAGCCTCCGCGTGATAGCGGGAGAAGTTCGGACAATACAGCCGCACGCGCGGATCTGTCAGCGGCACCGCCTCCCCGTTGGCACGGCTCACGCGGCCTCCCTTGCCGAGGCGGCACGGCGCAAAGGGCACGTCGGATCCGGGGGGTGCGCCGCGGAAATTGCGCACGGTGTCCAGAAACGCCTCGATCCTCGTCTGAACTCCGGCGTCGGCGGTATGGGCGTCGATCTCGAGGATAAGATAGGGCTTGGCACCCATCTTGGAGGCCAGCAGCGAATGAGTGAACGCATCGACCGTGCAGCTGAAATTGCTCACGCAGAGCAGGAACAAGTTTGGATGGCGTTGCGTGAGCGCCACCGCGTGCATGACCTGGTTGGCGAAATGCCACGCCATCGGTCCGTCGTCGACCGGCATGAGACAGTCGGCCGGGATCGCCGTCACGCCCATGCTCGCGAGTTTCCGGCCGACCGACTGCGAGGCATCCGCGGTGAACGCGTTGTAGCTGTGGCCGGTCAGCAGCACCGTCGGTTCGCCCGAGGCCACGGCCCGCTCGACCGCGCCCCATCCGAGCCCGGTCAGCGCATGTTCGGCGTCGGTTTGCGCCTGCACGGCCGCGGTCCACGCTGCGACCGCGGTCTCGCGCCGGACCCCGAGTTCGCCCACGGCGAGTTCGACGAGCGCCGTGCTGCCGGCGTAACCTGCAGTAAAGTCCAGCAGCGGAGAAAGGAATCGAATGTCGGGGAAGGCTTTCGCCAGAAAATACGGTCCTGCCTGCGTGATCGGACACAGATAGGAATCGCGGCATGGGTTCGGCTGCGGCATGCGCGTTACGTGCGGCAGGAAGACAACTGGAACGTCGTGCCGGGCGAGGTCGAGCACCGCGCCATGCGCGATCTGCACGGGAAAACAGAAGCCGGCGTAAGCCTTCAGTTCGCCGTCCGGATCGACGGCGGACAGCACGACCTCAAATCCCGCCTCCGAGAAAAACGTCGCGTAGAGCGGGAACAGCGAGTGCGTGGTCAGCGCGCGCGGCAGGCCGATGCGCGTGCCGGGCGGGAGCGCCGGCACGGCGCCACTGGCGCGGGCCAAAGCGTCTTCAAAAAATGCCCTGGCCGAATCCAGGGTCTGTTCGGCCTGATTGCGGGGCCGCGGCGGCTCAGCTGGCGGACGCGCGGCAATCCTCTCCTGCACCGCGTCGAAGAGCACCGCGGCGCGCTGCTCCACCAGATCGGGCGCGGCGGCCGTCGGTACGCGGCGCTTCCAGACATTTTCAAAACGGCTGCAGCGGCCCCCGAACGGGAATCGCCGGCCGCCGACCTCGAACCGGTCGACGCTGCAATCGAGTTTGCAGGCCCGGCAGGTGAAGCGGCTCACCAGCTTCATCTCGGCAGCAGCGAGCCCCAGCAGGTCGGGGTTCGCGCCGTCAGCACCGGCCGGTCCGTCAGGCGTCACTGTAGCCCGCCGCGTTGAGGCCGGTCCGCCGCTCCGTTCGAGCGCCAGCAACGCAACCCCCAGGGCGCCGAGCAATTCGGGATGCGGCGGGATCACCACCGGACGGCCGACGCTTTGCGCGAACGCGTGCGCCACCGCGCGATTGAGCGCCACGCCCCCCTGCAAAAAGACTTTTCGGCCGACCGCGCGCGGACCTTTGACCCGCTGCAGGTAATTGCCGGCGATTGCGTAGACCAGGCCGGCAATGATGTTCTCGCGCGAATGGCCCTGCTGTTGCGCGATGCGGATGTCGGAATTGATGAACGCGGCACACGTGGCCTTGAACTGCACCGGCGCCGGGGCCGCAAGCGCGAGCTCGGCGATCTCCCCCACCCCGATGCCGAGATCGCCCTGCGCGCTCTCTTCCAAAAACGAACCGGTGCCGGCGGAGCACGCGTTGTTCATCGCGTAGTCGATGGGCACGCCGTTGCGCAGATGGACATATTTTGAGTCCTGGCCGCCGATTTCGAAGATCGTGTCGACTTCGCCGTCAAAGTGCGTCGCTCCGGCGGCATGGGCCGAGATCTCGTTGTAAACCTCCGCCGTTCCCAGAAACGCGCCCACGAGTTCGCGGGCCGATCCGGTCGTTGCGACCAGCGCAACGTCGCGGTTGCCGACGGCTCCCGCCAGCGCGCGCAGGCACTCGCGCACCGCCGCCACGGGATCGCCATGCGTGCGGCCGTAATGCGCCGCGACGAGCGCCCGCGTCGCCGGATCGAGCAGCACCGCCTTGGTCGTGGTCGAGCCGGCATCAACGCCCAGCACCAATGGGCCGTCCGGCGGCGGCGGCAGGGGCGGCGTGGGAACGACCCGCACCAGGCCGGCAAATTCGCCCAGCGACGGCAGACTGCTCATGACGGCCTGCTGGCGAAACTGCGGCACGGAATGCAGCGGCTGGTCCCGCGTGAGGAGCGCAGCACCCCAGGCTTCGAACCACGGGCTTTCCGGCAGCACCACAAACTCAACTCCGGTCAATTTCGCGCGCAGGGCCGCGACCATCGCCGGATTGCGGGTCAGGCCGCCGATCAACAGCACGCGCCGCAGCTCGCGCCGCCCTTTTTCGAGGAGGGCGATCACCTTGTTTGCCATGCCGTCGTGCAGGGTATGCAGGATGTCCGCCGGCGTGGCCTCGTTCCGGTTCAACTTGTGCGTGATGTCCGACTTGCAGTGCACCGAGCAGCGCGAGGCGAGCGGCACGATCGCGCCGGCGAACGAAAGCTGAATCGCTTCGTCGCGATCCAAACCCATTCGGCCAATTTGCTGAATGAAGAATTCCCCGCTCCCCGCCGCGCATTTGTTGTGCGAAAGCACGTGCGCGATCCGCCCCGCATCGATGAGATAGACGAGGAACGATTCCCCGCCCAGCGACACCACGGCGTCAAACACCCCCGCGAGCCCGGCCAGCGCGCGCTGAATCGCCGCGGCCTCCGAGAGATGCCCGCCCTGGCCACAAACGCCGAACGCTGCGGCATCGCGAAACTTCTCCCCGCCGAGCAGTCCGCGCAGCATCTCCAGGGGCCGGCCCTGATGCGCCGCGACACACGCGGCGCGATCTTCGCCGCTCAGGGCAACGACTTTGACCGACAACGAACCGAGGTTGATTCCGACGAAAGAAGGGGCGTTCATCAGGGTATCGTCCGTTGCCGTTAGCCCGGAACCCCGGAGGACACAACAACCATTGGGCCGCGCGAAGCCAGGTCAGCGATCAACAACGCCGGGTCGCGGTCGCCCGACGCTTCGCCGGCGATGCGCTGATTCCAGGGGCTGTGGGCGGGAAACGGCCGCCAGACCGGCGCGCCGCAGCCTGCGGAAATTGCTGTTGCGGCAGGTCGGTGGTTGCGGGATGATTGACGCGTGGAATAGGAACCCCGCGCCGAATTTCCCGGAGCACCATGAAACCTCACTCTTGCCTGATTTGCTTGGTCACGTTTGCGATCGCTGCGGCAGGTCTGGCCGCACAACCGAAGCCGGCGGAGGCACCGCCGCTGCTCCAACCGCAGGGAACGGCCAGACAGCTGGTCGTTGACGGCAAACCGTTCCTCATCCTGGGCGCAGAGCTGCACAATTCCAGCGCGTCCAGCGTCGACTACATGAAACCGCTCTGGCCGCGGCTGGTCGCGACACACCTCAACACGGTGCTCGCCACCGTCAGTTGGGAGTTGATCGAACCCGAGGAGGGCAGGTTCGATTTCGCCTTGGTGGACGCGCTGCTCAGGGACGCTCGGGCCAGCGATCTGCATCTCGTGATTCTCTGGTTCGCCAGTTGGAAGAACGGCAAGTCCACCTACCAGCCGCTCTGGGTGAAGACGAACCAGACGCGGTTCCCGCTCATCCAAAATGAACAGGGCAAGAGTCTCAACACCCTGACCACCCTCAGCGACGCCAACCGCGACGCGGATGCCCGCGCCTTCGCGGCACTGATGCGACACTTGCGCGAAGTCGATGGAGTCAAGCACACCGTGCTGATGATCCAGGTCGAAAACGAAGTGGGCGTCCTCGAAGACTCCCGCGACTACAGTCCCGCGGCCAATCAGGCTTTTGCAGGACCGGTCCCGAAGGAACTGATGGACTATCTCCAGCAGCACAAGGACGCGCTGGTTCCCGAGTTCCGCGAACTGTGGGCGGCGAACGGATCCAAGGCTACGGGAACCTGGACCGAGGTTTTCGGGCCAGGCAAGCCGGCAGGCACACCGGTGCCGGTCCGCACGACGACCCCGCCAATGACGGTGGAAGAGCACGAAACCGCCTGGCGGAAGCTGCAGTGGCCGGCCGACGAGATCTTCATGGCGTGGCACTACGCCCGCTACGTCAACCGGGTGGCTGAGGCGGGAAAGGCGGAATACAACATCCCGATGTACGTAAACGCCTGGCTGCAGCAACGCGACCATGCCTGGCCGGGCACCTATCCGTGCGGCGGCCCGCTGCCGCAAGTGATCAATGTGTGGCAGGCCGGCGCGCCAGCGATCGATGTGCTGGCGCCGGACCTTTACGTGGCTGAGTTCGAGGAGCTGTGTGCGCGCTTCCACCGCTGCGGCAACCCGCTGTTCATCCCCGAGTCGAGGGGCGACGCAGGCGGCGTCGCCAACGCGATCTGGGCGTACGGCAGGCACGATCTCATCGGCTACTCGCCGTTCGGGATCGACCGGTTCGCAGGGGCGGATTCGGAGCTGGCGCGCGGCTACGCCGTCGTCGCCCAGGTGGCGCCGCTGATTCTCGAACATCAAGGCCAGGGCACGATGACCGCAGTGCTGCTGGATCGCAACGGCGCGTCGCAGACTGTCCGGCTGGGCAATTACAACTTCGAGGCGCGCTATGCGTCCCGCTCCTTCGGCCCCGCCGGCGCCGCCACGCCCCCGGAACGTGTCGCCGGACTCTTCATTGCCACCGGACCCGACGACTTCGTGATCGTGGGCCGGAGCATGAACATCTATTTCTCCGCCGCCGACGATCCATCTGCCAGCGTCGGGCTGGGTACCGTCGAGGAAGGCGTCTATGACGCCGGGCGCTGGGTTCCCGGCCGCCGCCTGAACGGCGACGAAACGCCGGAATGGAAGGCGCTGCGCTTCCGGGAGGACAACTACAGCATCCAGTGCGTGAAACTTTACCTCTACAAATGACGCCCACCGGAGAAAGGATGACTCACATGAAACGAACTCTGCGGACCAAGCTGGCCCCGTACGGTTGCCTCGGCGCCGGACTCATTGCCGTGGTGGTGCTGGCGCTGGCGCGCGCCGCCGCATTCGCGGCCGCGCCGGCCGACCCTCCGGCGGCGGCCGACAGCACCCGCTACCGGAACTTTGACGTCGCGCTGTATGTTGAGCTTCGGGATATGCGCCACCTGGCCTCCGATCCCCAGTGGGCGGAGGAGAGCTGGAATCTGATCAGCCATGCCATGAAGGTGGACAAGGTCTGGCTCGAAACCTACCGCGGGGGCGAACAGACCTCCGAGGCCGATGTGCGGAAGGTCAAGGCGTTCTTCGCGGCCAAGGGAATCAAGACCTCCGGCGGCATGATGTCGTATGTCGGCCGGCCGGGCGACGGTCTCACCGGCTTCTGCTATACCAACCCGGTCGATCGCGAGCGCTTCCGCCAGCTCGTCGCCTTCACCGCCGGCCTGTTCGACGAGATGATCTTCGACGACCTGTTCATCTTCGACTGCCGCTGCGAGCTCTGCCAGAAGGCGAAGGGCGACCTCACTTGGACCGAATATCGGCTGAAGGTGATGAAGGAGGTCGGGGAGGACCTCGTGGTGAAGAACGCGAAGAGCGTCAACCCGAAGATCAACCTCATCATCAAGCCGCCGAACTGGTACGAACAGTATCAATTTTCGGGATACAACCTGGAGGCGCAGCCGAAGGCGTTCGACATGATCTACACCGGCACCGAGACGCGCGATGCGGAGAACACGACCATGCACCTCCAGCCGTACCAGAGCTACGGCATCATGCGGTACTTCGAGCACATCAAGCCCGGAAAATTTGGCGGCGGCTGGGTGGACCCCGGCGCGCGCCAGACCCTGAACCGCTACACGGAGCAGCTCGAGGACACGCTGTTCGCCAAACCGAAGGAGATCACGCTCTGGTGCTACGGCAACGCGCTGGAGACCCTGCAGCCGGCGGACGGGACGGCGAAGGTCACGAGCATCCTCTACGCGGACGCCGGTGACACCTTTCAGAAGCTGGATTCGTTCCTCGGCAAGCTCGGCCAGCCCTACGGCGTCGCCTCCTACAAGCCCTACCACTCCTCCGGCGAAATGTACCTGCACAACTACATCGGGATGATCGGCGTGCCGATGGATTTGTATCCGGAGTTCCCGGACGACCGCGGCACGATCTTCCTCGCCGAGTCGGCGAAGTTCGACCCGGACCTCGTCAGCAAGATCTGGAAGCACCTGAACGCGGACAAGACGGTCATCATCACCTCGGGCCTTTTGAAGGCGCTTGAAGGAAAGGGCATTGAGAAGATTGTCGAGGTGCAGGACACCGGACGGAAGGCCCTGGTGAGCCAGTTCACCTACCGTCGCATCATGGACGAGGAACCGGCGAATGTTTACACGTCCGACAGCGCAATCCTGATCCCGGAGCTCGCCTACGGTCTGGTGGATTCCGAGGAGATCATCCAGGGCATCTACAAGGACAACAACCGCTATCCGCTGCTGCTGCAGGTGCGCGGTCTGACCAAGGGCCGGTTCTTCATTCTGACGATCCCGGAGAACTTCGACGACCTCTACCACCTGCCGCCGGAAGTCCTTTCGCAGATCCGCCGGGACATGATGGACGACATTCCGGTGTACCCGGACAGTCCGGCCCGGGTCTGCCTGTTCACGTACGACAACAACACCTTCATCGCGAAGTCCTATCTGCCCTACCCCGCACGCTACAACATCGTGATCAAGAAGGCGGGGGCCCGGCTCTTCGATCTCCAGTCTGGCGCCGAACTGCAAGGTTATGTGAGAAACGGCACAACGGTCTTTGAGGTGCTCCACGAACCGCGGACCTACAACGTGTATCGATTTGAGTAGGCGAGCCGGAACAGAGCGCCGAAGACGGAACGATGAAGCCCTCACCGCGGAACGCATTCTGCCCCGGAGGGGATGACGCTCTGGTCGGGAAATAGCTGCGAGCGTCAGCGAGCGGCCGCCCGCGTCAGTTCCACTCGCTTACGCTCGTGGCCACACTCTTATGAAAACGCTCTAGAACCTTATGGATACCACCCAGCTCACCGCGCGGGAGAAGATCGGTTACGGGCTCGGCGATGCGGCCAGCCACATCGTCTTCGACAACGTCATGTATTACATGCCGTTCTTCTATACCGACATTTTCGGTCTCCCGGCGGCGTTCATCGCGGCGATGTTTCTGATCGCCCGCGGTCTGGACGCCGTGAGCGATCCCATCATGGGGTTGATCGCGGATCGCACCCGCTCCCGCTGGGGCCAATTCCGTCCCTATCTCCTTTTTGGCGCGGTGCCGTTCGGCCTGAGTTGCGTGCTCGCCTACAGCACGCCGGCCATGGGACTCGGAGGGAAAATGATCTTTGCGGCCGTCACCTACACGCTGCTCACCCTGATGTACACCGTCGTCAACATCCCCTATTGCGCCCTCGGCGGCGTGGTCACGGGCGACGACACCCAGCGCATCTCGCTCCAGTCCTACCGCTTCGTGCTGGCCACCGCGGGCGGAATGCTCAGCACGTTCCTGATGGTGCCGCTCGTCTCCTGGATCGGCGGCGCCGACAAGGCCGTCGGTTATCGGGGCGCGATCGCGGTGCTGGCCGTGGTGGCGGTGGCGATGCTGGTGGCCTGCTTCGCCACGACGCGTGAGCGGGTCGCTCCGAAAACGGAGACAGCCGCTTCGTTTCTGGCCGACCTCAAGGACATCGCGCGCAATGACCAGTGGCGCGTCGTGGGCCTCCTGACGGTGCTCAACATTCTCGCCGTGGCGACCCGCGGCGGCGCAATGATGTACTACGTGACCTACATCCTGGGACATGCCGGGCTTTTCATGTGGTTCCTCTTTACCTACTCGATCGGCAACATCGGCGGCTGTCTGCTGACCAAGCCGCTCACCGACCGATTCTGCAAGGTGCGCGTCTTCACCACGACCAACATCGTGCTGGCCGGGCTCAGCGTGGCCATGTTCTTTGTGCCGCTGCGGCAGAGCCTGCTCATGTTCGCGTTCATCTTTGTCATCGGCGTGCTGCACCAGTTGATCACTCCGATCCAGTGGGTGATGATGTCGGACACCGTCGACTACGGCGAATGGAAGCATGGCAAGCGCCTGACCGGCGTCAGCTTCGCCGGCACGCTGTTCGTGCTGAAGCTCGGGCTGGCGCTGAGCGGCGCGGCGATCGGCTGGACCCTGGCTGCGTGCGGCTACGTCGCCAAAGCGGATGCGCAGTCCCCGCAGACCCTGTGGTGGATTGTCGCGCTGTTCACCCTGTTCCCCGCCGCTTGCTACGCACTCAGCGCGCTCGCCGCCGGAAAATACCGTCTCCGCCGCACCGAAATGGCCACCATCGCCGCCGCGCTCAATTCCGGCGCCTGACGCGACTGCCGGTGACCGCCGCCCGCAGGTCATCAATCCCTTTTCACCACCCTGCTTCTCGTTTCGATCGCCCTGACGGTGGCGCCCCCGTTGCGTCCGGCCCAAACCGGTCACGGATTTTGTGCATTGAGTCTTCCATGAGCATCCAAATTGTCCGCCTTGGCACCCCGCGCTCGCCGGGGGAAGGAACTCGGATCGGAACGGTGCGGCTCCCTCCCCGTGGCGTGCCGAAGGAGCAGTTCTCGGTGCAGAACTGGTATGATGTCTGGTTTCCGAATCTTGCGCCCAGCGTCGAGACGATGAAACTCGGGCAGGCCGCCGTTTCGCCGGCGCAATGGTCGGCGTTTGCGCGGAAGTACAAGGCGGAAATGGCGGCACCGCAGGCCCGGCATGACCTGCAACTACTGGCCGCGCTATCCCATTCGACCGATTTCTCGGTGGGCTGCTATTGCCAGGATGAAGCCCGCTGCCACCGCTCAATTCTGAAGCAGTTGCTCATCGAGAGCGGCGCAAAGGTCTTTGACCGCGGGTCATCCGATGCACAGAACGCGTAGCCAATCATTACGGCTGATTCGCCCGGCGATGCCGCCTTGCGCTGGTGCACGCGGCGCGCTCACAGCCCTGCTGGCAGATCGCTATGGCGGTTTCAATAAAAGTGTGGCCGCGAGCGTGAGCGAGTGGACAAACCTTCCGCTCGCTCACGCTCGCAGCTACGTTCGCGTTCCCGGCTACAGCTCAAGTTAGATCGCGCTAAATTGTATCCTCGTACAACTGCTCGTAGGCCGTAGCGGCCTTCTGCCAGCTGAAGTCGCGGGCCATCCCGCGCCCGATCACCTCGATCATGTGCTCTGGCTGCGCGAACAGCTCACGCGCGCGGTGCAGCGCCTGCACGAAGTCTCCGGCCGATGGCGGAAACAAGATTCCAGTGCCATCCCCCGGATTCTCGTCGATGTCAGTGACGGTATCGACCAGGCCGCCCACCCGGGCGACCACCGGAACGGTGCCGTAAGCCTGGCTGTACATCTGGTTCAGGCCGCACGGCTCAAAATGCGACGGCATCAGGAAGAAGTCCGCGCCCGCCTCGATCAAATGGCTCATCTCCTCGTCCAGCTTCAGGCTCAGTGCAATCTTCCCCGGATGGGTCTGCGCCAGATCGCGCAGGGCGTCCTCGAACTGTCTGTCTCCGGTGCCGAGCACGATCAGCCGGCAGTCCTGCTCCACGAAAAAGTCCTTGGCCGCCAGCAGCAGATCCAGGCCCTTCTGGGTTGTCAGCCGGCAGACCATGCCGAACACCGGGCCCTTGAACGCGTCATCCATCCCCTGTCGTCTGAGCAGCGCTGCCCGGCAAATGGGCTTCCCTGTCAGGTCCTGGGCCGCATACCTCGCCGGCAACAGGCGATCCTTCGCCGGATTCCACACCCGGGGATCGATGCCGTTGATCAGTCCGACCAGGTCGTCGGCCCGCGTTCCAACCACCCCCTCCAAACCGCAGCCAAATTCCGTGGTCTGGATTTCCCGGGCATAGCGCGGACTGACTGTGGTCACGCGATCCGCGAACAGGATGCCTCCCTTCATCAGGTTGATCTGGCCATAGTATTCGAACCCGTCGATGCCGAGGAGCTCGTCGGGGAGGTTGGTGAGCCCAAACGAGCGCATCGGAAAGATCCCCTGAAACGCGATGTTGTGAATCGTGAACACGGTCTTCATCGCAAACGAGATCCCGCTGCGGCGTTCCTCGTAACGCACGAGCAGCGGCACCAGCGCGGCCTGCCAGTCGTGACTGTGGACCACGTCCGCGCGGATCTCGGCGATGCGCATCACCTCCACCACCGCCTTGCAGAAAAAGATAAAACGCGCGTCGTTGTCCTCGTAGTCGCGCTCACCATTGCCATACGGAAGGCGGCGGTCGAAAAACTCCTCCCGCTTGATAAAATAGACGGTGAGCCCCTTCTTCACCGGGAGCACGCGAACATCACCGGTGTAGATCCGGTCGCCCATCTCCACCCGCAGGCCGAGCCGCTGTTCGGCACGCGCGAGGTCCGGGTGGTCCAGGGCGTCGCGGTACCCGGGGACAAAGACCGCCACGTCATGCCCCTTGTCCGCCAACGTTGAAGTCAGCGAACCAACGGCATCAGCCAGCCCGCCCGTCTTGACATACGGGTACAGTTCGCTGGCGACATGAACAATCTTCATACAAGCAATCTAGCCCGGGTCCCTCCCGCAGGCCAGTCGAAAGCAGTAGCCCGCAACTGTTAGGCAGGTATGTTTCCTGCGGCGCGAAACTTGTAGCCGGGGGCGCGCGCCCTGAGCCTGCTTGCGGTGAGCCTGTCGAACTCGCCGAACGGGCCGACACCGGCGGGTTCGGCCGGCCTCAACGCGGCCGGCTACAAAACAGGTGCTTTCTCCTGTAGCCGGGGGCGCTTGCCCTGAGCTCGTCGAATGGGCTGACCCCGGCAGCCGGCCTCAACGCGACCGGCTACAGTGAAGGCTGTTTCCTGGGAGCCGACGGATAGAATGGAGGAGATCGCACGGATGGGCGGACTGACCGTGCGCCATCGATTAATCGTTTGCGGCAGCCTGGATCTGCAAATATGCTTCCATCATGAAGCTTCGTGATCGTCTGCTGGCTCTGTTTCGAGCCTCCGACTACGTGCCGCTTTCCGAGCCGGAAGTCGCCCGAGCCCTTGACCTGCCCAAGAGCGAGCGCCGCGCCCTCGGCCTGGAAATTCGGCAGTTGTTGGGCGCCGGCGAGGTGGTATGCATCAAACAGGACCGCCTTTGCCTGCCGCACGACGCCGATCTCGTCACCGGCAAGATCCAATTCCGCCAGGGTGGCTCCGCCTACGTCATCCGTGAGCGGGCACCAGGAGACCCCGAAAAGGAGGCAGTCCAGATCTCCGCCGAGGACACCGGCGTGGCCATCCACGGAGACAAGGTCGTCGTGCGACTCAGCGACGAACTGAGCCGGCCGCGCGGCGGGCGCCACGGCGGCGAACCGGTCGGCCGCGTCATTCGCATCCTCGAACGCGCGCACGAAACGCTGACCGGCAACCTGCAGCGCACGAAACTCTTTTTCTACGTCGTGCCCGACGATCCGCGCTTCAACCACGACATCTATGTGCCCGATCCGGCCAAGTCGGGCGTGCGCCCGGTGCCGGCGGTCGGCGACAAGGTGGTCGTGAAGCTCGCCGAATGGAAGCAGCGCCATGTCAACCCCGAAGGCACCATCGTCGAGCGCCTCGGCCGCACCCACGAACCCCGGGCCGAGCTGGCGGCAATCTATCACAAATACCGGCTGGCACCGGATTTTCCGGAGGATGTGCTGCGCGAAGCCGCCGCCCTGCCCGCCAGGGTCACCGTGGCAGAGCTGTTTGGCCGGCTCGACTACCGCGCCGTCCCGACCTTCACCATTGATCCCGACGATGCGAAGGATTTCGACGACGCCCTGTCGGTTGAAGAGCTCCCGAATGGCGACCTGCGCGTTGGCGTGCATATCGCCGACGTCAGCAGCTACGTCAGGGCGGGGACGGCGCTCGACCGCGAAGCGCTGCGACGCGGGAATTCCACCTATCTGGTTGGCGCCGTTGTCCCGATGCTGCCGGAGAAGCTATCCAACGGGCTGTGCAGTCTGGTCGAAGGTGAAGACCGGCTGACCAAGGCCGTCCTGTTAACGTTCCACAAGGGCCGCCTGTCCGCGACAGCTTTTGCCAACACGGTGATTCGCAGCCGCAAGCGTCTGACATACCGCCAGGCCTACGCTTTGCTCAAGGAGGACAGCCTCGACAAGATTCGCCGCCTGCCGGCGCCGCCCGCGCACCAAACCGGCTCAACCGGGCGCGCGCTTTCGGAACTGCGTCGCGATGAACTCGCCGATCTTCAGCGCTGGATCCGCCAGCTGTGGGGAATTGCCGCCCCGCTCCGCCGCGAGCGGATGCGCCACGGCAGCCTCGATCTCGACATGCCCGAGGTGAAGATCTTCGTCGACGCGCAGGGCTACGCGGACCGCCTCGAGCGGATCGAGCAGGACGAAAGCCACCAGTTGATCGAGGAGTTCATGCTGGCCGCGAACGAAGCCGTCGCCCGGGTGACGCGCGAGCACCGCCTGCCCTCGCTCTACCGCGTGCACGACGACCCGGACGAGGAGAAACTCCAGGAATACCGCAAGGAACTTGCCACGTTCGGCGTCACGGTCGGCGATCTCACCCAGCGGAACGAGCTCGGACGCCTGCTCAACGTGCTCAAGTCTCATCCCCAGGGCTACACGCTGCGGACGCAGCTGCTCCGCAGTCTGCGCAAGGCCGTCTACCGCGCCTCGGCCGACGGCCATTATGGTCTGGCCAAGCAGGATTACACCCACTTCACCTCGCCCATCCGGCGCTACGCGGACCTGGTGGTGCACCGCGTGTTCGACCAGTACCTCGTCAAGTACCTCGGGCAGGCGGCACCGCGCGGTTTCCAGTTCGGCTACAACGTGGCCCGGATGGAGAGCCTGGCCGAGCACCTCAGCCTCACCGAACAGAACAGCACCGAAGCCGAGCGCGATTCGCAGAAGGTGAAGCTGCTGGAGTTCTTCGAGCGCGAAGTGGCGAAGAAGAAGAAGACCGTCTTCCCCGCGGTGATCACCGACGTGCGCAACCACGGGCTCTTCGTCGAGCTGCCGGATTCAATGACCTTCGGGCTGGTCCACCTGTCAACGCTGCGCGACGACCTGTATTTGCTGAACAACGCCGGAACCGCCCTGATCGGCCGCCGCACCAAGCGGCGGCTGGAACTCGGCCAGAAGGTCGGCGTGGTCACCGAGCGGGTCAACCGCTTCAAGCGCCAGATCGACTTCCGCCTGAACCCCTGAGCCGGAGCCAGCCCCCTTCGTTTTCGCAATCCATTCTAGGCCTGCGTATTTGCTCTGCACGAATCGCGCGGATCCAATTAACAGCCCGTCGGCAGGGTGCAGGTACCGATTGCCGCGGCCCCGGGGCGAACTTGATTTGCCGGATCGCCTGAGCACGTTAGGCGCGTCCTGTCCGACTTCTCCCGATGAAAATGCATTTCCGAAACCATTCTCCCGCTCGCGGTCTTCTCCGCCGGTTTGACCTTTTCCGCCGCCGCCCGGGCCGCGGTCGTCGGCCAGCCCGCGCCCGACTTCAGGCTCACCGACATCGACGGCGTCGCCCACCGTCTGTCCGATTACAAGGGCAAACTCGTCGTACTCGAATGGGTGAATCCCGAATGCCCGATCGTGCAGAAACATTACGTCAAGAGCCACAACATCCCCGGGCTGCAGCAGACCTACACCGGGCAAGGCGTGGTCTGGCTGTCGATCAATTCGGCGGCCCCAGGCAAACAGGGGGATTTTGAACCGGCACAGGTGAAGGCCTGGTTGCAGCGCGTGGGCGCAACGCCGACCGCCTATTTCCGCGACCGCGACGGAGCGGTGGGCCATCTTTACGGCGCGAAGGCCACGCCCCACCTTTTCATTATCAATCGGGACGGGATGCTCGTCTATCAGGGCGGCATCGACAGCATCGCGTCAGCCGATCCGGATGACATTGCCCGTGCGACGAACTACGTGAACGCCGCCATGGCCGACCTTGCCGCGGGACGTCCGGTCGCGCAGGGCAACACGCGTCCGTATGGTTGCTCGGTGAAGTACTAGGACAGTTTCAGAAAGAGTGTGGCCGCGAGCGTGAGCCCCTCGACATGCCCGCTAGACAAGCTCAGGGTACCACCACGGGACGTCTCGATATTCAGCCCACTGGTCGGCGATTTCAGTGACGCCATGGATCCATTCCTTGAAGATACGCTTGAAACAACGAAGCTTTTTGCAGCGATAGCCGTGAATCTTGGAGGGCGCATTCATGTGTTACCTTTCGTTGGTCGGAACCTCGATCGCCCATCATTCTTTCAGGTCGTTCTCGATCTCACGGAACTGTTCCAAGGCGGCTTCAAGGTCGTCGACAATCTCCCTGGCGATGATCTCGGGGGCCGGGAGATTGGCCGAATCCTCAAGAGGTCGTCCTTCAGCCAGAAAATGTCGAGTTTCTGCGTGCATTCGGGTGCAGCCGTGGTTTCACGCTGATGCGGATTTGCCAGTGCGGCGTTTGGCCCGGCCAGCCTTCGCGCTTTGCGGCTTCGGCTCGGCACGGCCAGCCTTCGCGCTTTGCGGCTTCGGCTCGGCACGGCCAGCCTTCGCGCTTAACGGCTTCGGCTCGGTACGGTAGGCCATTTGCCCTTCCCCGACCATGCCGGGTTCATCCGGCGTCCCAACGGATGCACGGCGGAGCGTCAGGGCTGCTGCGCGCAGTTCGTCGAGCAAGCGCAGCTTTTCCAGCACGGGGAGCGCCGCGAGTTTTTTGCGGTGCGCGCGCTTGCTTTCGAGCACGCGTTGGAGATCGAAGCTCATAACTGGTCGCGGAGGAACTGATGCTCAAATTGTCGCCAACGGTCCGTGAGGCCGTGGCGAGTGAGGATGGACTGAAAACGGGCCGCCTCGAAGGCACCGGTCTCGACGAATTGCAGCAGCCGGACCTTGTCCTTGGCGCGACCGACTTGAAGCGCGATGGCGCAAAGGTGCTCGGCGGTGAAAACGCGCATCGGCGTGCCGTCAACGTCGCGGTCGACGGCTTCGACGAGAGCTTCCTCGACCAGCGGATTCCCGGGTGCGAGAAACTGCACAGGCCAGCCAGCGATGACTATGTATTCGTGTTCGATGGAGCAACCCCGAGCGGTCAAATAATCATAGATCGGCTTCAGGCTGATGAACGGCCGCCCAGGCTCGGTCTGGAAGGCGACAAAGACATCCACATCGAGGGTGGTGACCGGCTCGAGGTAGAAGGTAGCTCCCACCGCGCCGCCGATGGCGTAACGTTGGATAATGCCGTCCGCCTGCATCCGGTTGATGGTAGCGATGGCTTCCTTGATTTCCATGAGTGGAACAACTCAGACGCAGAGCGTAGCAGGCGGATGTAGTCCCAGAAACCTTTCTGCGCAATGCTGGTTTCTCGAAAAATCGGAAGCGACGGTGACTGGCCACACGCCGACGCACTCGCTTGGCACCGGCGGGAGGCGTTTGACCGCTTTGGCCTCCAGGCGCGGCCGTCGCGTCGCCGCCCCGGACAGAGACCTGGCCTGCCAACCGCAGCTCCATCCGTCAACAGGCGAAATAGCAGGCTGCTGCCTGGCGAAAGGCCCTCCTTCGCTGAAGCTACGGAGGGCAGTCTTCGCTTTCGGATTCCTGGCGTATGCCCGCCTTCGCTGAGGCTTCGGCGCGGCAGCCCCGACGCGGTCGGGGCTGGTGGACGGCGAGGGACTCGAACCCCCGACCCTCTCGGTGTAAACGAGATGCTCTAACCACTGAGCTAGCCGTCCGGGCCGGCCGTGGAGATAAGCAGGCGCAAAAAGCCGGAACAAGGCTTTATTAGGATTCCGACCGCGGTCGGAATCCTAATCCTTCCCGGACCATCAGCTCGGCGATCTGAATCGAGTTGAGCGCCGCGCCCTTCCAGAGGTTGTCCCCGCTCACCCAGAACGCCAGGCCGTTGTCAAAACCGGTGTCAATCCGCAGCCGGCCCACGCCGCATTTCACCTGCTCGCTGTAGGCCAGGGGCGTCGGATAGCGGCTCTGCGCCGGCTCGTCGAACAGCTCGGCCCCGGGAAACGTCGCGATCGCCGCCCGCGCCGCAGCCAGATCAACCGGCTTCTCGAACTCGGCGTTGATCGCCACCGAATGCGCGCGCACGACCGGGACGCGGACGCACGTCGCCGAAACCCGCAGCGCCGGCAGCCCGAGAATCTTCCGGCTCTCCGCCATCATCTTGCTCTCCTCGCCCGTGTAGCCGTCGACACCAAACGTGTCCACCTGGGGGATGACGTTGAACGCGATCTGGTACGGGTAAACCTTGCGGAGCAGCGGTTCGCCGCGCGCCCAGGCATGCGACTGGGCGTCGAGCTCGCGCACCGCCTCGGCCCCGGTTCCAGACACCGACTGGTAGGTGGCGGCGAAATACCGCTTGAGACCAAAGGCCCGGTGCAGCGGATAAAGGCCCATCAGCGTGACCGCCGTCGAACAATTCGGACTCGCAATGATCCCCTTGTGGCGGCGGATCGCGTGCGCATTGATTTCCGGCACCACGAGCGGCACGTCGGGGTTCATCCGAAACGCCGAGCTCTTGTCCATCACGAGGCAGCCGGCCTTCACGGCCGCGGACGCCAGGGCGCGGGTCACCGATCCGCCGGCGCTGAAGAACGCCACGTCGAGATCCGCGAAGATCTCCGGCTTCGCCTCGCTGACCGTGTATTTCGTCCCCCCGCGCTCGATGATCTTGCCCGCCGACCGCGCCGAGGCGAACAGCCTCAGCCCGGACATGGGGAAATTACGCTCCAGCAACAGTCGCAACAACTCTTGACCGACTGCGCCAGTGGCGCCGACAATACCGACTCGACAAGGAATGGTGCTCACAGTGATTTCTCCAATTAAACAGGCCATCGAAAAGTGCGCGGCGCTTGGAATCAAGCCCGCAAACCAGCTTCTTTTCGTCCGGATCGACGTCCAGAGCATGCAACTCTACCGCGGCGGCGAGCTGGTCCGCGCCTACACCGTCTCCACGTCGCTCCGTCCCCCCTCCAACGTCCGAGGATCGCTCGGCACGCCGCTGGGGCTGCATGCGATTGCGGAGAAGATCGGCCAGGACCAGCCCCCCGGGATGGTCTTCCGCAGCCGCATCCCCACCGGCCGGCACTACAACGAGCTCAGCGAGGAGGAGAACCGCGCGAATTTCATCACCACGCGCATCCTGTGGCTCCAGGGGCTCGAACTTGGAGCAAACCGGGGCGGCGATATCGACACCCACGACCGCCTTATCTACATCCACGGAACCAATCACGAGGACCGCATCGGCTCGCCGCAGAGCGCGGGGTGCATCCTCATGCGCAACGTCGAGATCGCAGAGTTATTTGAGGAGGTTCGCGTCGGGGACCACGTGTGGATCCAAAACGGGGCGGCCATTTTGGCTTAGCCGCGGGCCGATCGGTCTGTAGCCGGGGGCGCCTGCCCTGAGCGTGTCGAACGGGTCGACCCCGGCATCGATTGAACCTATGGCCGGCCTCAACGCGGCCGGCTACAGCGGAGCTCCGTTTCATCCTGTCAACAGGCCGCCCGCGGCTACGCGTTCTTCCCAAGCAGCAGGCGCAGGCTGTTCAGACAGACCACCACGGTGCTGCCCTCGTGCGCAAAAACGCCGACCGACAGCGGCACGATGCCGATTCCGGCCGCCAGCACCATGATGACCACCACGCCGAGGGCGACCGCCAGGTTCTGGCGGATGATCCGTCGCGCCCGCCGGCTGAGGCGCTCTGCGGCAAGGAAATTGTCAATCCGGTCGTTCATCAGGATGACTTCGCTTTGCTCCAGCGCCGCGTCGCTGCCCCGGGCTCCCATCGCCACGGAGACATGCGCCGCGGCAAGACTGGGCGCGTCGTTCACGCCGTCGCCGACCATGGCCACCTTGTAACCCTGGTCCCGAAATGCCTGGATCGCCGCCACTTTGTCCTCGGGCGACAACGCCGCCCTGACCTCGTCGAGTCCGAGCTCGCGGGCCACCGCTTCCGCGGCGTGGCGGCGATCGCCAGTCAGCATGACCGTCCGGATCCCGTAGTCCCGGAGGCGGGCCAGCACCTCGCGCGACTGGGTGCGGATTTCATCACGCAGCAGCACGCGCCCGATCAGCCCGCTCGCCAGCACCCAAACCTCGGTCAGCTCAGCCGCCGCCGGCGGCAGGTTTCTCGCCCAGCCCGCCAGCGGTCCCTCCTCGAGCAGTTCCCGCCGGCCCAGCAGCACCGAGGCCCCCTCGTGCCGGCCGCGCAATCCCTGGCCGGTGATTGAGGAGAATTCCTCGACCGGGAGTTCGCGCACTCCATGCTTCTTCCCGTATTGGGTAACCGCCCGGGCGATCGGATGCTGGGAATTGCTTTCCAAGGCGTACGCCAGTTCCATGACCTCCTGCTCGCAGCCCGGCGGAAAACTCTCGAAGCCGACCACGGTCAACTCGCCGGTGGTCAGGGTCCCGGTCTTGTCCAGGGCCACCAGGTTGACCTCCGCCAGTTTCTCGATCGCCGCGCCTCCGCGGAACAGGATGCCGTTGCGGGCGCCCCACGCGATGGCCGCGAGGATGGCTGACGGGATGGACAGCACCAACGCACACGGACTGGCCACGACCAGCAGCGTCATGGCGCGATAGAAGGCCGATGTGCTGGCCGCGGTGTTGGCGAAGGGCGGCAAACGGCAGCCGAGCCACCAGACGAAAAACATCGCCATCGTGAGACCCAGCACCGCGCACGTGTATCCGAACCCAAACTTGTCGGTGAACCGTTCGCTCGGCGCCCGGAGCTTCTGCGCGGTCTGAATCAGCCGGATGATCTTCTGGAGCGTGCTTTCGCCGGGCAGGCGGCGGACGACGACTTCCACGGCGCCCCAGAGGTTGAGCGTGCCGCTGAAGACCGGTTCGCCCGGGCCCTTCTCGATCGGCTGGGCTTCACCCGTGAGCGTCGACTCATCGCTCGCGGTCCTCCCCTTGACCACGTCGCCGTCGGCCGGAAACAGCTCGCCCGGCTTCACGAGCAGGCGGTCGTCCAGGCCGACATCCTCGATCGAAACGAGTTGTTGCCCGCCGTCCGCCTGCAGGACCGTGGCCTTTTTGGGCGAAGCCTTGAGCAGGGCGCTGACTTCGCGGTGCGTGCGGTCGAGCGCGAATTCCTCCATGGCACCCGAGGATGAGAACAGGAAGAGCAGCAGCGTGGCCTCGCCCCAGGCCCCGATAGCCATCGCCCCCGCCGCCACCGCGAGCATCAGGAAATGAATGTCGAGCTTGGCGCGGCGGATCCCGTCCCAGGTATCCTTCGCCGCATCCCAGCCTCCCGCCAGGATCGCCAGGAGATACAGCCCCCGGATGAGCCATGCGGCGTTGCCCCAGGCGAAGCTGCCGACAAAAGCCGCCAGCCCGAAGCCGCCGCAGGCCGCGGCGAGCGCCGCGAGCTCCTTCCATTCGGGTGCCGGCAGCAGCCCGGTTCGCTCCGTCTCCGGCCATGCGTATTCGCGCCACAACCACATTCCTTCCGCGGTGGAGCAGGTTTCCCGCACCACCTCGGTCGCCGCTCCCTTCCGGCGCAGCACATAACCGTGCGGCACCGTCCCGCCGGCCACGGCAGTCCCGGACCTCAACCGGACCTCAATCGCGGCAATCGTCTCCGCCACCCGGGCCTGCACCGCCGCAGAGTCGATCTCCCCGATCGTGGCGACGGAAAGTTTCTTGCCGGTCGGATCCACCCGCACGGCCCGGACGTCGGGCTGGGCGTGAATGAAGCTCACCAGTTCCTCGATCCAGGGGACCGGCTCTGCCTGCTGGGTCATGCGACGGATTAGATTTTGCCGTCGCTTTCAAAGCGCAAATCCAATTTTACCGTCACGCCGGCAAACGACTGCCGGTTGAACTCAATCTCATCGATGATCGGACTTCGCGACGAACCGGGCGCCGCCCCGCCTCCCGCCAGCCAAATGCCGGCGCTGGTCGCGCAGGCCTTTGCGGAGAACGGCTGGCTGCAGGACGCCCTCCGTCTGGAGCACCGCCCGCAGCAGGAGCAGATGGCGCGCGCGGTGGCCGCCGCCATGAGCCAGGACGAGGCGCTCCTGTTTGAAGCCGGCACCGGAGTGGGCAAGAGCCTCGCCTATCTCATCCCGGGCATCATCCATGCGATCGAGCAGGGCCGGCAAATGATTGTCTCGACCCACACCATTTCCCTCCAGGAGCAGATCGAGACGAAGGACCTTCCCCTGTGCCGGCGCCTGTTCGAGTCCGAGGAGCGGCTGCGCGCCTACGCGAAGTTCAAGTCGGCCGTGCTGGTCGGCAAGGCGAACTATCTCTGCACCACCCGTCTCGCGCATGCCCTCCAGGGCCGCCAGGAGCTGTTCGCTTCCATTGAGCAAACGGAACTGGAGCGCATCGCCGCCTGGGCCAGGGAATCGCGCGACGGCCTGCGACATGAGTTGCAGCCGGCGCCCGCGCCCGAGGTTTGGGAGGCGGTCAACGCGGACTCCTCGGCCTGCAGCCACAAGAACTGCGCGGGAGGCCAGTGCTTCTACCAGCGCGCCCGGGCCCGGCTCCGGCACGCCCAGGTCATCATCGTCAATCACAGCCTCCTCTTCGCCCATATAAGCGCGGGCGGTGCCGGCGAGAAGGGCGGCTCGCGCGGGGTCCTGTTTCCCGATGACTTCGTCGTCCTCGATGAAGGGCACACCGTGCCGGAGGTGGCCACCGACCATTTCGGACTGCGCCTCAGCAGCTACGGCACCGACCGCCTGCTCAAGTACCTTTGGAACCCGGCCAAGAAGCGCGGCCTGCTGCACCGCCTGGGCGGTGCCCGGGAGAAGCAGCTCGTCGAGGAGGCGCTCGAGGCCGCGGAACAATTCTTCGGGTTTCTGCGCGACAGCCTGCTCCACGAACGGCCGATCGTCCGGTTGCGGGAGGAGGGCTTTGCCGAGCCGTGGCTCGACGCGCCGCTGGCCGGGCTCATCAAGGCCGTCGGAGCCCTGGCCGACCGCCTGGACGAGGGCCGCGATCGCGACGAATTGCTCGAACAGCGGGACCGGCTCGAAACCTACCGTAACGGATTCCGCCAGTTCCTCGGGCTGACCGCCGAGGACCATGTCCACTGGATCGAGCGGTCCGGGCGCAAGGGGCAGATCGTCACGCTGCAAACCGCGCCGCTCGACGTGGCGCCGTACCTGCGGGAGCATCTGCTGGAGCGCAAAACCTCCGTTCTGTTCACCAGCGCAACGCTGGCGATGGGTGGCCAGATCGAGCCGTTCCAGCAGCGCGTGGGCGCGGAATCCGCCCGCGCCGTGGTCGTCGCGTCGCCCTTCGACTACGAGCGGCACCTGCGCGTTTATGTGGCCGCCGATGTTCCGCTCCCCTCGCCCGCAGACGCGCGCCTGGCGCTCGACATCCTGACCGACTACCTGGAGTTCTGCACGCTCCGGGTGCGCGGCGGCTCGCTCGTGCTCTTTACGAGCTACCATGACCTGCGGCGCTGCGCCGAGACGCTGGAGCCGGTCTACAGCCGGCACGGGCGGCCGTTCTATTTTCAGGGCGGGGATGCGTCCCGCACCGAGCTTACGCGGCGCATGCGCGCTGCCGGGAACGCGATCCTGTTTGGAACCGACAGTTTCTGGACGGGAGTCGACGTGCCGGGGGATTCGCTCAGCCAGGTGGTCATTACGCGCCTGCCGTTCGATGTGCCGACCCACCCCGTGGCGGAGGCCCGGGCCGAGTGGATCCGCGAGCGCGGCGGCAATCCGTTCAACGAGCTCACCCTGCCCGACGCCCTCGTGAAGTTCCGCCAGGGGATCGGCCGGCTCATCCGCACGCAAACCGATCGCGGGCTGGTCACCATCCTCGATTCGCGCGTGCTGGTCAAGGCCTACGGCCGGCTCTTCCTCGAATGCCTTCCCAAGCGCGACTTCGAGCGAATTACCCGTGAAAATCGAGAAGCGCGATTTAAGCCTTTCGTTTGAAACGGGGAGAGCTAGTTTTACGGTATCACTGCCCATGCGCATCCGCACCGCCGCCCAGACTGACATCGGCAAGGTTCGCGAGGAAAACGAGGACCGTTTTCTTTGCGACGATGAGCTGCGCCTCTATGCCGTGGCGGATGGCATCGGCGGACTGGCCGGAGGCGCCGAGGCCGCCGAGGAGGCGGTGATGCAGTTGCTGGCCCTGGGACGGACCCTGCCGAGGAATGGCAGCTGGGATTTCCCGAGTCTCATCCAGACCATCAACCAGCACGTCGTGGAGCGCGGCCAGACGATCGACCGCGTCTTTGGCATCGGCACCACCTTCATTGCGGTCCATTTGACCGACGGGCAGCTGCATCTAGCGCACGTGGGCGATTCCAGCTGTTTTCTACACCGCGATCACGCGTTGGAAAAGCTCACCCTCGACCATACCGTCGAGAATGAGATGCGCGCCCGGCATGGGCGCGGCGCCGCCGATCATCTCAGCCCGCGCACCCGGGGCGCGCTGACCCGGTGCGTCGGCCAGCCAAAATCGCCGCAAGCGGATATTTCTTTCCGGGCGCTCATGGCTGGCGACCGCATCCTCCTGTGCAGTGACGGCATCACCCGATTCGTTCAAGAGCCGGAGCTGGAGGGCCTGATCGAGCGGGCGGCCAGCCCGGAGGCCGGCATCGGACAGATGATCGAACTCGCCAACAAGCGGGGCGGGTTCGACAACGCCACCGGGGTGCTGATCTTCGTGGACGAAGTTTAGCGGCGTGTCAGACTTCGTCCTCCACGCCGCTGGCCCGGCCGTGTCCAGCGCTGCCAAATCTGCAGCCGGGGGCGCCTGCCCTGAGCCCTGCCGAACGGGCCGACCCCGGCATCGATAGAACCTACGGCCGGCCTCAACGCGGCCGGCTACAACTGCACAAATGCCGCTGACGGCGCCGCGTCCCCAGGAAGAATCCGGATCGGGCTCCAACCCGCACGCGCGGTCACAGCCGCTCCGGATAGGCCCCACGGTCGATCAACCGGCGCAATGCGGCCCGCGCCGCCGGCACGTCTTCGCGATAGGTCATCCCGAACCATTCGTCGCTGCTTCCGAGCACCGACACCGCGGCATAGCCGGCCTGCAACAGACTTCCGACCGCTGCCGGGAGGTAGAATTCCGCAGTCTGACTTTCGCCATACCGGGCGAGGAACTCGGCAAACAATCCGCGCACCTGACCGAAGAACTCCGGAAGAAATCCGAAGCAGGTCATGGACACGAGTTCGTCGCCCGTGAGCACACGCCATTCCCCCCACGGCAGGGGATAACGGGCCCGTCCTTCGGGCAGGCGCTCGATCCGCAGCACTTCCTCGATTCCGCTCAATCGGCCGGCGGCATCGGTGGCGCAGATCCCGCGGTTAACCGTGCCGTGCTCCGAAAGCGTCTGGCGGAGCGGGTAGCCTACCAGCGCGTAGGCGGGCTTCCCGGCGGCGGATCGCGTCGCAACGGCGTCAAAATGCCCGGCGAGCAGGCGGTACGCCGCCGCCCCGTAGAAATCATCGGCGTTGATCACCGCGAACGGGGCCCTGACCTGCGTCTCCGCCGCCAGAACCGCGTGCCCGGTGCCCCATGGTTTCGTCCGGCCGGCGACAGGTTGATAGGGCGCCGGCAGGTCGCCCAATTCCTGAAACGAATAGGCGACATCCATCCGGGCCTCGATCCGCCGGCCAATCGCCGCGCGGAATTCTTTCTCGATATCGCGGCGGATCACAAATACGACGCGATCAAAGCCGGCGCTGAGGGCGTCGTAGGCAGAATACTCGATGATGAGCTCACCGCCCGGCCCGACAGGCTCAACCTGCTTCAGACCCCCGAAACGACTGCCCATGCCGGCGGCAAGCACCACAAGATCATAGCTCACAGCCGGAAGATTCCCCGAGCCCGCCGACGAGCGCCAGCCGATTCTGCGGCAAAACCGTGTCAAGCATGTGCCTGGAGCGGTTTCAGAAAGCGTGTGGGCGCGAGCGTGAGCGGGGGGATGATTCGTCCGGATCTCCACTGTAGCCGGCCGCGTTGAGGCCGGCCCGGGAATTCGAAAGAACCCGCCGGGGTCAGCGCCCCCGGCTACAGTCCTGAGCGGCCTCAGATGAATCGTAGCTGCGAGCGTGAGCGAACGGAAGGGGCGCCCGCTCGCTCACGCTCGCAGCCACGATTCGCGTTCGGGCGGTCGGAGCGCAGGCTTCCCAGCCCGTCTCCCCGTCATCAATGTGCGCCGCTGTCCGGCGCAGGACTCGCAGGGGCAGGGCTGACAGTCGCTGGGTTGGCGGGTGTCCGGTTTGCAGGCACGCGGCTGGGGGGCGGAGGTGCGCCGGGGGCCGGATTCACGGGCGCGCGGTTGGGAGACTGCAGGTTTCCGGGCGTCGGACGAGGCGGCGGAGCAGGACGAGCGGGCGCCGGGCTGGCGCTTACCAGTTCCACTTCGAACTCCAGCGTCGAGAAAGCAGGGATCTTCGGCTGGCTGGCCGGACCATAGGCAAGGGAAAAAGGCACATAGAGCTTAATCTTGCCTCCCACACCAACAAGCTGGAGTCCTTCCGACCAGCCGCGAATCAGACGATTCACCTGGAAGACGGCGGGCTTGCCCGTGGTACTCGACGTGTCGAACACCTGGCCATCAGTCAACCGCCCGGTGTAGTTGACCGTCACCATGTCGGTCGGCCCGGGCTTCTTCTCCGAACCCGGCTGGATGATCTCATAATAAAGGCCGCTGGCGGTACTGGCGACTCCCCTGGACTTCAGGTTCGCAAAGTAAGTCGCCTCCCTGGCCTCCGCCACCTTCTGGGCCGCGGCTCTGGCCGCCTGCATCCGTTTCTGGAGGAAGGACGACATCCTTGGCCCCGCAGAATCCATTGGCAGCGGCGAATCCTTGCCCTCGAGCGAAAGCGTCATCCCGCGAAGAATCGCGTCGATCTCATTCTGCTTGAAATCGAGTTCGGTCAGCTGAAACCGCTTCGCCATGAACCACCCAAACTGGGTCAGCAATTGCTCATCGGTAGGCTCGTTGGTCGCGGGCGCCGCTGGCGCGTTGGCCGCCGGGGCCTTGGCGGTGCCCGCCGCCGCGGAGGAACTGCCAGTCTTCTGGTCTGGCTTCAAGTGCCACCAGATGACAACCGCCGCCAGGATCGCGACCAGACAGACAACGACGACGAAATAGAGCTTGCGCATGATGACTTTGGTTTGAATGGAGATTTCTCGTTCCGAGGGATTCTGACAAGAAAGATTGTTGGGGGTGAACCGTCCGAAACAAGCGTTCCCAGTCGGCCGTGCTCCCGGCGAGGGTCATACCCCATGGCTTCTTTTCCGCATTTGGCATATCTTGGCAAGGTGAGAAACCGCTGCCATGACCAAGCCCTGCTGCTCTCGCAGCTAAGAGGGCTCATCGCCGGCATGTTCCGGGCCGACCTGCTCGAACCCGGCAAGATGGGCGACAGGCTCTGCCTCGACTCCCTGGACCTCCTTGAACTTGGCATCCGCATCGAAGAAGAGTTTGGCGTAGCGATCCTCTGCGCCGAGGAGTCGCCCAGCGTCTTCACCAGCATCGTCGGTCTGGCCGACTTCATCCACGCTCATGCCGGGCAACCTGCAATGGAGAATTGCGCTTTCCCGGCAGGGTTTTTGAAACCGCATCTTGTGGCAGGGCTCAGGGCACCGAGCAGATCGCTCGTGGCAGTTGACCACCGGCTGCATCAGGTCCTGGAAAACCGCTGGTGGTCGTGTTGGCCTTTCCGGATCAGATCACCCGAAGGGCTCCTGCTGGGCGAGGTGGCGCGATGACTCCTCTCAGAGGCGCCCGGCGTTCGGCCAGACGACAATCGAAGGCACATGAAGACGAAAGTGCTCGGCGCTTCTTCGACATGTTCCGGCGGTTTGCCGAACTTTGCCCTGCATTGGCTGACAAGATTTCCGGCGCTCCCATGCAATGGACCAAGCGGCTCACGTTTGCATGGCAGGACGATCTCTGGCCGCCCATCTTCACGTTGCGCGCACTGCGATAGCTGAGCGCTGAATGCCAGCACAATTACGAGGCAAACGTTGGTGCGGCCGGGCCGATCGCTATCCCGGTTATCTGATGTGAAGGCTGGAATCGGATTGAGGATCTTGGGATCAGACGATGGTGGAATCGCTTTTGGGCACGTGTGTCACAATCAAATCGTTTTTCAACGCCAGCAATCGATTTTCGACAGGTGCGATACCCGGCTCCAGATCGCCGTGGAAAGAGAAGGTCGGAGATACGTGGGAAAATGAACCTTGCTAGCGAATCGTTCTTATGCATTCATACAGCATATTAATCGTTTTTAGTCACGACAAATCGAAGCTTATCAAGTGCCTGCTCCCGAATCAAAATCCTTGCAGCCATTGGGCAATCTCGCTCTGGCACAGGCGGTCGGGTTCAAACAGCCGGCGCAGGTGCTGCGGCGCCTTACCTATGTCGGAGGCTCGCGCGAACGCGAATTGATCCGCGATGAGCCTGGTGTTCAGCGAACCGAACGGCACTTGCCTGCCGTCTATGCCCCGCCAGCGGGGGATGGGCTTCTTGGGCAGGTCGCTTTTGCGCTCAAGCATGAGGTACCGCATTTCGGCCTGCTGGAGGCCGTCTTTCGGCAACTTCCTCCTACGGAGGTGGCCGCCTATGTTGCGGCGTCTCCTACGGGCGCATACGCCCGCCGGATCGGCTTCCTCTACGAGTTTCTGACCGGCAACGATCTCACGCCTCTCCTGAAGGATGTGAAGATCGGCGGCAACTACGCTGACCTGGTCGACCCGGCCAGGCTGGTGACCGGTGAACCTCTGAGGGACGCACGGTGGCGCGTTTTCAATAATCTGCCTGGTTCACGCGCATACCTGCCGATGATCGAACGCACCACCGCCGTGGAACAGACGCTCAAGCACGACTGGCATCACGAGGCGACCGCGGCGCTTGCAGTCCAGACCGGTAATGAAGGGCTGCTGAAGCGCGCCCTCAACTATCTTTACCGGAAGGAAACCCGCTCTTCCTTTGAGATTGAGCGGGAAACGCCGTCTGAGACGCGTACGGCGCGCTTCGTTGACGTGCTTAAGCAGGCGGGCCAAGGCTCATCTTCGGACGCGTTAAGCGAGAAAACACTGACCGGGCTGCAAAACCTGATTGTGGATGCCCGATACGCCGAACGCGGCTACCGGTCCGATCAGAATTATGTCGGCTCGGTGGTGCGGTGGCAGACTGTCGTTGACTACATTCCGCCTCCGCCAGAGCACCTGCCTGGTTTGATGCAGGGCTTGGCGCAATCGGTTTCCCAGTTGGACGCAGAGCCCCTGGCACAGGCGGCGGTCGCCTCCTTCGGTTTGGTGTTTCATCACCCGTTTAATGACGGCAACGGGCGCCTGCATCGCTACCTGCTCCATGATTTCATGGCACGGAGCCGGCTGATGCCCAGCGGCCTCGCCTTGCCGGTGTCCGCAGCGATCTTGGAGGACATGCTGGGCTATGACCGTGCGCTGGAGGCATTCTCGAAAACTGTCAGCGTCCGGGTCGACTACAAGCTCAACGAACTCGGAGAGCTCGCGATCTTGAACGCGCAGGATGCCGGTTGGGTTTGGCGCTATCCGGATCTCACGCCCCAAGTGGAATACCTCGGGCGCAAACTCAAGGCGGCCGTGATCATGGTCGCCGAGGAGGTGTCTTACCTTGCCAAATACGATGCGCTGGCCGCACGCGCGAAGGCTGTGGTTGATCTGCCGGATCGCCGGTTCGCGGATCTGCTGGTGCTGATCCACCAGAGCAATGGGCGCCTCTCGAACAACAAGCGGAAACAACGCTTCGAAGAACTCACCAACGAGGAAGTCGCTGCGATCGAAAGCGCCTACGCGGAGGTTTTTCAACCGCCTGACCAGAGCGTCGTCCCTGTTGGAGGCGATGCGCAACGCCCCGCCGCAGCCGTTGGCGGCGCCCAGGAATCCAAACAAGCCCTACCCCCCCGCCTCCGAGGAAAGAATTCAGCAGGCACTAAAGGCAGGTGATTTCGGTCTTCCGCGGAGATCACACGACTGTGGGCATCAATCGTCTCCCCGCTTGGGCGAGATTCGTGTAACTCGTCCGGGTCGCCTTGGCTGGGAAGAAGAATCGATTCCCGGCGGCAATCCGTGTCCGGAGAACGCACGGCGACCGAAGGGGCGCGTAAGGACGGCGTGATGCTCACCACAAACATCCGACCGGACCGGTCGCCAAAACCATCTCCTGCGTCACGAACTGGAACTTCCCAACTTTGAACGTGCCTGTGTGCGGGATGATCTCTTCCTGCCCAAGCGTCGCATAGGTGAGAAACGTGACGGTTATCCGGGTGCGGACATGAAGGCGGCGGCCATTGTTATTTGCCGAGTGAATGAAAGACTGGGAGAAGAAAACGGGCGGTCTTCGGCGGGGTATATGCGGATCGCATTCCTCGATGCTTGCGGCTGGCCGGTCATTCCGCGCGCAACGCGTCGACCGGGTTGATCAGCGTCGCCCGTCGCGCGGGAAGCCAGCAAGCGGCAAGGGCGGTGATCAGCACCAGCGACGCGACGCCGCCGATAATAAAGCCGTCGCCATGGCCGGCGCCGGCAAGCAAACCGGAGAGAGCGCGGCTCGTCGCCAGCGAAATTGCCACGCCGACGGCGAGGCCGATCAGCACCAGGACGAGGCTGCCCATGGCGACGTCGCGCATCACGGCGAAGCGGCTGGCTCCGAGCGCAACCCGGATGCCGATCTCGCGCGTGCGCCGGGTGACGGCGAAGGCCACCAGACCGAAGATACCGGCACCGGCGAGCAGCAAAGCGATGCCGCCTTGTGCGCCCGCCATGATCGCGCCGGCGCGGAAAGGCATCAAGCCGACCGGACTCGAGTTGATCTGGTCGGCAAGGGTGTGCACGCGGTAGATGGGGAGATCCGGATCCAACTCGTGAAGGACCCTTTCAATCGTCGAGCCGATCGGGGCCGTCGAAGTCCTGGTGCGGACAATCACGGAGACCCCGCTCCGGTAGGTCTGATCGATGAGACCGAGAAGAAACGGAACGGAGTCGTCGGTCAGCCTCACGTAGCGGGTGGGACCGACCACGCCGATGACCTCCGCATCGTTGCCCTGAAGCGCGATATGCCGGCCAACGGGATTCTGCCCGGGGAAGAGTCGCTGGGCGAGGCTCTGGTTGATGATCACGACGAGCGGGGATCCGCCGCGATCCTGAGTGGTGAAATCGCGGCCACTCTCGATGTGCACTCCCAAGGTGCGCAGACACTCCCGCTCGGCGAACGCCACATTCACCGGAGGCGCCGATTGGATTTCCTCCTTGGACGCGCCGGCGGCGGTGATTCCACCCCATTGCATCATGGATGTATCGAGGGGCGTGGCTGTGGTGAGACTCGCGGATTCCACCTCCGGCAGCGAACGCAGGCGCTCGAGCAGTCGGGTTTGGAAACGCAGGCCGTCGTCCTTGCCGTAGTTTTGCAGCCCGAGGTCGAAGGAGGCCAGCGTGATGCGATCGACCTGGAATCCGACGGGAGCGCAGGACAGCACGACAAAGCTCCGAAGCGCGAGTGCGGATCCAACGAGGACCATGCACGACACGGCGACCTGGATCACAACCAGCGCGCTGCGCAGCGGGTGCCGGCGGCCGGTGTGCGAGTTAGGGGGGCCTAGCGAATGGGAGCGCCGCTGCCCGTCGGAGGAGTGTGATATCATCTAAATGGAGCGGCAACAAGTCCGGATCGAGCACACTCGATTGGAGTGGCGACGGCTCGACAGGCACAGGCGTGTCATGACGAGCGTCCAATAAGAAGATTCCTGTGCAGAACGGTTGGAGTTTCCGGTGCATGTCCCGTGGTGGAGTTTCAGGCGGGAGTTGATTCCTAAACCTGACGATTGTCCTAAGGAGGAACGCAAGGTCGCGCACGAGACCCGAACTCTGTGGCAGAAGTGCAGCGATACCGTAGGCCGCCCGGTAATTGAGCTGGCGGGCACAGACGTACGCTTCGGTCAACTCCCGCCCACCAGTCTGTTTGGCGATGCGACTTCGCAGAACAATACGCATTGGCGGAACTGACTCAGCCGCCCACTCGGAAACAAGGACGTCCAGGCCGAGCAATTGATGTAATTGTTCCACCAGATCCGCGATTGCAGTAACCCACTCTGGTCGAGATAGCCTCGGCGTAAGTGTTTGATAGTCGGCAACCAATGTCGCGCCATCGCGATCTTCGCTCACCTTGCCTTGCTCGACAAGCTGGCGGGCGGCGCAAACCCATCGGAGGGTCTTGACAACCTCAGGATCGATTGTGGGCGCCTGGTCTGAACCGAGAACGGCCGTCACTTCAGCAGGCGCATCGGAGTTGAATGCGAGCAGTGTCAGCCAGATTTCGTCAGCCCATGCGCCCGCTGAGAGTGGAAGCGTTAGGTCTGGCGCAAAGCGAGGTGCCGTCCTTCTGATTGCGAGCGCGTTCCGTGCCTTTTCAATCCATAGACGCAGCGAGCTGCCGAGTGAAGGCAGCCAATGAGGCGAGTCGCCCTGCGGGGTGAAAAGGAGCCATGCGCGGATAGCGGACAGATTCAAGAGCGATGCGCCGGTAGACACCCAAGAGGTGCCGTCCCAAATCAAGATATCCCCAATCGCGTCGGAAGATCCCCTGAAAGAATCACGAAACGAAAAAGAACTCAGGCGTCTGTGACCTGCCGAATCATAGGTCTGGGGTATGTCGAAACTGGCCGTGCTCTGGGCGCTGCGCAGCCCGAGCCGAATCGATGTGGACGGGAGACCAGAGACGTGAAGCTGAAAGTCCTCGTCGAATTCGCCGACGTCGAAACACCGTTGGTGTGGAACTCCGTCACGAACAAAGGCGGCTCTGTAGATCGGCCATGCGAGCCGAACGGTTTTCGGAGGGAAATGCAGCACGCCTTCGATGGAACGGCATCCTTGAGGCGCGGACCAAACGCCAGGTGCGGTTCGCTCGCACTCCTGGAGGTCTACCGTGAACGGCGCAGGAGAGGGGATAGAAATCGTGGGGCGCTCATCTGGAGCGTAGAGACCCGATGGCCAGGAGCATGGGAATCGCGGGAGGAGCATGTACCTTAGTTGGCATTCAGCATACGCTGAATCTTTTTTACGCAGCCGACCAAGAGGCTCGACAGTAATGAGACCTGACGATGGGGGATCAATAGAGAGCTGGATCTCAGCTTCGTCGGTTTCGCCAGGGACAGCGATTCGACGAACGCTGGAACCAGATTCCAGAAAGAGAGCCAAACGATTCTCGCGAAAAAGGCCCGCATTTTTCACGCGCAGCTGCGGCAACCTGCCGAGAAACACGTCATTCTCTTCCAGCGAGCCCTGAAACCGCTCGGCATCGTCGGCCCAAGAGATGATGTCAGCGGTTGCATGCTGCCGTCGGTATGGTGGTCAAAACGGAGCTGAACCTGCGCCCTTATCGGTTCGAAAGAGAGATATGGAAGCGGTACCGTCTGGCGACCGCCTCCGCCAGATTGAATCGGCTCAAAATCAATATGCTCCTTCAATTCTGTCCAAAAACCGGGGCGGT
>CAWDQK010000110.1:0-69294 GCA_963804395.1 uncultured Verrucomicrobiae bacterium | reverse complement strand
TTGAAGATCGCATCGCCAATTCGTATTTGTTGACGCGGCCGGAATCGACGCCCGAGGAAGCGCTGGACTGGCTGGGAGGGTGGATTGGCGTCGAGCCTGGGCCGTATCCTCCGGACCGCAAGCGCGCGCGGCTGTTAGCCGCATCCGACCTGCACCGGCAGCGCGGCACGGTGAACGGCATTACGGAAGCGCTGGACGTGGCCACCAACGGACTCTGTTCGCGCGGCGCGGTGCTGGTGCTGGAGGATTTCCGGCTGCGCCATATCTTCGCCACCATTCTGGGGGCGAATCTGGCCGTGGCCAACGATCCCTTACTGCCCGGATATACGGGAACGTCAAATTCATTCGTCGGCGACACTTTGTTCCTGGGAAACCCGCGAAATCCGGGTTTCCTGGCGTTGTTTGAAGGCTCGGTCGCAGCGCCGGGGAGCAGCAGCAGGTCAACCAGTTCCTGGACAGCCTGGCTTACCGGATCACCATTTTCATCCACAACCAGGTGGAAGCGGTCGATGTGAGCCTGGTGCGGCAGATCGTGCAGCACGAGAAACCGGCGCATGTGGCGGCGACTTTCCGGATCGCGGCGCAGCCGTTCATGATCGGCCTGGCTTCGCTGCTGGGCGCAAATAGTTATCTCGCGCCGGAGCCACCGGCCGACCCCGCTTCGGTGGATCGAAGTCTGGTGGGTTGCTACAACGTGATTCAGCACGTGCCCAGCCTCGACCCGCGGTGGGAGAACGGAGAAGCCAATGTGGTCTGAGCCGAATCTGACAACGAGTCAAAAAGGAGGAACCCGGCCATGAGCGATACCCTGAATCCTCCGCCTTCTCCGCTGCGGGTCTCAGGTCACATGCGGGCTTCGTCTTTGGCATCGTCTCCACCGGCCTTTTCGGCGGGCTGCTGCCGTTTCTCTATTTGCGGGCGAATCCCGCGTCGCGATCCGACTATGGCTGGAGGCAGGGACTGCTTCTGACAGGATTCTGGGCTTACAAAGGGCTGGAGATCGAGATCTGGTATCGGTTTCTCGCGCATCTCGTGGGGATGGGGCATGACGTCACGACCATCCTGACGAAGGCGTTGCTGGACCAATTTGTCTACTGCCCGGTATTTGCGGTGCCGCTGACGGTTCTTGTGTATCAGTGGAACTCGGTGGCGTTCAGCTTCCGGGCGGTGCGCGATGATTTTCGTTCCCCTGGCTGGTACAACCGCAGCGTGCTGCCGACCCTGTTGGCCAATCTCGGCGTCTGGCTGCCCGCGGTGGCGATCATCTACGCGCTGCCCACGCCGTTGCAGCTTCCCCTGCAAAACCTCGTGCTGGTGTTCTTCACGCTGCTCCTCGCCCACCTCAACGCCCGGCAGCGCGATCTTCCGGCCTAACTCGATCAGGCCGGAAGATACGAGCAGATGTATTCGCAGAGACCGCCTTCGACCACGATAGTGAAGCCGCTTTTGCCCGGCACGTCAAAGGACTGGCCGGCGGAAAATGACCGGGTCTCGTGCTCGCCGTCGAGCGTCACGCGGCAGGCGCCGGCGACGATCTCCATGCGTTCAGGCGCACCGGTGCCGAAATGGTACGAGCCGGGATAGATCAGGCCGAGCGTCTTCTTCGTGCCGTCGGGAAACACGACCGAGTGGCTGACGACTTTGCCGTCAAAATAGACGTTCGCCTTGGTGGCGACGGTGACGCCGGCGAACTGGCTGGGGAGGTTGGACATGGTGAAGCGCCCGGCACGTTAGGAGCGAAGCGCGCAGAGGCAAGCCGGGGATGCACCTCGGCCAGGACGCGTGGATCCGCCCCATCAGAGAAAGGGCAAACCCTGACTTTCGACCGGACCACAGAGGAACTTGTCAAGGATTGGTTGACATTGAATCCGTTCCGTTTGCGGCCTGAGGGCCGCTCCCTCGGGCGCCACTTCTTCGCGCGATTGCTCGTGTTGATCAATCTACAATTAGTGATATGGCAGAACTCTGTTTTTCGCTTTGGCTCGTTGGGCGTATACGGAGGCAAGATGCAGAAAGATGGGAGCGCCATTTCAAGTTTTGTATACAGCAGAGCTTCAGACGCTCTCCATGGGACTTTGACCGGATGCTCAAACAAGCCGAGAAGGCGTTTTCAGCCGAGGAACTTGATTATGCCAAGGCGTTGGCTGCCGCGTTTCTCGAAGAGAGTAAGGTGATTGACCTTGCAGAGTATCCGCGCTGGCAGGCTCTCGAACCGTTAAATATGGAGTTGCTCGGAATTGCCTCCTCAAGCTAATGCGCCAAGATTTTTGCCGCAAGGGCGACGACGCAGCCCAACGGGTCGAGTGGGAACAATCTGATAGAACAACTCTGCAGGCAGTTCACGCCCGTGCAATGGCGTCGGCGACGAATTGGTTGAGGCTCTTGCCGCACGTTGAAGCCCTGATCGCGGCTTTCTGGTGGAGTTCCGGTCCAACCCGGACCACGAACTTGCCGCTGTATCTTTTCCCGATAGTCGCCGGAGGCAGAGGCATTTTGTTCGCCAGCAGTTCTGTGACGTGCTCTTCGACGATCTGGCAGAGTTCCGCGTAGACCTTCGTTTCGTCTGGGCCGTGACAGCCGCCGAAGAAGAGACCGGGGCAACGACCGATGAAGCACTGGTCCGCGTCGGACCATTCGACGATCTTAAGATAGTGGGCGGCCTGTTCCCTGACAGCTTCGGGCAGAGTTCTGTTCTTCATGGTAATGGTTCTCTCGTGGCGGCAATCGCCCGCAGTACATCCTTTTCCTGGTAGTGATGAGCGTCCGCTCCGGTTTGGCCCGAAAGGATTACGGTTGTTCCCGAGGCGTGGCGATATTTCCGATGGCTGCTTTGGGTTGGGATCCTGGCGAATCCTGCGCGCTCCAGGTCGGCGATGAGTTGGCGGAGTTTCCGCGGCATTCAAATAGTATCTTGGTACTATTAGAGCGGGAATCAAGGAAGATTTCCGGCCGAACCCGATCATTGGATTGCTCCGGCCGATACCTGGGCGACGGGAAGGTTGATTGAAGCAATCACGACATCAGCGCGGCGCTCTTTCGCGCGAAAATTGGCTCGCGCCGCGGGCGCGGGCGCACTGCATTGCCGGCATGATCATCGATTTTGCCAGGCTGCCGTTTCGTGAGATCTATGGATGGATGACCAGCGTGATCGCGCCGCGACCGATCGCGTGGGTATCCACGATCTCCGCCGACGGCCGGACCAATCTTGCGCCGTTCAGCTTCTTTCAGGGGATCACGTCCAATCCGCCGACGCTGATGTTCGTGCCGGTCAACAATCGCGACGGCCAACCCAAGGACACGGTGCGCAACATCCAGCAGGTGCCGGAGTTTGTGGTCAACACCGTGTCCTTTGCCCTGGCCGAACCGATGAACGCCACCGCCGCCACGCTGCCGTATGGCGAGAGCGAGGCGGAGAAATTCGGGATCGCGATGACGCCGTCGACGACGATCCGCCCGCCGCGGGTGACCGCGGCGCCGGTGGCGTTCGAATGCACGCTCGACCGGATCGTCAACATCGGCGAGGGGCCGCTGGCGGCGCATGTGGTTTTCGGACGGATCCAGCTCGTGCACGTCAGCGACGCGGTGCTGGGGCCGGATGGCCGGATCGATCCGGCGAAGATGGACCTGATTGGCCGCATCAGCGGCGACTTATATTGCCGGACGACCGAGCGGTTCGCGGTCAAGCGTCCCGATTAGGCCGTCTGCTTCCCGCTTGCGCCGCCGACAAAACCGCCAACGGTTGGCGGCATGCCCGCGCTTTTCTCGCCGTTCCCGCAGCGCAGCCTGACGCTGCGCAACCGGATCGTCGTGTCGCCGATGTGCCAGTACTCGTGCACGGACGGCTTCGCGACTGACTGGCACCTCGTCCACCTTGGCTCGCGCGCGGTCGGGGGCGCGGCCGTCGTGATCGCCGAAGCCACCGCGGTGGAAGCACGGGGCCGCATTTCGCCGGCCGATCTCGGCCTCTGGCAGGACGCACAAGTTGAGGTATTGGCGAGGGTGACGCGGTTTCTTCGCGAGCAGAACGCGGTGCCGGGAGTCCAGCTGGCGCATGCCGGCCGCAAGGCGAGCACGGCGCGGCCCTGGGATGGTGGCAAGCCGGTGGCCGCGGCGCAGGGCGGCTGGACCGTGGTGGCTCCGAGCGCGCTGGCTTTCGCGGAGGATCACCCGGTGCCGGAGTCGCTCACGGCGGCGGCCATCGCGGAGATCGTTGGCGCATTCGCCGCCGCGGCGAAGCGGGCACTGGCGGCGGGCTTTGAACTGATCGAGCTTCATGCCGCGCACGGCTACCTGCTGCACCAGTTTCTCTCGCCGCTGAGCAATCACCGAACGGACCGGTACGGCGGTCCGTTCGAGAACCGCTGCCGGGCGCTGTTGGAGGTGGTCGACGCGGTGCGGGCGGTCTGGCCGGAACGGCTGCCGTTGTGGGTGCGCTTGTCCGCCACCGATTGGGCGGAATCGGGCGGTTGGGACCTGCCACAGACGGTGGCCCTCGCGAGAATCCTCAAGGAGCGCGGCGTCGACCTGCTCGACTGTTCGTCGGGCGGGACGCTGCACGGGGCGAAGATCCCGGCCGGCCCGGGATTCCAGGTTCCGTTTGCTGAGGCCGTGCGCCGCGAGGCAGGAATTGCCACTGGCGCGGTGGGGCTGATCACCCAGCCTGACCAGGCCGAGAGGATCGTGGCGGAGAATCGTGCAGATGTGGTCTTGCTTGGGCGCGAGTTTTTGCGCGATCCTTACTGGCCGTTGCACGCGGCCAGAGTGCTCGGCTGTGACTTCGCCTGGCCCCCGCAGTATCGACGAGCCTAGAAACCTGTCGGGCTTCGCCCTCCACGTTTCTAATCTGCAATGGTCTGAGGCTCATCCTCCCCAGGAAAAAATGAACCCAACCGATCTCAAATCCAGGATCCGCACCGTACGCGACTGGCCGAAGCCCGGCATCAACTTCCGCGATGTCACCACGCTGTTTCAGGATGCCGGGGCCTTTCGCGCCACGATTGACGCGCTGGCCGAGGTCACGAAACCGCTAAATCCGGACATCGTCGCGGCCGTGGATGCGCGCGGATTCATCCTCGGCGGCGCGCTGTCTTACAAGCTCGGCAAGCCGATCGTGCTCGTACGGAAGAAGGGCAAGCTGCCGTACCAGACGGTGGCCGAGGATTACGCGCTGGAGTACGGCACGGCGACCATCGAGGTGCACGCCGACGCGTGTCGTCCGGGCGATCGCGTTGTGGTGGTAGATGATTTGATTGCAACCGGCGGCACGCTGCTCGCTGCGGCGAAGCTGTTCCGCGCGCTGCAGGGCGAAGTGGTGGGAGTGATCGCGGTCATTGATCTGCCCGGGCTGGGCGGCTCGCGCCGGCTCGAAGAGAACGGGCTCGCGGTGCGGACGTTGTTTGCGTTTTCCGAGGAAGAATAGCTTGTCGAACGCCCAGGAAACAGCGCCCCGCTGTAGCCGGCCGCGTTGAGGCCGGCCTGGATTTTCGAATGCACGTGCCGGGGTCATCGCCCCCGGCTACAGGTGACCGTCCGCTGTAGCCGGCCTTGTTGAGGCCGGCTATGTCCCTCAATCGGATTTGCCGGGGTCGGCCAGTTCGACCGGCTCAGGGCAGGCGCCCCCGGCTACAGGAGACAGGTCAATTTTGGCCGGCCTCAGGGCTGCATCTTGCGCAGCGTGATGGTGCCGTTCATCGTGGCGATCTGGATTTCGGGGCCGCCGCCGTTGAGGGCGCCGCTCACAACCTTGCCGCCGGAGATGGAGGGCAGCACCGGGGAGATCTGCGGAATGGCAGGTAGCGGAGCCGGGGCGGGCATGCCCTGCGTTTCCGCCAATCTTTCGCGGGCGGCATCGGCGGCCTCACGCGCCGCCTCCGCCGCCTCCCGTCCAGCCTCAAGGCCGGCGCGGATCGCTTCGCGCACGGAGTCGCGGATGCTATCGTGCCAGTCGGAATCATCGTCCTGGTCGGCAGACTGGACGCGCGACCGGTTGTGTCGCTTGATCCCTCCGCGCGCCGGCTCGGTCTTGGTCACCATGGCCTTCTCATCGAAATCGGTGAACACCGCCCCGTTCTGGGTGCGCAGGCGCACGTTTGCCTTGGTGTCGGCCGGGATGCGCACCTCGACTTCGCCGTTCATCGAGGTAAAGGAGAGCGGCTTTCCCTCGGCCACCTTGACGAAGGTGGCGTGAATCTCGCCGTTCATCGTATCAACCAGTGCCGAACCCGAGATCCGGTCGAGTGCGACCTCGCCGTTCAGGCTGCGGATTTCGATGTCGCCCTCGATGTTCCTGACGTTGACGCGCCCGCCAAAGGTGTTTTCGACCGAGAGCGACGTGGCGCGGGGCGTGGTGATTGCGAGCGAGGCCCCGGCCGCCGGGTTTGGACTTTCTCCTCCCAGCTCGATGCTGATCACATTGTCTTTTTCGGTCGCCGAATACGTGGTCTCGGAGTCGAGCCGGCGGAGCCCGCTGGAATTCTTCGCCTGTGCCTGCTGCTTGTTCTTGATGTTGGAGACAATCGTGACCGCCGGCGTGTCGGCTCCGGTGACGGTGACGTCGCCCCACATGACACGAACCCGGATCTTGCCCGGTTTCGTGGGATCGCTGAATTTGACACTGGCCGGCGAGAGGGTCTTTCCCTCGCGATCCGTGTCGACTTCCATGGAGGGAGCGCTGACATCGACCGAATTGCCGTCGCTGTCGATTTTGATCTCGTTGGCGTTTTTGTTCTGTGCGGCGGGAGCGGTCGGTGCCGCGGGAGCGGTCGGTGCCGCGGGGGCGGCCGGTGGACTGGCCGGTGCCGCCTGGGCGGCCCGGGCCGTCAGGCCGGCGGCGGAAAGACCGAGCAGAAGACTGCAAAGACGGAGTGTAGTATGCATTGGGGGGATGTTGCGGAAAGTGAAGGTGAGAGTGAAAGTGAAGGTGAGAGTGAAAGTGAAGGTGAGAGTGAAAGTGAAGGTGAGAGTGAAAGTGGGGGTATGCGGCGGGGATATGCTGCGGAAGGCGGGGGTTAGAGCTGGGCGAGCGCGCGGCGGGCCGCTTCGCGAACTTCCTGGGCGTAGTTCTGATTGCGGCTGACGTCCTCGATCGTGGCGAAGGCCGCGGGGTCGCGGGTGGCGGCGAGGAAGTCAATCATTGTCACCTGTACCAGTGGTGACGGCTCGCGCGGGAGCGACGCGGTGACGGCGGAGCGCACCGCCGGCTGGTCGGCGCGTGGATAGAGCGCTTCGAGGGCGGAGAGGCGCACGTTCACGCTGGGATCGAAGGCGAGGGAAGCGAGGAGCCCGCTGACGACTTGCTGGTCGTTGTCCTTGAGTTTCAGCGTGCCGAGCACGGTGCGGAGCCGCTCGGTCGTGGATTTTTGCTGGAGAACCGAGTAGGTGACCAGCGGCGCCATCGAATCCACTTTGCGCTGCAGACTGGCAATGGTGTCGGCGGTCGCCGGGTCGAGCGTCGGGCGCAGGAAGCGGGCGCCAACCAGGAGTCCGGCGGCGAGCACAAAGCACACGAGCGCAAACTGGAAGGCCGGGCGGGCCGGCAGCAGGGCAGAGAAGATGCGGTCGAGGCGGCTGCGCATGAGGACAAACGGGCTGGGCGCATCGGCGGCCTGACGGTGGGTTTCGAGCATGGCGTAGAACTGGGCGCGCAGCCGCGGGCTGGGTGCGACGGGCGGCAACCGGTCCAGTTTGAGGGAGATTTGCTGCAAACCGGCCCATTCGCGCTGGCACTCCAGGCAGGTCTTGAGGTGGGCGCGCACCGCGGTGGCATCGGCCGGGGACAGCCGGCCGTCCTGGTACTCGAGGAAGCTTTCTTGGATGCGTTGGCAGTTCATGGCGGAAGAGGTGAAAGTGACGGTGAGGGTGAAAGTGGGGGGCGGCCTAGTGCGGACCGAACCTGGAGGCGCGACGCCCACGTCGCATTTTCGCGGATGCATGCGACTGCGGTCCCGTGTTCCGTTGTCTTGTGGTCTTTGGTCCTGAGGTCCGTGGTTTGGTAGTCAGTTGTCCGTGGTCCTGTGGTCCGTGGTCCGTGGTCCGTGGTCCTGTAGTCCATTAGTCCCTTCATGCGATTGGTTCCCGGCTGAGCTTGAAATAGATGTCGCGCAGATCCTTGAGCGCGCGGTGCACGCGGACCTTCACGGCACCGACTGAAACATCGAAGAGCCGGGCGAGATCCTCGTGCTTGAGGTGCTGAAACCGGGCCAGGATGAGCAATTCGCGCTGCTCGGGATCCAGGGCGGCCAGGGCGGTGCGGAGGCGTTCGGCGTCGTCGGCCGCGATCGCGCGATCGGCCGCGTGGGGCGCCTGGTCCGGCACGGTTGGCAGGTCGTCAGGATTCGTGTTGTGGGGAGTCGTGCTGTTCCGGCGGAAATGGTCCGCCGCAACCTTGCGCGCGAGATGGTAGATCCAGGCGGAGAATCGGCCCTCGTCGCGATACGTGTGCCGGTATTTGAGGATCCGGTAGAAGACGAGCTGGACGAGGTCTTCGCTCGCCGTGCGATCGTTCGTATGGCGGACGAAGAACCCGTAGAGCGGCCCGTGGTGCCGTTCAAAGAGTTCGCCGAGCCGGTCGATTTCGCCGGCGCGCACGGCGATCATGAGCTCGTGGTCGGTGAGGGATTCCACGGGTAACGGGAACGATTCAACCACGGGCTGGTACGCTTGAACATTCAATTGTGGCTCGAGGTCGGCGATCACGGCAGGAAGGGCACATGGCTGGTTACGAGAAGAAAACCCGCCGGCGGGAAAAAGGTTACCGGAAAACTTTGGGGTTTGTCCGCGCCTGGTTCTTGAGTAGATTACTGCTGATGAACCGCCGCTCGTTCCTGTTTCGCACCACCGGGCTGGCTGCCGCTGGCCTGTTCTCCCGGTCCCTGCTCCGCGCGCAATCGTCCGGTCCGGGCGCCGCTTCGTCGGGCCCAACACCGACTGGCGGGAAGGCCGGCGCCCCCGCGCCTGTTCCCCCCGGTCCTCCGGTCACCGAATTCAAGCCGTTGCGCCGCAACGTGGGGATTTTCACCGGCCGGGGTGGCACGATAGGCTGGCTGGCCTCAAGCTCGGCCTTGGTCGTGATCGATACCCAATTTCCGGATACGGCGGCGGCCTGCCTGGCCGGGTTGCCAGGCCGGGACCGGCGGACGCTCGATGTGGTCCTCAACACCCATCACCATGCCGACCACACCAGCGGGAATCCGGTCTTCAAGCCGGCCACCCGCACCATCGTGGCGCAGGTCAACGTCCCGAAGCTGCAGTTTGCCGCGGCGGAGAAGAAGGGTGATCTCAGCCAACAGGTGTTCGCTGACACGACCTTCACCGATGTCTGGCGGCATGAGTGCGGGGATGAAGTGGTGCTGGCGCAGTATTTCGGGCCGGCGCACACCAACGGCGATGCGGTGATGCTGTTCGAGAAGGCCAACGTGGTGCACATGGGCGATTTGGTCTTCAACCGCCTTTATCCCTATATTGACCGGCCCGGCGGGGCGAGCGTGCGCGGCTGGATTCAGCGGCTGGAGGAGATCCACCGGAGCTTTCCGGCGGACGCGATCTACATCTTCGGCCACGGCATCCCGAAGTTCGGCGTCACCGGCGCGCGCGACGATTTGCTCGTCATGCGGGATTTGTTGAACGCACTGCTTGACCACGTGCAGAAGGGAATCGCCGCGGGCCAGTCGCGGGACCAGATCGCGGCGCTCGAAAACCTGCCCGGGTTTCCGGATTTTCACGTGCCGGCGCCGAACCGCCTGCCGTCAATCCTGGGCACCGTCTACGAGGAACTGACGGCGTAGGATTCTGGCGGCCTTTCTGCGCCAGAATCCTATGGCGTGGACACCTGGCGGCCGTTGCCTTCGTCGAGGTACTGCACGCCGTTCAGTTCGCTCACATTCAGGTATTGTTCCCAGGCCTGTCCGTCGCCGAGGTCGCGCCGGGCGGCGAGATGCCGGATCTCAAAGGAATGCACCGGAGGCGTGCCGTTGACCAACGCCTCCCCGAGGACCCGGCCGTCGCGGTGCGCGGCCTCGTCCTTGAAGCCGAGGATCCAGAGGATCGTTGGCGTCAGATCCGTGTTGGCACTCGGCAGCGGATCGCGCACGCCCGAGCGGAAATCGGGACCGGCGGCGACGAGGGTGTTGTGCATGTCGGAGGCGGACAGGCTGGCGTGATTGCCCTGGCCGGGCCCGCGTTCCGTGCCGTCGGAGCAGATCAGGCCGGGCGCGCCAGTCGCGCTCTTCGCCGAAGTCCAGCGAAGGGCGACCACGACATCCGGTGCTTCCGGCGAGTCGAGATGCGCCGTCGCCAGCGGGAACGTGCCCTCGACCGTTTCGCGGGCGAAGACCACGCCGGCCCAGTCCTTCGTCTGGGCCCACGCGGCCGCCCGGCGGCTGACCGCCACATCGCGTTCGCCCACGTAGAGGAATTCGGTGCCGCCGTTGCTCACCGCGAGCACCTGGCCTCGCTTGAGCCCGCCGTGGGCGGTGCGGGTGGCGTCAAACCCGGCGGCGACGAGATCGGCGGCGATATCCAGCGCGCGCATGATGGTGGAGAAGCCATGATCGGAAACGACGAATACGTCCGTGCTTTTTCGCAGGCCGCGCCGGTCGAGTTCGGCGAGCACGTTACCGAGCTGGTCGTCGCTGCTCTTGATGGCGGCGAGCGATGCGGCGGATCCGGGGCCGGTCTCGTGTTGCGAATAGTCCGGCTCAGCCAGCCAGAGGAGCGAGAAGGCCGGCACCTCGTCCTTCCACAAAACCTGCAGCAGCGCCCGCGTGGTCCAGGCGTCCCGGTCGATCTTGTTGCCTTTGCCGGCAGCATCCTTGCCGATGGCGGGAAAATTGCCCAAGGCTGCGGCGAGATCCGGGACCATCCGTTGGGGAATCGCGGCGCCTTCGAAGACGATCGGCGAAGCGGCCGGGTTGTCCGGCCGAGAAGCACGATCGGCCAGCAGCGCGACCTGTTTGGTGCCGGCGATCGCGGTGCGCAGGCCGCGAGCCTGAAGAAACTCGGCCAGAGTGCCAACCGCGAGGTAGTGCCCCCGGGAGATTTCATCGCCCCGCTGGATGACGGCCGGTTTCTCGACATTGACCGGTTGTTCCGGATTGATGCCCTGGCGGAACTCCTTGTTGCCGACGACCGTGCTGTGGTCCGGATAGGCTCCCGTGGCAATCGCGGTCCCGTTGACCTCGGTGGCACTGGGGTAGACGGGATGATGGTTGGCGAAGAAGACGCCGGATTGCGCCAGCGACCAAAAATGCGGCGTGCTCGACTCGCTCACGAAGTCCGGTCGCATGCCGTCCCAGACGACCACGACGACATGACGGTCGGCCGCGACGGCTGTGCCAGCCGCGAGGACCAGTGCCAGAATCAGGGTGAGGAGAGTTCGCTGCATGGAAGGAGTTTCCCGGAATCCGCTGCAGGTGCGGCGGATCGTGATCAATTATGGCGTCTGGCGGGGACATGCAAATCTTCCGGCGCGATTGGTCCGGAAAGCCGCCCTTGATCGAGCGACCGGGTGAAACACGCCCGGGTGTTGCGAAGCGCCGGACAACCGCCAGACTTCGCAACATGGACAAGCTCCGATGGGGAATCTTGAGCACCGGACACATCGCCGGGGTTTTTGCGCGTGGCGTCAAGGCGTCGCAAACCGGGCAGCTCGTGGCGGTCGGCAGCCGCTCGCAGGCGTCGGCGGATCGATTCGCCCGCGAGTTTGGCATTCCGCGGGCGCATGAATCCTATGAAGCGCTGCTGGCCGACAGCGAGGTGCAGGCGGTGTACATCTCGCCGCCGCACCCGTTTCATGCGGAATGGGCGATCCGGGCGGCCGAGGCCGGGAAGCACATTCTTTGCGAGAAGCCGCTGACCGTGAATCTCGCAGACGCCCGGCGGGTCGTGGGATCGGCCCGCGCGCACCGCGTGCTTCTGATGGAGGCCTTCATGTATCGCTGCCATCCGCAGACGGCGAAGCTGGTCGAGCTCGTGAAAGCAGGGGCTCTTGGCCGGGTCGGCCTCGTGCAGGCGACGTTCAGTTTCTTCAATGACTTCGACCCCAACAGCCGCATGTGGAGCCGGGAGCTTGGCGGCGGTGGCATCCTGGACGTCGGCTGCTATCCGGTTTCGCTGGCGCGCCTGGTGGCGGGCGCCATGGAGGGACAGCCTTTTGCCGATCCGGTCAGCGTCCTGGCGGCCGGTCAGCTGCACCCGCAGACGGGTGTGGATGTCTATGCCGCCGCGACGTTGAGATTCGCCGGCGGGATGGTCGCCCAGGTTGCCTGCGGAATCGGCCTGCAGCAGGACAATTCAGTCCGGGTGTACGGGAGCGGCGGCTGGGTGCACCTCCCGGATCCTTGGACGCCGTGCCGCGGGGGAGGCACCTCATTTCTCCGGCTGCATCGCCGCGATGCGGCCGGCCCGGAGGAGATTGCGATCGCGGCTCCTCCGCTCTATGCGCTGGAGGCGGATGCCTTTGCGGCCGCGCTTGCCGCCGGATTGCCCGAGGTGCCCGAGATGACGCTGGCCGACACCCTGGGCAACATGGCGGTGCTTGACCAATGGCGCGCCGCGGTCGGCGTGAGTTTCGACGCCGACAGATCCGCCTGACGGGACCGCCTTGACCCTTTCCGCGCGGACCGCCCCCGCCGGCACGCTTTCGAAACCTCTCCGCTCAATCGGAAGAAAAGTCGCCGTTCGGCACCAAACGGCGTCCGCCGTTTGTTCAGGAGCGTGGAGGGCGAAGCCCGACAGGCTCCTGCGCGGATTCGACGTAGTGCTTCAGGGCCCGGAGCATTTCCTTCCAGCAATGCCGGCGCTCCGCGACCATCTGAGCGCTGGCCAGGCGGGTGTGGTCCACACGGATCTTGCACTGGGATTTGGCGCCCGCCGTGATCGTCACCGCGATGTCGGATTCATCGTCGCTGCAGGTCAGCCGGAGCGATTTCGGGGCGGTCTTCTGCCGGATGGTCAGTTCCACGCCCTTTAGCCAGCGGGCCCGCCGGCGGGCATCGATCCATGCGGCGTAGACGGCGGTCGCAGGAGCGGCGACGGTCTTTCGGGCGCCGACCGAGAACCCGCTGCCGGCGCCGGCCGCAGGCGACGCATCTGGAGCGGAAACCCGGGCTGCCTTGGATCGGACAAGGTGTGGCATCTCCCCAGCCTAGCGCTTTTTTGGCCGGCGCGAAGTCGAAACTCACAGCCTCCGCCGGGGCTTTGTAACGCAATACGTGACAAAGTTCCCCGCGCTGTTGCCGGACTGGCCGGCGGTCCGGGAAGCGGGGCAGGCAGACGGGGCGGCGGTGGATCAGGCGGCGACTTAGCCGGATCGATGCAAATTGTAGGAGCGAGCTTGCTTGCGATACAGAAGACGAAATCGCCTGCAAGCAGGCTCCTACATCGGTCACCTGACCGCGTTGTTATTCACGAGCGAGAACGAGGCATATTGAATAGACACGACTTAGTAGGCGCCGGTGGAAGGCGCGGCGTGGCTGCCAGCCTGTTCGAGCACGAGGGCGACGGCGTTGGACGTGCCGAGGCGGTCCGCCCCGGCCGTGAGCAGGGCGTGCGCCTGCGCCAGGGTTTTGATGCCGCCGGCCGCCTTGATGCGGATGGTTCCGCGGCGGTGGTCGGCAAACAGCTTTACATCGTCGACCGTGGCGCCCTCGGCCCCGAAGCCGGTCGAGGTCTTGATGAAATCGACGCCGGCGTCCTCGCAGAGCGCGAGCGCGGCGAGCTTCTGCGCGCGGTCGAGGTAGCAGGTCTCGACGATGACCTTGGCGACGAGCCAGAAGCTGCGGGCGACGGAGGCGAGCCGGTCGAGTTCGGCGGCCACCTCGGCGCTCCGGCCCTCGCGGAGCTCGGCATAGTTCATCACGATGTTGACCTCGTGGGCGCCCGCTTTCGCGGCGGTGCGAATCTCCAATTCCTTGGCGGCGCGCGGCGAGCGGCCATGGGGAAAACCAATGACCGTGCCGACGTGGACCGGGGATCCAACGAGCGCGTCCGCAGCCAGCGCGACGCTTGCCGGATAGAGCATGACCGCCGCGAATTCGTACCGGCGGGCGTCGGCACAAAGGAGGTTCAGATCGGCGTCGGTCGCGTCGAGCCGCAGATTGGTGGAATCGAGATAACTGGCGAACGGCGCGGGGTTCATGGCCGGCATCCTAGCGGACTTGTGGCCGGCGGAAAGCCGGGAGTGCGGCAGTTCGTGACCTCCGACGAGCGGCAGGCGAAGTTGACTGAAGCATGCGACTTGAAGGTCGTCCGGCCGTGACCGCCGGTCCTGCCGGCCGACCGCTTGTCTAAAGTTTGCGGTCGGTGGCCCACCGTGATGTAGTGTCCCGACATGGAATCCGTTGCCACCGGCGTCCCTGCGGTTGCTGACCGCGATCTCCGCCAGCGGGCGAAGGAGCGGTTGTACGTCGCGTGCCAGGCGGCGGGATGGACGTTTTTCCTGATGGTGCAGGTATTGTTCATCGGGCTTTTTTCCGAAAAAGAGTCGAGCGACGCCGGCTGGGCGATCCTCCAGACCGTGGCGGAGGGAATGTTGATCACCCATTATACGCGGCATTGGCTGACGAAGTGGGGCTGGAAGGAACTGAGCTGGCGGCCGCTGATTCCGCGCATCCTCGGCATGGGAGCATTGATGTCAGTCGTATGGACGACGGTGGGGTATGGACTATATTACGGGGTTCAGCGTTTCCCCTGGTCGTCCAAGTTTCATCCGGCGGCGGTCCTCAGCATGAGTCTGTTCAACGGCCTGGCGCTGATGTGCAGCTGGCTGTGCATCTATTTTTTCTACCATCTGTTTGACCGCTACAACCGGCTGCAGATCGAGCAGCTGCGCCTCACCACCTCGGTCAAGGAAGCGGAGCTCCGCGCGCTGAAGTCGCAGATCAATCCGCATTTCATCTTCAATTCCCTCAATTCCCTGCGTGGGCTCATTGACGAGAACCCCGACCGGGCCCGGCAGGCGGTGACGCAGCTTGCGAATCTCCTGCGCTATTCCCTGCAGTCGGGACAACTGGAGACCGTCCCTTTCGAGGATGAATTGCGGACGGTGAACGACTACCTCGCGCTCGAACAGGTGCGCCACGAGGAGCGCCTGCGGGTGCGCCTGGACATCGCGCCGGGCGCGCTGAATCTGGCAATCCCGCCGATGCTGCTGCAGACGCTGGTGGAAAACGCGGTCAAATATGGCATTGCGCCGCGGCGGGAAGGCGGCGAGATCACCATCATCGCGCGGTGCGAGCACGACGAACTCCGCCTGAAGGTGACCAATCCGGGTTCGCTGGCGGCGGGCGGCGGTTCGACCGGCGTCGGCCTGCGCAATGCCGCCGAGCGGTTGCAGCTGTTGTTCGGGTCCCGGGCCACGCTCGTTTTGCGGGAGGCCCCCCCGGGACTGGTCGTGGCCGAGGTGCTGGTCCCGTTCGGCCAGGAATCGGGTGCTCCGGCGCGCGAGGCGGCAGGGCACCGTCCGCCGCCTGAATCCGGCCGCCAGGCGCGGCGGGTGGACAAACCGGAGGCGCTCACCGCATGAAAGCGCTTTTGATCGACGACGAGCGGCTGGCGCGCAGCGAATTGCGGCGTTTGCTCGCGAAATATCCGGACATCACGATCGTGGGGGAGGCGGCGAATTCGGACGACGCCCGCGCGCGGATCGCCGAGCTTCGTCCCGATCTGCTCCTACTGGACATCCAGATGCCGGGCGATGACGGATTCGCATTGCTGGAATCGCTGGAACCGCCGCTGCCGCAGGTGATCTTTACGACGGCCTACGATGAATTCGCGCTGAAGGCATTTGAGTTCAACGCCCTCGACTACCTGATGAAACCGGTGGATCCGGCCCGGCTGGCCACCGCGCTTGAGAAACTGCACGATCGCCCGGGAGCGTCGTCAGGCCCGGGTCCGTCAGCCGGGCAGATCGCCCGCCTAAAGCCGGAGGACAAGGTTTTTGTGCGCGAAGGCGAGCGCTGCTGGTTCGTCGAGGTGAAATCCATCCTCCTGATGGAGAGCGAAGGCAACTACACGCGGGTGCATTTTGGGGACGCCCAGCCGCAGCTTTTCCGGTCGCTCAACGCGATGGAGGAGCGCCTGGATCCGCGGGTCTTCTTCCGCGCCAACCGCCGGCAGATCATCAACCTTGCCTGGATCGACCGGATTGAACCGTGGTTTAGCGGCAGCCTTCAGGTGCATCTCAAGGGAGGGCTGAAGGTTGAGCTGTCCCGCCGGCAGGCCCAGGCCTTCCGCGAGCAGATGAGTTTGTGAAGGCCAAACTTTGAAATCATGAAACATTGAGACAATGAAACGGAAAAACCGACGGCCAGACGGAGCGGCGCGATGCCGGAACCAAGCGACCGATGGGCGATTCCCTCGATCGAGTCGATCGCTTCCGCGCTTGCCAGGTTTCTTGGTTTCCTCGTTTCTAGGTTTTTCCTCCCCCCTATGATCGAAACCCGCAACCTCACGAAGATCTTCCACGACAAGAAGCGCGGTGAAATCCGCGCCGTGGACGACGTCTCCTTCAACTGCCGTCCGGGCCAGATCTACGGCCTGCTCGGCGCAAACGGCGCGGGCAAGACCACCACGCTGCGCCTCCTGGCGACGCTGCTGAAGCCGACCAGCGGCGGGATCATCGTGGCCGGCTTCGACGCTGCGACGCAGCCCGAGCGGGTCCGGGCCAGCGTGGGGTTTCTCGCCACCAGCACGGCCCTCTACGGCCGGTTGACGGCGCGGGAAACCATCGCCTATTTCGGCCGGCTCAACGGTCTCACTCCGGAACAGATCGCCGCACGGATCGCTGAGCTGACGGCGGCGCTCGACCTCGGCGAATTCCTCGACCGGAGGGTGGAAAAGTTCTCCACCGGCATGAAGCAAAAGACGTCGATCGCCCGCACGCTGGTGCACGACCCGGCGGTCCTGATCTTCGACGAGCCCACCGTCGGGCTCGACGTCATGGCCGCGCGGACCATCGCCCGGTTCGTGCGGGACTGCCGCGGCCGCGGCAAGACCGTCATCTACTCGACCCACGTCATGAGCGAGGTGGACAAGATCTGCGACATCGTTGGAATCATCCACCACGGCCGCCTCGTGGCCGAGGGCACGCCGGCCGAGCTCCGGCAGCGTTACGGGGAGCAGGACATGGAAGAGATTTTCGTCCGCGCCGTTGGCGGAGAGGAGGCCGCATGAACCCGCACAACATCTTTACGGTCTACGGCAAGGAACTTCGCGACTCGCTGCGCGACCGCCGCACGCTGATCTCGATGATCGTGGTGCCGACGCTGATGATCCCCGGGATCATCCTGGTCGCCGGTGTGATTTCCTACAAGGTCGTCAGCAAGGCGCAGGCGGAGACCCCCACCGTGATGGTGCTGGGCGGCGGGGATTCGCCGGCGGTGCGCGGCGCCCTGGGGGCGGACACGAAGATCAAGCTGCTGCCGGTGACCGCGGATTGGAGGCAGCGCATTACCGACAAGCAGCTTCGCGCCGCCGTGGAGATCCCCCCGGGTTTCGATGCGACGCTGGCCCGCGGCGAGCCGGCGGCCGTCAAGATCTTCAACTATGAGAGTGAACTGCGGTCCGGGTTCGCGGTGAATGAGCTGCGCAATTTCTTCAACGACTATCGCGAGAAGACCGTCGCTGCCCGGTTGGTGGAGCACGGCCTGCCCGCCGCCCTCGTCAAGCCGTTCGAGGTGACAACCGAGAATGTCGCGCCGCCGGAGAAGGTCGGCGGCAACATTGTCGGCGGCATGATCCCTTATCTTTTCATCCTCCTCTGCTTCACGGGGGCGATGTATCCGGCGATGGACCTGACGGCGGGGGAGAAGGAGCGCGGCACGCTCGAGACCATCCTTTGCAGCCCGGTGGCCCGGACGGACCTGGTCCTGGGCAAATTTCTGATGGTGCTGACCGCCTCGCTCGCAACCGTGGTGTTCTCGCTGCTTTCCATGGGCGCCACCTTCATCGCCACCGGGATGCTGCTGGCGAGGAGCGATGTCGGCGCCGCGGCGATGGCGGCGGCCAAGAGCGGCGCGTCGCCCGGGTTCACGCTGCCGACCATTGATCCGCTTGGGACCGTGACCGTGCTGGCGATGGTGTTGCCGGTGGCGGTGCTGTTCTCTGCGGTTCTGATGGCCGTGTCGCTCTTTGCGAAGACCATGAAGGAGGCGCAGAGCTATGTGTCGCCCCTGATCATCGTCATCATCCTGCCCGCGATGATGGGCATGCTGCCCGGAGTGGAGCTCAACACCCGGCTGGCGTTCGTGCCGGTGCTCAACCTCGCGCTGGTGAGCAAGGAGCTGGTCTCGGGGGTGTTTCATTGGAACCTTCTCGCGCTGGTCTTCGGATCGACCGGTCTGTACGCGGCGGTCGCGCTGGCGGCCTGCGTCCGGATGTTCGACCGCGAGGACGTGCTGTTCCGGAGCTGAAATCGCAACCCGGATGGCGCCTCGCCAGGATCGTTGATTTGCGAAACCTGTTTCGATCAGGTCGAGTTCTTGTTCGGAGACTCTTTCTTTGCTTCAAGGTCCGATCTCATCGGTCGTCTTGTCCGCGCAGCGAACATTCAGCGAGGCGCTGCCTCAAACCTCAAGCGGCCTCCGATCTCCCGGTCGCATCAAGACCCGAGTCCGGTCTGAAGCGGCGCCTCGCTGGGGTAAACTCCCCAGCAAGGCGGGGCGACGCACCCTGGCAGCCGTGGCCCGGAACAAAAACGGGTAAATCAGGGCGGCGCGCACACAATTGCGTTTCGCCCCGGTCAAACATAGCGTAAGGTCTCCTCCTGCACTGGAGAAACGTCATCAATCCATCTCTGCCATGAACCCTGTGAAAAAGGTCTTGCTGGTCCACGGCGACCAGGCCGCGGGCCGCACGCTCACGCTCCTGCTCGCCGGCTCGGGTTATTACGTGAGGTGCTTTGCCCAGCCGGAGGCAGCGATCGACGCCGCCCACGGCGAATGGTTCGATTTGTCGCTCGTGGCCGACCCGCTGCCGGAAATGAGCACGTTCAGTTTTATCGAATCATTGAAGAAACTGCAGCCCAGCATCGCGGTGCTGATGCTGGTCAACCAGCTTGACCTTCCGTCCGTGATCAAAGGCATCCGGGTTGCGGTCACCGACGTGCTCGCCCCGGAAGGCGACTGGACGACGGTGCTGCAGCGCGTCAACGGGGTTTTGCAGCCGGGCCGGGCCCTGCCGTCGGGCGAGGTCACCTCGGAGGAACTGGCGGCGGTGGAGGCGATTTTGACCGGGGCCAACGCGGTGTCGGCGGAGGCGCTGGCGTCCGGAGCCGATCCGGGTGGCGGGTCGGGCGACCTCCGCGATGCGCTGGCACGCGTGGCGCGGGAATGCGAGAATTTCAAGAGCCACGCCGAGCGTCTGGCGCAGGAGAAGACCGTCCTCGAGGCTGAGTTGATGGCGCAACGGGCGCAACAGACCGACACGGCGCGGCAGCAGACCGAACTGGCGGAATTGAGCAGCGAACGCGAAATCCTGGCAGCGGCGCAGGTGGCGGTGGATGAGCGGGCCCGGGCCTTGACCGAGGCGCGGGAGGCGCTGGCGCGGGAAAGGGCGGCGCTGGCGGCTGAGCGGGAGGCAGGGCGGCCCGCCGGCGAAGTGCAACGGCTCAAGACCGATGAGGTGCTGAGCAAGGAACGCGAAACGCTGGAAGTCTGGCGCGCGGATCTCCGGGCGGAGGACGTTCGTCTCCGGGAGGAGGCGGTCAAGGTTCGTCAGGGACAGGTCCGGCTTGAGATCGACCGGCGGCAGCTGCATGAGGATCTGAATCTGTTGCGGGAACAAGAGACCAACCTGCGGGCCTATGAACAGCGGTTGCGCGCGATGGGCGAGGACGCGGAGGCCAGCCGTGTGAATCGCGCTGCGCCGCGCCCGTCCCGCGATCCCTTTCAGCGCGATCCTGCCCTGGAGACCGCGTGGGCCAGGCTGGACCGGGCGATGGACATGATGGAGGCGGAACGGCGGAGCTTCAGCAACGAGAAGATGGTTCTCAAGGAGGAGATCTCACGGCTGAAGAGTCAGGAAGAGGCGCTCCAGCAGCGAGGCGACCAACTGCAGGAGAGGGCCCGGTCGCTGGATGTCCGGGAGGCGCAGCTCGCCGCGCAAGCTGCCGAACCGGTGCTGAGCCGTGGATCCTTTACCCGCGCCCCGTTCAGGGCGGCCAAGGCGATCCTGACCGGCCCGAAGCGGTAGGAACCTGGAGGGCGAAGCCCGACAGGTTCCTACCGGGACCGCGCGAGCGCCACCGCTCCGGCCACGGCGACCGCCCCGCCGACGAGCGAGCGGACGGTGGGCCGTTCGCCTTCGAGCAGACAGCTGAAGGGGATGATGACCAGCGGCGTGGTGGCGACAATCGGCAAAACGACCCCGCTCGGGGTGGTGGCCAGCGCCCACTGGTAGCAACTGACGCCGATGACGGCTCCGCAGAGGGCGTTCGCGAGGATCCAGAGATAACCGCGGGCCGGGACGGGCGCCGGTTCCGGCGCCCTTTCTCGCTGGATCATTGCCTGGATGATGAAATACGCCGCGGTGATCGCCAGTCCGCCGATCGTGCGTTGATAGGCTGCCGTGATTCCGTTGATCGACTCACCCGCGTGGATGGCCGCATCGCCGGCGCGGCGGCTGACAACTGCGCCCAAGCCCTGGCCGGCAGCAGAAAGAAAGCCCCACAAGAAGCCGATGGGGCGCACCCGGACCCGCGGCGGATCCCTGGTGGTCGGCATGAGGGCGATGGCCACCCCGGCAAGGATGACGGCGGCCCAGAGCAGCTGACCGGCGGTCAGGCGGGTGCCGATCCAGAGACGTTCTGCGACGATGGCGATCGGCACCGCCAAACATTGGCAGACCAGGATTGACAGGCGCGATCCAAGCACCGGGAGGGCATTGAAATTGGCCAGATCGCCCAGACCCATGCCGATCAAGCCGCTGAGCAGAAACCACCGGCATCCGGCTCCACCCAGACCACCTCCCCACACATGCGCATAGATGCCGAGAAGAACCAGCGCCACCAACAAACGGCCGAGATTTGCGCGGGTTGTACCGACCACGGCAATCGACCGGTTCGCGAAGATCACGGACAACGAGAAGAAGATGGTGGTTAGAAAGGCGCCGAGCATGGAGAAGTGGATGGGGCGGTCAGGCCCGCGGGTCGGATGCTCTCATCAGTCGTCGCGAGCCAGAAGAACGAGGATGCCTGTCCTCCGGACAGCATGGCGAACGAGGGTGGCGACCCAGCCCAATGGATTGCTTCGTCGCTGCGTTCCTCGCAATGACAAAGACCGAAAGACGGAAGCCCAGGTGGATCCATTTGGGCTAATATCCCGGGGCAGGTGTGCCGATAGGAGACCATCGGCCATGATGCTCTTTCAAAAGCACCTTCACTTTCCGTCCGGCGTCCTGTGCGCAGGGCCGTCCGGGGTATTCTTTTCGTTTGGGATTGAGGTCGAGGGCAACGCCGAAGCGGGCGTTGCCCGGGTGCGGGCAACGGACGCCGACGGGCGTCCGTTGCCTTTCTCCGTGCTCGTCGACCTGCGCGAGCTGACTTGCCTGCGGCGGATCTGCGCGGGGCCGGCGACTGCAGCAATCATTCCGGTCGCGGTCGGAACCAGCATCTCGGGCTGCGATGAGGACGGGCATCTGATGATGCGTGTGCAAAGCGTGCTGGCGGTGGAACGCGATTCGCTGGGTGGACTGGTCCTGGCGCCGGGTCCGGGCATCCCCTGGTCGCTCGGCGTGCACGGAGACACGGTGGAGGAATTCCTGGCTTCGCTCGACGATTGCACTGCCGGTGTGCCGCTCGCCGCCGTGGCGTAGGCGGGATGTTTCCCAACGCGGCTCTGGGAAACAGCCCACGCTGTAGCCGGCCGCGTTGAGGCCGGCCCAATATTCTGTCGATGCCGGGGTCGGCCGCCTTCGCGCGAGGCTACGGCGGGCCAAGGCGCCCCCGGCTACAGGATTCCTCCCGTCGCGAGCAGAATCGAGGTTTGCATCTTGGGCTCCTGTGGGATGGTTTGGATGCGGCTTTGCCGTGCCATAATGTATCACGGCCGGCCGCCCATCGGGCTTTGCGGCGATCGCCGCCGGCCGAACGTGATTTCTCCGGTTTTCAAGAGCGTGACCCCGTGGCGGCAGATCAGGTCTGACCAGACCCAATTGTGGTGGGCAATGATCTGCTCCGCCCGCAACACCGGGCGGTCCTTGGTCGTATGCCCGTCGGAGACCACGATGACGCGATAGCCGTGGCTGGTGGCGCTGCGCAGCGTCGTGTCGACGCAGAATTCCGTCGCATAGCCCGTCACGACCAGCGTGTTGACCTTCAGTTTGCGCAGTAGTTCGTCGAGTTCGGTGGCGTAGAATGCGTCACAAACGGTCTTGTGTACGTACCGGTCGCCTTCTGCCTGCTCAAGGCCGGGATGCAGCTGCCAACCGTCTGATCCGGGGATGAAGTCCTCGTGGTCGCGGTGCTGAATGAAGATGACCGGCCGGCCGGCGGATCGCGCCGCCCGGGTTACAGCGTTGATCCGCCGGAGGGTGCCCTCGACGTCGCGCGGAGGAGGCTGGGTGCAGCAGCAGGCACGCTGCACGTCAATCACGAGCACGGCGGAATCCGGGGGGAGCCTGCCCCGTCTTGGAGTTGACGGACTGGCTCGGGATGGTTTTCGGTTCCGCGGGGAAGTCTGCTTTTGCATGGCGGGACGGTCGGCCGGATCTGAAGGTTCGGGCGTTCCAGGCAAGCCCTGGGAGGATCTGCCGCCTGTTGCCATGAGACAGCGCCATAGTCAGCAGAAGGGCAAGCGGGACGTGTGGCTCTGGTCGCCGCGACGCGCAATCCCCGATTGTCGGTAACGCCGGGGCCTTGCCGAACCTAGCGCAGGCTTCCAGCCTGCAACCGATGCAGCCAGGGATGGCTGCGCTACGTTCGGAATGACCGTCAATCGGCAGATGTGGCGCCAGCAAAGCCCGGAGAGACGGGAAGGCGTTCAAGACAAGAGCAAACGAAAGGCAAGAAACGAAAGGGGAAAGCGCATGAAAGTCTCTAACGTGACCCTGCGGGAATCAACCCGCCCGGCAAAGTTTGACCAGCAGCCGGAAACGAGCCCTGGCTGGCGACCGGAAACGGCCCGCGGTCGGATGGGAGCGAACACAGCCGGGGGACCGAGGTATCGCGCCCTGAGCGACAAAGCGAAGGTGCAGAAACAAACAGAGGCAGTCTTATCCTCAGGAGGGCATTCCGCAAGGCGGGGTCGTCTCTCCCCTGATCAGCAACATCGACCTGCACGAGGTGCTGGACAAGTGGTTGGTGGAATCGGTCCAACCTGCGTGTGTGGGGCGCACCTTCCTGGTTTGTTTCGCCGATGATTCTATCATGGGCTTCGAGCGATTGGAGGACGCCCAGAAGGTCCTGCGTGTGATCGACAAACGGTTCACGCGCACGCTCGATGCGATCAAGCAATGGGGTCGCGAAAACCGGCACGTGAGCTTGAAGGAGCAGCCGGGCGCGCTCAACGCCAAGTTAAGAGGCCCCGATGCCTACGATGGAATCACGTTCAGCTTCCGCATGCTCTCCAAGCTGCGCCTGGAGGTGGAACGGGTGTGGCTGTACTGGTTGAACCGACGCAATCGAGGTCGTTGCCGGAACTGGCAGCAGTTTGCGGCTCTCCTCGAAACCCTGCCGCTGGCCCCTGCCCGTATCGTTCACTCTTACCTGCAAATCGAATCCACAGCCTGAGGAACCGGATGCGTAAATGCGCTCGTCCGGTTCTGTGGGGGCCTCGCCCGGTTATCGGACCGGGCGGGCCTATCCCGGACGCCCGACGGTCCCTGGACCCCGGGCCGGACCAAACGGAACGAATTTGGGCCGCTTTCGGCCCCCGCCGGCCCCAGTGCCGGGAGGCGGCAGAGCCATCCCGGCATTCCGTGTAAAAATGAAGTTGCGAAAAAGGGCCAACGGCGCATTAAACTTACTGCACCATGGCATTCATCTCGAACGCCGCCCAGGGGGCGCTGGCAACGTCGCGACCAACCCAGACGCAGGCCAAGACGACGAATCTCTTTGCCGCCCAGTCCATGGCCAAACAACGCTCGAACGAGAGGAAGGCAAAGAATTACAAGCTGCCGCTGGGTGAACTCGCGATTTTTACGCAACAGATTGCCTCGCTGCTCAATGCCGGCCTTCCGCTGGTTCAGTGTCTGGAAGCTTTGCAGGAGCAGACGGACGATCCGGTGTTCCGGATCATCATCCGCGACGTGCGAACCGACATTTCGTCCGGCAACTCCTTCTCCGCCGCAGTCAAAAAATTCCCGCGGGCGTTCAACACGTTGTTCATCTCGATGGTGGAGGCGGGCGAAGCTTCCGGCGGGCTCGCGGAGATTCTGGGCAAGGTGGCGGGCTACTTTGAGTCCTCGGTGAAGCTGACGAAGAAGGTGAAGTCGGCCATGACCTACCCGATCGCGGTCATCTGCCTGGCGATCGCGCTCGTCAACGTCCTGCTGATCTTCGTCATCCCGGTGTTCGCCGAGATGTTCGCGAGCTTCGGCAAAGCCCTGCCGATGCCGACGCAGATGCTGATCGATACGAGTAATTTCATGAAGCACAATTTCCTCTGGATCACGCTGGGCGTGGTCGCAGTCTGGTACGGCATCAAGAAGTTCATTTCGACCCCCGCCGGTCGCCGGATGAAGGACCAGGCGCTGGTGCGCGTGCCCATCTTCGGGAACCTGGTTCACAAGATCGCGCTTTCGCGGTTCTGCCGCACCTACGCGACGCTCATCCGTTCCGGCGTGCCGATCCTGCGCACGCTGGAGATCGTGTCGGCCGCCAGCGACAAGGTGCAGATCGAGGACGCCTGCGCCGAGATCGCCAAGCACGTCAGCCAGGGCGGCCAGGTCTCCGAGATCCTGGCCTCGAACGACTTCTTCCCGCCGATGATGAAGCACATGGTGAAGGCGGGTGAGGCGACCGGAAACGTCGACGGCATGATGAACAAGATCGCGGACTTCTACGACGTCGAGTGCGACGCCACGGTCGCCGCCCTGACCTCGCTGATCGAGCCGCTGCTCATCGTCTTCCTCGGCGTCATCGTCGGCGGCATCGTCATGGCGATGTTCCTGCCGATCTTCCAGCTTGGCGGCGGTGGCGGGCGGCATGGGACTGATGATCGTGCATTCCCGCCCGGTTCCGGCCGCCGCCAGCTCCCCTCGCATCTGGCTTTGCGTTCTCTCACCGCGAAAAATTCTCCATGAATTCGAGCTGCGCGATTGATGATGTGGTTAGCCTTGCACCGGGCGCATGCAATGTGTTCGCTGGGGTTAGCATTTTCTGACCATGCCGTCCGTCCTCATTGTCGACGACCTGCTTTCGATCCACGAGATGCTGGATGCAGTCATTCAACCCACCGGGTTCGCGACGGCGTTTGCCACTGACGGGGAGAAGGCGCTCGTCCGCTACAAGGCCGAGAAATTCGACCTCGTGCTCGCCGACATCGACATGAAGCCGATGGACGGCATCACGCTGCTCAAGCAGCTCAAGCAATACGACCCGAATTGCGTGGTGATCATCATGACGGCTTATGCCAGCACGGAGAGCGCGGTCCAGGCGCTGAAGTTCGGCGCCTTCGATTACCTGCAGAAGCCGTTCCGGGTCGACGAGCTGATCGCGACCCTGCGGCGCGGCATGGAGTCCCGGAAGATCCAGGCCGACGCAGCGCCCGGGCCGGCCTGCCGGCGGTGAAGGCCGAGGACATCGAGCAGCCGTTTGATCGGACAGAGCGCCAAGATCAAGAAGCTCATCCAGCAGGTCAAGAAGCTGGCTGCGGTGCATACCCCCGTCCTCCTGCTGGGCGAGAACGGGACGGGCAAGGCATCGGTGGCCGAGATGCTCCACGCCACCGGCGGTTTGCCCGACCGGCCCCTGGTGCACATCGACTGCGCCCTCAGCTCCGAGCAGAGCTTCCGCGACGGCCTGCTGGGCGTGAACGGCGCGGGCGGCACGTGGGTGCAGGAGGCGAAGGGAGGCACGCTGCTGCTCGAGCACCTGCAATACGCTCTCCCTCCCGGTGCAGAAGGAACTGGTCAGCGTGCTGCGCAACACCGGCCATGGCTTCCGCCTCATCTGCACCACGACTGAGGACCTGGAGAAGCTCACGGACGAGGGCCGGTTCAACGACGAGCTCTTCTACCGGGTCGCGTCGCTGCCGGTGGCATTGCCGCCGCTGCGCGAGCGCCTGGAGGACCTGCCGATCCTGGTGAAGCATTTCATCCGGGGCGTGGCCAATCCTCATTTCGACGCCACCCTGGTGGAGTTCACCGACGATGCGATGTCCCGATCCGCGCCTACCACTGGCCGGGGAACCTGGCGGAGCTGTACCAGGTGATTTCGAAGATTGTTTCCACCACGGAGACGCGGATCATCACCTCCGAGCAACTGCCGCTTCGCCTGCGCGAGACCGACCAATGGCCGAAACTGGAGGCCTATCTCGCGGGCCAGGAGAAGCAATACATCGGACCGGTGTTGCACGCCTGCCGGGGCGACAAGGCCGGCGCGGCCAAGGTGCTGGGCGTTTCCGTGAGCAAGCTGGCCTGAGCGCAACGGCGGGAATGATTCGGGGAGGCGTGGGCCGGCGGGCGCGCGGCCGCGAAGGCCCGCCCTACGGAAGGTTGACGAGTGAAGGGATTGCGTTTCGCGGGCATGGTGCGGTGCTTCAGCCCGCACTCGCACGGAAGCTTCCGCACCTTTCCCGCTTGCGCCGGCGCACCCTGCTCTCAACCCTCCGGGCAATCTACGCCCATGCCCAAACGCACCGACCTTGAATCCATCCTGATCATCGGCGCCGGCCCCATCGTCATCGGCCAGGCCTGCGAGTTCGACTATTCCGGCACCCAGGCGTGCAAGGCGCTGAAGGAGGAGGGCTTTCGCGTCATCCTCGTGAACTCGAACCCGGCCACGATCATGACGGACCCGGAGTTCGCCGACGTCACCTACATTGAGCCGCTGACGGTCGACTTCCTGGAGAAGATCATCGCGGAGGAGCGCCCGTCGGCGCTGCTGCCGACGCTTGGCGGCCAGACGGCGCTCAACCTCTCGATGGACCTGCACAAGGCCGGGCATCCTGGAGAAATACGGCGTCGAGATGATCGGCGCCAAGCCCGAGGCCATCCGCAAGGGCGAGGACCGCGAGCTGTTCAAGCAGGCGATGATCAGGATCGGCCTCGACGTCGCCAAATCGCAGGACGGTGCACTCGCTGGACGAGGCGCGCGCGGCCGTCGACGAGACTCGGCGCTTTCCCCTCATCATCCGGCCGTCCTTCACGCTCGGCGGGCAGGGCGGCGGCATCGCCTACAACCGGGAGGAGTTCGACCGGATCGTCGCCAACGGCCTGGACATCTCGCCCGTCCACGAGGTGCTGGTCGAGGAGTGCCTGCTCGGCTGGAAGGAATTCGAGATGGAGGTCATGCGCGACCACAAGGACCAGTGCGTCGTCATCTGCTCGATCGAGAACTTCGACCCGATGGGCGTGCACACCGGCGACTCGATCACGGTCGCGCCGGCGATGACGCTCACCGACAAGGAGTACCAGGCCATGCGCGACGCCTCGTTCGCCGTCATCCGGGAGATCGGCGTCGAGACCGGCGGCTCGAACATCCAGTTCGCCGTCGACCCGGAGACCGGCCGCATGGTCGTGATCGAGATGAACCCGCGGGTGTCGCGCTCCTCCGCGCTCGCGTCGAAGGCCACGGGTTTCCCGATCGCCAAGATCGCGGCCAAGCTGGCGGTCGGCTATGCGCTCGACGAGCTGCGCAACGACATCACCCGGCTGACCCCCGCGAGTTTCGAGCCGACGATCGACTACGTCGTCACCAAGGTCCCTCGCTTCACTTTCGAGAAATTCCCGGACGCCGACCAAACGCTGACCTCGTCGATGAAGTCGGTCGGCGAGGCCATGGCGATCGGACGCACGTTCAAGGAGTCCATCCAGAAGGCGCTGCGGTCGCTGGAGATCGGGGCGCGCGGGTTCGGCGGCGGCGGCAAGTATGGCGGGGACGATCGGCCCGAGGACAAGGTCATCAAGAAGAAGCTCGGCACGCCCAACGCCGAGCGCATCTTCTACATCCGCCACGCGTTCCAGGCCGGCTACACCGTCGAGCAGATCTTCGACCTCACCAGGATCGATCCATGGTTTCTGCACCAGCTGCGCGAGATTTGCGAGATGGAGGAGGACCTGAAGCGGCTCGGGGCGGAGCTGGCGGCCGCGCGCGAAGTCGCCCGGCAGGACGGCGCCGCCGTGATTGAGACGGCCGCCTGGGCCCGGGTCTTTGAGCAACCGCCGGGGAACCTGGCCCGCCTGCGCCGCGCCAAGGAATCCGGGTACTCGGACGCCCAGCTCGCCCACCTGCTCGGCGCCGAGTTTGACGTGGTGCGCGGAAAACGCAAGAACCTCGGCATCCAGACCACCTACCGGCTGGTGGACACCTGCGCGGCGGAATTCGAGGCCTTCACGCCGTATTACTATTCCTCCTACGGCGACGAGAACGAGATCATCCCCTCGACCCGGCGCAAGATCATGATTCTCGGCGGCGGCCCCAACCGCATCGGCCAGGGCATCGAATTCGACTATTGCTGCGTCCACGCCTCGTTCGCCCTGCGCGAAATCGGGTTCGAGACCGTGATGGTCAATTCCAACCCGGAGACGGTCTCGACCGATTACGACACGAGCGACCGGCTCTATTTCGAGCCGCTGACCCTCGAGGACGTGCTGGAGGTCTACCAGCAGGAGAAATGCGAGGGCGTCATCGTGCAGTTCGGCGGCCAGACGCCGCTCAATCTGGCGACCGCGCTCAAGCAGCATGGCGCGAACATCATCGGCACCTCCCCGGAGAGCATCGAGATCGCCGAGGACCGCAAGCTGTTTGCCGCGATTCTCCGCGAGCTGGGCCTCCGGCAGCCGGCGAACCGGACGGCGCTCACGGAAGAAGAGGCGATCCGGTCCGCCCATGAGGTCGGCTTTCCGGTGCTGCTGCGCCCGTCCTTTGTGCTGGGCGGCCGCGGCATGTTCATCGTCTACAGCGAGACCGAACTGCGCGCCGTGGTCCGCCAGGCCTTCGATGTGATGCCGGGCAAGCCGGTGCTGATCGACAAGTTCCTGGAGGACGCGATCGAGCTCGATGTCGACTGCATCAGCGACGGTGAGACCACGGTGATCGGCGGCATGCTGGAGCACATCGAATTCGCCGGCGTCCATTCGGGCGACGCGGCGATGGTCCTGCCGCCGCATACGCTGTCTGACGCGATGCTGGCCACCGTGCGCACGGCAACCCATGCCCTGGCGAAGGCACTCAAGGTGGTCGGCCTGATGAACGTGCAATTCGCGATCAAGGACGGCGACCTCTACGTGCTGGAGGTCAACCCGCGGGCCTCGCGCACCGTGCCGTTCGTCGCCAAGGCCATCGGAGTGCCGCTGGCCAAACTGGCCGCCAAGGTCATGACGGGCCTCAAGCTCAAGGACCTCGGTTTTACGCGCGAGCGCTCCCCGCGCCACTGGTGCGTAAAGGAGGCGGTGTTCCCCTTCGTGCGCTTCCCCGGCGCCACGATCACGCTCGGCCCCGAGATGCGCTCCACCGGCGAGGTCATGGGCTTGGACGACGATCTGGGCATCGCGTTTGCGAAAACGCAGGCGACGGTCAACGCCCTGCCGCTCTCAGGCAACGTGTTCCTTAGCGTGAAGGATGCCGACAAGGCGCAGGCGGTCGAACCTGGGCCGCCGGCTCGAGGCACTCGGCTTCACCATCTATTCCACCAGCGGCACCGCGCGCAGCCTGAAGGAGAATGGAGTCAATGTGCAGCTGCTGTCGAAGATCGACGAAGGGCGGCCCACGGTGATCGACCTGATCAAGAACGGGCAGCTCCAGATGATCTTCAACACGCCCTCCGGCATGATCCCGCGCAAGGACGAGAACAAGATCCGGTCGGCCGCCTACGCCCACAGCATCTGCCTCATGACGACCATCACCGGCGCCTATGCCGCCCTCAACGGCATCAAGGCCCTGAAGCAAAAGCGGGTCGGTGTGCGCCCCCTGCAATCTTACATGACCAACATCGAGGCCAGCAATTAGCGGGGCGCCACCCCCGGGGCCAGGCGTGGGCTCCGCTGCGGCCAGAAGGGTGGAGTGGAGGGCGCGGCGCCGTCAGCGCCTCGCTGTAGCCGGCCGCGTTGAGGCCGACCCGGGATTTCGAACGAACGTGCCGGGGTCAGCGCCCCCGGCTACAGAACACCGTCCGCTGTAGCCGGCCGCGTTGAGGCCGGCCCCGGGATTTCGAACGAACGTGCCGGGGTCAGCGCCCCCGGCTACAGAAGACCGTCCGCTGTAGCCGGCCGCGTTGAGGCCGGCCCCGGGATTTCGAAGGAACGTGCCGGGATCCGCCCGTTCGACAGGCTCTCATTCGACGGGCTCAGGGTCTACGACACCGCCAGCAGGCTCAGGGCAAGCGCCCCCAGCTACAAGTTATTTGTCACCTGGATCGCAGCCGAGGCTATCCACGCTGATCCGCGGTGGATTCCGGGGATTTTCGGATAGCATCCGGCGGCGCCATCCCGTATTCCTTGCGCCCATGCCACCCTCCGTCCCCACGCTCATCGCCTTGTTGCACGGGCCGGATCAACGCGGCCTCGTGGCGCGCGTGGCCGGCTGGATCTTCGAGCGCCAGGGCAACATCCTGCATGCGGATCAACATCGCGACAACGAGAAGGGCATCTTCTTCCAGCGCGTCGAATGGGTTCCGGCCGCCGGAGGGCCGACGGCCGGTGAAGCGTCCTGCGCCAAGCCTTCGGACGCACCGGTCGCCGCTTCAGAAGCGCCGCCTTCAACACCGTCGTCCTCCAGCATCAAGGCCAGGAATGCCGGGCCGGGCGCGGAGGCGAAGGCCAATCCGATCGATGACGAGCGTGCGGCGTTCATCGACTTTGCAAAGTCCCTTGGCATGACCGCGCGGGTCGCCTCCTCGGCGCACCGCCCCAAAGGCGCAATCTTTGTCTCCACGGCCGACCATTGCTTCCACGACCTGGTGTTGCGGTGGAAGGCCGGCGAGTTCGCCGGCGATTTTGCCTGTGTGGTCTCGAACCACTCCGAACTCGGGGACACCGCCCGCAGCTATGGCGTGCCGTTCCACCACGTGCCGGTGGCCGCGGCCACCTGCGCCGCGGCGGAAGCGCGGCAGCTGGCGATCCTGCGCGATGCCGGCGTCGAATTTGTCATCCTCGCCCGCTACATGCAGGTGCTCTCGGCCGGGTTCCTGGAGAAGTTTGGGCAGCCGGTGATCAACATCCATCATTCGTTCCTGCCGGCCTTTGCGGGCGGACGCCCCTATCACCAGGCCCATGAGCGCGGGGTGAAGCTCATCGGCGCCACCGCCCATTACGCCACCGCCGTGCTCGACGAAGGCCCCATCATCCAGCAGGACGTCGCGCGGGTGACGCACCGCCATAGCGTTGACGACCTCATCCGCAAGGGCCGGGATCTCGAAAAAGTCGTTCTCGCGCAGGCCGTGCGCTGGCACCTGGAGAACCGCGTCCTCATCTACGGCCGCAAGACCGTGGTGTTTGACTAGGAAGGAACGGGGCGGCCTCCGGCCTTCCCGTTCCTGACCAAAATGGCGACGCCATTTTGAGCGAATCATGCGGCTGGAGGGCGGTGCGCCAACTTTCGCTGAAGCTTCGGCTCGGCAAGCCGTCACCGCTGATCGCGCTGGATCATTTGTCATTTATTAGACGACAAATCTTTGGAAGAGCAACCGGCCCGGCTGAACAACGGAGATGGCGCGCAAAGCAGGAACCGAATGGACCGGGACCTGCGGGAAGGAATTGTTCGCAGAACCATGCCTTTGCCAGCGGATCTACGGTAGCCAGGACAGGTCGGCTGTGCCGGCCAGTCGCGCGACTGGGAATCGCCAAAGGAAGGTGGTGAAACCGGCTTGGGTTCGTTAGCCGGTGGCCTCAACGGTCGCCTGACCACCCGTGGCCGCGTTGCATCGGGCTGCCATGCGGGTTCTGAGGAGCGCCTGACGGAATGCCTCCATGGGTGAGGCGGTTTCGTTGCGAGATCGACACAGACATTCGAGGCGATGCGGAGTTGATCCGGGCACGCGACAATATCCCAGTTGGATTTTGCCTTGTGGACGCCGGGGCTGCCGCCCATATTGCGCGGTTTCCATGAGCACCATGCCGTCCAACCAGCCCGCCGTGACACCCAACCGCCCAGGCGATCCGGCGGCTTCAACCGATGTCCAGCCCCCGTTTGAAGAGCAGCTGCGCGCGATCTGGGACAAGAAGGAGAACCGCACCGCCGTCTTTGCCGGATGTGCCATTGTGGTGGTGATCATTCTCGGATGGTATGGCTACAAGGCGATCGCCGCGGAGCGGGAAACGCAAATCGAGGCCGCCTATTCGGCCGCCGTGACCCCGGCGCGACTGCGGATCTTCGCCCGGGACAACCCCGATCACCCGCTGGCGGGGGCGGCCGAGCTCAAACTGGCGGACGATGCGTACTCGGCCGGCAACTACGCCGAGGCGATTGAAAATTATGCCCGGGCGGCCGCGACCCTTTCCGGCACTCCGCTGTCGGCTCGTGCGCTCCTCGGGAAGGCCGTCTGCCAGGTCCGTTCCGGCAAGAACCCCGAAGGCACGGCGTTGCTCCGCCAGCTGGCGGAAGATCCGGCGCAGCTCAAGGCCATCCGGTCCGAAGCCGCCTATCACCTTTCCTCGCTGGCCTTTGACGCCGGGATTGCCGACGACGTGAACAAGTTCACCGATTTGATCATGCAGATCGATCCGTCCAGCGCCTGGTCGGAGCGATCCCTGCTCCTGCGGGCCCGCCTGCCTGTGGCGGCCCCCGCGCCCGGCGCCCCCGCGGTCGCGCCCCAGACCGCAAAATGAACCGGTTCCGGCGGCGGTTGTGATGCTCCCGGTCTTGTAACGATTCGATCCGGTGGCTTTCGACCGCGACCGCGGAGGAAGCTGAGCGGGGCTTCTGCCATCCATCGATTCTCCCCATTCCCTTCGTTTCCTTTCCTGGAAACAGCCCACGTTGTAGCCGGCCGCGTTGAGGCCGGCCCGGGAATTCGAACGAACCTACCAGGGCGCCCCCGGCTACATGAAACGGCTCCGTTGTAGCCGGCCGCGTTCAGGCCGACTTCAGAAAGCATTCCGCATGATCTTGCTCTGTCGGTCCTCCCGCCTTTTTCTGAGCCGGACTTATGCAGTCGGCCGAGGGTAGTCTTCACTTTTCCGGGCAACCGCGCGCCTTGAGCGCACCGAGGAAATGATTCCGCACGCGCCTCAGGGGAAATCCGGATTGGCTCCGGCTTTGGTGCTGGCGGCAGTGTGCGCGGCGGTGGTGGGCCTGTTCGCGTTGATGGCGGCGGGCAGCGTGACCGAGCTGACGGGTTCGTCGGCGGCCGACAACCACTACAATCTGCTGGTCCGGGGTTTTCAGCAGGGTCAGCTGAGCCTCGACAAGCCGGCGCCCCCGCAGCTCGCGCTGCTGTCCGATGCGTACGATCCGGTGGCGAACGAACGCTATCGGCTCGGCTCCGGGCTGCATGACATGAGCTATTACAAGGGGAAGCTGTACCTCTACTTTGGAGTCACCCCGGCGCTGTTGCTCTTCTGGCCGTGGGCGGCGCTTACCGGATACTACCTCTTCCATCACCATGCGGTTGCCATTTTTTGTGCCGTGGGTTTTCTCGCCACCGCCGCTGTGCTCCGCGCGCTCTGGCGGCGGTATTTCCCCGAGGTCGGGATCGCGACCCTGGCGGCCTGCGTGCTTGCGTTGGGCCTGGCGGCCGGCGTTCCGACCCTGCTGCAGCGGGCGGAATTCTGGGAGGTGGCGGTCAGCTGCGGTTATGCCCTGGGCATGCTCGCCCTCGCCGCGGTCTGGCGCGCGTTGATCGATCCCGGGAGGCGCGTCTGGTGGCTGGCGGCGGCCAGTCTGGCGCTGGGTCTGGCGGTCGGTGCCCGCCCGTTCCTGCTGCTGGGGGCGCCGATCCTGCTGGTGCCGGTCGTGGCAGAGTGGAACCAGCCGGGTGGAACCGGACGGCGGGTGCCCTGGAGGCTGCTGCTGGCGGCGGCCGTGCCCATGGCGCTATGCGGGCTCGGACTGATGCTCTACAACGATCTGCGGTTCGACAGTCCGTTCGAGTTTGGCCAGCGCTACCAGCTGGCCGGCGACCGGCAGGACAACATCCGGCATTTCAGCCTGAGTTTTCTCTGGTTCAACTTCTGCGTGTATTTCCTTGAACCGGTGCGCTGGACGTGGGAATTCCCGTTCGTTGGCGAGATCGCGACTCCCGCACTGCCGGCCGGGCACGCGCCGGTGGAGGACCCATTTGGCATCCTGACCAATGTTCCGATCGTCTGGTTTGCGCTGGCGGCGCCGCTGGCATGGTGGAACCGCGCGCAGCCGGAGCGCTCGATCCTGCGCGGATTCCTCTCTGCGACGGCCATCCTCTTCGGCACGTCCGCGGCCGTCCTGAGCCTGTTCTACGGCAATTGCAGCCGGTATGAGAGCGAGTTTCTTCCGACGCTGGTCTTCCTGGCGGCGGTCGGCATTCTCGCCGTGGAGCGTGCGCTGGTGTCGCGGCCGCGCTGGCGCCTGGCGGCGCGGGTGCTGTGGATTGCCCTGCTGGTCTTTTCCATCGGATTCAACCTTTTGGAGGGAGCCGATCATTACGCGGTCCAGCGCTGCCGGCTGGGCAACCAGCTGGACGGCGCCGGGCGGTTTCCCGAGGCGATGCAGGAATACGAGGCTGCGCTGCGGATGAAGCCGAATCAGGCTGACGCGCACAGCAACTACGGCAACGTTCTCCGCAATGTCGGGCGGTTGCCCGAGGCGATCGAAGAATGCCAGACGGCGGTGCGACTCAACCCGGGCCTGGCGGGGGCGCACAACAATCTGGCCAACGCCCTGCTCGACGATGGACGCACGGTCGAGGCGATTGAGCACTATCGGGAGGCGATCCGGCTGAAGCCCGACGAGGCCAAGACCCACTACAACCTCGGCAATGCGTGGCTGAAGGCCGGCCGGAGCCCGGATGCGATCCGGGAATACGAGACGGCGCTGCGGATCGACCCGACCGACGTCGAAGCGCACTACAATCTCGGCAACACCTTTCTTGGCACCGGGAAAGTTCCGGCAGCGATCGCAGAGTATCAAGCCGCCATCCACTACCGGCCGGACTATGTTGAGGTGCGAAACAATCTTGGCAACGCCTTGATGCAGCTGGAAAGGACGACCGAGGCGGTCGCCGAGCTGGAAGCGGCCTTGCGCTTCAGGCCGGACTACGCCGAGGCCCATAACAGCCTCGGGGCGGCATTCTTTCACCTCGGGCGCAAGCCGGAAGCAATCGCGCAGTTTGCCGCGGCGCTGCGGCTCCGGCCGGACTTTGCCGAGGCGCGGCGAAATCTTGAGAATGTGCTGAACCCGGCGACGGCACCGGCGGGCAAATGAGCGTGGCGCAGGCTTCCAGCCTGCTTTGCCGACCATCGAGGGAACTGCCCGTTGGCCTGGCAAGGACTGCGTTCGGGGCGCATCTCCCGATTGACGGTAGCGGCGCGGCGACTCAATCCAACCGCAGATATCGCGGATGGCGCAGATAAGGGAAAGGCCGGAGCAACTGCTTCCGGAGCGCGGCCCACGCAGCAGGCAAAGCGCATGAGGCGATTCCTTGTTCTTGCCGGCATGGCCGTGCTGGCACTTGGCGTGACCTATTCATTCTGGCCGAAAGCGAATCCACCGTCGCCTTCAAGCCGCTTCGACCCATCGACGGCGAAGCCAAATCCGAAGGTCGATGCTGCAGCTACGAAGGGAAGACTTGTTCCGGTCAGCAATCCGCCGCCGCCAAATCCCTTCGATCTCCTTGATTCGGCTCCTCAGCCTATGCCGACCACCGGTCACTTTGTCCCGGATTCGGAGGGGGTATTGGGACCGCCAATCAATGAAACTGAAGTCAAGGCCGATAATCCGAAGCGGAATCCCTTTGATTTGATTGAGCGGGCGGCAAAAGGCGATGCCGATGCTCAGACCCGACTCGGCTCAATGTATGCGACCGGCGACGGCGTTCCGAAAGACAGCGCGGAAGCGATAAAATGGTACAGGAAGGCCGCGGACCAGGGGAATGCCAAGGCGCAGTACGAGCTTCTCAGAGCGTATGCCAGTGGCAAAGGCGTGACGAAGAACGACGAGGAAGCGGTCAAATGGGCGCAAAGGGCTGCGGAGAATGGAAACGCTGATGCACAGAAGAATCTTGGGTGGAGTTATGCGCGGGGCAGAGGTGTACCTCAGGATGCGCGAGAGTCTGAAAGATGGTATCGCAAAGCCGCTGATTCCTACCGCAAGGCTGCAGAGAAAGGGGACGAAGACGCCCAGCTCGTGCTCGCAATCAAGTATCAGGACGGAGAGGGCGTGCCGCGCGATATAATGGAAGCGCTAAAATGGGATCTATGGGTCAATTGGAAGCAACTTGGATCGGTGCTCTCGGCTGATCAGTAAATACGGACGGCAGAGAGCATATGCCGCTGCTATGGGAGCAGGCTGGAAGCCTGCGCTACGCCCGGAAAGCCTTCCGGACTACCGACAATTCGGAGCCACGCCTGTCGTGGCGGATTCCCTGCTTGTGCTTACAATACTAACCGGTTAGTATTCTGCAATGGAGCTCAGCGCGTTCAGCCGCAGGGGCGGGCAGGCGAGGTCGGTGGCAAAGACGGCCGCCAACCGCGCCAAGATGGCGGCCTTCTGGCGGAAGGTCCGCCGCGGCCAGCTGCCTCCGCCGCGCCGTCACCGGAAGTTCCCTGAAGCGGTCAGAGCCCTGGCGCGCCGTTATGTCTGGTGGCTCTCTCCGGACGAGTCTCTTGCACTCCCGCTGCGGGTTGTCGCCCAGGTGATGGACCTCGGAACCATGACGGATTGCGCCACACTCGAGAGTCATTTTGGACGCCCGGTCATGCGCCAGACGCTGAAACGAGCCGAGCCGGGATGGTTCCGAGAGCGATCCTGGGTGTTCTGGCACTACCGCCTTGGCTTGACGAAATGGCGCGGTGAACCGCCGCCTCTGCCGACTCGTTCCTTCGATGCTTAGCCGGGATATCTCCTGCCGCCGCAGAGCTGGGACCAAGGTGGCACGGATCTCCCGATCCGTGCTCTGCGAAACACGGGTCGGGAGACCCGTGCCACACAGGAGTCGTCTCACGCCGCGGCGAAGAGATCCGATGGGAACCTGCAGAGGTGACAGCCTCGTCGTTTCCATCCCTCGAAAACGCGAGGATGGCGTCGCGTCTCAACAACTTTCAATCCGTCCTGTCGATGCCTAAATCCTTCACCCCTCGTTTGTCCAAACTCCCGAAGACGCAACGCGAACTCTGGCCGCTGCTCGCACCGCTTGCTCAACAAGGGATGGTCCTACATGGAGGCACTGCGATTGCGCTGCGGCTCGGGCATCGCCAGTCACTGGATTTCGATTTCTTCACCGACCGCCCCCTGGACCGTGATGCCCTGCGGGCGGCCTTTCCGCGTTTTGCGTCTGCGATTATCATCCAGGACGAGCCCAATACATGCACGGGAATGGTGCCCGTGTCCGGCGGGGAGGTTAAGGTCTCGTTCTTCGGCGGCATCACGTTTGGCCGGATTGGAGATCCGGAGACAACCGCTGACGGCGTGGCCATCGTCGCCTCGCTCCAGGATCTCATGGCGCAGAAGCTGAAGGTGGCCATGCAGCGGGTTGAAGCCAAGGACTACCGGGATATCGCCGCGCTGATCCGCGCCGGGATTGCCTTGGATTCGGGGATGGCCGGTGCGATGGCTCTTTATGGCGTGAATTTTCCCCCGATGGACTGCGCCAAGGCGCTCCTGCACTTCAAAGGAGGCGATCTGGCCACCGTCCCGCCTGCTGATCGCGAAACCTTGCTGAAGGCAGTCCGCGCGCTCCGTTTTTCAATCAGGCCGGCCGCGATTCGTTCAACCTCGCTTTGCCCGGATTAACCTCCCTGAACCACCCGCGATGGGACTTTGAGCAAGTAGTTCAGGGGAAGTGAATCCGGGCGGGCAGGCCGGAAGCCTGCGCTGCTTTCGGCGAGGCTCCGGAACTGACAATGCCTCAGTGAGGTACTCTCGTTGCCGGGGACGTTGGTTTTGGGCGTTCAAACACATCGGCCAGATTTTTGTCACGATCGTAACAGAATCTTGGCCTTGGCGAATGATCCCCGTTTGGTTCTGGAATCGGAACTAAGACCTTGCCCCCGGCGCCCGGCTGATGCTGCCGAAGCTTGCCGGAATGGCGCCGCGAGTTATCGTGTGGGATCGAATCGTATCAACGACCGAAAACCAGGACCCATCATGCGCCGATTTACCTCGATTCTCCTCGTCACTGCGATCGCCCTTGCCGGGGTGATTCCGCTCGCCGCCCAACAGAAACGCCTCAGCCCCCATGAAACGATCAGCAAGGGGGTCGACGGCAACCGGATCACAATCGTGTATGGACGCCCCTACACGAAGGATCCTCGCAGCGGCGAGGTGCGGAAGATCTGGGGCGGGCTGGTGCCGTTCGGCCAAGTTTGGCGAACCGGGGCGGATGAGGCCACGTTGCTCATCACGCAGAAGCCGGTTCGGCTCGGCGGAACGGCGGTGCCGGCCGGCGCCTACACCTTGTACCTGCTGCCGCAGGCCGATGGCTCGGCGAAACTGATCGTCAACCGGCAGCTGGGGCAGTGGGGCACGCAGTACGACGAGAAGCAGGATCTCGCCCGCATCGATCTGACGAAAGGTTTCGGCCGAGGCGACGGCCGATCAGTTCACCATGGTCATTGACAAGGCCCCGCAAGGCGGCGGAGTGATCAAGCTGATCTGGGCGGAGATCCAATATTCGGTGACCTTTGCGGTGGAGAAATAGGAACCTGTCGGGCGGGTCGAAGATGGGGCCGGCCTCAACGCGGCCGGCTACAACGGACGGTCTTCTGTATCCGGGGGCGCTGACCCCGGCACGTTCATTCGAGATCCTGAGCCGGCCTCAACGCGGCCGGCTACAACCAAGCGCTGTTTCTCAAGAGCCCGGAGGACTCACAGTCCGACGGGATTCAGCGCGCAGACCCGCCGGTACAGCTCGACATAACGCGGGACGATCCGGTCGGCGGAGAACCTCTCCCGGGCGGTCTCCCGGGCGGCCCGGCCCAGCGCCGCGCGCGCGGCCGGATCGCCGATCAGGCGTTCCACCGCCCGCGCGAGTCCGTCGACATCGTGCGGGGCGACGAGCAGGCCGCTGACGCCGTCGTCCACGACTTCGGGAATGCCGCCGACCCGCGTGGCGACACTGGGACAGCCGAAGCACATCCCCTCGAGGATGCTCAGGCAGAAACTTTCCGTGTCGGAGGTGTAGAGTCCGAGATCCGCCGCCTGCAGATAGTCTTCCACGCCGCCGACGCGTTCCCGCACGATCACCCGGTCTTCCAGCCCGAGATCGCGCACTCTTCCCGCGTAGGGAGAGAAATCCGCGCCGGCCAGAATCACCAGCTTGAACGAGCCACGCGGGCGGACCCGCGCCATGGTCTCGATCAGCAGGTCGATGCGTTTCAACGGACGGAGGTTGGAAAGGTGCAGCACCATGGCCTCGCGTTCCAGGCCGAGTTCCTGCCGCACGGCCTCCCGGGAACGGGCCGGCGGCCGCGGAGCGAAGAAATTGTGGATGACGTCGATCGGCCGCCCGACGTCCAGCAGCCGCCGGGTTTCCCGTCGCAACCATTCGGATACCGTCGTCACCGCGTCGGAGGCGGCGAGCGCGTAGCGGATCGCGGGCCCATAGCCGGGATCGCGGCCGAGCAGGGTCGTGTCCGTGCCGTGCAGCGTGGTGACGACGCTGGGTTGCTGGCCGGGCGGCAGCATCGACCGGGCAAGAATCGCGGCCGTGGCATGCGGAACAGCGTAGTGCACATGCAACACGTCGAGCCGGTAGTCGCGGCTGACCTCCGCCATCTTCACGGACAGGGGCAGCGTATAGTCGGGGTATTTGAAGAGACCGTAATCGTTGATGACGACGGGATGAAAGAAGATACGCGATGCGTCCGCCGGCAGGCGGAACGGCTGTTCATAGCTGATGAAATGCGCCTCATGCCCGCGCCGGGCCAGCTCTTCGCCCAGGGCCGCCGCCAGCACGCCGCTGCCCCCCACCGAGGGATAACAGGTGATGCCGATGCGAAGCGGGCGGTCGGGGTTCATGGCAAGATCGCTTTCGCGATGTAGGAGCCTGCTTGCAGGCGATGGGCGACGGAACCCGATAGTGTGCGAAAGGAATCGCCTGCAAGCAGGCTCCTACAACCAGCATCGGGCCATTTTTTCATCATGAACGAGGTGCGCATTCAAAAGCGACGCCCGCCGCGGCCGAATTGTTCCAACGATTGCAGGACCGGCGGATCGTTGGGAAACAGTGGAATCGCGAGCTCGACGCCGCCGCGCAGCCCGTGGAGGCGCGCCCGGGTGAGCTGCAGTTCGACGTAATTGCGGGTCGCGGCCTGCGAGACGTGGGCCTTCATTGCCGCGGTCCAGGCCGCCTTCGCGGCCGGCGCCGAGACGTCGATCAATACCTTCGACCCGCTGGCGGGCTCCGCCTCGGGAGTCACGGCATAGAAAAGCAGGCTGCCAGTCGCATGGGCGGGCCGGGCGCGCAATTCCCTGACGCCACCGTAACGCGCGAGGCGGACGGCGTCCCGCACCAGCCGGCTGAGGACCGCGTGGTCGGGGTGTTGATCCTCGACCGGTGTCGGCGCGAGCACGATCTGTGGGCGGACGCGCCGGATGATCGCCGCCAGCTTCAGGGCCTGCGCCACGCGCACCTCGAAATGGGCGTCGCCTCCCAAATCGACAAACTCGATCGTCGCCCCGAGCAACCGGGCGGCCGCTCGCGCCTCCTTCGCGCGCCGGGCCGGCGTGCCGTTGGTGGCCGACTCGCCCCGGGAGCACACCGCGAAATGGGCGGAGTTTCCGGCCTGGGTCTCGCGGGCAATGACTCCGCCGCAGCCGAACTCGATGTCGTCGGGATGGGCGCCGAAGGCCAGAATGGTGATCGGATCAGGTCGGGAGGTCGGTGTAGGCTTCATCGGAGCGGTCAATGGGGTCGCGATTGACGAACGTGATATCAGGTGCCTCCTCCGGATGCAAATACGCCCGTTCACCCTGTCCGGCGACGTAATGGGTGCAATGCACCACCGATTGCATCCAGCGCAGGCGCGTGTCGCGGGTCGGGCTGACCTGCTCGCTCGTGAACGGGGCGGGCGGCAGGTCAATGAACGCTTCTCCGCCCTCATGCAGGCGCCAACGGTCGCCCGCGAACCGCGCCCGCACGATCTCCCCCTGGTAGGGAACGTCGATGTAGTATTCCGGCACCGTGCAGGCCGCGCGGCGCACCCCGGGATCGCTCGAGCGCACGACCCGGATGCCGGCGAGCAGGCCCAGGCGGCGGTACATTTCGAGGCAGAAGTCGGCGACCATCGCGGCCGGATTGTCCCGGAAGGCCTCCACCCACCGCGCCTCGACGTAGGCCGGCAGTTGGCGGGCAAGGTTATCGCGCCAGCCGGAGGGAATGCGTTTCAGGGACAACGGCGCAAATTTCCGCTGCAGCTTGTTCTCGAAGGTGAAGTTGAACATCACCGGCGCGCCGGTCTTGCGGTGGCGCAGAATTGTCTGCGTCTCCCGCGGATCATGGTCGCTGTCGTGGCAAAAATAGACGATGTCACCGCCAATCTGGGATTGCAGGCGCCGGGCGGTCTGGATTTTGGCGAACAGAAACCGGCGCGGGAAGAAACCGCACGGTTGCTGGCCGAAACAGATCAGCGGAGTCAGTCGCGTCATAATACGTCCGGGCTAAGCCGTCTCCATTCGAATACCTCTGCACTTACTCGTGGACATGATTCAGTCAGGTGATCGGTGTAGGAGCCTGCTTGCCCGCGCCGCGGCGGCGGGGCTTGCAGACGATTTTTGCCTCGGAATCGCGAGCAAGCTCGCTCCTACAATTTGCATAGTCACGACTAGGCGTTGGCTCCGCGGGAACCGAGGGCAGTCTGGAGGATCAGGCTGAAGCCGACGCACGCCGCACACCCGATGAAGTTAAACCAGAGGTAGCTGATGTTGAGCGAAAAATAGAGGCCAAAAACCAGGATCTGGGCGGCGACCGCACCCCAAAACACGGCGGTGCCACCGATGCGCCGCAGAAAGAACGCCACGAGGAAGAGGCCGAGCACGACGCCGTAGAAGACGGATCCGAGAATATTGATTGCCTGGATGAGGTTTTCCACCAAGTGGGCGAACAGGGCAAAGCCGATGGCGATCAGACCCCAGAAAGCGGTGAGCGCGCGCGAGACGCGCACGTAGTGCGGATCGGAGGCCCCAGTACGCAGCAGGTGCCGGTAGAGATCGACGGCCGTGGTTTCGCCCAGCGCCGCCAGCTCCGAGGAGAGCGAAGACACGGCCGCCGCGAACACCAGCGCGATCAGCAGACCGATGATGCCATGCGGCATCTGTTCCAGCACAAAGGTGATGAACACATAGTCGGAATCGTTCTGGTGGACGTGTGGGTCAACTGCCGCCAGCGCTTCCCTGGCCTCAGCGCGGAGGGCCTCGGTGCGGTCGTGTGCGGCGAGCATGGCCGCCCTTGCCGGCTCCGGGTTGGCGCCATGCCGCGCGGCCAGCCAGTCGTGAATCCGGGCGCTCTGTTTCGGCGTGTGCGGCATCGAATTTCGTCTCGATCGCACGCAGACCGGAGCCCGCGGCACCCGCCGCCTGCGAAGTCCAGGCGGCGCGATTGAAGAAGACCGGCGGCGGCGCGAACAGGTAGAAAACGAACACCAGCGCGCCGAGCAGCAGGATGAAGAACTGCATCGGGATCTTCAGGACCGCGTTAAACATGAGGCCGAGCCGGCTCTCCCGGAGCGTGGCGCCCGACAGGTACCGCTGCACTTGCGACTGGTCGGTGCCGAAGTAGGAAAGCGACAGGAACACGCCGCCGAGCACCCCGGACCACACGGTGTAACGCTTGCTGAAGTCGATGGAGAAATCCACCGCCTGCAGCTTGTTGAAAGTGCCGGCCACCGCGAGGGTGTCGGTCAGGCCGAGTCCGTCCGGGAGCCTGGCCAGCAACACGGCAAATGCGGCGACCAGGCCGGCGAAGATCACGGCCATCTGCCAGCGCTGCGTGATACTGACGGCCTCATTGCCGCCGACCGCGGTGTAGACAATCACGAACAGCCCGGTGAGGACAATGGTCGCATCCAGCCGCCAGCCGAGCACCGTCGAAAGAATGATCGCCGGCGCGTAGATCGTGAGACCCGCCGCCAGCCCGCGCTGCAACAGGAAAAGGCCCGCGCCCAGCAGGCGGGTCTTCGAATCAAACCGGTGCCCGAGGTATTCATAGGCCGTATACACGTTCAGCCGGCGGTAGATTGGCAGGAAGACCGCCGCGACGATGATCAGCGCGATCGGCAGGCCGAAATAGTTCTGCACAAAACCGATGCCGCTGTCGTAGGCCTGGCCCGGCATCGACAGAAACGTGATCGCGCTCGCCTGGGTGGCCATGACCGACAGTCCGATCGTCGCCCAGCCGAGCGTGTGGCCGCTGCGAAAATAGGCGGACAGATTCTTGCGGCCGCGCGCGTGCCAGATCCCGTAGGCGGCAATGCCCAGCATGGCGCCGAGCAGCACGACGTAATCGAGCGCGCTCATGCGAAATACCACGAGAAGATCGCGAGCAGCACGATCCACCCGACGAAGCAGCCGAACACAAACACGTAGACGGCGCGCCAGGACTTGAACCCCGGCAGGCCCGGCGGCGCATCCGGCGGCGCATCCGGCGGCGAGGACGGTTGACCGTTTGGGGGAGGATTAGTTGGCATGTTCCCTGCGGCAGCCACGGTCGCGACCGATCGTAGCGCCGGTCTTTGACCGGCGATTTCGCCAGTCGAAGACTGGCGGCACCTGACGGCCAGGCCCTGCCGACGAAGGTACAAGATCATCGAACGATGCGCCGAAGTGAACCGAAAACAATGCGGACAAATCGGTCGGCGGGTGACGCTTCATTTTCCCAGCGACACGAGGTTGGCGAACAACCGGTACGCACCCGGCACGCCGGCGGGCAGCTGCCGGAACCACGCGAAGCCGGTATACACAAAACAGCCTTTGCCGTACGGCGCGACCAGGATGCCGCCCTTGAGGGGTGCTTCGCCGGGATCGTTGCAGGCAAACAGCGGCATGAAACGCTCGTCCCATTTGTTGGGGAAGTAGAGCCCGCGCTCCTGCACCCAGCCGTCAAAATCGGCGCTCGTAATCTTGTTGGGCGTGGTGACCGCCGGGTGATCCGGCGCGAGGAAGGTCATCGGCGCAGTTTCGTCGGTCACGCGGTCACCCGACAGCTGCAGGTCGAACGGCGTCAGTTTCGTGTCCTTGAGGCCGTTCGGATTGTTATATTGGAAGATGAGATTGCCGCCGGCTTCGACATAGGCCCAGAGGGCGGGAAGCTGCGCCGCCAGATCCTTATGGACGTTGAAGGCGCGGATTCCGATCACGATTGCGTCGAGACCGCGCAGCCGTTCCGGAGTGAGCTCGGCGCCGGAAAGCGTGGAGACGTTGTAACCCATCTCCGTGAGAGCCCCGGCCACGCTGTCGCCAGCCCCCGGGACGTAGCCGACATTGTGGCCGCGGATGGCGAGATCCAGGCTCACCGCTCTGAGGCGCGCCGGCGGCTGGAGCAGCAGAGGCGGAACGTGCGCATAGTGGATTTCGATCCGTTCCGTCGAGTAGTGCGCGCCGCCGATGTCGGCTTCCGCAGTCAGGTTTGCCTCGGCCGGGTGCGGCGGAGCGGTGACGGTGAACCCAGGCCGTACGCGGTCTCCCATCGTGGTCAACCGAAACTCTTGAGCAGCCGGCACGACCGCCCAGCCAGCGGGAACGGTCAGGCGAAGGATGCCACTCTCGTTGGGGCGAAACGCCGTGACGTCAATATCCACTCGACGGGCGGCGCCCGGGGCAAACAGCCGGACGGGGGTCGCAAACTTCAGTGCAACCGGAGCGACCACCTCCAGGTGGCGGATTGCCCCGGCGCGGGTCGCGCTGTTCAACAGCTGCACCGGCTCGTCGGGAACCACCAGGGTCTGACCGCCGACCTCGAAGATCTCTTCGATCGGGAAGACCGGAGGATTCTCCGGGCGACCGATGAGTGCGGCATCATCCACGCGAAACACTCCCGGCGAGCCGTCTGCGCGCAGCCAGTACGGCTGGCTCAGCGGCGTGCCCGCAGGCAGCACCTGCATCGCCACCCGCGTCGCGGTCTTGCCGGGACGCAGCGTCAGCGCTTCGCCGGACATTTGCTTTGCGCCCGGGTAGCGAACACCCATCCAGCGGACTGGAAGATCGGACTTCACCGTTGCGTTGTGATGGAGGCTCATGGTTTCACCGGGCACCACTTCCGCCTGTGACACCACCGTTTCGACGGAGAGGCCGAGGCAGGCTTGGAGGATATGGTCCAGTTGCCCGCGCTGTTCGTCGACCACCGGATCCGAGGCGAGGGCCGCCAGCCGGCTGCGCAGGGCGAGCAGGGCGGCGACGCTGGCCGCCGGATTTTGCGGATTGAACTGCGCAATGATTTCGTCGGTCAGGCGGCCGATCTCGGCCCCGCCGGGGAAGCGTCCCCACGAAGTGTTGACGCCGTCCAGGAGGTCCTTGCCCGCCGGTTCGCCGGCGAGGAGGCGGAACGACTCCGGCCGTGGTCCGGCGGCCGGTCCGGTGAAGTTGTCGAACCCCTGGGTCTTGTGCATGGACCGGCTCCGGGCGGCGATGGAGGCAAAGGATTCGCCGGTCAGCGGATCATTGCCACCGGCGTCGATCTGGAACGTGTCGGCGTCGGCGGGGAGGGCGACGCCGCGGCCAAGAAAGGCGTTCCACAGAATGCGCTTTGGCTGCCAGGGAGTGAGCCGGTCGAGTTGCTCGGGAAAAGCCTTCGGATCGCCGGCGAGCTTGAATGCTTCCAGCGCCAGCACGGCCGACGCCGTGTGATGGCCGTGCGTGTTGCCGGGCTGGGTTGGAAACCGGGTGATGAGGACGTCCGGGCGGAAGGAACGGATGACCCGCACAATGTCGGCCAGCACCTGCTGTTGGTCCCAGAACCGGAGGGTTTCGCGGTAGTCCTTGGAATACCCAAAATCGATGGCCCGCGAGAAGAACTGCCGTCCGCTGTTGACCCCACGGGCGGCCAGCAGCTCCTCGGTCCGGATCAAACCCAGCTGCTCGCCAAGCTCCGGCCCGAGCACATTCTGTCCGCCATCGCCGCGCGTTAGCGACAGGTAGCCCGTGCGATAGTGGCGGCCGCGGGCGAGGTAGGCGATTAGCTGCGTGTTCTCATCGTCGGGATGTGCGGCGATGTACAGCACGCTGCCCAGTTCGCGGAAACTGCGCAGCTCCGCTGTGATCGCGGCAGCGGAGCCGGCTTCCTGCCCCGCGAGGGCCGATGCAAGGCCCAGGAACGCCAGCGCGCCGCCGAGGAGGCCGCGGAGCAGTCTGGAGGACGGACCGCCGGCCTTCGCTGAAGCCTCGGCGAAAACAGGGCCGGCCTCAACGCGGCCGGCTACAATTGCGCCAAATCCCTCTGACCAAGGCTTGCCCTGTAGCCGGGGGCGTCAACCCCGGCAGCCGGCCTCAACGCGGCCGGCTACAATTGCGCCAAATCCCTCTGACCAAGGCTTGCCCTGTAGCCGGGGGCGTCGACCCCGGCAGCCGGCCTCAACGCGGCCGGCTACAAAGCTGGCGCTGGTCTTCTGGTGCCCGAGTCTGGTCAACAACCTTTGGGCGGGCATCATTGATTCAGGCTGGCGATCAGCGTCTCATTCAGACGGGTGTATTCGTCTTTTTCCGGACCGGTGGATTTGGAGACCAGCTCGATCGACTTCCTGGCCGAGGCGAGCGCGCCGGGCTTGTCGCCCAATTTGGCGAGGAGCCGCGCCTGGTGGTAGAACAGCCAGAAGGCGTCGGGCTGTTCGGCGATCGCGGCGGTCATCCAGCCCGCGGCCTTCTTCGGGTCGAGGTTGTGGTCGATATAGAACATCGCGGCCTGGGCATAGGGTTTCTTGCCGTCCGCTGCCATCGCGGCATCGATCTGGGCGACGACTTTCGCGGTCACGGCAACCTCGAGTTTCACGGGCACGCGGGTCTTCTCCCAGATGAGATTGAGCATGGCGGATTCGTCGCGAATGTCATTCACGTCGATCGTGAACGTCTCGACGGTCCCGGCGAGCTTCACCGGCGTGACCTTGACGCGCAGGAGGTCGGCGGCCGGGTCGTATTTGTACGCGCCCCACTGGTCGGCGGTCTTGTTGATAATGACCGTCCACTGTTCCCGGCCGGGAATGGTGAACAGTCCGTACGTGCCCGCAGGAACCTCGATGCCCTCGATTTTTAAGGGGGTGCTGAAGGTGATCTTGGTCGCGGCATTGGCGCCCGTCCGCCAGACTTTGTCATACGCCTCCAGGCCGCCAAAGATCGTGCGGCCCTTCACACCGGGCCGGGAGTAGTTGATCTCGATGTCGGTGAATCCGACCCGTTGTTTCAGGGTGCAGGCCGGGCTGGGGGCGGGGGTTTCGACTTTGGGAGCTTGCGCGGAGAGCGCGCCGACCAGGGTCAGGGCGGACAGGACGAGGAGGCAGGGGCGAAACGTGCGAATATTCATGGGAGGATGAGGCGGATTTGGATTAGACTACATCGGATAGGGGGAAGCGGCAAAAAGAAAGTAGGCGGACCGCGTTGCCCCCGACGCGATTGGACCGGTTGAGGGCAAGCGGTTTCACCTGGGGTCGCTTCCGGGTGAGAGGCTCATTTTGGAAGCGACATAGAATCCATAACACCGGGCCGGTGGAATGTCCTTCACGAGGGCGCTGACGGCGCAGCGCCCTCCAGTCGCAAAGCCCCATGCCATCATGAGCGGGTTTTTTGAGCACGGAACCGCGAGACAAATCCGCGAAGAAGCGGTCCCACGACCGGGATTGCCATGCGGGCCGCGCTGGCTATTCATCGGCGGTGTCATGCGCCTGTTTGCGTTCGTCATGCTTTGCGCCGCGGTCGCGCCTCCGATCACCGCGGGCGAGCCCAACCCCAACCTGACCATGGCCAGCACAACAACCGTTGACGCGCGCGATCCGCGAATCGCCTACATGGGCCGCGTTGCCCTGACCGCTGACGGTGCCCGCATGGGTTTTCCCGGCATCACGGTGCGGTTTGTTTATCGTGGACCGGCGCCCATTCTGCGACTGAGCGCCAGTTCGGCGAACTGCTATTTCAATCTGGCGTGCAATGGCTGGGACCCCGTGGTCATCCATCTAAATCAGGGTGAAAACCGGATCGCGTTGCCGACCGGCAAGGCACCGGCCCAGGGCTGGCTCGTCGAGCTGGTGCGCCGCACGGAATCATGGCAGGGGGTGGCGACCTTCGAGGGATTGGAGCTGCCGTCCGGAGGCGAATTGCTTCCGCCTCCGCCGTGGCCGGGCCGCAAGCTCATGTTCATCGGCGACTCGGTTACCTGTGGCGAGTGCATCGAGCGGTTTCCAGCGGAAGACGTGCCCACACCGCGATCTGCCAATGCCGGGCGCTCCTTTGGCATGCTGCTTGGACGCTGGCTCGGCGCGCAGGTCCACCTCGTGAGTTACGGTGGCCGGGGCGTGATGCGGGACTGGGAGGGCAAGACCGACGTGGCCAATGCCCCGCAGTTCTTTCAGCGGACCCTGCCCGACGATCCGGCCCCACCGTGGAATCCGGCCGACTATTCACCGGATGCGATCGTGATCTGTCTCGGGCAAAATGACTTCAACCAAGACCTGCCCGCCGAGGCGATCTACACGAGGGCCTATGACGATTTTGTGGGCCAGGTTCGGGCGGCGCATCCCCAGGCGGCGCTGATTCTGGGTGAACTCTCGCTGTACGGTGAAACGCCGGGCACGCTCGACCGCGCCAAGCGCGACCAGCTGAACCGGATTATCGATACCATCGCCGCGCGCCGGCGGGCGGCCGGTGACGGACACATTGCGTCGGCGCCAGTGCATTATTACCCGGGCACTCCCACGAATGCGCACCCGGTGGCGTTCCAGCATGAACAGATCGCGCTGGATCTCCTCGGTCCGATCCGTGCGCTCACGGGCTGGTAGTCGATGTCCCTGCCAGACGTGCCGGCGGGAACAGCCGGCAACCAGCCGCCCGGTGAGCTCGTCGAAGCGGGGGTCTACCGGACTTCCGCTGAGGGTTTTGAGCATGGGCTGGTCGTCCTGGCGATGGGGCATTCCTACTGGCTGGTGCCGGCGGATGCGGGCTACCGGTTGCTGGTGGAGCCGGACGTGTCCGCGTTCGCGCAGGAACAACTCGCGTGTTTCGACCGGGAGAGTGCCGCGTGGCCGCCGCCGCCGGCGCCGGACGGCCTTCCAGTCCGGCGGGCCGGGCCGTTGACGCCGCTGGGGTGGGCGCTGGCGGTTCTGACGGCGTATCTTTTCCAGACCGCGTCGGCCGGTTCCTGGGAAGCGGCGGGGGCGTTGGACAGCGGGGCGCTTTTTGATCATGGCGAATGGTGGCGGCCGGTCACGGCGCTGTTCCTCCACGCCGATCTGGGGCATCTGCTGGCCAACGTGATCAGCGGATTCTTCGTCTTCTCCGCGGTGCTTTCGACGATCGGCCGCGGGCGGGGCTGGCTGCTGCTCACCGGAGCAGCGGTCATCGGGAATGTTGCCGCGGCAGCATTGTATTACCCCGGTTCATATCAGTCGATCGGCGCGTCAACCGCGGTGTTTGGCGGGCTGGGCCTGTTGACCGGGCGGGCGGTCCGGACGCTCCGGACCGGCGATGCTGGCCGCCACTGGCGCGCGTTGTTGGTGCCGCTCGCCGCCGGGGCGACGCTCCTGGCGTTGTTTGGTGCGGGCGGACTGCACACGGATGTCGTGGCCCACGCCACCGGTTTTGCCGCCGGCCTGGCGCTGGGCGCGCTGGTTGCTGGGGGCGGTCCGCCGTCACCTCCAACCGAGCCCTTGTAGCCGGCCGCGTTGAGGCCGGCCCGGGATTTCGAACGACCGAGCCGGGGTCGGCGCCCCCGGCTACAGTAGACTGTCCGCTGTAGCCGGCCGCGTTGAGGCCGGCCCGGGATTTCGAACGACCGAGCCGGGGTCGGCGCATTCGACTGGTTCGACAGGCTCCCATTCGACAGGCTCAGGGTCTGCGACACCGCAAGCCGGCTCAGGACAGGCGCCCCCGGCTACAGGCGGCGGGCACTCCGCCTTTTCCTGCGACAATTGGGCGCGCCCGCTGCGCCGGCCGATTTTGAATTTGGCTTGTGCCTTCCGAGCCGCTATGAAGCAGGCATACTTTGCGGCGGGTTCCCCGCCTCGGGGCCCTCCTGATGAGACTACTCCAGCCACTTTCCAGTCTCGCGCATCCCGTGCGGCAGCCGTTGCGAACGACGGGAGGCGGGTTGATCGTCTTCTATTCGGCCCTGGCCTACGCCTTCAATCTACGGCGGCGGGCGGTCCGGGAGGTGCTGGCCAAGCAGATCTATTTCACCGCGGTGCAGCCCCTGGTCGAGGTCCTGACCATCTCGATGCTGGCCGGTTACCTGTTTGTGCTGGTGCTGGACAAGATCCAGCTGGCCGGCGATGCCTCGACGCGACTGTTGATCCAGACGGTGGTCATGGAGTTGAGCCCGCTGATTTGCGGGGTCATCGTGCTGTCGCGTTCCGGGGCGGCGATCACCTCGGAGATCGCGGGGATGAAGCAGCGCGGCGAGATCCGGTCCCTGTACCTAATGGGCATCGACCCGGAGAGCTACGTGATCGCGCCGCGGGTCTTCGGCGTGGCCATTGGAACCATGTTGCTGAGCTTCTTCTTTTTCATCGGCTGTTCCATCGGCGGCCTGACGCTCTCAGTCCTGCTGAGCCGGACGTCGTTTGAGCAGTTCTTCGACGTCATCGCGGGCGGCCTGAATTTCTCCGACCTGTTGTATCCGCCGATGAAGGGAGCCGTGACCGGACTGGGAATCGCGGCGATCGCCTGTTATCACGGGCTGCGGGTTCCCGCCGCGGCCACCGAGACGCCCAAGGCGGTGATCGCGACGATCACGCAGGGGACCTTCTTTGTGATCATCGCCAACACGCTCCTGATGGTGTTCAACTGACCGATGATCAGATTCCACGAGTTCGCGGGCACGGGTTTCCAGCTGGGCGACGCCGTCATCCAGCCGGGGGCGGAGTGTCTGATCCTCGTGGAGACGGCCGAACAGACGGGGGAAGTCCTGAACTGCCTGGCCGGCCTGCAGGTGCCCGGCCAGGGGGGCATTACCCTGTTCGGACGGGATCTCCGCACCCTCGCGCGCGACGACCGCCTGCGGGCGTTGGCGAAGATCGGGATCATCCCGCAGGACGGCGGGCTGCTGACCGGGCTCCGGGTGTGGAACAACATCCTGCTGCCGCGCGAGTACCTGCCCGTGCGCCACCCGGAGGACCTGGATGCGGAATTACAGGAGGCGGTGCGCTTCTGCCAGGGGGCGTGCGATCCGGTGGACGAGTGGATGTATCAATTGCCCGACTACGTCAGCCTGTATCACCGGCGCCTCGCCGCGTTCCTCCGGTTGATGCTCCGCCACCCGGACCTGTGCATCTACGAGAATCTCACCGGAAATCTTCCCGCGCGCCAGCGAGAGTCCCTGCTGGCGCTGACCCGCCGGTTTCACCAGCAACAGGCCGGGCGCATCAGCCTCTACCTGGAGTTCGATCCCGAACTGCTGGCGGTCCGCTGGCCGGGATCACTCCTGCGGGGAGCCGCGACGGCCCATCCCGTTTCCAACGCCAACGAACATGCCGACACCTCCAGTCTCCGAATTTCCCTTGCTCCGTTTTGAGAAGAAGATCTGGCCGGCCTTCTACGCCGCCCTCTTGATCCTGCTTCTCCTGATCGCCGCGGTCGCCTGGCGGCAGAACGTCTTCACGCCGAAGACCCGGTTCGTGTGCCACACCAACACGTCCGCGGGCTTGCAGGACAACATGGCGGTCAAGCTCAGCGGATTCCGCATCGGCAAGGTGGACAAGGTGGAACTGGAGGGAATCGGGCGCGTCCGCCTCGACCTGGAGATCTTCACCAAGTACAGTCACCTGCTGCACAAGGATTCGGTCGCGATGCTCGACACGGAGGGATTCATCGGGCAGGGCGTGATTGTCATCCTGACGAGCCCCCATCCAGGGCCGGAGGCGGAGCCGGGCGACGAGTTCGCGTTCCGGCGCGCCGAGAGTGTCATCGAAATGGCCCAGTCGCTGATCAAACAGATCGGGTCGGTGACGGAGGACGTGCACGCGATGCTCGTGCTGTTCAATTCCCCCGATGGCCTGATCCACAACCTCAATTCCGTCACCAAACAGATGGATGAGATGATCCCGCACCTCATGGCGGACGTCCAGACCACCGTGCAGGGTCTGCAGAAGAACCTCCAGGAGACCACTGGCGTCACCAACCAGCTGCTGACCTATCTCAACAACCCCGAGGGCGACCTGAAGACTGCGGTGCGCAGTTTCAAGGACAGCATGGCGGACGTTCATCAGGATGTTCCGAAACTGCTGGAGCAGCTCAACAACAGCCTGCGCAACATTGAACAGACGACCTCGCTCCTCCGCGACACGATGAAGCAGGCCTCGCCGGATCTCGTTGACACCATTCACGGGGCGCAGGGCGACGTGAAGGACATCCACGATGTCGTCGATTCCGCCAAGCGAATCTGGCCGCTTAGCAGTCATCTGGCCGAGGAGACCCCGATCATGCTGGTGCCGCCGTCGCTGCCATCCGCTTCCGCCGCCGCCGGTGCGGCGAAATCTCTGCCATGAACACCATGCGCTTTCTGACCCTCCTGGGCGCCGGCTGCGGCCTGCTGGCGGCGGCCGCGGGCGGCACAACGAATCCCGGCCCGGTCCTCCGTTCGGAGCAGGCCGTTCTGACGCGCTCCTTTGAAGAGAAGGCGGCGGACCAGACCTGGGCGGGAAATCCGGCGCGGGCGATGGAGCTCTACCGCGAGGTGCTGAACCAATGGCATGCGCTGGATGACGTTGCCGGCATCATCCGGTGCCGCACGGCGATCTTCAGCCTGTTGCGGGAGACGGGAAATCGCGCGGACCAGGAGGAATGGCTGCGGCAGACCCGGGAAATCTGGGCCGCCTATCAGGAGACCGCGAAAGTCGCGGGCCGTGCGCCATCGGATGAACAATGGCGCTCGCAGGTGCTGCTCAATCATTCGATCCTGGCATGGGCGCTGGAATCCAGGCCGGCCGATCTGGGCGCGGCGGAACGCGCCCTGGGCGACGTGCGCGACGCGGTCGCCCGCCTGCCCGCGGACGAACAGCGCCGGTGGCAGATCGCGCTGCGGAATCTCGAGGCGCGGATTCGTCTGGCGCAGGGCGATGCGGCGGCGGCCGCGCGGCTGCTCCAGGGGCCGTTGCCAGCGTACGCGCAACTGGGCGAGGATCGTGAGGCAATCCGCGAGGTGGCCCAGAGCTGGTATCTTGCGGCGGGTCTGGCCGGTGCGCCGGACCGCTGGCAGGAGGCGGTGCAACGCTACGACGCGGCGTTGGATGGCTTCCGCTCGGTGGGCCAGGTGACCTGGATTCAGGCCTGCCTGGACGGGATGGCCGGGGCCTGCCGCCGGGGCGGCCAGCCGGCCCTGGCAAAGCAATTCCAACTCCGCCTTGAGGCCCAGCGCCGCAGCCTCGAATCCGCGGGCAGCCCGGCGCCGAAGTGACTGGTCTCACCGGGGACGACTCTAAGAAGTTTCCTGGTCATCGCGAGCCCGGCGCAAGCGGGCGGGGCGACCCCGCCTGATGGATGTCAAGCAGTCGGTCTTCCCCCTTCGCCGGGCCCCTGGAGGCCGGGTTGCCCTCGCAATGACGGGCGGTCAGAAGCCACCCCCCGGGGGCGACGGGGTCAAGAAAGTAGGGCCCGGGCGCAGAATCAGATTGAGCAACGGCCAAAGTGCCCAATGATCCCACTGGCGATTACCCATGACCCCACGCGAGAACGACCGCTCGATCGACGAGCTCGAATCAGCATTGACCATCTACGCCCGCGAAAGCCGGGCTCCGTTCCCTGTCCGGCGGCAGGCGTTGCGCGAAATGGCGTTGCGCGCCAACTCCGATGCCCCGGTGCTGGAACGGGAGCTCAAGGAGATCCAGCGCCGTCTGGGCACGGAGGCGGAACAGCCGGGCGACCTCGAGCGCGCGAGCACGGTCGTCCATCTGTTGACCAACCTGATGTGCCTGACCGTGTTGATGCAGGGGATGCCGGAGGTCAACTGAGGTGGTCGTGGCGCGGATGGAGGCCGGACGATTTCTCTGCGGCGGCGGCACCCGGATGGATCCCGCGGCCGGCCTGGCGGTCAATGGACTCGCCATGCGCACGGTGCTCATCCTTTTGCTGTCGGTTTCCTGCGTTCGTGCCGATTCCCAGTCGGAATTGAGATCAGCCCTGACCCGCCTTGGCGGCCGCGAGGTGATCAAGGCGCGGGTCGACTATCAGATTGCGCGGACCGAGGGCGTGGCGGACAAGCAGGCGGGCGAGGAGGGGAAAGCGACGGTGGTCGTCGAGGACGGTTCCGACGGAATGCGGATCTTCTGGAGCGAGGCCATCATCCAGGCGGTCAACGACGAGCATGCGGCCCAGGGTCGGGATCCCGAAAAGCGGGCGCCGATTCAGCGGGCGATGGATGAGCTTTCCGCCACCCGCCTGAACGGCTATCTCAACGCCGCCCCGGAGTTGCTGCGCAAGCTGGAAGGGGCGCAACTGTTGGAGGAGAAGGCCGGCGCCTGGGAGGGCCAGCCGGTCAGGATCCTGACGTTCAAGCTGACGCCGCACCTGAACGAACGGAGCCGCAAATACGTCAAGGAGATCGAAATCACGGCCCGGCTCTGGGTCGGAGCCGATGGTGTTCCGGTGGCGGCGGAGAACCGGACGCGACTCAGGGGAAGAGCCCTGCTGGTGATCAGTTTCGAGTCTTCAGAGACGGAGGAGTTTCGGTTCCGCGAGGCAGGGAACCGGCTGGTGGTCCTGCGACACGTGCGGGAGGCCAGCGGCTCCGGCGGCGGCGAGAACAGTCACGAGAAAACCGTCGCGAACCTGACCCTGCCGGACAGCTGATCCGTTGCGGCGAGCGCCAGCGAGCGGATGGCGGGGTAGCTGCGAGCGTGAGCGAGCGGCCATCAGGCGAGACGCGGTGCGGCCCGCGTTGCGCGACGAGACGATCGCACTCACCCATCCAGCGGGCTCGGCGTGCCGGCTCCCGGACCGGCCAGCCGGACCTTTTCCCGAACCATGGTCACAACATCGGCTTTCGATTTCATGGAAGACGCGGGAAGGGTTTGGCATGGACAACCGCCGGCGGTGGCGATTACAGTTTGCGAAGATTTCTTGACGATTTTTCTGCCCTGTTCGATTTCCAAGCCGTTTTTCTCCAACTTCCGGATGCGCCCGAAGATGCAGGTTTTGATATCCCAACAGCCCACGGCATTTCCGCTTCCGGGGCTTAGCCCGGCGAATCCGCCGACCTGATTTTTTCTAACCCGCCGTCCTACTGTCGGTTCCCCATTCTGATATGCCGCAACCCGCGGCAAAAACACAAGTTCGGCATTGAATGCATCACAGAATATTAGTCGTATCGGCGCTGATCGTTCTGACAGGGTGTGTCCACTCTCTGCCGGCGTCGTTGATCGGGCACTACACGTCTCCGGCACTCTACATCATGCCATGCGACTACGATCTCAGCCTGCGCGCGGATGGAACCTACCGGCTCGATGGCGTGATCAATAAACCGGACAAAAATGAAGTACGTCCGGGGTTCGAAGACGCAGGACGATGGAGCTCGGATGGCGCGATAGTATTGCTGAAATCGAGTCACGAGAAGAAAACGATCAAACTGAGCGTTTCGAGGCGAGACGGCGCCGTCTTTCTTTCCGATGGAGAGCCATTTGGATATTCAGTTCAGAAAGACCCGCCGAACAAGCCGCCGCTGCGAATGCCGGTCAGCGGCACGCCGGCTGCTGCGTCCTCCGCTGAAGCTACGGAGGCCAGGGGTGCACCCGTCGCGCCTCCTCCCGGCACCGCAGGTCGGTAGCGTTCGCGGATGCCGATAACGCTTCGAACCGGTTTGTAACCCCAGGCATCGAAGACATTCACCGACCCAGACGCTGATATGAAAACAATCATCGGGATCCTGATCATTTGCGGAGCGGTCATGCTGTGGCAGCGCCATGAATCCAAACATCCCGGCAGTCCGGGCGCTTCCCGGTGGACGAGCAGCAAGCTCGTGATTGAATACAACAACTTCGATGATCTGCTTGCCCGCCTCCGGGAGGTGAAGACGTACCGGGAGATCGAGCTTCGCCACGTTGGCCCGCCGGTGCAGACCGGAATCGCGTGCACCGATACCGCGGGCCGGCAGGCCTATCAGCAGAGTCAAGAGGCGACGGCGCGCGCCATAGATGACGAAGTCCAACGCATCAATAGTCTCCCGCACTAGACATGAACAAAACACTGAAGAACCTCTTCATTCTTGTTGGGTTTGGGATCGCCGCGGTGGGTTGCTTCCTCGTTTCCATGCAATCTCGGGAAGGGGAACGACGGACGGAGGAGTTGCACCGCCTTACTCCGGAGATGATCTCAGGCATTGAAGTGTATGGAGATGAATCCGGCAGGAATCGCCTGGAAGTGGCGGATCTCGACTCGAGCGCCAGCAAGGCTCTCTTCGCCGAATCGATGCATGACATCGCGGACTACCGGCCGAGCCACGATCAATACCGCCAGAGGTTCTTTGTTCGCCTGGTCGTCACAACTGGACAGGTGCACGAGTTCAGCATCGGGCTCAAGTCGGGGGTCACCGGCATGGCCTTTATACGCCTGGTTCAAACTTCGACGTTGTTCGGCCGCGTCGTGGTCAGAAGCCTGGGGACCCGGGAATCGGCCGCGATGTACCGTTGGCTGGCCCAGCGCAGACTCATCAAGTAGCTGAGGAATTCGACGGGCGTGGCCCGCTCGCAGCGACGGTCGTGTGCCCGGCTGCAATTCCGGTTGAACCGCTCTGAGATGATCCTGACGGGGAACTGGCTGCGCCGATTCGCAATCCGCGCCTCCGGCCCTTTCGCCAGTGCGTCCCGGTTGCCCGCGCCCTTGCCGGTTTGTCACGTAATGCGTTACATGTCCGTCCAGACCCACGCGCGGCACCCGGCAAGATGGTCCGGCGGCGCTCCCCGCCGTTTGTCACGTATTGCGTTACAAAGCCGCCGGGGCCGCGGATTACAAAACTGTAAGGTTCCGGCAAGGAGCCGGTCAGCCGTGTGGGTTACTGTCTGACCATTCCACGATCAATCCAGCCCACTTGAGCCACGAATCTAAACTATGAATACAAATCGATTTTCTTTTGGACCACACCGGCGTCTGCTGCTGGTCGGGCTTGCCCTGCTGACCGGAGGCGCCACGTGGGTGGTGGCCGAGGCGAAGCATGACGAGGCCGCCAAGCCGTCGGTGAACATCAAGGTCGACGCGGCGCCGCTGCCGCGCGCCACGGACTTCACTCTTTCGCTCAACCCGATCGTCAAACGCGTGGTGCCCAGCGTGGTGAAGGTCGTCACCCGCGAACGGGCCAAGGAGATGTCGGTGGAAGGCGCCTCGCCGCTGGACGATCCCAATTTCCGCCAGTTCTTCGGGCCGTTTTTCGGCACGCCCTTCGGGCAGCGCCGGATCGTGCGCCAGCCGCCGCAGGTTGGCTTGGGCTCGGGCGTCATCGTGAGCGCCGACGGCTATATTCTCACCAACAACCATGTGGTGGACGATGCGGACAAGGTCAGGGTCACCTTGCCCGACGGGCGCGAGCTGACCGCGAAGGTGATCGGCACCGACAAGAAGAGCGACATCGCGGTGATCAAGGTCAACGCATCGGACCTGCCCGCGCTGACCTTCGCCAACAGTGACGACGTCCTGGTCGGCGACCGGGTGCTGGCGATCGGAAATCCCTTCGGCATCGGGCAAACCGTCACGAGCGGCATCGTCAGCGCCACCGGACGGTCCGGCGACCTGGGAATCGACTATGAGGACTTCATCCAGACCGACGCGGCCATCAACCCGGGAAACTCGGGCGGCGCGCTCGTCAACATGCAGGGGCGCCTGATCGGCCTCAACACTGCGATCCTGAGCCGCAGCGGCGGTTTTCAGGGCATCGGCTTCGCCATCCCGGCCAACCTGGCCCGGCACGTCGTCAACAGCCTCGTGAGCACCGGCAAGGTGGTGCGGGGCTACCTCGGGGTCAGTATCCAAAATCTCAATGCTGACCTCGCGGACCAGTTCAATTTGAAGTCCAGCGCCGGCGCGATCGTGACCGATGTGATGCCGGACAGCCCGGCGGCCAAGGCGGGATTGAAGAGCAATGACGTCATCCTCCAATACGACGGCAAGCCCGTCAAAGACGGCCGGTCCCTGAAGTTTGCGGTCGCGGCAACGGAACCGGGGCATGAGGCCAGGATTGACATCCTCCGCGACGGCAAGGCCGATTCGGTCACGGTGAAGGTCACCGAGGTGGCCGGAGAACGGCAAAAGGCGTCCGCGGCCTCGGCCGGTGACAACGACGTCCTCAATGGCGTCGAGGTGGCCGACCTGGATCCAGGGGCGCGCAACGAATTTGAAATTCCGCCCCGGCTTCAGGGGGCGCTGGTGACCGGAGTCGACCCGTCGTCGGCATCGGCCGAGGCCGGCCTCGCGCCCGGTGATGTGATCCTGGAGATCAACCGGCATCCGGTCCGCAACGCGGACGACGCGGTGCGGCTCACCCAGCACGGCGAGAGTCGCAAGACCCTGCTGAAGCTGTGGAGCCGCGGTGGAACCCATCTTCTGGTGGTGGATGAGACGGACAGCAAGCCGTCGTCCTGACATGGAATTTGTGCCTGGTTGGGCAACCCGCGCGCTCCATGGGGGGCGCGCGGTTTAATTTTAGTGAAGCGGGCGCCTCAGTCCGACTTTTGGCCGGATTCATGCAGTCGAGCACTGCCGTAAGGATAACTTTGACCAATACCGAACAGGATGTAGGGCCGGCGCCGTTTCGACAGGCTCAGTATGACCCTGAGCGGAGTCGAATGGGTCAAGGCCCCGAGCCTGCCGAGGAGCCGGTCGCCGGGCCAAAATTCGATCGAGAAGCGGCCCGCCGCCATCTGATTGCAGCATGGACGCCGCGCTGAGGATCACCTAGATGATGGATGTGCGCATACTCGTGGTGGAAGACGACCCCAAGATCGCCTCCTTCGTGGCCGGCGGCCTGCGGCAGCACGGTTTTGCCGTCGATGTCGCCCGCGACGGCGACGAGGCGCTCGGTCTCGTCGCGACGACTCCGTACGACGCCGCGGTCGTCGACGTCATGCTGCCGCGCCTCGATGGCTTGAGCCTGGTGCGGCGGATCCGCGCCTCCCGCAACGCCCTGCCGGTCCTTTTTCTCAGTGCCCGGAGCAGCGTCGGCGACCGGATCAGCGGCCTCGAGGCGGGCGGCGACGATTATCTGACGAAGCCGTTTGCGTTCTCTGAACTGCTGGCGCGGGTGCAGGCGCTGATCCGCCGCGCCACGCGCGCCCCCGAGGCGACCCGACTGGCGGCGGGCGATCTCGAGCTCGACCTTGCAACGCGCGAGGTCCGGTCGGCGGGCCAGTTGGTGGAATTGCAGCCGAAGGAGTTCACGCTGCTCACCTTCTTGCTGCGCCACGTTGGCCGGCCGGTGACGAAGACGATGATCCTGGAACACGTCTGGGACTACAGTTTTGATCCGCAGACCAACGTGGTCGACGTGCTGGTCCACCGTTTGCGGGCGAAGGTTGATCCGGACCATCGCCGGATCGAGACGGTCCGGGGAGTTGGCTATGTCCTCAAAGCCTGAAGATTTCCGGCCGGGATCCTCGCTGGCGCTGCACCTCGGCCTGTGGCACGCGGTGCTGTTCGGCGTGGCGGTGGCGGCGGTGCTGGCGGCGGTCTATTTCCTGCTGGCGCGCGCGCTGGATGCGCAGGAACGCGCGGCGACTCGAGGTGCGGGCCGCCGAGTATGCGGCCGCGTTCGAAGCCCGCGGCATCGCGGGAATGCGCGCGCTGCTCGAAAGCGAAAGCCAGGAGCCGCACGTCCGGTCGCTGTTCGTGCACATTGTGGGACCGGGGGGCGAGGTGACCTTTACGAAGGTGCCGCAGAATTGGATCGAGGGCGACACCCAGGTGCTCGTGCCGGACGGCTGGGGCTCGTGGCAGCCAAGGCGGGTGCAGAGCATGCGGGTGCCACGCGATGAGCAGCGCGATCTGACGGTGGTCTCGCGCGCGCTGCCGGGCGGCGAATTGCTGCAGGTTGCCCGTAGCACAGACAACCAGGCGGTCCTGTTGCAGCCGCTCCGCCGGACGATGTGGATCGCCGGACCGATGGCGGTGATCCTGACCGCCGGTGCGGGTGCCTGGTTCGCCTGGCGCGCCATCCGGCCCGTGCGCGCCGTGGCGGCCACTGCGCACCGGATCGTGGCCACGGGCGATCTTTCGGCGCGCGTGGAAGGAACGAAGCGCGACGACGAGGTCGGCGAACTGGTGCGGCAGTTCAACACGCTGCTGGAGAGAAATGGCAATCTGTTGCGCGCGATGCGCGAGGCGCTGGACAATGTCGCCCACGACCTGCGCACGCCGCTCACCCGGCTCCGGGCCGGGGCGGAGATGGCGCTGCAGCAGGCGGACAATCCGGCCGGATCCCGGGAGGCGCTGGCCGATTGCATCGAGGAGACCGACCGGATCAAGCGGCTGCTCGAGACGCTGCTGGACATCTCCGCGGCGGAAAGCGGCGTGCTCAAACTGGAGCGCGAGCCGGTCGAGGTCGGCGCCCTGCTGCGCGAGGTCGCCGATCTCTACGTCATGGTTGCCGAGGAGAAATCAATCGCGATCGAGGTTGCTCCGGTCGAAAACCTGACAGTGCCGGCCGATCCAACCCGAATCTGCCAGGTGATGGCCAATCTGGTCGAACAATGCCGTCAAATACACCCCGGCGGGTGGAAAGGTTTCGCTTGGGGCGGAGAACCGCGAGGGCCGGATTTGCCTCACAGTGCGCGACACCGGGCCCGGAATTGCCGCGGAGGATGGGGAGAAGATCTGGCAACGACTCTACCGTGGAGATCACAGCCGCTCGCAGCGCGGACTCGGCCTGGGGCTCAGCGTCGTAAAGGCGCTGGTGGAGGCCCACGGCGGGCGCGTCGCGGTGGCCAACCAGCCGGCCGGCGGCGCGGTGTTCACCGTGGAACTGCCGGGGGCGGGGCAAAGTCCGGTCCCGGAATGAGCCGATTCGCGTGGTGGGTCAGACGCTCGCATAGTTTAGCAAGGTGCAGCCTCAGACCAGCTGGCAGCCAGCGTAGCGCGTCGCTTTGGCCCGCGCTCAGAACGCTTCGAGTGCAGGCTGAAGCACCGCGTTACGGATGCGTGGTCCAGTCGTTCCTCCCGTGGAATGAATCCAACGGGCGCTCAAACGGGCAAATCCGCCGATGATCGCCGACAATGAACCGACAGCTAGTCTGAACCTATTCCCAACGTATATCGCGTCGCGATGGACAATCTCGAATCTGAACAGGCGCTGTTGGCCAAGCTCGGTGCCCGCGGCTGGGGCCGGACCCATCTCTTCCGGAACCATTATAACCAGCCGCGGAGTGAACGTCAGAGTGCCCCTGTATCGGCCCGGGCGGTTGACGCGCTGACGCGATTTGTGGCCGGGGCTGCGTTCCCATCGGGCGTCGTGCCCAGCGTTTTCCTGACGGACCAGGGCGGCTTGGAACTGTGTTGGGAAGATGCGCAGGGTGCGGCCCGTCAGATCGAATTCAAACCCGACGGCATCGACTACTACGTGGCCGCCACTGAGGAAGAAGGTTCGGCCGGGTGGGACCATCTGCCCGAACTGATCCACAAACTGACGACTGACTGATGCCCGTTGACCCGAGCGAAGACATCGTTCGGGCGATCTGCTCGGACAAATGGGACGGCGAACGGCTGGCCCCCAGTCTTTTCAGCGGCACAGGCACGTCCGTAAGCCGGCTGGCGGTGATCTCGTTGGAAGATCACTGGGACCTGTTTCGCCAGCATGTGCAGCGCCCACCCGAACGCCTGCTCGAAATGATCGGCGAGATCAAGGTGTCCCGCTTGCAGGAGATCGGACGTTCACACCACGCTCCCATCGAGTTGACCGTGGAGCCAAAGCCGGAGGATTGGAATCCAGCTCATGCGGAGATTCCGCAGAAGATTGCCAAAGGTCTCGCCAACAGAATATTGCCGGCTCTTACGCTCCATCGACCAAGGCACCGGTGAATCGGGGGCGGAGAAGTTGGATTTCGTCCAGCTGGATGCCCCAAAGAACCATGCCGGCCCGCTCGGATTGACTCCATCACCACAACCCCCAGAAACTGGACCCGTGCGATTGCTCCGCCTCAAACCCAATGCGTTCCTCGGGTTGCTGTCTGCAGTCGGCCTGTTGAGTTGCCTCCCGCCCAATCTGGGCGCTGCGTCCGGACAGGCGGCTCCACCAGCCCAGGACGACGAAGGCGTCGTCAAACTCCCCGCCTTCATTGTGACGGCGGAGAGCATGGAATTCGAACGTTGGAGCAAGACGGTCTCACCGCATTTCGTCATCTACACCGATCATGCTTCCACCGAGGCCAGGGAGGTTCTTTTGCATCTGGAGAAGCTCAAAGCGGCCCTGGACAAACTCGCTGGCCTGCCGACCGTTCCCACGCAGCCGATCGTCTTTATCTTCCCGAGCCGCGGGTCGGACTGGAACAAGCTTGAGGATCTCGACCGGAAGGAGGAATGGACGGCGCGATCGGTAGAGTGGACTCTCGACCAAAACATCACCTGGCTGGAAATCGTCCGCGAGATTCCACTTTTGGGTCAGCTGGTTTTGCTCGATGACGCCGATCTCGGGTTTTATGCCGCCCTGGGGGGTGGCTATTTCTGCCGCTCCCACAATCTGCCTGCCCCGCTGTGGTTTGGGCGCGGCATGGCGATTTTCTCCGCCTATGCCGAGGTGGGAAAGGACACGGTGGGTTTCGGCCTGCGCAACCACCGCGAGCTGCAGTTCTCCTGGCGCAATCCGATCCCATGGGGGCGCCTCTTCGTCGTCACCTATCGCTCGCCGGAATACCGGCAGACCCAGTCGATCCTGAAGCTCGATGCGCAATGCAGCGTCGCGGTGCGGTATCTGATGACCAGTCGGAATCCCCCGCTGCGTGATAAACTCTACAAATGGCTCTACTACGTCGGCGAAAGCCACGTGGCTGAGGAAGCGAAGTTCAATGAGATCTTCGGTTGGGATTGGCCCGCGTGGATGGAGGTCTTGAGTCGCTATCACGGCGGCTCCGATGGCCCGCGGGTACTCGAAATCGGGCTCGCCCCGGCCGAATGCGCGCCGCCGATCCAGCAGACCGACCTGCATGCCGTCGAGATGCGCGAGCTGTTCCTCCTGAGTCAGATTGTGGGCGGAGGAGCGAAACACGGCGCCGAGGTTCTCGATCACCTGCTCAAAAAGGGCATCAGGACGGGCGCCCTGCGCCCGCTTCTGGCCTCGGCTTGCATCCGCGAGAAACGTACTGAACCCGCACTGGCGATGCTCAGAACGCTCGTGCAGGAAGGATGCACCAACAGTCGTGTTTACGAGGAGGAGGCCCGCTTGATTTTTGACAGGGCGGTGCCGCAAATCAAATCCGACTCGCGACTGGATGCCGAAGCCGGGGAAATCCGGGCCTGCTGCGAGACGGTCCTGGCCGTGAATCCCAACAGTCTCGCGGCCAACGACACGCTTGCCTGGACCATGGCATTGGATTCCCATGCCGGGCCTGGGACAATTGACGCGCTGCGGACGGTCATCGAGCGCCAAGACCGCGTCCACCACACCCGTGAGATCCGTGCCGCGCTGGCGCTTGCCGCCCATCGTGTCGGTGACACGGAGCTCGCCCGCCGCACGAGTCTCATCCTCGCCGCCGAGCCGGAACAGGACGACAATGCGGCGGCCTTCATCCGGCGATTGCTGGCTGAATTGCCTCCGGAGCCCCGTCCCTGATTTCATCGCATCGACGCGTCCGCCGCGGCGCCGCCGGCCTGCCAAGCCGAAGCTTCAGCGAAGGCTGGCGCAGCGCTCCAGATCCGCACGCAGCTGCAAAGGCATGATCTACCCGCCACAAGCGACCTCTGAATTCACCGGTCGGCGGCGAGGGCGGTGATTTCCTCCAGGCCCGGCGGGTCGAGCGCGAAGGGGAGGCGGCGGCAGACCGCGGCCGCCGTGGCGGCGGCGAACTGGACGACGCGCCGGTCGTCCATCTCCTGCAGCACGCCGTGGATGACCCCGGCGCGGAAGCAGTCGCCGGCGCCCAGCGTGCTCTTCACGGAGACCTGGTTGGGCTGCACAACGCCGATGGCGCCGGTCTCGCGGGCAAAGATGATTTCCCGGCTGCCGGAGGTGAAGATGACGAGGCCCCGCGATTCCCCGGTGTAGCGACGGAGCAGTTCCTTCGCGTCCGCCCCCGGAAAATGGGAACGGAGGTATTCGCTTGAAACGACCGTGGCGGCGGCTCCCCGGTGCAGCCGGCTGTCCGGCGGGCAGTCGATTGTCACGTAGCGCCGGCCGATCTCGGTGCAACACGCGGCGACGCGCTCCGACTCATCTCCGAAAAAGGGATCAAGGCCGACAATCTTGGCGGCGGCGATGGCGGATTCGTCGGGAGGCGACCAGCGCTTTGGGCCGCGAAAGTAGGCGGCGAAGCGGCCGAAGACGGTCCTCGTCTTCCCGCCGACGAGGACCAGATCGCGGACACCGTCAAAGCCGGCGTCGTAGTGCAGGCCCGAACAGTCGATCCCATGTTGGCGGAGAAAGGCCAGAACGCCGGTCCGCGTCTGTGTGCCGAGGAATGGACCGCCAACCTTCACCCGGTGGCCGAGGCGGGCCAGGATGAGCGCGGAGTTGCCGGTCTCGCCGCCGGGCACGACGTGCGTCTCCTCAATTTCGCCGTAGCCGTCGGCCTCCGGATAATCCGCGGCGAGGCGGTGAATCGTTGACAGGACGATCATGCCGTAGAGATAGATGTCGGGGGCGCTTTTCTTGCGGGGACGAAGGGTCATGGTGGGGTGGGGATGGGATTTTGGGAAGTTGAGCGGACGAGGACCCGGTCCGCGCCGGTCAGCGCAGCCAGCCCTTGACGAAGAAGAAATACAATCCGAGCACCATGCCGAGGCAGATGCCGAAGGCCACCTGGGGCAGGGTCACCGACCAGGGATTGCCCGCCACGTTCATCCCGAGCAGCCCGCCGACGACGCTGGGAATGAGCCCGAGGGAGCTGATGACGGCGAGCAGGCGCATGATGCGGTTCATGTCGAAGGAAACAATGTTGATATGGAGGTCGATCAGCGAGAGCACCTCCTCGCGAAGGTTGACAATGGCCTCATGCAGAAACGTCGCGTCATCGGTCAGCCGGTGAAACTCCGCGGCAGCTCCGGGTGCCACGCCGGGAAGGCAGCCGGGTTTCTCGGTCAGCTCGGTCAGCAGGCCTTTCAGCCGCCAGAGATCCGCTTGCGCCGCCGACAGTTCCTTTTTCAGGCGGAAGGTGCGCTCGAAGAACTCGGTGCCGCTGTCCCGCACCGGCACCTCCTCCAGTCCGCGCAGCTCGGTCGTGCAATGTCCGACCAGGCGTTCGTTCTGCCGCAATGCCGCAGCGAAGAAAAGGCGGGCGACGCGCTCGGCAAACGGCTGGGCCTCGAGCGCCGCGGGCGTGGGCGTGGCGCGCCACGCCCTAAGGAGGTTTATGGGGTGTTGCGAGATGGACAGCAGTTGTTTCTCGCCGAGCAGGAAGAACAGGCCGCAGCGGGTGACTTCCCCGCCGGGACCCAGGTCCGGCACCCAGGCAAAGAATCCGGCGTACGAGCCCACGGTTTCGACATGGGGATAACCGGTGCCGGAGAGATGGCTCTGCAGAGCCTCAGCGGAGATTCCGGCGGCGGCGGCGATCTTTCCCAGGTCCTCCGCGGTTGGATGCTCAATATGGTACCATGATTCATCCGCGGTCGGCATCAGGGTCCAGAACTCCGGCCACGCGATCTCGGCGGACTCCCGGCGATGCAGACGGGTGACGCGGGTGGGCTTGACGATGGTAGCCTCGGCCACGCGGCGCGCTTCCCGCCGGACGATCATGCCGCTGGCGCGCACGCTGAAGGAAATGATCCGGACCAGGCGGACCAGCCGGAGAATCATCGATGAGCGGAGCAAACTGGAAACGCTCGGCAGAATGGTCGCCAGCGGCACCACCACCGTGGCCAGGTCCAGCCACCGCCAGCCGTCGCGCAAAAAGGCGTGGCGGTCGCCGCTCCAGGCCAGCGCCAGGGCATACTCGCCCGCGAACAGGCCGAGGATCAGCCACTGTACGACTCCGAGAAGGATCACCGTTCCCGGGGAAACCGCGAACAGCATCGGAAAGATGGTTAACGCGACGGCGACGATCGCCAGGAAGCCGAGAAAGGCTTCGCCGAGGACGAACGCCAGAACGCGCACCAGCCAGAGATTGCGTCGCAGCGGGATCTCGCAGGGCAGCATGATGACCGCGACCGTAACACCACGCGGGCTGTCGGGAAAGTCTCAATCGCTGGCAGTTTCTCGGGCTTGGAGTGTAGGAGCCTGCTCGCAGGAGATCCTCGACGGAGCGGACGCCGTGGAATGCCTGCTCGCAGGAGAGGAAGGCAATCGACCGAGCCAGAACCACCCGCTGGCGCTCATGGCCACCGGAGGACATATTCGCCTGCAAGCCCCGCCGCCGCGGCGCGGGCAAGCAGGCTCCCACACCCACCGCCTACTGTTTGCCGCCCGCGGCTTCCTTCTTCGCCGGCAGGGCGCGGGTGGCGACCTCGGTGCGGAGCTTTTCGAGCCAGGCGTCGAACGGCTGCACGCCGTCGTCGCCGCGGGTCCGCGAGCGGACGGACACCGTTTTCGTTTCGGCCTCCTTGCCGCCAACCACGAGCGCGTAGGGCACCTTTTCCACCTCGGTGCGGCGGATCTTCGCGCCGAGTTTGTCGGAATGCTCGTCAATGGTCGCGCGGAAACCTTCGCTCTTGAGCCGGCCGGTGATCTCGCGGGCGTAATCGATGACCTTGTCGCTGATCGGCAGCACGCGCACCTGCTCGGGCGCGAGCCAGGCCGGAAAGTCGCCGGCGAAATGCTCGATCAGCACGCCGATGAAGCGCTCCATCGAGCCGAACGGGGCGCGGTGAATCATCACCGGCCGGTGCGGCTGGTTGTCGGCGCCGATGTATTCGAGATCGAATCGCTCGGGCAGATTGTAGTCGACCTGCACGGTGCCGAGCTGCCACTCGCGGCCGATCACGTCGCGGACGACGAAGTCGATCTTCGGGCCGTAGAACGCCGCCTCGCCCGGCTCCTCCGTGAAGGAGACGTCGAGCGTCTTCGCGGCCTCGCGGCAGGCGGCCTCGGCCTTGTCCCAATTGGCCGGATCGCCGACGTACTTGGCGGTGTCGGGATCGCGCAGGCCCACGCGGACGCGGTAGTCGGTCATGCCCAGCGTCGCGAGAACGATCTTCACCAGCGTGAGGCAGCCGAGAATCTCCTGCGGCACCTGCTCGTCGGTGCAGAACAGATGGGCGTCGTCCTGGGTGAAGCCGCGGACGCGGGTCATGCCGCTGAGTTCGCCCGACTGCTCCAAGCGGTAGACGGTGCCGAACTCGGCGAGGCGGACCGGCAGGTCGCGGTAGGAGTGCGGCTGCGCGTCATAAATCTGGATGTGGTGCGGGCAGTTCATCGGCTTGAGCAGGAAGCCTTCGAGCAGCTTGTCATCCGGGAGCACGCGGCTGGCGGAGATGACTTCGCGGCCGACGCGCTCGTTGAGCTGGGCGGCGAAGCGCGCGGAGACCGCCTCGATCCGGTGGGTAAGCTCGGCGCAGGAGCAGTTCTCCTGGGCAACCTTGGCCCACGCCTCCTGGTCGACGAGCGGGGGAAACTGCGCGTCCTTGTAATAGGGGAAATGGCCGCTGGTCTTGTAGAGTTCGAGGCGGCCGATGTGCGGCGTGAACACCTGCTGGTAACCCTGTTTCCGCAGCTCCGCCGAGATAAACGTTTGCAGTTCCTGGCGGATGACGGAGCCGGCGGGCGTCCAGAGGATCAGGCCCTGGCCGACCGTGTCGTCGATCACGAAGAGCTTGAGATCCTTGCCGAGCTTGCGGTGGTCGCGGAGCTTGGCCTGTTCGATCTGGGTAAGGTAGGCCGCCAGTTCGTCCTTGGTGGGAAACGCGGTGCCGTAGATGCGCTGGAGCTGCTTGTTGTGCTCGTCGCCCCGGTGGTAGGCGCCGGCGATGGAGAGCAGCTTGAACGCCTTGATCTGTTTCGTGTAGCGGACGTGGGTGCCGGCGCAGAGGTCGGTGAACTCACCGTTCCGGTAGAACGAAATCGCCTCGCCCTCGGGGATGTCCGACAGGCGGCCGAGCTTGTAGCGTTCCTGGCCGATGCGCTTGATGATCTCGACGGCCTCGGTCCGCGGGACCTCGGTGCGGGTGAACGCCTGGTTCTCGTCGATGACCTTCTTCATCTCCGCCTCAATTTTCACGAGGTCTTCGGCGGTCAGCTTGTGCTCGAGATCCACGTCGTAGTAAAAGCCGGTTTCCGTCGGCGGACCGATGTCGAGCTGCGTCTCCGGAAAGACGCGGAGCATCGCGGTGGCCAGCACGTGCGAACAGGAATGGCGGAGTTCTTCGAGCGGAGTCATGGTGGAAGCAGCGAGAATCGAGAAGCGAGGAGGAAGAGAGCCGAGGTCAGAAGGCCGAGGTCAGAAGGCGGAGGTCGGGATGATGCAACGCGGTGCGGGTGGCGAGCGGAGAAAAACAACTTGCTTTGGAAGAATTGCGGCGCAACTAGGGAGGCATGCGCGCGTCGTTGGAGAGGATCTTGGGGAAACCGGTGGTTTTTCCAGTCGAGATCACGCTCTCGAGCGGCGACACCTACCTGCTGCCACATCCCGACCACGCGATGATGCATCCGAACACCCGGGATCTGGTGATTTTCCCGGACGAGGGGCCGTTTTTGCTCATCGTGAATCCCGACCAGATCGTGTCGATCCGGGCGATCCGCAAGGCGTCGTAGGGCGGATTGGATTGCCGTAGGAGCGGGCTTGCTCGCGGTGGCAGCTGATGGACTTGTAGCCGGGGGCGCCGGCCCC